>JBIKKT010000038.1:0-36356 GCA_044360195.1 Bdellovibrionota bacterium | reverse complement strand
CTGGCTTGAGTTTTACGACACGGGCTGCTGCAATCCGGCGATATGCTGAGGCTTCAGAGTAACGACACCGCTCTGTTAGAAAAGCAAATAGCGAGGAGTAGCCCTCCTGCACATAAAGCTTCTCATCTATAATTGGTATAAGGCTCTTTACGACCCCTGCAATCGCTCGGCGCTCCTTTGAATTGGCATTGATAAATACTTCGATAGCTGCGTTCATAGCCTTCACTCCACTAAGCAATCTTTGACAGCGCTGCGAGAGTATAACCTACGTTTTTTCCACCTCGTATAAGGCTCACAGATGACCGTTTCGCGCACTTTTTGATTCGCGAGGTGTCTTGAGCGACTAACGCTTGGCTATATCGATTTTACTTCGTTCAACTAAGCAATCTAAGAGCAACCACTGCTCATCAATTTCGGAGTGCGTTTTTTCGCGTCAAGAGTTTTTGAAAATATTTTTACCGTGAAAATCCTGCTCGTATAGCACAGATGCCACTACCGCTTATTTCGATCGCTGATACGGAGAGGGATTTTAAAGTATCCCCGCAGTATCGGGCGAGCGAAGTAAGCGGCTACCGAGATACCGACAACGATCCTCTGCCGGGGCCGGGCGAGCTTAGCTGCTCCCGTGCCCTGCAGTTAGAGCCTGGGGCGTTCTACGTCAGGGACCGCGGGTATCTGGATTATGGACGTCTCTTTAGAATCGACCAGGAGGAAGCTCGGCTTGATTAATCTCAGCCTCTACACAGTTCTACAGATTGTGAGCGTCTCGATCGTGGATAAAATGCCCATTTTACAGGCTTTTGACGATTTATTTTAATGCCCATATGAGTGTGAGTCCAATAATCGGCTGAACTTATAGGATATTCATATTGGACAGTAGTGTTACCCACTCGATTCCACGAAGAGCCCCTTCTTTTATGTGGCACTACTGCTCTGCAGGACCCGGACTGAGACGGTGTCAAACTATCACCCCTGAAGCGCGAGGTACTAACCCTCCCACTAGGATTAGCTTTTTGCCGAAGCGGCACCTTCTATACTATGCTTCAGGCCGTATGCCCCCAGTCAGTCTTGTCAACAACTCTGCCCCTCGCAAGAAGATCCTCGGACTTCACGGATCTGCCCCGGCATGGTTCATAGCTGATGTCATACAAAACACCCCTCGGGCAATAGTTGTGTGTCCGGATAAGCGACTCGTTGATGAGCTCACTGAAGATCTGCACTTCTTCCGAGGCGGCACCCCTCCCACTATCTTCAGCCCATGGGAAACCCTTCCCCTTGAGCCGGTGTCTCCGGGAGTGGAGATCTCAGCTCAACGTATCCAAGCATTACATGCGATGCGAACCAAGAGAGCGTTCCTGGTCGTTACCTCCGCTGATGCCTTAGTTCAAAAAGTGATCGCCCCTGACTCTTTTGAAGACATGCTAGTTACTCTCAAGCACGGCGGCATTCTCCATCGAGAGCGGTTTATGCACACCCTCATCGACGGGGGCTTTCGGAACTCAAAGAGCGTTGTGCGCATCGGTGAGGTAAGCGCCAAGGGATCCGTTATCGACTTCTTTCCCAGCACGACCCCTCACCCAATCCGAGTTCAATACGATCACGACCGTATAGTGAGGCTGCAAACATTCGAACCAGAGTCACAGCGCTCTCTGGATGACATCTCATCTGTAGAGGTCCTTCCTGTACGAGAATTCTCCCTGCCCCTATGGTACGAGCAGGCGCGCGAACAGGTAATCCAAGCCTTTAAGGATAGGGCAACCGAAACACAAACCCCGTCCCGTGAAGTTGAAAAGGTTCTGCACGCCATCGATCAGCGTGCAGATTATCCCGGACTTGAGCTACTTCAATACATCGCCGCCCCAACACTGCCGACCTTCATGGACCTTATTCCAGAGAATACTACCGTATTCATTCTCGACAAATTCCAAACTCTGCGCGCCATGGAAGATTTTATCGTCCGTGCGCACGAGCGTGGCGAGCGCCTACGCGAAGAGCAACACCTCATTCCTCGTGCCACAGACGTCTACGTAGACTTTGACTCACTCTCTTCGCAGCTCCAAAGCGCAATCGACTATGAGCTAGCAACAGTTGCAGACGTCGACCCTGAAGCTGTAACAGAGAATGTTCGCAGCGAAAGCATCTTGGATTTGACCACCAAGATGCGGACAAGCATCGGAAGTGGTGCAGCATTTGCGCCCCTAAAGGAGTTCCTTGACCAATGGCGGCAGCGCGCCTACGGAGTCGCTTTTAGTGTTGGCTCATCCGCCCGCGCGCAACGCCTACAGTCGATCCTTCTAAGCATCGGAACTGACGCGCCAATCCTAAACACGTCAGCATCAGAGTGGATTAACCTCCCTCGTCGTCCCGGCGTTGCAATCATCCTAGGACATCTACACACAGGGTTTAGGCTTTCATCTGAAAAGCTAATCTTTGTCTCGGAGAACGACGTCTTCGGCGAACGATCATACCGCTCGGGCTCAGCTCCACGAATTAGCGCTAAAAAACTCCTCAGCTCGCTATCGCTCCTCAAGGAAGGGGACTTCGTAGTCCATATCGACTACGGCGTCGGTCTTTACCACGGACTCAAACATATCACTGTTGAAGGCACCCTCGGTGATTTTCTGCATATCGAGTATTCCGATAGCACCCTCTACCTTCCTGCTCACCAGATCGGAAAGATTCAAAAATTCGTTGCTACAGAGGGTCAAAAGCCCCATGTCGATAAACTAAGCTCCACTCGCTGGGCTCGAACCAAGCAGAAGATTCGGGATTCTATCGTCACACTTGCTGGCGACCTCATTCGACTCTATGCATCACGGGGTGTTGCCAAGGGGTGGCGCTATGAACCGCAAGGAGCCGAAGACGAGCGGTTCGCCGACACATTTCCTTATGATGAAACACCCGATCAGCGAACTGCCATCGAGGAGACACTAAAAGACCTTGCTGCCGACAAACCGATGGACCGACTGGTGTGTGGTGACGTTGGGTTTGGAAAGACTGAAGTCGCCATTCGCGCAGCTTTCAAAGCCACACAACACGCTAGACAGGTAGCAGTGCTTGTACCAACAACTATTCTCGTTGAGCAGCACAAGAAGAATTTTATCGAGCGTTTTGCTGGATATCCGGTGAAAGTCGGTGCTGTGAGCAGGTTCTATCCAGCAGTTGAGAATCAAAAGACCCTCGATGGTGTAGCTTCCGGCGAAATCGATGTCGTTATCGGCACTCATAGATTGCTTCAACACGATGTGCAGTTTAGCGACCTCGGACTTTTAATTATCGATGAAGAGCACCGCTTCGGAGTTAAACAAAAAGAGAGACTCCGCTCATACCGCACGAATGTTGATGTCCTCACCCTTACAGCGACCCCAATCCCCCGAACTCTACACATGTCGCTGCTCGACATTCGAGACATCAGCCTAATTCATACCGCGCCAGTTGACCGCAAGGTTGTACACACCTACGTTGCGGAACGAGATGATGCTCTAGTCAGAGATGCCATCCAGCGTGAGCTACGCAGGGGTGGACAAGTCTTCTACATCCATAATCGAGTGCAGAACATTGCTCTAGTAACTCAACGCCTCGCTGAGATGGTGCCGGAGGCACGCTTTGAATTCGCCCACGGACAGATGACCGAAACTGCGCTTGAGCGGATTATGCGTCGTTTTGCGGACCGCGAGATCGACGTGTTGGTTGTTACAACGATCGTTGAGTCAGGGTTGGATGTACCAAACGCAAATACGATAATCATCGACCGAGCTGATCAGTTTGGACTGGCACAGCTTTACCAACTCCGCGGCCGCGTGGGTCGGTCAAAACGACAAGCATTTGCCTACCTGCTAGTACCTCACATGCGAACCTTAAGTGGTGAGGCTCATGAGCGGCTCAAGGTACTACAGTCACTTGATGCACTCGGTGTTGGTTTTAATCTCGCCATTCGCGATCTGGAAATTCGGGGAGCCGGTAACCTACTCGGCAAAGAGCAATCTGGTAATGTACTTTCGGTTGGATTCGATATGTATTGTCGCATCCTTCAAGAGGCAGTTGCAGACCTTAAGGGGGATGAACCAACGCTGGAAGATATAATCGATCCGGACGTACGCGTTGTTGGGGTCGAGGCATTTATTCCAGAGAGCTACGTACCCGACATCGGAGAGCGGCTCGTTCTGTATCAACGGCTCTCAAATATTCGTAGCGATGAAGAGGGGTTTGACATACAGCGCGAGATTGAGGATCGCTTCGGCCCCGGTAGTGATGAGGTAGAGAACCTCTTCCTACTAATGCGCTACCGAGGATTACTGCGCAGACACGGGGTGGTTAAGGCGGAAGTAACTCCACAGAAGGCCTCCCTCACTTTCAGCCCAATTGCGCTCCTGCGGGACGGGCATAAACCTACGGCAAATACCCGCGTTGATGGCCTCAAAGCGCTTCAACTCGTAGAGCAGATGCCCCATCGCTACCGATTTGGTCGAGGAAACACCCTGTCGCTACTCTTTGAGAACCCCCAGGAGATAACGTTTGCGGAGGTTTACCGGAAAACCGCGGAAGTTTTGAATCGCATCTTGCATTAAACCCTCATTCGTCTTGCACGCCCGCCGCCGACCGACTAACATCGCACCTGCTATGGTATTTCGCCGTCGACCTCTGTTTTTTACCCTCCTCTTGCCGCTTGTGATTGGGAATATACCCCTCGCATCAAGCGAGCCTCCAACCAGCTCAGGGACGACCCCTCGCGAAGTCCTTATCGATTCAGTTATAGCTTCAGTCGATGATAAACCAATCACGTTGAGTGAGCTCGGAGGACGACTCGTCCCTCCGCGAAAGCTCTCCATTCCTGAGGCGGCAAAGGACCAAACCGTTATCATGGCTCTAGATGCCTTAATCATGGAGAAGCTTGTTGAAACGGAAGCCTCTCAGAAGCGGCTATCTACCTCTGACGCTGAAGTCACAGACTACATCCAGGAAGTAGCTCGTCGAAACGGATTGAGCCAAGCCGCCTTCGAGGATGCGCTCAAGAGCCAAGGTCAATCTGTGGATGGATACAAACAGCAGGTCAAGGTCGACATCCTTAAAACAAAGCTTGCCTCAACCATTGCTCGAGGGGGAACGAGCATCAGCGAGAGCGAGATAGACGAGTACCTAAAGACCCACTCAGAACTCTCTAGCAATACCGCGTCCCTTAAACTACGGCATATCTTGGTCAGTCGAGAGCAACGCAGCGAAGACGAAGCCAAGAGTCGAGTAGCAGAGATCCAATCCGCCCTGGAGTCTGGCGAGAGCTTCGCTGAAGTCGCAACTCGCCTATCCGATGGCCCTCATAGCTCTGATGGGGGGCTTATTGGCACACTCGCAGAAAAGGATCTGAGCGGTGACGTGCTCGATGCAGTTCAGAACCTCAAAGCAGGTAGCTATAGCGCAGCAATCGAGGGACCCCAGGGCACGCAATTCTTCTTCGTAGAAGAGCGGTTCCAATCAGCTTCAGAGGACTCAGAGAGCGATAGCTCGACTAGTGAAGCTCGGCGCGAAGAAGCCAGACGGGCTCTGCAGCAACAGAAGACGCAATCGCGCCTTTCTTCATACTTTGTAGGAGAGCTTTACAAAAACCACTCCGTAGAAAAGAAGCTTTAACGTGTAACTTAGATATCAATCCAACGTAATCAAAGGAGCAAACTATGCAGATAAATCCAGTCATATTTAGAGAGTATGATATCCGTGGCACCGTCGACACAGAGCTCACGCCTGAGTTTGCACGAGTTCTCGGACGTGCGTACGCAACTCTTGCTGTTGAAAATAAGCAAAACCGGATCGGTGTCGGCTATGATTGCCGACTAAGCTCACCCGCATACGCGCAGGCGTTAGCTGAAGGTATCGCCGATGAAGGGCTTGACGTTGTCATGAGCGGCATGGGTCCGACGCCTCAGCTTTACTACTCAGTGTTTTCCCAGGATCTCGGCGGTGGAATTCAGGTTACAGGAAGCCACAACCCATCACACATGAATGGGTTTAAGATCCTGCTCGGGAAGCAGACTCTCTCAGGCGCCCAGATTCAGGATCTTAAAGTTCGCTGCGAGGCCGTTCTCAACAAAGCTCCTGCCTCAAAGCGTGGAACGATCAGCTCGGTAGAGATTCAAAAGCCTTACATCGATTCGCTTATCGCCAACTCAAAGCCTCACATGGGTAGTCGCCCGCTAAAGGTAGTTGTCGATGCTGGAAACGGCGTTGGTGGAATGGTTGGACCTGAGGTCTTAAGAGGACTAGGTGTTGAGGTGATTGAACTCTTCTGCGAGCCAGATGGTCGATTCCCTAATCACCATCCAGACCCTACAGAACTTAAGAACATCAAAGATCTTATCAAATCGGTTCAAGAGCATAAGGCTGATTTCGGTATCGGCTGGGATGGTGATGCTGACCGCATCGGAGTGGTTGATGAAAAGGGTGATGTTATATTTGGTGACATGCTCCTGCTCATCTACGGTCGTGCATTACTCAAGGAGAAGCCAGGTGCAACCATCATTGGTGACGTGAAGTGTTCATCACAACTCTTTGACAACCTCAACAGCCACGGCGCAAATGCTATTATGTGGAAGACCGGACACTCGCTCATCAAGGGCAAGCTCAAGGAAACAAACGGCGACCTCGCTGGCGAAATGAGCGGTCACATCTTCTTTAAACATCGCTACTTCGGTTTTGACGACGCACTGTATGCATCGAGTCGTCTGGTTGAGATCGTGAGCAAGAGCACAGGCCCTGTGTCATCTCTTCTCTCCGATCTCAATCCGATGATCTCTACCCCAGAGATCCGCGTTGATTGCCCAGAGGAGATTAAGTTCAAGATAGCCCAGGAAGCTCAGGGCGCTTTCAAAGAGTTTAAAGTCGATACCATCGACGGAGTGCGAGTTTCATTTGAGCATGGGTGGGGGCTTGTAAGAGCTTCGAACACCCAGCCAGTACTCGTGATGCGCTTCGAAGCAGAGAGCAACGAGCTCCTTGAAACTTACAAGAAGACCGTTATTGACCGCATCGAAGACATTAAGGGTCGACTGTTAAAAGCAGCCTAGGTTGCCTGGGGAGCGCTCTTTCATGGGCGCCCCCCCACTTCTACCATCCATGACTAGCGCCGGCTCACAAGAACCTTCTCTCCTTACCCTCTGCTTCCTCTCGCCGCGCCATCTCCTGCAGGAAACGACTACTACTGTAACTCTTCCTCCAACAGGGGTGGTGCAGATCCCAAATACAGAATCAGAAGTATGGCGCCGCGGCCTTACCCTTGCTTCGGCACGAAGTGAACATTTTCTTGCACAAATAAAACGCGGCGATATACCACCCCCTATCCGCCCCGCACTACGCTCTGCGTACATCCCAATCTCATATTGCTCACCAGAGTTTCTTACACGGACTCTATCGACTGTTTCCGATGCTCTACACCTTACACCGCTCATCGTCGATTTCGCGCTCTCGTGTGCCGAGACACTATGCCCCTCCTGTAAAGCAACGCTCCCACTCTTTACCTCCCCTGCAGCTCTGCTCGAAGAAGTCGCTGCCCGCCACGCAGGACAGCCTATCTCCCTTGAGCTCGTTGGGAGAGCTGAAGTGTTGGAGCTATGGGCAAGTAGTCGTGGTTTTGTGCCAACTCCAGCCAGCGATGGGTCACTCTTTGTTACGGTAGACTCGTTCGTCTGCTCACCTGAAAAAGTAAGGACAACAACAGACCTACTCTCAAAGATACTCTCAACCGATGGTGTAGCTTTACGAACCGTGCAAGGTGAAGTGGTTTCGCTGCTGGGGTTAGCAGGAGCTTGCCCCACGTGCCGCACAATCTTGCCTCAGATCTCGAGGTCCGGCATAGCTGCCGCTCTTTACTCTGAAGAGCAGAGCTTAAGGGATACAATCACTGCTCGCTCGCGAGCCGGAATCTCTGTGCAAGACGTGGTACATTTACCTCTCACGACTCTCGTGAAAGACACATCGCTCTCAGCTCGGATCCCTAATCAACTTAAAGAGGATATCTCTTCGCTTAACCTTGGAGCGAGAACACTCGCAGACAAGCTCCCAATGCTCTCAAATCGCGAGCGTGCACTTTTATCGATTCTTTTTCTTGCGTACGAAACTTCCGAATTACCTCGAACTAAGATTGTGGATCTCCCTGACCGCATTCTGGGGCCAGATTTCAGCGCGGCTCTCGAGCACATCCTAAAGCGATGCTCAATTCATGCACCTTTCATAATTCTAGGGGAACCCTGCACACGCCGTTTAGGTGCCATCTCACTACGTCCTAAGGATCCCTCTATTTCCTCTACCGTTTATATTCCGCTTACCCCTCGACTTGGAAAAAACAGTGGTCTCGTTGCACATGCTTTAGGGCTCTCAGAGCCGCTAGCCAAACTGTTTGCGACTTCACACGAAGCCCGAATCGCGGGATTACCTGCCAGATCATTCCAAATAGGGATTAGCGCTCGCGGCAGTGGTTCGGTGTGCCAGCGCTGCAACGGGTACGCCTTCATCCTTGATGACGATCCTAGATATCCTGTTGTTGATGCACAGATCTGCCCGTACTGTAACGGGTCGCGCTTTATACCCCCTGTATCTGGAATTCACTTTCGTGGCTTAACTCTTGGTCAGCTCTACAACGACACGATTAGCAACCTACTCCCCATACTCAAGGCTCTTCCCAAAACACGTGACACTATCGCGCTGTGCGAGGCGCTCGGACTCCTCCACCTCGCGCTTGGAACGCCCCTTGCTCTCCTTGAGCAGAACGAACAGCGGCTAGTCTTACTAGCGCAGGCTATCCTACGCAGCACCGCGACAAAGCCGGTAACGATAATGCTTGAGGATAGCGATGTAGGGTTCACTGCGGAGCAATATAATAAACTTGAGACGCTTGTAGAGACCAAGGCGTTAATGCGGCATGCTGTGGTGATAACGGACCCGATGAGCGAGTCCAACCAGGGGCCTTTGTAGCGCAAAGGCTCCAGATTCGCCCGGGTGATTCGGTCGCCGCTGTAAGATCATAGATAAGCCGGATGCTAAAGAAAGCGCACATTGTAAGGTAATAACCTGAATAATCACGCTATTCAGTTTACCTCCATGCCAGCAGGAAAAATAAGCTCCGACCCATCATGCCACGCTGCGCAGGGGACGACTGACCTATAAACTGCAAAACCGGAGGGTTTGTATGTTTCAATCGTTAGTAACAAAATGTGTGTACGCTGTGGTGCTTTGCGGCGGGTTGCTGTCCACTGTGCTGGTGGCAGAGGCGGAAGCCGTCACCATCAAGGGCTCAGCGCTTAAAGTTTCTCCCGAAGTCATTCAGTACGAGATAGCGCAACGGTGGGATGGCAAAGCCCCACTGGCTGTTTCAACAATGCAGGGTGGCTCAAACGTTCTGCTACCGCTTAAGTGACGAATAGACGACGGTTAGCATTAGTTCTGCCCATACCTGTACGTGATGAATCACAGCCTGAGCATACTTACAGACTACATCTCCAAATACGGATACAACGCAGATAGAAGCGAGGCTACTATCTATGCGAATATGGTTTGGGATGGCTTGTACAGTGGTGATTCTTGCTACCTGTGCAACAGCCAGGGCAGAGGCTGGCTTATCGTACCTGGCCCTGTGTCAACGCACCTGGCCGTGCGCAAAATCGCTCGCCGCTTTTGATGGCACCGATACGATTCGCACCGGCTGGCTGGAAGGTACCTTTGGAAGCGTCTGCTCATGCGCGAACACATTCTTGAAGGACCCGCGACCTAAAGTTATCAGAGTTCACCTCGCTAACGGCCCCTGCCTCCGTAATGGCAGGTGCGGCCGCTATGAAGTTTTCTATGGTCAAACGGTCGCTTCCGCAAATCGAAGAATTAAGCAGGGTGATAGACGGCTCTTGTCCCGTTTCGCAACCGCAGCGAAGCGGCTCGCCAGACGTCTCGCTAGTAGTACGGCGCCACTAACGTGTTACGTCTCACCGGTACTAGAATCAGATTTTGATCGAGAGGCAAGAACCAGACTTGCTAGCATCACGGCTAGATACCTACCTGGGTGTCGTCTTGTCGACAATCCAACACGTGGTGAGTGTATCCGGGGAAGTCTCTGCGAGCGACATGGACTTTTTCCTCGCTTATCAAGCCCCTGCATCGCGGATTTGGACGGCACTATCGCCAGCGACAGCGAGAAGGAACAGTTTCTAAGCCGAACAAGTAGCTGCGATCTTAGTTTTATCTGGACACCAGAGATGAACTGCAATCGTCCGAACAGCTCAAGTTTTATCGATCCTCGCATGCGCCAATGCGAGCAATCTGAAAGCTATTACCGATCGCTAGGTGGGTGGTTAAGCCGTTAGCATCTGCTGCCTTAATGTAAGATACTAGTCATTCAGTTGAGAAGGGATTACTCTTGCGCTAAAAATCCCTATGGTGCAACTAATCGCCCACCGCGGCCTACGTTACGAAAAGCCAGAAAACACTCTGCCGGCAATAGCCGCCGCATTAAGCCTCCCTATTCACGGGGTTGAATTTGATGTCGAACTAGCAAAAGATGGAACTCCTGTAGTCCTGCACCAAGAAACTGTAGTACCAGATGCCAACTTCAAACGAGTTGAGCTGGCAGCTCGAGACTTCGTCTCTCGCGATTGGGTCATCGAGCACACCTCTGAAGAGATTTGTAACCTTGATGCCGGTAGCTGGATGCTTCAGGATTTCGCACACATCACTGTACCCTTACTAAAAGATGTACTGGCTCTCGACTGGGGAAGCACAACCGCCTACGTAGAGCTTAAAGACGCTACCTATTGGCGCACAGAGCGAGATGCAACACGACCGCGCCGCGTTCTAGAGGCAGCGCTACCGCTTCTTGCTACCTTTAAAGGGAAGCTTAAAGTCATCTCTTTTAATCCCGAAATTTTGCGACTACTCCGCGAACAAGCTCCTCACATCCCTACGATACTTGCTCTTTGGACCGAGTGGCGCGGAAGAAGCGCAGCGGCTGTAGAAGCGGCGCAACGATGTGGCGCTTTTGCGGTAAGCCTACCGTATCAAGTAGTGCTCGACGATACGGCCTGGATTACTGCGGCTCACACAAACAGCCTTGAGGTCCACGCCTACCCCTTGTCTCCCACCCAGGGCGACGCGCATCTTCAATCTTACACCCCAGAATCCCAAGCACCAATATGGGTTGCTCTGCAAGCTATCGGGGTCGATGCGATTACATCTGACTTTGCAAGGGAGAGCCTGCATACTCTGCCCCATACCTGCGCAACCAGTTAATTTCATTTACTATTCAAATTATCCCAAAACATGAATTGTGGAAGGTAACGCCCTGTCCAATTCACCCCATAACAACAGAAACAGTTAAAGGGTGACTCGGAGAGACATCAATCACATGAAACTTTATCGCTCCAAGAGATCTCAAGCAGGCGAGGGTGAGTTAGCGATCTTCGGTATAGCTGTGCTTGTCTGTGCGCTCATATCAGGAGCAATCTTCGCACTTAACTGGTTCAAAGATGCCAAAAACGGCAAAATCGACGCGCGCCGACAGGCAGCTATTGAGAAGCTCAAATCACGGGATAAGATAATCGTTAATAAAGATCCAGACGCTTACTATGTCTCGTGCAAAAGAAGCCTATGGCAGGCACTCCAGAAGAACGTCTCATGTCAGATAACTCCCGACTCATACGTTGAGATGGAGTTTCTCACATATGAATATGACTAGCAGGGTCGTAAACAAAGATTTCCTACTGCGCGTTTTGATTATCGTACGCTCATATTCAGGCTGTAGCGCAAACCGTTTCAGCAAACTATTCTAAGGGCATGGCTACTGTCCCGAGAAGAATGCACAACTATGTCCTCCAGTAGCCCAACTGACCGGCCTGCGGCAGGTCGATTAAAAGTGCTCATCATCTTCTTCTCACATAATGCAGAGCTTTTCATCAGAACTCGGCCTACTTCGACTTCAACACGGATATTGTGATTCAACTTCTTTCTACCGGTCATTCAATCGTAGAGATTCCCGTACCGGTGAGGCCCTCAAGTGGTAGATTATTGTCCACAATGCGAGTGTGCCATACAAGCAAGTCAGGATGGGACGGCGCAACCTCTAATCCCCTCGATAGCACTTCCACAGCGCGATTGATGTCCTTCGCCTTCGCATAACGGAGGGCTATTGATACGAGCGCTTCCGCTGCAGGCGTTCCGCTCGAATCAATCCGGATCGCATCAAGACATCGGTCTAATGCCTCGGACTCGCGACCCTGTGCCTGAAGTGCAACTGCAAGCCCCCAACAAATTCGAGCTGAATTGGGCACAAGTTCAAGCGCCTGACGAAAAAAACGCTCTGCTTCGGTCGGTTGGTCTACCTCGAGACACAACACACCCAAATGAACTAGAGCGGGCGAGTAAAAGGGATTCGCTTCAAGGCTTTGATGAAGGGGGCGCACGGCTTCATCAGGTCGATTAAGACCAACAAGCAGCTGCGCCTCTAGTTCAAAGCCGGGAGCATACAGGGGATGTGTGCACTGCAAGGCCCGCAGTACCGCGAGCGCGTAGTCGCTTTGATCGCAGCGCCACAACGAAAGCGCCAACAGATGAGCGGCATGAGCGGAACTTGGCTCGATAGCAAGCGACTGACGAAGCTCGTCCGCAGCTGCGGCTGGGTTGCGAGTCAGCAGGAAATTGCCAAGGTAGTATCGAGCCTGGAAAAAAGTAGGTTCCAGTTCGAGAGCTCGTTTATAACAGGTGTGTGCGTGTTCCCTGTCTTTCCAATTAAATTCGGATACCAGCCCCTCATACGCTGCCTGCTCACTAGCAGAAAACTCATGCAGAAAATGACGCTCGCCTTCACCCTGCCGGAGCTGAGGTATCGTCCGAATTAACTCAGTGGTAAGCGCACCTGCTTCATTGCCATGCGATACCAACGAACGATAGAACTTATATCGCCGAGCAGCACCGGCAGATTCAGTTCTATGCTCACTCACATATCGATAAGCGGCAGCTCCGACTCGATGTCGTAACTCGGGGTTCTGTTTTAGGTAGTCCAATGTCTCAATAAGCTCTGGAGTTGAGCTAAACAAGAATCCGGTGTCTGCGTTACGAACCGATTGGTTGTACGCTGGTAGGTCCGAACAGACGGGCACGACGCAGCGAGAGGCATACTCAATGAACTTACCATCCGAGCGACCATAGTTGAATGAATGGTTGCTCAGCGGAGCTATACCCACGTCAAGACGGGCTAAAAAGGAAAAATAATCATCAAGCGAGCCTGAGGGGACGAATTCGAATTGGGCTGGGGAAACACCAGCGAACAGCGGGACAAATTGCTCATCTCCCATCAACATGAATTGAACATCTTGATTGCGATTGAGCCAATCCGTGATTGCGGGTGCAACCTGCCTGATATCTTCGAGATGGCCAATACTTCCACCCCACCCCACAACCATTGGTCCATCTCCTCGCGATACCCACTGCGTATTCGCTAGCTGGTTTGGGAATACCTCCACACGAGTACAGTATGGCTGACACAACTCGGCCAAAGCAGACATACTTACCTGCACTGCATCGCACATGGAGAGAAGCTGCAGTATCATCGCCCTATTCTCGGGAGCGTTGTAAAAGCCTGCTACGGGATTTGAACCCTGAAACGCCGTGAAGTTGTCTGAAACTTCATACACCGTGGGCCTGCCATATCGACGACGCTCGTTCACGATGTTGAGCAAATCAGGGTCAGCCAACATCTGCACAACCAATAGGTCAGCTCCAAGCAATAACTCTCGCCGACGAGAACAGATATTCGTAAGGCTCACTGTGGTAATATCTGCCATCCTCGCTAGCGCGGCATCAGGCTGGTGAACTCTATAGAGAAAATCTCCACCTGTTGTGCTTTGTGGAGCGGCAAGATGAACGATGATCATAGGAGCTGATCCCGAAGATAAGAACCGCTACGCCGATTGAGTATCAGCACCAGTTACAGCAATCGAGCAGCGTGAAAGCGATTACAGCTCTTTCTTCCCGTGACCAATTACAGGACTCTTGTCTGAGGTCATCGGCACGGTAGCAAGTGCGGTCTCATCAACTTCTGCTACCTCCACCTCTTCCTCTAGCTTTACGATCACCAAAGGTAGGCAGGTCGAATCGACTACTGCCAACCCTGAACGAGATTCCTTGTAGCTGTTGATAAGCCATTGGAAATCTGGGTCGGAAAGCTCGTGAGGATATATAGGTCTGGCCATGAAGATTCCCTCTAGTAAGTAAGTTGGGCGCTCTAGCATTGTTTTTCGGTGTATTTGAACTCTGGCTTGAGTTACATTTCCCACTAGAAGTCAGGTAGTTAACTATTAACATATTACTATTACTTGCTATTTCGCTACGATCGGAGATGCAGCCAAACGGGCGTTCGGTGCTTAACACAACAGAATCCTGCTTAATCCCTCCCCCAAGGGACTGCTCGCAGCCTCATCACTTGAGAAATACTACCAACCGCCTTAAACTCCAGTCTCTTTAGTTCTTTGCTGTTAGTGGAAATGTCATCCTCCGAACCCCAAGCCGAATTCGCGCCCTCCTCCGACCTCAAGTGCGCCGCGGTTATCTACGGTCCCGAACAACATCCGATCCGCAAGAATCAGATCGATGATGATGCGCGCAAGATCGTCTACCGCTTACAACGTGCTGGCTTCAAAGCTTATGTAGTCGGTGGCGGAGTGCGCGATATACTGCTTGGCAAACAACCCAAGGACTTCGACATCTCCACAGACGCTACTCCGCGCGAAATCAAGTCCCTGTTTCGTAACTGTCGAATCATCGGTCGACGCTTCAAGCTAGCGCACATCTTCTTTGGTCACGCAAAGACCTTCGAAGTCTCCACCTTTCGAGCGCTTGCTGAGCCGCCAGAATTTGTTGATGGCGATTCAACAACGCCCGCAGCTCCAGTAGAAAGCGACAACATCTATGGAACCGAATCGAGTGATGCCTTGCGTCGCGACATAACAATAAATGGTCTTTTCCTCGATGTATCAACGATGGAGATCATCGACTATGTCGGAGGGATGCAGGATCTGAACAGCGGTATAGTGAGAGTAATCGGCGAACCTGATGTGCGTTTCCAGGAAGACCCCGTGCGCTTACTGCGCGTCGTGCGCCATGCAGCTCGCAATGGTTTTAGCATTGAGGAGTCGTGTTGGGACTCAATCCTACGCAACGCGTCGCTGATCACGCAAAGTTCACAGGTCAGGGTATTTGATGAGCTGAAAAAAGACCTAACCTCGGGTTGTTTTCTTACCATCCTCTCACTTTTGAACGATACCGGCCTATTAGAATATCTTCTACCCGAACTACGTGAGAACAACGGAAAGCTACTCAGCGCAGAGGGTGATTTTAGCACCTGCCTTGAAAGGATCGATGATGCTGTATCGCAAGGCACCGAGCTTTCACACACCATCGTGTTGGCTATTATCGCCCTCTTTACAGCTGGCGACTCTATTTGGCTGAGAGACCTTGCCGAATCTCTCCCCTCCGCGGGACAACTATCTGAGCATCTCTCCTCAACATTCACCCGACTTACCGTTCCCCGCAAGGAACGGGAACGCATTCAACTACTACTGTCATTGTGGGGAAAAATACGCGGTATTCAGCCCCGCGCTCTCAAGCCAGGCACCTATAAGCGAGCAGCCCTGCTACCAGAAGTAATTTCGATGCTTGAGATCTGCAAGCTATCGCGCGAAGATGATCAGCGACTACTCTCGCTTCGCCCACTTCTCCACGAAGAGGATGAAAGCGACGAACAATACGAAGAGTCAAACGATAAACCGCGCTCTCGCAGGGGCAGAAGGCGATAGGGTAATCTAAGATGTCGAACACCCTTCAAACAGAGAACGTCACCAAGAGGTACGGCGGTCGGAAAGTAGTCGATGGCGTCAGCATTACCGTAAAGTCAGGCGAGGTTGTTGGTCTACTCGGCCCAAACGGAGCCGGCAAAACTACAACTTTTTACATGTGCGTGGGGCTAACAGCTCCGGACACGGGCAGCGTTCGTCTGAATGACACAGACATCACTCGTGACCCTATGTTTGTTCGGGCACGAAACGGCATTGGGTACCTTCCACAAGAAGCTTCCGTGTTTCGTAAATTGACGGTGCGAGAGAACGTATTAGCGATCCTTGAAACAATGTCCTTCCCATCTGCTGCAGCGAGAGAGCAACGAATGGAGGAGCTTCTTGAGGAGCTGGGGCTGTCAGCGTTGAAGAGCAGTATGGCGAGCGCACTATCAGGTGGCGAACGCAGACGTGTTGAGATAAGTCGTTGCCTCGCGCGCAATCCACAATTCATCCTCCTCGATGAGCCGTTTGCGGGCATTGATCCCCTAGCTATTCGCGATATTCAAACGATAGTTAATAAATTAAGAAGTAAGGGCATCGGTGTCTTGATCACCGACCACAACGTTCGTGAGACCCTCGGGATATGCACCCGCTCCTATATCCTGGTAGACGGCAAGGTGCTTGAAGAAGGGACACCTGAGCAGATCGCTGCCTCAGATAAGGCCAGACGCTACTACCTAGGTGGCGATTTCGAGCTATAGCGCCGTACGGTGCAAAAACGCAACTATATAAATTTACTATATATTTCCATCAACCCCTATCAAAATGAGGAGGCTAGCCCGTTTTTTGCATAGAACTATCGTTTTTCTGAAGCCGATTACCCCCACTTTGGTCATCTATTAAACGAGGGGATGATTTAGAATGCCATCCCGCAGAGGTAAACAGATACACTATGGGTTTAGAAGCCAAGTTAGTTCAAAAGATGGGGCAGTCGTTGTTGATGACCCCACAGCTTCAACAGGCCATCAAGCTGCTTCAGCTTGGCCGACTCGAATACAAAGAAGCGATAGAACGAGAGCTTCTAGAGAATCCAGTTCTTGAGGAGATGCGCGACGAATCAGACTACTCCACCTTACCCGCACCGGAACCAGAGCCTAACGGGCCTGCGGTTCTCCCCGCCTCAGCAGACAACTCAGATTCAACCGAATCACAGAGCGCATCCACGGAACCCAAGGCTGACTGGGATGACTATGCCGATACCTTCACAGATTATCAGGGTTCAGCATCCGCAAAATCGACCATCGATTATGAAGACCGACAACCGCCCGAAGTGGTTGCTACGCTCAATGAGAGCCTCGAACAGCACCTGCTACAGCAAGCTCGCTTGCACGATTTCTCGTCTTCGGAAAAAGCCATAGCGCAGCACCTGATCGGCAATCTTGATCGCGATGGCTTCCTGGAATGCACTCATGAAGAGATAGCTGCAGCATGCGGTTGCGACCTCGAAGATGTTAACGCCGTTGCTGACACTATTCGCTTTTTCGACCCTCCAGGCGTATGCACTCGGAACTTACAAGAGTGCCTACTTACTCAACTTGAAGCTCGCGGTCTTGGTGACAGACTAGAGGGACGCATTCTCGTAAAGCACCTTGAGAAGCTCGAAAAGCGGCGTTTTGAGTCGATAGCAAAAGAGGAAGGCGTATCCCTCGAGCAAGTTGCTGCTGCAATAAATTCAATCCGCAGCCTCGAACCTCGCCCGGGTCGCCCATTCTCAGATGAGACGACGAGATACGTGATACCTGATGTGTATGTGCACAAAGTCGGTGGGGAGTGGGTGGTTACCCTCAACGAGGAAGGGGTTCCCCGGCTACGGGTTAATCCTCACTACACTTCGATTCTCAAAAACAAAAATCAAGAAAACAGCTCTGCCGCCAACAACTCCTACATCTCCGAGAAGCTGCGGGCTGCAAATTGGCTACTCAAGAGCATCCAACAACGCCAGCAAACAATCCTGCGCGTTACCGAGAGCATCATGAAGGTCCAAAGAGAATTTCTTGAGCACGGCATCGATAAGCTAAAGCCACTAGTGCTTAAAGAGATAGCAGATCAGATTGACATGCATGAGTCTACTGTTAGTCGCGTTACAACTGAGAAGTACGTTCATACTCCTCGCGGCGTCTTTGAACTTAAATTCTTTTTTACCTCAGGAATTAAGACAGCGGGTGGCTCTGATATATCTTCGTCTTCTGTGAAGGAGCGTATCAAGACCATTATCGCCGCAGAATCCACAAGCAATCCGATCAGCGATCAGCAGATCGCTGACATGCTGAAGGCTGAAAAGATCGATATTGCTCGTCGTACCGTGGCTAAATACCGCGAGATGCTGGGCATTCCATCGTCCTCTCTGCGCAAGGAGCTGTTTTAAGCTTTCTCTACGAATATCCGTCAGGGATTACGCTAACCCCCTATGTGCGCTGCCAACAGCGGGATTAGCGGTCAATCGTTATGATCTAGGTCACAGCTGCCGAAACAAATGATGAGTACACAAAACAGCATCTTTTTCGTGTTTACACCGAGCGCCAGTAGCAACATATTCTCCTTTACTTTTGCACCACTGCGCAGTTACGCTAGAGGGCATGCCGATCACGATTCCAGGCACTACTTCTCGCTCTCAGGTAATCATCCTGAAACTACTACAACTTCGATTTTTCATTTAAAACCAAAGGAGGCTCTATGACCGATTCTGCACGTGTAATTAATGTAAGCATCGCGTTTCTTAACCTGGATGCGACTGACGCCCTGAAGCAATATACAACCGATAAGGTAAAACACTGCGTACAGAAGTTCGCGCACCAAGACACGGAAGCTCATGTTGTACTCAAGGTCGAAAAGACCCGTCAAATAGCCGAAATCTCCATGCACTTGTCTGGGCACGATTTCATTGTTAAAGAAGAGAGCGAAGATCTGTACGCATCGATAGACAAACTTACAGATTCGCTAACGCACCAGCTGCGCAAGCATAAAGAGAAGGTTACTAGTCACCATTGAACGATCTCGCTCCAATTGACCACATCAGCTCACTGATCCTCGTCACGGGGGTCTCGGGTGCCGGCAAGTCAACGGCGATGGATCTACTGGCAGACAGTGGATACTACGTCGTTGATAATTTGCCGGTTGCTCTTCTAACTAATTTCCTCGTTTTCTCGAGCAGCGCGGGCGCGCGCTATAGGAACACAGCCCTCTTACTTGATATCGACTCTCGAGATAGCCAAGCCCTACTCCTCCCCCTGCTGAAAAATCGATCGGCGAGAAGCCCTTCCATTAAAGTTATCTTTCTCGACGCTGACAACAAAGCGATCATCCGCCGCTACAGCGAGACACGTAGACCGCACCCCGGATTTGATCCGCTACGGGACCACTCCCTCGAGGACACAATTACGCGCGAGCGCGAGCGACTGCAGCCCATAAAAGAGATTGCAGACCTTCTGGTCGACACCTCAGGCTTTACCATCCACTCCCTCCGTCGAGAGCTCAGCAACTTTCTACTCTCGCTCGGAGCTAGTAGCAGCAGAGCAATGCGAGTTAACTTCCTCTCCTTTGGATTTAAACGAGGAGTGCCAATAGACTGCGATCTTATTGTTGATGTTCGTTTTCTGAGAAATCCACACTTCGTTGAGAATCTACGAGAGCGCGATGGTCGAGATGCGCCAGTTCGAGAGTATGTATTCGAATCACCAGAAGCAGCCCAGTTTGTGGATAAATACGCTGAACTTCTTACGTTCCTGCTCCCTAAGTATCAATTCGAGGGCAAGGCATACCTAAACATCGGTATCGGTTGCACCGGTGGAAAGCATCGCTCAGTCGCCATAGCGGAAGCCCTCAGTAAGAAGATCGAACGTAGCTCCTACCTCGTTAGCGTTACTCACCGAGACCTAACATCGTGAGCAGCTAAGAACGGCACGCAAATCACCAATAAACCCCTTGGATACGGGCTTTTTTGGTTGTCCCTGCGTCAGATTTTCCTTGTGGTAGGGGTTATACCTATCCTACTCTCTTCCTTAATCTCGCATCCTAACCCCAAGGAAGCGTCTTTTAAGGAGATTCTACATGACACTCAAAGACTTCCTCTTTACCTCTGAATCCGTCGGTGAGGGGCACCCTGATAAGGTAGCCGACCAAATAAGCGATGCTGTGCTCGATGCCTTCTTAGCAAGCGACCCTTCGGCACGAGTGGCGTGCGAAACCCTCGTAAAGAACGACGTGGTTATTTTGGCTGGCGAGATAACCTCGAGCCATGTTGTTAACTACGAGAAGCTTGCTCGCGCTGTAGTTAAGGAGATTGGCTACGACGAGCCAGCTCTTGGCTTCGACTCGCAGAGCTGCTCAGTGATGACTTTTATCAGTCAACAATCGCCTGACATTAGCATGGGCGTTACCGAACACGAGGGACTCCACAAGGAGCAAGGAGCTGGAGATCAGGGGTTAATGTTCGGTTTCGCCTGCGACGAGACACCTGAGCTTATGCCGCTTCCGATAGCACTCTCGCACCACATCATGAGAGCGCTTTCAAAATCTCGCAGGACCGATTCAGCATCGTTTCTGAAACCAGATGCTAAGAGCCAAGTCACGGTTCAATATCAAGATGGTCGGCCTCACTCAATAGATACTGTGGTTGTATCAACGCAGCACGCTGAGAGCGCCTCTCTTGCAGAGGTTGAGGAGTATGTAGTTGAAAACATCGTAAAGAAGGTGATTCCAGCTAATCTGCTCACCAACAAGACGAAGTACCTGATCAACCCGACTGGGCGCTTTGTAATTGGTGGACCAGTTGGAGATTGCGGACTTACCGGTCGCAAAATCATTGTTGATACCTACGGTGGCTACAGCCGTCACGGTGGCGGAGCATTCTCTGGAAAGGATCCATCAAAAGTAGATCGGTCGGCGGCATACGCTGCGCGCTACATTGCCAAAAACGTCGTAGCTGCAGGACTTGCAACGAAGTGCGAAGTGCAGGTTGCCTACGCAATCGGTGTGGCGAAGCCGGTATCAGTCTACATCAACACTTTCGATACAGGTGTAGTTGCAGAAGAGAAGATCTCTGCCGCGGTGCAAGAACTCTTCGATCTTACTCCGCGTGGGATCATCCGCGAGCTTGGACTACTAAAGCCGATCTATCGCCTGACTGCAGCGTACGGCCACTTCGGTCGCGAAGCCGGAGCCGATGGAAGCTTCTCGTGGGAGAAGACCGACAAGGCAGCAGCGCTCAAGGCGGCTGTGAAGTAGAACAGCGACGCCCTGCTGAAAGGACCGAGAGATTGCCGCGTCGACCTCCAACAGAGGCTTCCCGGCAGTCTCATCTCGCTTTATCTTTCTCTTACCAAAAACAAAGTAGCCTTTGTAATGATCTTATAAGGCGCTATCCATTTGAGCTCATGAACAAAGATATGACCCACACAGCCGTCCTGCTACACGGTCCTCTGTAAGTCAGCAAGACCTTACCACCCTACCTCGCGGATGCCTGGACCGCCTAAAGGCTTGCCAAGGACGGGCAGCTAAAAGACCCCTTCCATGAAGAGACGAGCAGTAGCTTCTTTAGAGCGACTGACAGCCCATCGCTGGAGTTATCTGCTAAGTACGGACAGGGGGATAGTTCTATCGTACGTAAATTCGAGGTCGTAGGCATCGCCATTTTCTTGCTCATTCCCCTCAAGTATTTTCTTGCGTGGGTCTACACGTAGCTCAGCGGATAGCAGCGCTTCCATAAACACACCCCTAGAAACTCGTCTTGCTTTGAAGGGAAGCCCTTTTAATCTGATCGACACTTCGGCAGTTTCTCCGCTGGCAAGCACTGATGCTGATTGGGTACGTAATTTGAAATTCTTATTCTTCATCTGCCCCTCGAGTCCGAGCTCTACTACACGAGTGGTCGCAGTTGGTGAGACATTCGCCATAGTAGCAACAACAACCAAATCTTTCCCTTTTTTGTTTCGGCCCGTTACAAGGCGCGCTCTGTGGCTGATGATTGCAATACGTGGTCGAGCGACAACGTCTGCTGTGACGGAAACAGTCACTTGTGGAAAATCCGGATCATTGGAGTCTATTAAAACGTCGGTCGCGATCGTGCCTGACAGCGTTGATAAAGGAGAGCAGTTCACACGGATTGAATAGCTGGTCAATCCTAGAGTCGAGCCCTCTGGGTATAGCGTAAGAGGATCTGAGGCCGATACCAGCGATCTAACTCCGGCACCCATGTCCCAATCAAAAGCAAAATCCTCCAATTGTCCACCCTCAAGGCGAATAGAAGAGATGACAAGCGGAGCGTCGCCTGTATTGGTCAGGGTGCCGATATGGTCACCAAGTTTAGCCCCGGGCGAGCACACATTTGAAATTTTGTGCCCGCTACTATCAACGGCTTCCAGCGCAAGCCGAGGAGCTGCATACGCGGTGCCAAAGGTAGGAACTACTGAGCAAAGAGCAGCAAAAAGAGCAAATATTTTGAACATTCGGTTCTCCTGAGAGAAGTTATGGCAGCATTGGCCAATTATGTAGCAGCATTTGAAGCTGCTTGAGGAATAAAGACTGCCTACCTTCTTGGACTAGACGGTGCGGCTAAATTAAAAGAACCAAATATAGCTTAGCAAAATCCATATCTTGCATGGATGCGCCGCCTATTCTCGACACGGATTATGAAGAGCCGGATTTGTTCATCCGCAATCGTAGCGCTGCCACCTTCCTTCCATAGCACCCTACCGAAAGGACCGAGATTGAGGTAATCTCAACCCGGTCTTTTTTTATGCTACCCAACACCAACAAGCACCGCGAACAAACTTCAGCCCGAGCTCTCCGCGGAGCCTATCTTGGTATAATCACAAACCTTCTTCTCGCTCTGATTAAGGGAATTGCTGGCGTAGTTGGAAACTCCTACGCCCTCGTTGCGGATGCTGTTGAATCTGCCTCGGATATCGTGAGCTCCATCGTGGTTGTAGTCGGCTGTCGCATGGCTGGAAAGCCCGCGGATGCGAACCACCCGTATGGCCACGGTAAGTTTGAGCCACTAGCAGCCGCCGTAGTTGCAATTATGTTATTTCTTGCTGCGATCGGAATAGCGATTGAAAGCGTAAAAGAGATCCTTACTCCCCACCATGCGCCTGCGGCTTTTACCCTCGTGATTTTGGTCGGTGTGATAGCCATTAAAGAGCTTCTTTTTCGCTTTGTAATCACTGTTGGAGAAGAGATTAAAAGCACCGTGGTAAAGGGAGATGCCTGGCACCACAGAGCTGACGCCCTTACAAGCGCGGCCGCATTTATTGGGATATCCGTAGCACTTATCGGTGGACCTGGATATGAAGCTGCAGACGATTACGCTGCCCTTGCTGCGGCCATAGTTATTGCCATCAACGCCATCTTACTTTTTAAACCAGCCGTATACGAGCTGATCGATACTGCACCAGATCCAGCGATTGCAAAACAGATTAGAGAGATTGCTCACGCCGTATCGGGCGTTGCCGGAACTCATAAATGCCACGTCCGTAAGGTTGGGTTCGACCATTTCGTAGATCTTGATGTGCTGTGCGATCCCGAAATGACAATCAGACAGGGCCATGAAGTAGCGCACGATGTTGGAGAAGCCATACATGCGGCCCTCCCGTACATCACAAAGGTCTTAGTACACGTTGAACCTTCCGATGATTACGGGCGGCGGTCGCGATAGCTGACACATGCTACAGTATCAAATTCTCGCCATAACTTCTGGGATCATTATGGTGGCACTAGATCTGACTCTACGAGCGCTCCAGCGCGAACGGGATCAATCGTGGTTTCTCGCAACGCTTGGATCGTGGGTAGGCGGGATTGTCATACTCCCCTTTATTCCCTACTCTACCCTCGCTCTGCACCCGCTTACAGTTACGATGCTTTTCTTGGCAGGAAGTCTTTGGGGAGTAAGTGTCTTTTGTGACTTAAAGAGTCATGCATCGCTCCC
Source organism: Bdellovibrionota bacterium (assembly GCA_044360195.1). GTDB lineage: Bacteria > Bdellovibrionota_C > UBA2361 > UBA2361 > OMII01 > OMII01. The sequence continues at coordinate 12,578 of JBIKKT010000038.1, read as the reverse complement.
AGTGGGCGTCGGCGCATTACTCTCGTCACTTCGAACCGTCATCCTTGTTGCCATTGGAGTCGTATTTTTCGAAGAGCCGTTCACTGCCCACTTCGCACTCGGTTCTACCCTAATCATCGCTGGCGTCTTCATCTCGTGCCCACTACGCACTGACTCCGATCTACGTGGTATCTTACTGCGATTAACAGCAGTCCTGGCGAGCGCGGTTGCTATTGTTACAGAGAAGACACTTGCACAACGCACTGCTATAGAGCTGATAATAGTATGCGGATACGTTGTCCCGGCGATTTTCTATCTCATCATGAAGCCTAAGGATTGGCGAAAGCAGTGCACGGTAGGAAGCCGAAAGAGAACGGTATTTATAACTCTGTACACGTTCCTCTATGCTGCAATAGGTCCAGTGTTTGTTGTTGCATTCGCTTTTGGAGAACTCTCTGAAACTTTCATTATATTTCAGGGGCGCATCGCCCTACTTATGCTGCTTGGGGCACTACTTCTCAAAGAACGCGCCGACCTGCCACGCCGATGTTTAGGGATGGTTGCGGTGTTGGCGGGGCTGTATTTTGTCACGGGGTGATTGAGGGACTACTTAGATATTAGATTTTCTCGCCGCTTGTGCGGTGCACGTTAGATTTTTGGCGGACCTGGAAGGTCCGCGGTCCGATAAAAGGGGTGACTGATGTGGATCAAAGGCTCAACTTTAAGCACCTCGCAACGCTCGCTCCTACCAGAGCTACCACTCTCTCCGGTACAGGCGCAGGCGCAAGAGCTTGCTACTCAACTCATCCAGAGCTATTCGGCGAGACACGCAACAAACGAAGCCCTTGAGTTTATACGGGAGCACGCGCGAATCGAACCGGGGGAACGAGATAACTTTATAAGAGTTACATGCAGAGCCCTTCCGCATACCGTGCTGCCTCCCTCTTACGGATTAAAGGGCGGAGCCGCCCGCGAGTCCCTGATTGCAGCTCTTACCATTCGAGAGAGTCGCCAACCGCGAGACCTCGATATTGTGCGTCGAGGTCACCACCACACCCCCTCAGATGACGACGTCGCACGGCGCTTTATGGCAAGGGACTATCAACTAGGCGCGCGCGTCGAGCTCATACGAGATATTAGCGACTACCTCACCTCGCGAGATCTAACTATCAATGAGGTCGCCTGGTTCGATGGGATAGCCCACGCGTCGCTCCTCTGCATTTTGGATTCGATAGGTCACGTCATCCGCCCCTCCCGGTATCGCGGTGGAACTCTGCACAAGAGACCAAGCCTTCACGGGCAATCGTTGCTCAAAATGATCCGGCTATACGCTGAAGGCTCGTTTAACGGCGAGAACTGGACCATTACGGGCATCCCAGAAGAGGTCGCATTTTCAGAGTTTGATCTCGCGGTTCACCTTAACAAGGCATTCCAACGCGATCAAACTGTCGCCGACCGATTCCTGCATACATGCGAGCTCCTCTCCCTTATTGGAGCTTCTGAAGCCCGTGTCAGAACAGCCCTTCAAGAGTTGGAACATTTCAGACACGGGGAACAGGGGCTATTTCCGGATGTCCCTGCGGATGAATGGAGTTTCTTGAAGCACGGGCCTACGCTCACAGGGGAAAGACTCACTTGTGAGTAAAGCACCACCTCGAGGTGCCAAGGAACCAGGGGCAAGGACTCTGCAAGAGACTAAAACCGCACCCGCACACCACCCATCACTGATGCTCCTGGCATCGGTGCTACATCCTTGATAAACGAAACGTGATTTCTAGCTTTTTCGTTTAAGAGGTTACTCCCACGAAGAAAGAGCTCCACAGTGTTTGCTGCAAGCGATACCTCTTTACTGAGATACGCGTTCACCATGGTGTATCCGTCAGTAGATGTTTCAAAATCAGCGGTATTGCGCTGCGCAAAAACCTGCTGTGCTTCAAGCCGAGCTCGGAAGAGATCTTGATGGTAGTAGTTTCCTCCGACCTTCAGACGGAAAGGTGTGATGCGGGGCAGATACTCGTCGTTATCTCTATCACGCGCCCAGACGTAATCAGGCTGAATATCGAATGAGAGCTGCTCCTGCGCCCGATCAACAAGGAAGTAGGATATCTCTGACTCAAAACCGATGAAGTCTGCATTTACCTGCTCAAAAACATACACAGGAAGGTCATCTTCCACTTCGCCATTTGGATTTAAACTTATGTAATTCCAGAAGCGATTGTAGAAACCTCCTAGCGACCCACGCCAAGAACCAGAATCCTTTCTCAGAGTCAGATCACTTCCGAGCGAACGCTCAAGCGTAAGATCAGAATCTCCTACCTCAAACGCGCCAGTGGCGACGTGAGGTCCGTTTGCATACAACTCCTGCCCATTTGGTGCTCGCTCTGTATGCGCTACAGACAGTGCAAGCGCATAGTCCTTGGACATATCCCACACAACTCCGCCTGATTGGCTAAAGGTGTTGAAATCTCGAGAGACATCATCACTTCCGCCCTCATTAAACCCGTCACTGTCTAGCACTGCGTTGTCGTAACGAGCGCCTGCTTGCAACGCTACAGAATCTGATAGCTCAAGTGCTTCAAACACAAAGGCCGAGAGAGTTTGAGAATCAGTCGGTGGCTGAAACGCTTCTTCGCCGATAGCCTTGAAGGAAGAATCCTGCATCTGCAAACCAGCAGCACCTTTAAGAGCACCAACTTTCCGATGCGTGATATCAACTCTTCCATCGAATCCATTTTGCGAAAATTTCGTTCCGGCCTCAGCGCCTTCGTACTCTATATGGTCGTATTCAACTGCTCCTAATCGAGTTGTCACCGAGTCGATCCAACCAGTATCGTCACGCACCACACCTCTTACATCCAAACGTCTCCGCTGCGCATCAACACTGATGTCTGGCTCGCCATTTGGTACACCGTAAGTTGAATTGTACTCACTAACCGCTGCTCCAAAGAACCCTGAACCGAAGATGTACGAACCACCCAAGGTAAGGTTATCATTGTCGGTGAAGCTGTACGGGAGCTTGCCCCGTGGCTCATCATACTCAAGGGAAGTTGACTCTCTAAGCGCCTCAGTGCGCGCATATCCGGGAAAGCGAATATCGTTGCTTTTACGGGCAAATCCATCAGCATGTAAGGCGAACTTTCCAACTGGAGCTGTAACGCTTACAACCCCTGCTCGCGCCTCGTTAACCGTTTCCCCGCGTACCTCTGCCGTTCCCGTTATGGGCTTCTCCGGTAATGCTTCCGGGATTCGATTATCAAAAACGTTTACAACACCACCAACTGCACTCGTTCCATACATAAGCGCTGCTGGTCCACGCACTACCTCAATTCTATCTACTAACGTCGACTCAACTGTTACGGTGTGGTCGGGACTTACGTTTGAAACATCTAGCGTGCTCACGCCGTTCTCCAGCACGCGGATTCTATCCCCACCTAATCCTCGTATTACTGGACGACTAGCCCCTGGTCCAAACGAAGATGATGCAACTCCAGGCTCACTTGCCAATGTATCGCCTAACGACGACTGAGCTTTAGTGACCAGCTCCTCACCGGTGAGAACTGAAACCGGCTGAGCAGACTTTAGTAGTGTGTCCTGAAGCGGGGATGAACGCACTACAACCTCCTTAAGCCGCACATCAGCCGCGGGCGTTGGTGAGGGAGTAACGCTTTGAGCTGTGGCCCGATCTAGATCAACCGCTCCTAGAATTAGAGAGCACACCAAGCTGACTCCCGCACCACCTCTGCTTCTACTAAATCCCATAACTTCTCCCTATGAACACTCTCTACAGCTACCGTACAGCACCACCTCGTGGCGCTTCATCGCAAAACCTTCTGGAACCAGATGCTCAATGTGCAACCCACACCCTGGAACATCAAACATCCGGCCGCATGAATCGCAATGAAAGTGATGGTGGTGATGCGAGGCACACTCGCGGGTCTCGTAGCGGTCAGGTGCACCCGGAACGGATACGGTCACAATTACCCCCTCCTCCACCATTCCACGCACCACGCGGTACACCGTGCCGAGGCTAAGTGAGGTGAGCTTCTGGCGCGCACCCTCTAGCAGTTCCTGTGGAGCAAGAGGGCGCTTTGCCCGCTCAAATACCGCGGAGATAGCGGCCTTCTGTTTTGTATTTCGTGGATTATTACTCATACATTCAGAGATTTAATTAATTAATACTGCACCTCAATGACGCTATTGATAATGCATTGCCATTACTAGATCAATAGTTTACTAGCAACTTTCCTGAGTCCCGCTCGATATCTCACTTACAAACACGGAACTTTTTGAGGAGACCTAACATGCGAGCCCGACTCATGCCACCGGAAGCACCGATTGAAATCAGTCTAGAGTCAGCGCTCGCCCTACACCGTAATACTCAGGCGCTGTTTACGCATCGAATCGCTCTGTTTAAGCGAAGGGCAGTCAGATACATCTCACGGCGATGCGAACGCGCTAAAACTCGGGGTTACCACGCTGGGCTTGAGGAGGGAAAAGCAGAATTTGCGGATCTCTCTCGAGGTATCGCAGTGTGCTACCAACAGGCTAGTGAGGTAGCTGCTCAAGAGGGTCAGAAGCTCGCCCTGCTATTAGCCGACAACATCGTAGAGTCACACATCTCAGAGATCCCTAAATCTCTACTAGCCTGGTTTAACCGAGCTGCGGCATTACTGCGAGCCAATAGCACCCTTATCCTTCTCATCCATCCCCGCCTCCACAAGACTGTTCAGCAGGTAACGCACCTACTTCCATCAGGACTTCGCATCGAAATAAATTCGGCTCTCGGAGCCCCTGACTTCACCCTAACAGGAGATTCAGGAGCAGTTGAATTCTCGTGGCGCGAAGCTCTCGAAGCTCTCACCTTAAACAGCGAAGCAGCTAGACAATAACACCGGAGCAACTATGGCATTTGAAGGATTCACCGTCGCAGGAAGTATCGTATCGGTCCACGGCAATTCAATTATGGCGCGGCTGCCACAGGCCTCTCTCGGCGACCTGTGTTGGATAACAACCAGAGCAGGAAGGCCTATTCGTGGGCAGGTAGTTGCGTTTCAGAACGATCTCTTCTCTCTGGCACTGTATGAAGAACCCTCGGGGATAGCGCCAGGTCTTGCGGTGCGAACCAAACTTCGACAACTATCTGTTCCCGTCGGATATGAGCTTCTCGGTAGGGTAATAAATCCCCTTGGCGAGCCCATCGATACCGTCCAGAGGGTACTGTCGGCTCCTCTCACGGCCTCGCTCACGGCCAAACCCCCTCGTGCTGCCACTCGACCTCCTATTAAAGCGGCACTACAAACGGGTGTAAGCGCGCTCGATGGGTTCTGCACACTTGGCAAGGGTCAAAGAATAGCGATCTGTGCCAGCGCTGGCGTTGGAAAATCTTCCCTGTTAGCAGCAATCGCTCGAAATGCTGACGCTGATGTTATCGTTGTAGCACTCGTTGGAGAACGCGGGCGAGAGGTACGCGAATTCATCGATGACACCCTTGGCCCTGCAGGGCTGGCTCGCAGCGTCATCGTTGTAGCAACAAGCGACGATTCCTCGCTCATGCGACAAACGGCTCCCTACACAGCTACTGCTATCGCTGAATACTTCAGAGACCAAGGAAAGGATGTGCTCCTAATCGTAGATTCGCTCACGAGGATGGCGCGAGCGATACGGGAAACTGGCTTAGGCGCTGGTGAGCTACCGGTGCGCCACGGCTATACCAATTCGGTCTATACTCAGCTCCCTCAACTCTTAGAGCGCGCTGGAACCTCCGAAAGGGGTACTATCACGGGAATTTATACGGTACTCACAAACCAAGAGGACGACATCGACCCACTAGCTGATGAGGTAAAGAGCCTTCTTGATGGACATATTAACCTGCGGCAAGAGCTTGCCGCGTCAGGAATACTACCCGCTATCGACATCACAACGAGTATCTCTCGACTATTTGAACGAGTCTCGGACCCAATTCTCGTCGCAGCTGCTCGACGGGTCAAAAGTGCTGTAAGGCGATTATGGAAGGAGCGCGAACTACTGATGATGGGCGGCTCTCCAGACAACGAGATGCGAACCATACTACACAATCAGCACAAGCTACTCGAACTGATTACTCAAGACCTACGCACGCCTATAAGTCTAGCAACGACCCGCGAGCGGGTCGTTGCTGTGAGTCAAACTTTGGTAACAGGCTAAACCGCCATAGCCAACTGCCTTGCATCCTGAGCCATCACCCGAGCGACCTGCGGGTTCATTTCAAGCTGCTCGCACAACGTCAACATCTCCTCCTTCGTCGCTACCCTTCCCTCGATGTTTATCTCAATCGATGCAGCAGGTAGATAGGAGAGATTAACAGCCAAGGTTACTGGCCCTGGGCGCTTACGTTCTGGATTAGTCCGCAGGATACACCTTCGGATGAAGCAGATACCGTGATGATCGCACCCGAACATCTCCGCTAGCCACTGAGGTTGCTTCGATATTGCATAATCAAGACTTGAAGCAAGCGAGTTTGCCTCACCCCTTAAAACCGGCTGTTCATCACAGGCGGCCGTCTTGAGCAGCAGAAGAGAAAAAGCTTTTACGGCAGATGTCCATTGAAACGAGCCAGCAGAACGAAATGCTCCACCTGTTTTTCCACGGACCGTCAGTCGAGGAACCGATGAGATCCCATCCACAAAACTGGTTTCCACGAGTTCGCCGAGCTTGAAGTAAAGAGTTACCTTTTTCATAATCGCTGTCTCCTTGCGTTAGACTCAACGGAGAAATATACCAGAGAAGATCTACCGGCAAATCAGAGTCAAATTCAGCAAGGGCTCGGATTCGATTTTGTGTTTTTTGACATAATGTACCTCTGAACCGAGCATTTGAGCTTTAGAAGCACTCAACAACACCACCCGGAAAATATCGCTCAACCCTTGGCTACCTTCCGTTAAAGAGCAAAAATTAAAACACCAGTCGACTATCCCACGCACGGCGCCACTGCCGAAAGCGCATACAACCACTCGATATCACTATTGTTTCCGGTTCTTACTGACCGCAATCCTAGATCGCTAACTCATTTAGGAAAGCTGCTGCATAAAGAAGTACTGCCATACCCCGAGTGAGAGTATAATTGAGAGGACAGCAGCTGTGAGCAGAAAAACTTTGCAATTTGACGCGACTGCTTCATCGCCACAACAACGGGTCGGGAGCTTTTAAGACATGGTAGAAACGGGGGTATTCGCCGCCGGCTGTGCCGCCATCCGCGATGAAACGTGCCAACTTCTATCACCAGACGCCCTTCAAGCGCTATCGCACCTCTCACTCCCCGGCCGAAAACAACCCCTCTCAGCTTCTGAATTCATCGAACACCTATTCGCGCGCGCGCCGCGAGAGCTTATCAAGGGCTGTTCGTCAGCAGAGATCGCTCGCATAGCGTCCGAATCGCTCTGCATACTCGAAGAGATGCCACGAGCCCCACAAAAAATAGCTATAAAAGCTAGCAAAGGCCTGCAGGGCGCTGCGCTCTTCATCTGTCTTCCCGACTGTCCGTTTATCATCAGCTCAATAGCCGAGCGACTTGCAGAAGCTCGCGTAACGGTGGAAACATTTCAGCACCCCATCTTCGTCTTGAAAGATTCTCCCGTCGCGCTATCGTACATCGAGATATCAGATCCCGAACAACCTGCAGAGCTTACTCAGCTGACGGCGGCGCTTCACAGTACCCTCGCTTCACTTGAGATCATAGTCGCAGACTTTGAAGAGATGCGCTCATCTGCGTCAGAGGCGATACTAAAAAACCAAAGAACCACTTCTGCTTCACCGTTTGGGAATCTTGCAATGTCTGAGGTTGCAGACTTTGCGCGCTGGCTAGCGGACGGAAGCTTCTTCTTCCTCGGAACCGCACGATGGGCGCTTAGTAACTCTTTTGAATGCTCTCACGGACTGGGGATTTATCGTACCAACGGACCGTGCAAAGAACTTCTCGCTACTGAGGTTCGCGAGGACATCCAAGCGCTGCGAGAGAGTGGATATGAGATATCGATCCGTAAATTCAGGACATCGTCTCCAGTTCACCGCCCTGCAACGGTACTTAACATCATCATCAAGGAAGAGGGCGAGTCACCCTCTGTTCTATCGATCTCTGGATATCTCACATCGAAGGCCTGGGCTCATGAAGCAGAGGATATACCGATCCTACGCCTAAAAGTTGGCCAGATTGTGAATCAAGAGGGTGTGCTGCCAAATACACACGACTACAAGTACCGCATCGAAGTCATCGACAACATGCCAACTGACGAGGCGCTCTCGATGCCTGTCAGCGATATCGACGATGTTGCGCAACTGGCTCTTGGTCTCTTTAGCTCTCAGTCCATGCGCACCAAGATCTTCCTTGATGCCCTACGACGGCGTGCAATGGCAGTAATAATACTCCCCACCGAACGATATAGCGCTTCGGTAAGGAGCTCCATACAAACTATTCTGGAAAAAACGCTACGGGCTCCGGTCGGGTCCAGTGATGTGCACCTCGATTCAAGCAAGCGGCGCCAACTTCGCCTCTACGTCAGCACACCACTTCCCCGAGATTTTTCTGGCACCATGCCCGAGGACCTCCTCTCTCGATCTTTCTTTCAAGCCGCTTCAACGTGGGAGGAGCGGCTCACTGACGTTCTACCGGAACGTGACCAAGAGCTACCAGTTCAGGGAATGTTTCCAAAGGATTACCAAGCGGCCACAGAGGTTCGAGAGGCCGCCTTCGACGTATCAGCAATCGAATCGCTATCTCCCTCGTCACCGCTCGCTGTTTCGCTGTTCTCAACCCCCGAAAGCCCCAGACCACCGGTGCTTTCGATCTTCTCTCTTGGAACCACTATCTCAATCAGCCAAGCCACGCCTGTGCTCGAAAATGTCGGCCTTGAAGTTTTGAGCGCTCACTCGTATCCCTGCACACTTCAACAACGAACCGTCTATCTGCTCAAACTTACAGTCCGCCCTTATGATGGCGAAGCTATAAGTGCTAACACATTCAACGCTACGGTGGCTCGCGGACTCACTGAGATCTTAAGTGGGCGAGCCCTCAACGATCCGCTTAATCTCCTCCTACGACGAACGCCACTCGACGTTCGCGACATCACTGTTCTACGAGGTTACTGCGCGATGTTGTGGCAGATCAAAAAAATCTCCACAAAACGCACCATGTGGGAAGCCCTCGCAAGCTCGCCTCAGGTAGCCGTGGCTCTCTTTAAAATGTTCCAAAACATGTTTGACCCTGCGATAGGTCTCACCCGCGAGGAGCGCAAATCACAATTACCAGCCCTCGATAATTCCATTCGCGAAGCCTTACGGAGTGTGCCTGATATATCTCACGATCGCGTCCTGCGGTCGCTCTATGCGCTCGTTCAGAATACAGTCAGAACCAATTTTTATTCTGGCAGCGATACGCTTGCATTCAAAATCACCCCGCAGTCAATCGAGTTTATGCCTCACCCGCGGCCACTCTTTGAGATATTCGTCTTCTCGTCACGCATTGAGGGAACACATCTAAGGAGCGCTCGAGTTGCCCGCGGTGGAATTCGGTGGAGCGAGAGACTCGATGACTATCGAGCTGAAGTACTCGGTCTCATGAAGACCCAACGGGTCAAAAATGTAATCATCGTCCCCAGTGGTGCAAAGGGCGGTTTCGTCTTAAAGCAACAACCACCAGACCCTGACCAGCTCTCTGCCTGTGTTGAGCGCGCCTATCGCGAGTATATAACTACCCTCCTGTCTCTTGCAGATAATGAAATCAACGGAAAGGTAGCTCACCCACAGGGGCTTATCGTTTATGACGACCCCGACCCGTACTTTGTAGTTGCAGCAGACAAGGGAACGGCGACTTTTAGTGATGTGGCAAACTCGATTGCCAACAAGGATTTCTCTTTCTGGCTTGGGGATGCCTTCGCCTCAGGAGGTTCAAACGGCTATGATCATAAGAAGTACGGCATAACTGCAAAGGGCGGCTGGGAGTGCGTGCTCAGACACTTTAGAGATCTCGGAATTAACTACGAGGACAAATCATTTACGGCTGTTGGTATCGGCGATATGTCGGGAGATGTATTCGGCAACGCCATGCTGCTGAATCGCAACATCTCGCTCATTGCGGCTTTCAACCACAAGCACATATATCTCGACCCGAACCCGGACAATGAGAAAGCATTTGCCGAGCGACAGAGACTTTTTACCACCCCCCGCACGCAATGGTCTGATTTTAACCAAAATGTCATATCGACCGGTGGCGGTGTTTTTAATCGTTTTGAAAAAGAGATTACCCTCAGCACTGAGGCCCGAAGTGCCCTAGGATTAGGAGACGAGGCACCTGCGACAATGGATGGAGAAACGCTTGTTTCCTTCATCCTCAAGGCCCCTGTAGACCTACTATGGAACGGCGGAATCGGTACCTATGTGAAAGCCAGCTCCGAGACCCACGGCGATGTAAATGACGGAACAAACGATCTCGTTCGCATTAACGCTGATGAGCTACGAGCACGCGTTGTCGGCGAGGGTGGAAATCTTGGCTTTACACAGCGAGCTCGAGTCGAGTTCGCTCAGCGGGGTGGTCGAATAAACACCGACGCAATAGACAACTCAGGAGGCGTTGATCTCTCCGATCACGAGGTGAATCTTAAACTCCTCCTTAATCCCCTGGTCCGGGGCGGCTCACTACAGCTTGATGACCGAAACACGCTACTCAAAGACGTCGCCACAGATGTCGTTGAGTCGGTGCTTCATCACAATCGCTCACAAGCATTGATGCTCACCGTTGCCCAGCGGAGCTCCGTAGATTCTATCGAGCACTATCGAACTCTCATTCGAGACATGAATCGACTCGGCTATCTGGATCGCGTGCGCGATAACCTACCAGACGATGAAGAGCTTGATGAGCGCATATCGATGAAAATAGGGCTCACTCGTCCTGAGCTCGCTTTTTGTAGCGCTGCCGTGAAGATGTGGATGAAAGAGCTACTTTGCAAATCCGACCTCTGCCTCGACGCAAGCCTTGAAGATATCGCTATGAAGTACTTTCCAGCAGCAGTGCGAGAGCGCTTTCCGCGTTCTATAAGGGAGCACCCTCTGCGCAGAGAGATAGTCGCGAGTGAACTGGCAAATGAGCTTGTCTCAGCAGTTGACATCCCGTTTCTGTATACAGCTACATCAACCTCTGGCACTCCTCTACCGAACGTGGTTTCCTCACTCATTGCAGCAGACCACATTCTAGGCCTCGCCCCTTTGCGAGCCACTCTACAGACACTTGACCGCCTAGGAAGCGTCGAGGCGTTTTTAGACACATGGAGGTTATGCGGTGATGCTCTTCGAAAAGCGGGCATATGGCTCTTAGGCGCCCATCCGGCCTCGACATCCCTTGCTGAGATGATAGCCCTGTATCAACCGGGCTTTGAATCACTACTTCGCGATGGAATCCATACGATTGGCGAACCCCTGGGAGGTCTTGGTAAGCCGGAGTCAGCTCACCTAGCCCTACTCCCTAAGATTATCACTACCCTTGAGGTCTTATGGACGTCGCATCAGTACAACCAATCCGCTTCAGACGTCGCCAAGGTTATGGACCTAGTAGTAGCTAGCACACTGGTGCAACCAGTCTTGTCAGCAGAACACACAGTACGCCCCACCAACAAATGGGAACAAGAGCTCGCACGTGTTTCGTATGAAGAGATACGAAGGGCGCTTTCACGAATAACCGGGCAGCTGTGTGCTCAACGGATCACTACGGCCGATACCATCCGCTCACACCTCGCTTCAACCTCTGGATTCTCAACTCTGAGCTCAACGCTCAGCGACATCTCTCAAAGAATAAGCACTGAGCATGCTATCGAGGTTGCTGCGCTACCCGTCATCGCCCGACTGCTGCGGCTCATTCAAGATAAGTAGTCGATGCTGTGTTTAAAAGGTGGCTCTTCGCGGAATCGATTGGTTAACACTCGGTATTATCCGGACTTGAGGGTGCTTGTGCACGCTTACGTTTACGTCCAACGTCTACGTTAGCGATCCCGTGAAAGCTGAGCTTCTTCCTGGTCGATTATGACGAGCACATATGTATACCTGGCGGTCCAAGGTTGAACGTATACCGCGGTCCCTGACGTAGAATGCCCCAGGCTCTAACTGCAGGGCACGGGACCAGCTAAGCTCGCCCGACAGACGGTCGTTGTCGGTATCTCGGCAGCCGCTTATTTCGCTCGCCCGATACTGCGGGGATACTTTAAAATCCCGCTCCGTATCAGCGATCGAAATAAGCGGGAGTAGTATCTGTGCTATGCGAGCAGGATTTTCACGGTAAATATATTTTCAAAAACTCTTGACGCGAAAAAACGCACTCCGAAATTGATGAGCAGTGGTTGCTCTTAGATTGCTTAGTTGAACGAAGTAAAATCGATATAGCCAAGCGTTAGTCGCTCAAAACACCTCGCGAATCAAAAAGTGCGCGAAAGGGCCCTCTGTGAGCCTTATACGAGGTGGAAAAAACGTAGGTTATACTCTCGTTGCGGTTTCAAAAATTGCTTAGTGGAGTGAGATCTATGCACGCAGCTATCGAAGTATTTATCAATGCCAATTCAAAGGAGCGCCGAGCGATCGCAGAG
>JBIKKT010000073.1:0-11406 GCA_044360195.1 Bdellovibrionota bacterium | reverse complement strand
CCCAGGGTTCCGATGCGAAGAGAGCCACCACCTATCGATTGCAGGATGTGGTAGATTATCCAGGTGGTGGTGGTCTTTCCGTTTGTACCGGTCACGCCAATCACCTTCATTTCGTTTGAAGGTTCACCTGCAAAAATCGCTGCTAATCGACTGAGGGCTAGTCGACCATCTCGCACCACTATTCCGGGGCGGCCATTGAGCACAGCCGCGTCTTCAACAACTGCACCGACTGCACCGAGAGAAAACGCTTGATCGACGAATTGGTGACCATCAGTGTTGTGTCCTCGCACTGCTACAAAGAGAGCGCCTGGGCTACTTGTGGCGCCCGAAGATACGACTCTCGAGGCGAGCACCTCGTGCGATGGTGCGCCAATCAAGGTGCCACCGAGAGCGAGTGCCAAAGTGTTTAGTGCGATAGGGGTCATGGGGGTTAGATATCGTGGATTGGCGGGGAAGGGAATAGGGACATCCGCACGAATTCACTCAGGACAGGAACGCTACCGTTTCTATGAGGTGTGTGCAGTTTGTCACCGTGAGGTTACCATCCGTCCAGTCGAGTGGGGTGTAGATTGCCAGCTTTTCTTCTGGTGAATTGTTACTAATTCAGTATCGATATCGGGGATTTTTGGGGTAGGCAGGATGATTCTTTAGCGATATATTTCCGCCGATCGCCCGCAGTGGGCGCCAAGGAGTCCACATGAAGCCATTCGTACACAAGCTCTTTTCGCTCGCTCTCGTTGGTTGTATTTCGACCGGATGCGCTGATCGCAGGAACCTCTCTCCACTCCCGTCTATAGATACAGAAGCTAAAGCAGCTCTGGATGCTCCTGTAAACTGCAGGACCGCCAACCAAGATATCAAGGTGCTAGAGAGCGAAAAAGCATCTGTCGGCAAGCAGGTTTTGTCGGGTGTACGTTCGGTACTTCCAATAGCGGCAGCTGCTGGAATCTTGATGGGTGACTACCGTGATAGAGTTTCGGTTGCGGTAGGTAAGTACAACGCCGACCTTGAGGCAAAGATAGAACTGATTCAAAAAACGTGCGGCGTTGGTTTTGACTCGCGCTCGCGTTAATCGAGCATACGGGCACTAGGTAAGCGGCGCCTCGCGTCGGTTTAATCGGTGACAACGTCCCTTCATGCGCAAAGAGTGCTGGCACCTGCTTTAGTTGTTTTTCAAGAAAACCGTGTGAAAGCTATAAATACTTAAGGAATATCAAGCGAGCCTTGCGTAAAAGCTAATCGGCGTCAGCGGTATTATCAAACTTCTCAGCAATCCACATCTTCACTAGTGATTGCCGAGTAATTCCAAGTCGGCGAGCCTCTTTATCTAAGCTAGATATGACCCAAGCTGGAAAATCGATGTTCACGCGACGAAGCTGCTCGTTCACGCGACGTGCTTTTGATTTATCAAGGTGCTTAGTCACATCCTCGCCGCTATCAAAAGCGGTATCAAAGTCTTTGGCTTTAATCTTCTTCATATAGTTCTACCTCTTCTTTTCTTGATCGGCGTACAGAGATGATTCTTGCTATTCCTCCACGATATGTGACAACAGCACTCCAGTGCTTACCTGCGATCTTGCCGATTAAGAGGAAACGCGACTCGCCCGCTGTCCTCGCCTGAATCTCCAACAGATAAGGGTCCTCCCAAAGAGCCTTGGCTTCTTCGAAGTCGATCCCGTGTTTATCCTCATTGGACTTGCTTTTATTAGGATCGCATTCAAAATCTATATATTATATATACCATAAATATACCTAAACCGCCATCTGTTAAGTAGTATGTCAATAACTAGCTGTAAACACGAATCGTAGTGCTACATCTCGACGTTCTCAATTCTCTGAAGGAAGCACGCGGTAAGCGTGGGCTCGTGGCACCGCAACATTCCTATGTCCAGTAAGACAATAAGAAAGGGTTACGCTCGAAGGGCTATCTACGCTGTGGCGGATGGGGTAGGGGACATCTGTAGTGAGGCAAAGCCTTCCATTTCTACAGAGCCTTCCTTAACCGGGGAGCGATTTCAAAAAGGGGGGGGAATACCGCAAATACTTTCTAATAACCCATCTCGACCGCGCCCCGCGTGAGGTGGTACTCTTAGGCCCTTGATTAAATAGCGGGTTATAACCGGGAAGCTAAGTTGTGCTCTATTACCTCCAATACCTCCAGGAATACGTTAGTTGGTTCAACGTATTCAAATACCAGACGTTTCGGTGCATGGGGGCGTTTCTCTTCACCTTCATAACGGTGCTGCTCGTGCAGCCCAGGTTTATCCGGTGGCTTCAAAATCGCGGGGTTCAGGGGCAACCGATCCGAGATGACGGACCCAAGGCGCACGAGGGGAAGCGCGGCACGCCAACTATGGGTGGCATGGTGGTTGTTGTAGCCGTCCTCGTGTCGACTTTGCTCTTCGCTGACCTCGTTAATCTTAAGGTGTGGTTAACGCTGCTGGTGTTGTGCTCTTTTGCCTATCTTGGGTTTGTTGATGATTGGAAGAAGATCACAAAGCAAGACTCCAAGGGGCTCTCGGAGCGGGGGAAGCTGATCGGACAGTTTGGTATTGGTGCTCTGGTAGCAGTTGGCCTTCAAGGAAGCGGGTTCTCAACGGACCTTACGATTCCATTTACCAAGGGGGTTGTAATACCACTTGGAATTATTGGTTTTGTGCTTTTTACTTCATTCGTTCTCGCGGCAACTTCAAACGCTGTGAACTTTACCGATGGTCTTGATGGGCTAGCAATCGGCCCGGTCATGACAGTTGCAGGCACGTACGGCGTGTTCGCATACCTTGCTGGTAACGCAAAGCACGCAGAATACCTAGGGATCCCTTTTGTCAGTGGGGCAGGAGAGGTTTCTATAATCATTGCAAGCATCTTTGCGGCAGGGCTCGGTTTCTTGTGGTACAACACATTCCCCGCGCAGGTCTTTATGGGCGACACGGGCTCAATGGCGCTTGGAGGTACGCTTGGATTTATCGCCGTACTGGTTAAGCAGGAGCTTATCCTCGTAATAGCAGGTGGGATATTCGTTATCGAGGCTGCTTCGGTAGTTATCCAACGCTATTACTACAAGATGACAAAGAAGCGCGTCTTTAAAATGGCACCAATTCATCACCACTTTGAACTGAGTGGATGGGCAGAGCCCAAAATTATCGTGCGCTTCTGGATTATCTCAATTGTTCTCGCCATAGTTTCCTTAACGTCACTCAAACTGAGGTAAGTAGAGGTTCCCTACAGCAATGAAGATACTAATCACTAACGACGACAGTCACCGCTCACCGTTGCTTGAAGTGGCCATGGACTACTTCTCTCGTATGGGAGAGGTGTATCTTGTAGTTCCGGCACACGAGCAGAGCTGGACCGGTAAGCGCATGACGCGCTTTGAGCCGGTGCACGTTACTGAAAAGGAGATCTTCGGTAGGAAGGCCTTCTCGGTTACTGGGAGCCCTGCCGATTGTGCAAACCTTGGTATCTTTACACTCATCGGCGGGAGACCCGACCTTGTAGTCTCTGGGATAAATGCAGGCTTCAATATAGGGCTTGGGTTTTTATTATCGTCTGGAACGGTAGGCGCGTGCCTTGAAGCGAATTTAGCAGGGGTCCCTGCAATCGCCCTATCGCAGGCCTTCGATGTAGCCACGCGCAACCAGTATGTTGATGATTATCTGATCGACGGAGCAACGTTAGCTCGCTTTCGCGTTCATGCAGAACGAGTTCTCGATATCTTCCTTGAGCAGGCGTTTTCTGATGAGTGTAAACGCTCAGTGCTTGAAACGCCGATAACGTGGAACATCAATTTTCCTTTTAAGGTTAATGGCGAGAGTGCTTCGTTAAAGATAGCTCGCTTGGGCAGGGCAGTGTACGGGCAGTGTTTTGCAGAGAGCTCTACACTCGCTGGTAGTTCAGTCAGGGTCTTTCAACACAAGCTCCTGCAAGAGGTGCGAGACAACGATGCGACCAGCGACTCAACGATGGTGCGCTCCGGTGTTGCCACGCTATCGCCGATAAATCTGTGGCACCTCTCAGGTGACACAAGCTACGACGGCGTGATTGAGCGAGTGCTTAGTCGCTTCTAGATTCCTATGGACCGCGGACCTTCTAGGTCCGCTAGGGTGCCGCGCATGCCACCGAAAGACGAGCCTTAATCAAGCTGAGGCGCGTACTACCTACTTCAGCGAACTCCTAACAGCCTGCCGTAAGATAAAGCTCCTCTTAGCTCCATCGGTAACCTCAACCAGGTTATCATACAGCTTGGGATCAACGATTAATGCTCCAAGGGTACCTTGTCCCTGAGCGAGGGCGTCTGAGGTCGCTTTGAGGTTGTGCGCAGCTTGGTTAAGAGCTGTCAGCACCTCTTCTACCTGTTTAGAAACAGCGCCTGGCTTAACTTCAGTGTAGATAACATCGTGCAGAAGCCCTTTGCCATCCTTGGCTTCAGCAAGGAGTTTAGACAGACTCTCGCTCGCATCAGAGACGTGTTTAACAGCAGAAACAAGCTGCTCTACGCCATCTCTTCCGTTCTTTTCATACACGAGAGCGTGCAGCATACCTTCGCCATTCTTTATCTCAGATATGAGGCTGCTGATATCAGTCGCACTCTTTGAGAGGCTATCCATTAATTTCTTTCCGTCAGACTCGTTGTAAATAAGTCGGTGGATGAAGCCCTCTTCGGTGCGTATCGCTTTGAAAACTTCAGAGATACTCTTTGATGCTGCAGCAACATTCGTAAAGGTATCAGGAGAGAGCCCTTCGAGTGACTTGTTAATCCGTTCAGTTATCTGAGTTGTATTCTCAACAGCAACTTGAGCACGGCTCATTATCTGACCGAAATCAGCAACCTCTTGCGCGGGGATAGTGCTGCCTGGAGGAACTGATCCGGCGGCTGTGCCTGGACTTATACTTATAAATCTATCTCCAAGGAGTCCTTGCGTGTCGATAGACACCTGTGAATCGGGCCGCACGCGGTCAAGGTAGCGATTGTTAATGAGCAGGGTCACGTGTACCAGTGGGTCGCTTGCATCGGAAGAGAACTTCACCTCTTTTATACGGCCGATGGGGATACCCCCAAGACGAACCGGAGCCCCCTCTGATAGTCCCTTCACGTCTTTAAACACCGCGAAGAATTCGCTCTGCTTAGCAAATATCTGGCGTTCGCGCCCCATCACGAGGATGAGGAGCCCAATCATCACAAAGCTCAGAAATACAAATATTCCAGCCTTTAGTTCATTACGTATTTTCATACTTCTTCCTTCCACGCTCCCGAAACGAAGTCTGAGACGAGTTGGTTTTCCGTTGCTAATGTTTTAGCCGATCCATCAGCCGCTATGCGTCCGTGACTAAGTAGCATCCAGCGGTCAGAAATTCGCGCTGCGCTCTGAATGTCGTGAGTTACAACGAGTGATGTGATCCCTTGGGTCTTTGCGAAGGTTATAATCAGATCGTCAATCATGCGCGTTGAGGTTGGGTCGAGTCCCGTTGTTGGCTCGTCGTAAAGGATGATTCTTGGCGATGTCGCAAGAGCACGCGCTAGTGCTACGCGTTTCTTCTGGCCACCAGAGAGCTGCGAAGGGGTCTTTCGTTCGATTCCCGGTAACCCCACCATACGTAACCTTTCGTCTACGATGTGCGCTAGCTTCTCCCGGTTGTTCTCCCCGCGCTCGCGTAGGCCGTAAGCGATATTTTCAAAGACGTTGAGCGAGTCAAAGAGCGCAGCTCCTTGGAACAGCATGCCGATATTTACCCGTATCTCGCGGAGCTGGTCTTCTGTTAGGAGATCCATATCGTTGCCGATAACAGTTACTTTTCCTTCACTGGGGAAGAGGAGGCCGATGATAAGCTTTAAGATCAAAGTCTTTCCAGCACCACTTGGTCCAAGCAGTGTAGTTACTTCTCCAGGAAACAGAGAGAAGGTAAGTCCGCGGTGCACGTGATTGCTACCGAACCGGATATGCACATCATCAAATTGTACCGTTGGCGTTGCAGGGGTCATTTGAAGTGCAGCAGAATGAGGAGTTTAGTTACGAAAAAATTAGAGACGAAGATCATGAGAGACCCGGTAACAACTGCTGAAGTTGTAGTTAGTCCGACACCCTCTGTGCCACCTCGACACGAAAGCCCCTTGTAGCAAGCTATCGAGACGAGGATAAGACCGAAAGCAAAGCTCTTAATCAGTCCGTCGGTAACATCGTGTATTTGGACAGCGTAGAGGTACGACCGATAGTATTGATGCGCAGTGATGCCAAGCTCTAAGACAGCTACCGCCATTCCGCCTAGCACTCCAACTATTACAGAAACGCCCGTTAAAAGCGGTAGTGAGATCATCCCTGCAACGATTCGTGGTGTAACGAGGCGTTGAATCGGATTTGCCCCAAGCGCTCTGATTGCATCAACCTGCTCAGTAACCACCATCGAGGCTATTTCAGCAGCTATTCCTGCGCCACACCTTCCGCACACCATAATCGCTGTGAGTACAGGGCCCAACTCACGCGCCAGTGAGAGACCTACGAGGTTTCCAACGTAGTTTTTGGCTCCGAAGCGGTGTAGTCCGTAGGATGTCTGCAGAGCGAGCACCATGCCGGTAAACACTGCCGTAAGGAGTACTATTGGGAGTGAATGAGCGCCGATCCAGAGAAGCTGGCGAGATACTTCGCGCAGATTAACACCGTTACGGCAGATATCGCGCACCACGTCGTATAGCATGTGCGAGTATCCACCGAGGGCTCGCGCATGCGGCCTAAGATCAATCATTCTCTCCCTCCTCAACTGGTTGAGCAGGAGTGACTGGTGGAGGAACCAGTATCGAAGCTAGCTCACGCGAGGCAGATGTGAATTGAGTAAGAACCTCCGGAGCTACCTCGCCTTGCGGAACACCTTTCCACATGACTAAATCAGTAACACAGCCATCTCGCCGGCTGGTAAAGAAGGAGAGCAGAACTGGGGCCGCGTCGATGGCACCCTTAACAACAGAGTGTAGCTGTTTCTTCGCTCCGGCTGAAACCGCTGTTTGAGACACTATCGACATATCTGTCATACCCACCAGAAGTTGTCGGGTGGTGGCTTGAAAGGTGAACTTCTCAGGGATTGAGCAGTCCTCAAGGATCGTTGCAAAGAGCGCCCCAGCTTCGGTCTCGCACGTTATAACTGAATTGGGCACCGTTGGGCCGCCATCAAAGCCTTTACAGCGATTAGACGAGTGCAGCACTTCAGGGGCGATTCTGACGGAGTGCGTAGTTGGGGTGGCAGCCCCGCAGCCGAGGGTCCAGAGAATGAGGGTTACTGCAAATGAGGTTCTGGCAGCATGCATAGAAAAGGGGTAAATCTAACTAACTTGTGAAGTAGGTTCACGGTAATACAGCTCTCTCGTATAACAGACATGATACACCTCCACAACGTTGCAAAACTGTATCCCCCTGACCAACATGCCCTACGCGGGGTTGACCTAAAGGTTGAGGCTGGGGACTTCCTATTTATCGCTGGCGCCAGCGGGGCCGGAAAGAGCACCCTACTTAAGCTACTCTTTGGTGCTGAGCGTGCCACCACGGGCGAGGTCATGGTAGGGGGACGAAACCTATCGGCTATTGGCCAGGACGGGATAGCTGAGCTACGTCGAGAAGTGGGAGTTGTATTTCAAGATTTTAAGCTCCTTCCCCGTCGCAGCGTTCTCGATAATGTCGGGTACGGTCTTGAGGTGTTAGGTGTAAATGCGCGCGAGCGCAAGCGGCTCGCTCTTTTGCTGTTGCATGCCATGGGTTTACAGGACCGTGCTGATGCCTATCCGCAGATGCTCTCCGGAGGAGAGCAGCAGCGGGTTGCGATAGCCCGGGCGTTAATTCGTAAGCCGCGTATGATCTTAGCTGACGAGCCTACGGGGAATCTCGATCAAGAGATGAGTAAGCGCGTGTTCGATCTCCTGCTTGAGGCGAATGCAGCGGGAGTTACCGTGGTTGTTGCAACCCATAACCTTTCAATAATCGAGCAGCTCAGTAAACGTACAATTGTACTCGACCAGGGGCGTATTATAGGTGATTTCATTCAGTCGGGCGGACATGCTGGTGTGCGGAGTAGCGTATGACAGTGACTTCACTTCGGGAGCAGTCGGGTGCGATAGGGCTTGCCACTATCTGGGATGAAGGGCAGGGGGTCGATTCGGTTTCGTGGGCGGCGCTCGTGTCACATGTTTTTAGAAGGGCGTATGAAAATCTATCCCGTTCACGTCTGACGGCATCGCTCACGGTCATAACGATCGCAGTTGCGCTCTTTCTACTTGGGGTTTTTTCTCTCTTAGTTCACAACGCAAGCCTCGCTGTCTCTCAGGAGGGGGGTGAGGTGATGGTGACAGTCTTTCTAAAAGACTCAGTCTCTAAAGACGATATCTCCCAGGTTTCATCAACCATAGCCTCCTTGGCTGGCGATCGCCCGGTGACCTATACCGACAAAGGTGCGGCACTCAGTAAGTTTAAGCGCATACTCGGTGATGAGGCTGTTATCCTTGAGGGGTTAGAGAAAGATAACCCTCTGCCTGCCTCGCTAGATGTTCGGCCCGATAGTTCAGAAGCGGCTGAACAGCTCTACAATCAAGTGGGCGCTGCTCTCAAAGGGGATACGCGCGTCGATAGTATCCGTTACAGCAGAGGAATCGTTCAGCAGATAAAGACTATTCTCACGATTCTCAAAGTGGGTGGACTCGTTGGGGTACTTTTCCTGCTCGTTATTACAGGCTTTATAATCGCTAACACCATAAAGCTTGCACTCTACAGCCACCGT
Organism: Bdellovibrionota bacterium; assembly: GCA_044360195.1. Classification (GTDB taxonomy): domain Bacteria; phylum Bdellovibrionota_C; class UBA2361; order UBA2361; family OMII01; genus OMII01. Next base: position 2,652 of record JBIKKT010000073.1, on the reverse strand, counting down.
ATGGAGGTAGAGATCATGCAGTTAGTTGGGGCCCGTCGCAGCTCCATATACGCACCGTATGTGCTCGAGGGAGCGGTGCAGGGGGTCTTAGGAGCGGTGTGCGGATTGCTACTCGTTTTTGCTGTGTTCTTCTTTGTGCGTAGTGCACTGCTTAAGACAGAGATGCTGGCTACAGTTTTCCCGTACTTCCAATTCTTATCGTTCTCTACAGTCGTATGGATATTGGTAGCGGGAGTTGTTGTCGGAATGAGTGGTAGCTTCTTAGCGGTCCGAAGGTTCCTTTCAGAGGCGTGATTCGAATGGCAGGAGCCTTTCTACGAGTTGTGTTCTCTTTTCTGGCGGGTGTTTCGCTGGTGCTTGGTTCTGGGCATACAGCACACGCGCAGGATAAATCACTGGGTGTAAGCTTAGATAGAATACGAGTTGAGGTTACTACGACCGAGAAGGAGATCGAGAAGTTACGCAGCGAATTTACTGGTCTGGTGAAGCAACGCAAGGAGCTCGAGGGTACTATCGTAAAGCTCAAGGGTGATGACCAGCGTATACAAACAAAGATCTCAGTTCTGGCCAAAGAGAGTGATAAGCTAAAAGGACAGGTTCAGGTGGCAGAAGAGCGCCTTGCAGCCGTACACGCGCGGAATCAGGACCGCTTAAAAGCTCTCTACACTGGTGCTGCTCCATCGGTAAGTCCGCTCTTTGCGTGGAGATCTCAGGGGCCAGAGCTTGAGCGATTTGCAGTGTATGTGCGGGCCGTTCGACACAAGGACCAGGCTCGTTTTCAAGGTATCAAGGATGCAGTCGAAGACCTGATGCGTTATCGCCAGAAGTTGCGTGATGCGATCGATGAAGGGGAGCGATTAAAAGGTGATGTGACTGCAAAACGAGCAGAGATAGAGCAGCAGTTGGTAGCGCTCAAAGATGTTGCCGAGCGAATTACCCAGAAGCAGCGTGCCGCTCAGAAATCCCTCGCTAAGTTGCGCGCAGAGGGCGAGCGGCTCGAAGCGCTCATGTCTTCAATTACGGGCGGGGATACTTCTGCTGGGGCGATGCGAGAAGAGCCGGGTATAGGTACAAAGGATCCGAAGGATAAGCGTGATGCCTTACAGCCAGAGACGGATAGCGTGCGGGCCAGAGTCGGTCTTGCACCTCAAGGGATATTCACGCAGGGGCTTAGCCTTGTAAGCCCAGTATCGGGGAAGGTTCTACAGAAATTTGGAAAGGTGAAGGTCTCTGATTTCGCCGACATGATATTTAGTAAGGGGCTTGAATATGCAACCCCTGTCGGGGCGAAGGTGCACGCTATCACTCACGGCAAGGTTGCCTACGTCGGCACGATGCCTGCGTATGAGACTGTGGTTGTTCTAGATCACGGTGCACGCAGTTACTCGCTCTATGGGCGGCTCGGTTCTGCCACGGTTAAAAAAGGTGATGCTATCGAGAGTAACGGAGTTGTCGGTTCAACGTCCGAGCTTGATAAGAAGGGGCGCAATTTCTACTTCGAAGTGCGCAAGAACGGCGCACCGGTTGATCCAGAGAGTGTGCTCAAGCAGGTGACGCGGTAGGGGGTGACAGTGGTGGTCATCCACTACATCTATTCGCGCTTTGGTTTCCCTGCAAAGCGAAGAATAAATTCCGCTTCGCCGTATTTATTATAATCAGGGATCGCACCGATCTGTTGAAATCCCAGTGCTTCATAGAGCCTCTTGGCCTGCTCATTTGATTCAGACACAGTCAGAAAAACACTGCTCCCTTGGCTCTGCTCAAGCAAGCGTTTAATCAGCATCGACCCGATCCCCTGCGAACGGCGAGATCTTTCGACGACTACATAGTGAATATAGGGGCCACCTAAATCGCCCTGTTGAGAGTAAGCTAGAAAGCCAACATCACCAGCGTCAGCTACAGCAATAAAAAACTCATTGCTACAGGCGCTCAGTTTATGGCGGCATTCGTCGGTTGAGTATCCAAAGTGGAGCCACGGATCTGACGAGGACATCCAGAGCGAGAAGAGATCGAGCTGTTCTGCTGACAAGCCGTCTTTGACCTGTTTGATTGAAATGCGGCGGTCGCCTAGGCGGGTTTTTGGCTGAATGGTGCTCATAGTCACTCTCCACAAAAGAGTGTTTCCCCGGGCATCTTCTTAGCGAAGCGATTCTAATCAAATAGCACAAAGGGATCGTTTGCCTTCTGCTCAAGCCGGGCTCGCTGTACAGCGGGGTTTGAGTTGTACGCCGGCAGGTGCCTTTCACTTAATTCAAGAAATTGAGCGTACGTCATCGCAGGGCTTATGGAATTAAAGCTTTCGCCATCTGGGAGATTGAAGTCAGTCTCAAGAAGAGACGCTATCCAGCCTGAGCTACTTGGAGGATCGGATGATTCTTTCATACGTTTCCATGTTAGCATACTTGAGGCAGATTTGCTTAAACTCCTCTGAGGTCACTTCCAACGCCTTGATCTTTAATAGTTGGAAAAGGTCGCCGAGGTCCTTATGGGCACGATACGGCTGATTGGCTTTCAAGGAATGGAGCTTCATAGCGATCAAGTGGGCGACCGATGCTGTTGGAACTACCGCGCCGCCGTGATCGTACTGCATACCCTCTGCAAGGGCCTTCGAAAGCGTGGATTCGTCGACCAACATAAGATCAATCGACCACT
>JBIKKT010000072.1:0-11447 GCA_044360195.1 Bdellovibrionota bacterium | reverse complement strand
CGTAAATTACTTGTAGATATCAGTGAAATCGATATAGCCAAGCGCTAATCGGTCAAAACACCTCGCGAATCAAAAAGTGCGCGAAAGGGCCCTCTGTGAGCCTTATACGAGGTGGAAAAAACGTAGGTTATACTCTCGTAGTGCTGTCAAAGATTGCTTAGTGGAGTGTGAAGGCTATGAACGCAGCTATCGAAGTATTTATCAATGCCAATTTACAAGAGCGCCGAGCGACCGCAGAGGTTGTAAAGAGCCTTATACCGATCATGGATGAGAAGCTGTATGTGCAGGAGGGGTACTCCTCGCTATTTACTTTCCTAACAGAGCGGTGTCGTTACTCTGAAGCCTCAGCATATCGCCGGATCGCAGCAGCCCCTGTGGTGAGCCTGTTGAACCATAAGCCTTCGCGGTCCGGTATGTGCTCGAATCACGCACCTCCCTGCCCTACATCATTCCTTTTATCGAATAGAAGCTCTCTATAATGGTTGCGTGAAAACCCCTTCAAGGAGCAACGGTATGGAAGCATCAAAAGAGCAACGCCAGTCACAGATGAGTGCAGTATCACTACGCAGGGCCAGAGTCGGAATAGGAGCAAGCTTCCTCGTAGGCGCTGCCGTGGGCTCGGCGCTTATGTACTTTCTCGACCCCAGAACGGGTGCATATCGGCGATCGATAGCGCGAGACCGTATCTCTGGCACTTCACGCACTGCTGCTACGACCACCGGTAAGCGATTTAGACACCTGCGGAATCAACTCGGTGGATTGGTTGTTGCATCAACTGAGTGGCTGCGTTCCCCTGCCGCCGATAGTGACCGAAAGATAGCAGATAGGATTCGAACTAGGCTTGGGCGGGTGACCCACCACATGAACGCCGTAGCGGTTGAGGTGCGTGACGGGCAGGTGTTGCTTTCCGGACGACTTCCCGATGAAGAGGCGCTGAGGGTGGTTTCAGAAACTAGCCAGATTCAGGGCGTTAAGGGGGTTAAGGATGAGATAAGGCGTTATTCTCAGGAGCAGCAGCCCGCGGCAGGGGCTGAGCAGGCGGCTTAACAAATTGTGAAGCGCTTGGCCATAGTGCCTCATCTTATCGTTAGAGGCACTATGAACACACTCTCCTACTCCTTTACCCTTGGCAGTGATGAAGAGAAGATAGCTCAGCTCCTTACGCGTGATGCGTGGCTCTTCTTTAGTGAGCAGATCTCTGCTCGTGAGAGCTTTCATGTAAAAGAGATCCCGATGATGCCGCGTCGCGGAGCGTTTGAGCTTGCAAATGATGCCGAGCTTATCCAGTACTACGTAGACTATGCAGATAAGTACAGGGATGAGCTGCGGATCCTTGGTTGGGAAAGCAAGAGGGCTCAAACAGCGGCAGAGAATTTTGCGATTCTTATCGAAGAGGCAACGGGGATTAAACGCGGCACTGATATCGGTCGAGTGGGTGAAGTCGCCTAGAAGTTATTCATCAAAAATCCTTCAGCGGACATCAAGATAAACTTTAGTAGTGACCCCGCATGGATGCCTCTGGGACACGGAGATGACCCCGCTTTTTTCCTCCTTGACCTCTACCCCTGTAAGATTATTTCTCTTGAGCTCATTCTGAAGTTCATGCTGGGCGCGCGCAGAATCACCGAGGTACCCCTCAACCCGCACGCTGCCGCGTCCCACATCAACAGTGGCGCCACGAGCAGAAAAAAGTGGAAGGTGGTCGTGCACGTACAGAGCTGTTACAGCCCCATTGAACCTAGCTGAGAGACCAACGAACAAACGAAACATGTTTGACTCATTATACTCTTCAGCGACTCGGCTAGAGGATACGAAGTTAGGGGCTGTGCTTGGGCTCATAATAGGTAAAGAGTCGCTTAAAGTTAAACTGATATGGCGAATGGGTAAGTTATGGCTCCGGGGAGAGGCTATGTGCGCTATCGAAAGCTTTTCACCCTCTTTTAGAGCACTTAGCAATTAGGCTCAATTATGGTTTTGAGTGCTTACCCTGGCTCTTAACAACAGGTGTCACGCCACTCCTACAACTTGCCGTAATTCACTTACCCGCCCCTGAGAACGCATTATCTTCTCACTAATCCGTTCCAACTGCGCCTCTACGGCCGAGCGAGCCGTGCCGCCGTAAGACGTACGGCGGTTTACTACTGTGTCGAGTTTGATAACCTCAAAGATATCGATATCAAAGAGCGGTGAGAATTGCTTGTACTCGGTTAGCGTAAGCTCCCCCAAAGTTTGCCCCTTCGATATACAGAAAGCCACAAGTGACCCCACGACCTCGTGCGCCTCACGAAACGGGAGCCCTTTCTTGGCAAGGTAGTCTGCGGCATCGGTGGCATTGATAAATCCGTGCTCAGCCTGTGCGCTCATACGCTCTTCTCGGACCCGCATAGTTTTAACCATCTCGTTGACTACCCGCAATGAACCAACAACGGTGTCAAAGGTATCAAACGCCCCTTCTTTATCTTCCTGCATATCCTTGTTGTAGGTGAGAGGCAGACCTTTCAGAGTTGTAAGTAACCCAAGAAGCGAGCCGTACACTCGGCCTGTCTTGCCACGCACAAGCTCTGCAAAGTCTGCGTTCTTCTTCTGCGGCATAATGCTGCTGCCGGTAGACATCTTATCTGAGAGCTCGATAAAGGCGAACTCGGCTGTGCTCCAGATGATTATCTCTTCGCACAAACGTGACAGGTGCATCTGAAGAATCGATGCAGACGAGAGAAACTCAAGAACAAAATCTCTGTCGCTGACAGCATCCATGCTGTTTTCATACACGCCATCAAATCCAAGCAGCTGCGCCACCCGATTTCGATCGATCGGAAAGGTCGTGCCGGCTAGAGCCCCTGCTCCAAGTGGAAGGATGTTCGCCCTACTCCACAGCCCAAAGAGTCTCTCAGTGTCTCGGTCAAGCATCTGAACGTAGGCAAGTAAGTGGTGTGAGAAGAGCACAGGCTGAGCAGGTTGGAGATGCGTGTATCCTGGCATTACCACTGTCAGGTGCTCGCGTGCTCTAGCTAGCAGGGTCTGTTGCACCTGCCCCAGCCACTCAGCAACTTCAACCAGTGCATGTCGGATAAAAAGATGAAAATCGGTTGCTACCTGGTCGTTTCGGCTGCGCGCCGTATGGAGCTTTCCAGCAACTGGGCCAATTTCAGCATGCAAATAACGCTCGATGTTCATATGGATATCTTCATCAGATACCTTGAACTCAAGCTCCCCGCGCTCAAGAGCCGCGCGCACCCCTTTCAAACCGGTGCAGATGGACGTGGCGTCCTCTTTCGGAATAATGCCAGTCTCCCCAAGCATTGTCGCGTGTGCGATGCTACCCTGAATGTCAAACGGTGCCAGCCGCTTGTCGAAAAATATTGAAGCTCCAAACTCTTCTGCAAAGGCATCACTACTCTCTGCAAAACGACCACCCCACAGCTTCTTTTGGCTCATCTGACGCTTCCCTCTTTAGTGTGCTACCGACTAGTTATTAACAGGATATATAGTATAGCCCTGGGCGGGTTTGAACAATCGCAAAGAGAAACGAGATAGCACCCTTCGCTTGACTATGGCCCCTTGTTGACCATAGCCATGCAGCGAAAGACATCATCGATCACCGTGCGATATACGTCTTCGGTCTGCTGACTGATTATTCGTTTGGCGTGCTGACGAGTCGGTAAAACAAAGCGCTCGTAGTTTGGTGCAACCGTTGCTGTCCACTGAGCTTGTACAGACTCTTGGCTTCGTCCTCGCTCAACTGTATCGCGCGCTAGTCGTCTTTGGTAGCAGAGATCCTGGTCGATATCGAGGAAGATTGAATCGTCTGCCAGGGCGCGAAGGCGGGGATCGTGAAGAGCAAGGATTCCCTCGATGACCACAAGCGGAGCTGGCGATACGAGATCGTCAGCCTCACGACGTGTATGGGTGCCAAAGTCATAAAAAGGAAGATGTACCGGTGCGTTCCCTTCCCTTAATGCAGTGACATCCTTCACAAGACGCTCTCCGTCGAGCACATCCCAGCAATCATAGTCAAGCTTAGCTCGCTCGGAAGAGGTCAGGTGAGACTGGTCGCGATAGTACCGGTCTAGAGTAACAACCAATGCTTCTTCTTCTTGTGAGTAGTCCTTTATAAGTCGAGCAAGGGTCGATTTTCCGCTTCCGCTCGCTCCTGCAACGATGATGACGTAAGATTTCGACATAGTGACCTTACTTACTTGACTACCTCAAAATTAAGTGGCAATCATGAATTCAGAAATGGTATCAGTTTTGAAGATGTCAGGCAAAAGTGCATACTACTGCTTCGCTTAAAATCACTTCAGACTCCGAGGGGTTAGTTTCCAAGTCTCCTCCAATCCCTTCGCCTCTTAAAGTGGCTCGCGGATCAGGTCCTGTTCCTCCCGGCTCTTTTTCCCACCGGGATGCCGCGGACCGTAGCTCCGGATGCGAGCAGCTAGTTGTCCCGATGAATACAAAGTTCTTCTGCAGGGAGGAGGTCGCAGTCGGAGACGATTTTCTTGAGGGCCCACCAAATCGTAGCGTGGCGGCTTTCCTTGAGTTTGCAGATCAGATGGTGCGTGAGGTCCCCAGCTTGAAGCGATTAGCGGGCGTTGAGATGTCCTGCGCCTGCCATACGAGTCTCGGGGAGGGCTTTAAGAACCGGGACCGATTAAGTCACGTTTTGGTGACCGCGAAGTTGGCGTTCGAGTTTGCTACCAAAATAGGCATGTCACACCGTGATGCCGTCGTAGCGGGTGTAATGGGGCTGTTTCATGACCCACACGCCCCCTTCTCTCACAGCTTCGAGATTGCAGTTTCGCGCTTGGTTGATGAGGGTCGGTTGAACGGTCCAGTGCATCCTCAGCTCCAAGAGCAGTACCGGCACTGGCTCTTTCACGACGAGCGCTCTATAACACTCTTTTTTGCCTCACAGGATCTGCGCTTGGAGCTTAAGAGCTCTAGGTACCTGGCTAACCTCAATCTTAATCATCCTGCCATATTTGCGGCTGCAATGGCGGACAAGCAAGAAGACCTGCTGCGGATCGCCGATTTGTGCAAGGCTCCCATGGAGGGATTGGAGGAGCTTTACGATCGCTCTCGTGGAGTAAACTTCTTGGTTAGGCAGTTAGCAGATCGGTTTGCATACCTCCCGCCCGATCTGCAAAGCTTGGATCTCTACGGCTTCGGTACTCTTCACTACGCGCGCGCTGCAGTTCTTCCGAATCGATTGGCTAGGACTATTCGGTTGGTGCCCGACCCGAAGAATAGTGGGTGCGATCGCATCGCATTTACTGACGAGGCATTTGAGGCGGTTGTTGATGCGGCCGGTAACAGGAGAGGTTCGTCCGGCATTCTCCGGACGCTCTTAGAGGTTCGTGGAGTTGCTCGCTTGTGCAGCGTAGACGGTCCGGCTGGAGCTCTTGTAAAGAGGGTTCTGGAGGATGATCTAAGGCGTTTTCTTAGGAGTGATGAGGGGCGTTGCACGCTCGTGTTTGACGAAGCAGCCCCCGACAATACCGATGCTCTAGTTAACGGTAGCGACGCTGGCCTTAAAGCCCTCCTGTCCCCAGAGACACAAGAGATGCTGGCGCACGGAGTTGATAGGTTTAGCGTTCCCTTGGGCGCCTGGAGACTTTCTAGTTTGTCACCGCAAGCGGTCCACCACATCCAGGAGCCTGGCACCCTTGACCTCATACAGCGACAGCTCGCCACGAGGTTGGGGCTCCCCAGTCAGTCGCTCTATGTAGTTGTAACAGCTGACACCTCAATGAAAATGGACGTATTGCGGGTATCTGGTGAGGAGGAGATTAAGGCCGCAACGATCTCGGCCTACGTCCCTTCCACTATGCGGTGGGTTTTTGTCGTGGCAAGCAAGCCTTCTCTTCAGGGGAAGGATGAATCACGACTTGTCGCAGCTGTTGAGGAATTCTTTCGGGGATATACCGTAGAAGGCGCCGGTTTATTTAACCTTGGCGCACAAAATCACAATGAACGAAGTTCGCTGTTCGATCCGAAGGCTCTGCAGGCGGAGGTTGTTAGATACCCACCAGTACGTTCGAGGAAGGTTCAGTAGCTGCCTATATTACTGTGCCTGTTTCACCAGACGTTTCCTCTAAACTAGTAGGCGCACTCAGAAGTTTCACCCCGTACCAACGCCTGTACGGCCTCAAGGTCAACGGGTTTTGTAAGGTGAGCATTAAAGCCAGCTGCTTTTGCATTCTGCTTGTCCTGCTCCCCTCCCCAGCCAGTAATTGCTACCAGGCGCACAGCGCTACCCGTTGGCGTTTTCCTGATTCGACGGGCGACTTCGTAGCCATTCATCTCAGGAAGTCCGATATCGAGGAAAATTACTTCGGGTTGAAATTCAGCGATTATCGCAAAGGCCTCGGATGGTGTGTTGGCAATCTTTACCGAATGCGCCTGCATCCTTAAGAACGAACCAAGGCTTTCAGCGCTGTCTACATTATCATCTACAACAAGGACCCTCTTTGGGAGCTCTGGAAGTGTTATAGTAGTAGCGGGCTTCTTATCATAAGTAGCGTCACCATCTGATAATCGAGGTAAGATTACAGTAAACGTAGCCCCCTTGCCTGACCCAGCACTTTCGGCGTAGACCTTTCCATGATGCAGCTCTACGATCTTCCGCACGAGCGCAAGGCCTATTCCGAGTCCCCCCTGCGACCTATCGAGCGTGCGATTAACCTGCCCGAACATATCAAAGATGCTCTCGAGCAGTTCCGGGGGTATGCCCAAGCCGTTGTCGGTTACCTTGAACATTACTTCACGTGGCAATTTTTCAACGCGTAATTCAATACGGCCCTTTTTGGGCGTGTACTTGGCTGCGTTGTTAAGTAGGTTACTGAGGACCTGAGCAAGCCGGGTAAGGTCGCCGTTTATGGGTATGGGCTCCTCTGGTAAAGCCAGACTTAGCGTGTGCTGGTTCGCCTCAATCATTGGCAGGCTCCCCTCTACCGCCGTATCAACTATCTCCTTAGCGGTAATCGGTGATCTCTTAAGCTCTAAGCGACCAAGGCTGATACGGGAGATATCAAGGAGGTCATCTATAAGCCTAACTAAATGCAGGAGCTGTCGCTCCATCATATCTCTGGCGCGCCAAGCAGCGTCGCACTGCGGGTCGCGCTTTATAATCTCAAGCCCCGTGCGTATCGGAGCGAGGGGGTTTCTAAGCTCGTGAGCGAGTGTAGCTATGAACTCATCTTTTTGGTGAGCTATAGCTTTAAGCTGCTCCCGCACCTGCCGGCGCTCACTAATGTCCTCAAAGACTGCTACGTGCCGAATCGCCAATCCGGTCGGAGTTCTTTCTATTACCCGTCCACGGACTGAGAACCACAGCACGTCTCCGGTGCCAGTCAAGAGCCGGCACTCTGCTTCAAGTTTAGCAGTTTTTCCCTCAAGGTTACAACGCAGAAGGTCTAGTACCCTTGCAGCATCTTCAGGGTGGATTACACTCTCCCATACCGAGAGCGATGGGGTGAAATGTTCCTTGGAAAAACTTAATAACTTTGCCCAGTCTCCTCCGTAATGAAATGCCCCTGAAATAACATTCCAGTCGCAGAACCCGAGCCGAGCCGCAGAGAGAGCATATTCAAGCCGCTGACGGTCAACTGATGCAAGCTCTGCATGGATCTTCCATTCTGATATGTCCTCTGCGAGGTAACAGAACTGTTGGTGCGTGCTAGCCACATCTGTTACCGGGCAAACGGTAACAGCAAACCAGTGGCTATCGGAGCCCTTAAATTCAAAACGGACAGGACACCTTCGACTCAAACTGTCGCGGTAGTGTTGTGCCCAGAGAGCTGTTTGCAGAGGTGGCGTGCCGAGCTGCGACTCAAGTAGGCCTGGGGTGAGACCTGATAACACACCGTAGAAGCGACACGCTGCTGGATTATCGTAGATATGAAGGACATCATCGCCCTGCAGCTCAACAACACCTAGCAGAGATGGACTGTGTTCGTAAAACGTCTGAAGAACGCTAAGCGATTCCTGAGCAGGTCTTCGCAGTTGATCTCCGGCAGAGCGGTACCGCCTTGCCAGGATTACAACCACCAATGTCGTGAGCAAGAGCAGTAGTAGTGCTGATAAAAGGTCAGTAGCTTCGAAGGGTGCCATGAGCGCCGGTTAGTCCGCCTGGAGGCGCAAGATAAAAGACGTCACCGTAGCCGATTGTTGTGGAGAGCGCTATGTGCGCCGTCATGGTGTGCACTGATGGGCTCTGTGCTGGCCGAAGCGTTGATTTGCGGCGCTTCCTAAGGTTATACCACATCCCACGGAAAGCTTCCGCGCTCAGACATAGAAGCTGCAAGCGCGCAGAGGTCGGGGTCAACATTGCGGTACACGGCTTTTAGGTGAGCGGCTACAGCAACCTTTGCGTTGTGGGTGAAGATGCGAGCGATGCGCCGCTCATCTTCTGTCTTAGCCTCGCCACGTTCCTGAATCAAGCTCGATACACGTGAGAGTACGCAGATTCCAACAAAGAGTTCGATTGCAGAGTCAGCTATTCGTCTCGTTACTAACTGCTGACCGATGATACCCTTCCCATGTCGCCTTAGGACGCCCTCGACGGCCTGTGAAAAGAAGGCGATCCCCTGCTCAAAGACGCGAGCCTCTTCCTTCAACGATGAGTGCACGCCAGTGAGATTCGGTCTACCAATGGGTGTATACTGACCGATCTTGCGAGATGCGTAGCCGGTAAGCACACCAAAGCCCTTGATGGGGTCATTGAAAATACCACTTAACCCCTTGGCAACATCGCGCAGGGCATCACCCGCTTCCTTCATACCAGAGAGGCCTACATAGAGACGGAGGATCTCGTTAGTTCCCTCAAAAATTCGGTTGATGCGACTATCTCGTACAACCCGCTCGTAGGGATACTCGCGCATAAATCCGTTACCACCTGCGATCTGTAACGCTTCATCTGCCACTGTCCAGAGAGCCTCTGAGATAAACACCTTACTCATCGCAGCTTCAACAGAGAAATCCTCACTACCAGAATCAACTAAATGACCAACAACACTTACGATCGACTCGGATGCGAAGCAGAGCGTTGTCATCTTGGCGATCTTCTCTTGTATGAGCTGAAATTCTGAGATGCTTTTTCCAAACTGTTTACGTTGAGCTGCTTGCGAGAGCGAAAGCTCAATTAACTGCTTCATCGCTCCGACACACCCGCCGCCTAGCCCCGTGCGTCCGTTATTGAGCACAGCCATGGCGACCTTAAAGCCCTTCCCTTCTTCACCGATAACACACTCCGCAGGCACGCGTACGTTGTCAAATCGCACAGTGGTTGTGCATGAGCCGCGAATACCCATTTTATCTTCTTTAGGCCCGGAGCTCACGCCCGGGAATTCGCGCTCCACGATAAAGGCTGTTATTTTTCCGCCATCAGACTCAGTCCGAGCAAATACAGTGAAGAACCCAGCCGTCCCACCGTTAGTTATCCAGATCTTCTCTCCGTTAAGGGTCCAACTTCCATCACCGTTCTTAGTGGCGTGTGTCTTTATTGATGCCGCATCAGAGCCGGCTCCGGCTTCGGTCAAGCAGAACGCAGCGATCAGGTCTCCTGTTGCAAGGCGTGGAAGGTACTTCGCCTTCTGGCTCTCAGAGCCGAAGAGTAAGAGCGCCTTCATCCCGATTGAACTGTGGGCACCGATAGTAAGCGAAGTCGAGGCGTCGTAGCGGCTTGTTTCCTGCAAGACGCGGGAATAGGCAGAATTTGAGAGCCCCAGGCCATCAAACTCGGCGGGGACGATTAGAGAGAAGAGCCCAAGCGATTTCAACTCCTCAACATACTCATCAGATTGAAACCCCTCCTCATCAAAGCTGCGATACAGCTCGCTCTTTGACTCCATAAAGCGATTGATAGATTCCAAGACCATCTGAAGCGTCTCGCGCTCATCACTTCCGATACTAGGAAAGGGAAAAACGGGCTGCTGAACGATACGGCCGAGGAAGAGAGCCTTGGCAGGACTTTCAAGGGGGGTGTTTGTTGTTTTTTCGCCTGACATATGTGCGTTTACCTTACCGAACCTGTGTTAGAAAACTTTTTACCTTCTCAAAGGCGCCACCGCGCTGAGCGGGCGCACTGTGTCCGCCCTGTGCCCACATAACGGTAGCAGAGCTCCACCGTTCACGCAGGAGAGTAATTTGTTCGCGCGGAACGAGGTGGTCTCCGCGACCGCCAACGACAAGGATAGCGTTCTGTGGTGTCTTTGGGTGACGTCCAAGTGGGCTGTGGTCACTAAAGAGGTCCCGAAGGAATGCCTTGGTCACCCCAGCGGCCGCGCCGTGGTACTGTGTCTGTGAGTCTTTAAGGAGCCGCCACGCCATATCTCCCATCGAAACGAGTGGCACAAGCAGCGCGAGCCTGTCTAGCCTATCAAGTGATGCCCACAGGGCCGCAACGTACGCACCGAGGCTTAGTCCAACACAGGAGATCGATTCGGAGCCACGACCACGAAGGTAGGTTGCCAAGGTTCTTAAGTCGTGGACGGCGTGAGCCATAGCAGTGCAGGTACGGACCGCATCGGCACTTGGAAAGAGCGGTGTGAGGTTGTTGTCCCTCTGAGGAGCGCGCCTTCCATGAAACGGAAGTTCAACAAGAGCCACGTTGCAACCGAGGGTAAAAAAGAGTCCCGGAACAAACGCTAGCGAGTTGACACGCTGGTCGCCCATCGTCCAGCCGTGCACCGCGACGATAGTGGGGCGCTGGGCTCTCCGTTCGTGGTGCTCCCAGAAGCGGACGTGTAGCACCTGATTCTCAGGAGCGTCTGAGGCGTAGCTACGGTCGCATTCGACCGTTTTCTTTGGGAACACTGACTGAAAGTGAAGGTCTTTGACCTCGCCATCGGGGAAGCCGTGAATTGGGGTTACATGCGGCTCAAAGGCCGGTGGCTGCTCGCAGAAAAGCTCTCCGATGACCCCCTCCCGCCTCAGTAAGAGCAGCCGCTCGTGGCTTCCGAGTAGGGTATCTAGGGTAAGATTTGGGGCAAGTGACTCAAGTGAGACCGATTGCAGGCTCCGGCCAAGACGGGTAACAAGGCGGTGTAACCCCTCCCCGCCTATCACGGTTAGCCGCTCAACATCGCTTAAACGTGCGTCAGTTCGGCCATTTAGCACGCAATACTCACTGCGGTGGAGTTCAGAAACCTTGGTCACGATGAGGTACCTATGAGAGCTAACCCACTACAATTATAAGATGTATCGGGTAGGCAGTTCGATTTATTGAGGAACGGGGGTTGTTTTGGTGGTTTGGGGGGGGATGGAGGGACCTCGTGCACCTGCTCGTAAACGAGAACGGAGCCGTACCCATAAAGATGAATTTACGGGCGCTCAAGACATCAAGACACGCGGCGCTTCTATGCTGGTTGAGGTGTAGGTAGCTACTTCTGTCTAATGTCCTACTCGAAGGGGAACGCTCCGCACGGACTTAAGATGGATGACGTGCGGCG
>JBIKKT010000117.1:0-3166 GCA_044360195.1 Bdellovibrionota bacterium | reverse complement strand
TTCTCCCAAATCCCGTACCCCCACGGCTTAATCACCATACAGCCGCGCACGACTGAGGTTTCCGCGAGATCGGCGGCTTTTACAACCTGTTGGTACCATTCCGGGTAATCCTGGTCGCGTCGGGGAGATATTGCGGTTGATACCTCTTTAGCCATGGGGAACTCCTATAAAAACGGCAGCTTTTCAGACTATTAGCTATCACATGAGCGAGGTTTTGCATACAGCACGAGCACGCAAGGTGACGCAAGAGGTTTCTGAAACCTCCCCCCCTTCTATCCGCATCTAACGACTTAGCCATGGGGATGTTGTCCGATTCTATCGTGGCCGGGTTTCTATGAGACTATGAACACCGAGTCGCTCGATGAATGGCTGATGTCAACACTGCACAGCTGCTTTGATCAGAAGCAGTATAATGCTGCGGAGTTTTTGCTGGGTGCGATGCACGCCTCGGGTCGCAAAAGTGACGCGTCTTTACACCTCTTGGCGGAGACCTACCTTAACCTCGGAAATATCTCGTTAGCGTGGGCTAATGTCATTGCTTCTCTGGAGGTCAATCCTGCTCACTCCGAAGCATTAGTAGTTCTTAATGCAATTGAAGCAGTCGCTGCCTCATACTCAATCGATGGCTCAAAGCGGACAGTTACATTTACAACAGCGGATGAATTTCTAGAAAAAAATCCCGCGCGTGGAAAGAGCTCGGACGCAACTCAGCTACTTCGTGCACGAACCATGACACCCATAAAACTGCACCAGATCGATAACCTGCTTGTAACGGGTCCCGAAGGGGTTGTTTTCGACTGCGAAACGGCTTCTTTTTTCAAGAACTCTTTCCAGTCAACAAGCCCCGATTCTATTTCACTGCGGTCGATACCGATGCTACCGATCATCGATTCCAAAAATGCTATCAAGATTCCTGGTGTGTGTGCACACCTCTGCGGACAGTGGTCAGGGAACTATTTTCACTGGATCAATGAACTGCTCACTCGCGCACATCTGCTCAAGGAACTCGGCTTTGATGGTTTGTTTCTGACCCCAGCAGCTGACCACCCTTTCATTCGTGAGTCCCTTCAAATGATCGGCATCCCACCCGAGCGCTTGATTCCATACGACTTCTCCCAGGGTGTAATGTGCGAGTCACTCCTGATGTTTGATTTTTTCAATTTTTGCGATGCCGTCGAAAATCCAGCCCTGTGGGACGCTATACGCAGCGCACTGTTGAACCAAGCAGATACATCGATGACACTTGCTCCTGATATTAACGGGATTTACATAGCCAGGTCAGGGCTACGGAGCGTCAAGAATGAAGCAGAGCTTGTCCCCCTCTTTCAGCGTCACGGGATAATTACGATGCACGCAGAAGGACTATCTCTCCGACAGCAGGTAAGAGTGGCCTCTCTGGCAAAAATCCTAGTCGGACCCCATGGTTCTGGTATTACAAATTCACTCTTTATGCCGCGGGAGTCAGCCGTTGTTGAATTACTGCCTGCGAATATGCTTAATGCGTGTTTCTATCACATCGCTAAAATTTTAAATCATCGGTACTACACCGTACCCACAAACCCAATCGATCACGACCCCAATAAAGAACGGGTAGAGCCTAATCTCACATACCTAGAACTGATCCTGGAGCAGGAGCTCAGCAGGTAAAAAAATACGCCGAAAAAGAAGCGTTAAACGCTAAAGTCCGGCCTTCGATCAGTAATGCTCCAAACTGTAAAGATTACCCAAAAAATGGCGTTACATATCTATAAGCAGTGTTTAATCAACTGCGGTTTAAGAAGCGTGTAGCCGAGGCTGTCAGCCTCTTCTGCAACACTCTACAAGAGTAGTAAGAGTTTATGAGCAACGAACATATGCCTCCGCAGCCACCTCCCCGCAAACGAGGAATCACCTCACTTACCCTTCAATGGCTCTCTGAGAAATTGCGTCGCACTGAGCGAATTAAAGAAGCGCTCAATAAAGGGACCTATCAAGTAGATACGAGCAAAGTTGCAGAAGCGATCCTGAATGGGGAGAGCCAACACAAGTGACCCCCCTGCGAGGGCCACTCGGGGCAACAGTTCTTTGAGAGCGGCCATATACCTCGGGGGCCGGCGCGCAGAAACTTTGTTATACTACAACCCTACTTTCCTAATGCATTAAGGCTCATTACCAATTACAATCCTGCCTGGATGAGAATTTTAATGCCTTGTCGCTGACACAGTGAACTGCCCGACCGGGGTTCCCTCATCTAACTATCTTATTGTCATGATAGTTGTAGAAGCGACCACCGCGCAGCGTGACCAACGATGGCTGATAAAGCACACTCTCACCGAACTAACTTAGCCGGCATCCTCGTTGCCCTTGGAATTATCTATGGTGACATAGGTACGTCACCACTCTACGTACTCAAGGCAGTTGCGAGCAGCGGAACGATATCTTCAGAAGTCACCCTTGGTGCCCTCTCGTGCATCTTCTGGACATTGACCCTTATTACCACCGTAAAATATGTACTGCTCACGTTACGAGCCGACAACCGGGGAGAGGGAGGAATATTTGCGCTCTATGCGCTCGTTCGTAAAAACTCACGGTGGTTGATGATACCCGCGGTTATTGGTGGCAGTGCGCTTCTGGCTGAAGGCATAATTACGCCCCCCATCTCTGTGTCATCGGCAATCGAGGGTATCCGCAAGATAAACCCGCACATTCAGACTATTCCTATAGTTGTTATCATTATCACTCTGCTCTTCTCGATTCAGCACTTCGGAACTCGCGTTGTAGGTCGCTCGTTTGGGCCGATTATGTTCGGTTGGTTTGCGATGCTCGCAGCCCTCGGAGCACACTGGGTTATTCCTCATCCGGAGGTGCTGAAAGCTATCAACCCAACCTATGCCCTCAACCTCCTCTTTGCTCATCCAAACGGCTTCTGGCTTTTGGGTGCTGTATTTCTCTGCACGAGCGGCGCTGAGGCTCTCTATTCAGACCTAGGACATTGTGGGCGCGGTAATATCCAACTCTCGTGGATCTTCGTTAAAACCTCTCTCATGCTTAATTACTTCGGCCAAGGGGCGTGGTTACTCGCACACGAGGGACAACAGCTCGGCGAGCTCAACCCTTTCTTTGAAGTGATGCCGCACTGGTTCCTGATTCCCGGTATCTGTATCGCCACGGCTGCCGCCATCATAGC
>JBIKKT010000037.1:0-37294 GCA_044360195.1 Bdellovibrionota bacterium | reverse complement strand
GATATATTTCGTACATGGAATGAAGGTCCGCTATCATCGTACTTAATCGAAATAACCTCGAAGATCTTCGATAAGAAAGATCCAGATGGTAATGGGTATCTCGTTGATAAGATCCTCGATAAAGCCGGGCAAAAGGGCACTGGAACCTGGACTGCACAGGTGGCGCTCGAATTAGGGATTTCAATCCCCACTATTTCAGCCGCGGTAGATGCGCGCACCTTGAGCAGCATTAAGGACGAGCGTCTTGAGGCAGCGAAGGTCTTTGCTGGTCCAGCGCCGATTGACTTTACTGAGGGTCGAGAACCCTTCATTAAGGCCGTACACGATGCTTTGTACGCTTCAAAGATAATGTCATACGCGCAGGGCATGGCTCTTATCGCTGCTGCTTCAAAGCAGTGGAAGTGGGAGTTAAAGCTCAACGAGATAGCTGCGTTGTGGAAGGGGGGATGTATCATTCGCGCCAAGTTCCTTGATGAGATTCGTAGAGCGTTTAGCTCACCTGGTCTTAGTAACCTACTGCTTGATTCTTTCATGAAGACAGAGGTCAATCGTTGTATCGGAAATCTGCGTAAGGTCGTTGGAGCTTCGGTTGTTCGGGGGGTGCCATGTCTCGGTTTCGCCGCATCGCTTGGTTATTTCGACAGTTTCCGAACTGTTGAGCTGCCTCAGAACCTAACTCAAGCTCAGCGGGATTTCTTTGGAGCGCACACATACGAACGCAAGGACCGTCCGGGCTCGTTCCATACCGAGTGGGAGTAGTCCTCCCCAAAAATGGAACTCGACCAAACTGGCGCCGACTAAGGTTGGTACATGGTAGAATTTGCGTCCGGTTAAAGACCTGCGGGGCGGTCGATGCATGACCGCGTGTGTGAACCATAAGTATATTGTATCGCGCCACTGCCGGTGGTTTTGAGTTGCCCAGCCCAATCAGGGTCAATCTGGGGGTCAATCTGGTACATGGTAGAAGTTTGTGTAGTTGGTAGAGTATAGCAGTTGCGCACGGTAACGGATGTCCACAACGGGCGGGCACGTTACATAGTCCGTCTGCGTCTACTGTGGCAACCCCATCGACCGCTGAGTTGCTATCAGTTGGGTTCGGTTTGATGTAGCTTGGAGATTATAAAATCAAAAAATATGCAGCTAAATTGTTATGGCGCACCACGAAAGACTCGCGGGGATTTTCTGTGCCAAAAATAGATTAGGTTGGTCGCAGCACAGCGAGCTCCTACACATATAGCCCACTAAATGAATTTTAGTGTTTTTAGAAGCAGCGCTTGCGACACTCCTTGGGGGGCAGCCAGGGGACAAAAGTTCCTGGAGGCCACTCATCCACAGTTCCCCCGGCCTTGATTATTCGATAACACTCTCGACATTGATTCTCGATGTCCTTAACCGTTTGTATAATGGTAGCTCGCAGGGAATCGTTGCCGCAGATGACAAAGATGTTACGCTCCTTTTTCTTAGGGGTATGGGGGCGAAAATACTGTTGCGCCCTTAGTCTCTCGGGACCCAGGACACCGATGCCTGCCTCAAGACGCTTTTTGGCAATTCGTGCTTCCCCATCGCGTACCTCACTGATAATGCGCTGCCTTATCTCTTCAATCTTGTGTGGGTCAGTGATTCCATAAATACGCAACCAGGCAAGTGGCTTAACAACTAGTTCACACTCTTCAGTTTTCTTTGATTCCCGAAGTCGCTGGGCCATGGCTGCATCGTTGGCAAGGGAGAGCCTGTCGCCAGCTGGAAGGGGTTCGACCCCTGAAACGCGGGTCCAGTAGGCCTTTATGGAAACCTCTGCATCAACGGATGGCTCGCAGGTTGTAAAGGCTTTCCAGGTGCTTAGCCCTGGGTATTGGTCAATAGTTTCCACAAGTCCAGCATCTACAGGGTTAAGGAACATGTAGACGAGCCGATTTATTGCATCATCGAGTTCTGCCACCTTGATAACGCTTGGTCTGCCCTCCCAGAGATTGAGCCGTCGTCGCTTGGTAAGCTTTCGGACGGTATCGCATGTCTTTTTCTGGTACTCCATGTAGAACTTTACGTGTTGTTGTGGTTGATCTGGAATGCAGTGCTGGTGGGCATGGTTAGCCATCTGCACGAAGTTGCAGAGGGTTACTTTCTCGTCCCGCTGGATCCTGGCGAGGATACCAGTGAGGAGTTGGTTGGCTACCTCGGTTGGAGGCAGGGGCAATCCTTCCCGAGCACGTGGGTTGATTTCGTAAAGTGTATCTTTGAATATGATCCGGTTTCTACGAGGCATACTAGATAGTTCGCTCGGACGATTGCAAAGTTGTCTGAAAAACCGAATGACCTAGTGATAGGGAGCGAGTGTTTCTACCGTGTACCAACGGGGCTCCAGTGGGGGTACCGACGAAAGTTCTGACACGGGGGCAGAGAAGACCGATAGTTTTTCTACCGTGTACCAGAGGGGGCTGATAGGATACCGAGTACCTCGCAGTGGTGGGAAAGAGGAAACATGTCGAAAAGCTGCGCTTTTTCTAGGGTAAATTGTCCAACTTGTATAAACGTCTGTACGTCACGGGCAAATGTTTCGGGGTTGCAGCTTGAATAAAGGATGTTTCGCGGTGCAAGTGTGATGAGCTTCTCGATAATGATGGGTGAAAGCCCACGGCGCGGAGGGTTAATGATTACTAGATCTGCTGAAATATCACGGTCGCGAGTGAGAAACTCGTCGGTGTCTGCTGCTAGGAAATGACAGTTGGAAGCGTGATTTAAAGTTGCAGCAGCTTGAGCGCTCTCAATTGCATGGGCAGAGAGCTCGACACCAGTTACGCGTTGTGCAAATGGAGCTACTGAAAGGGAAAAACCCCCAACGCCGCAGAATAGGTCTAGAACGTTGGTAAAGTTGCCCTTGCGTGCAAAGTCAGCTGCAGCGAGGTAGAGCTCTTCGGCGACCTCGTGAGTTACCTGAATAAAGGAGCTTGGAGCGTAGAGCAGCTTTGTCTGGCCGTAGTGCTCTAGTATGAATCGCTCGGTGGTTAGCTGCACCTCCTCTGGGCCCTCAAGGATGGCTGCTGGTAGGGGTTGGATATTGCAACTAATAACGGTCGCCCATGGGTGTTGCTCCTGTATCTTAGCTACGATCTTCTTGATTCGCGGGATGGCTTCAGAGCTGCGTAGTACAAACCTTACAATACCTTGGGAGTAATCGTGGTTGATTACTACGTGAACGCCTTTTAGCTCCCCGCAGCGGAGTCTAATGTCATACGGAGTGAGATTCGCAGTGGCGATAAGGTCAGGCAGATCAGCAACAAACTCTTTGCATGGCGTTGTCATGAGTGAGCAATCACTCAGGTCTGCGCTTGAGAGGTCCGAGCGAACAATCCCTATAACTGGCGCTTCTATGGTACCAGTCGTGCTGAGTTTCGCCTTATTTCGGGAGCCCCACGGATGCATGGGAATAACGACATCGTTGTGCAGACAGTCAATCGGCAATCCACAGGCAGAAAAGGCAGCTCTGACGCTTTTCACTTTGCTAGCAAGGCGCTCGCCAGATGGCACTCCAAGCAGACCGCACGAAGAGCACACCCCCGAGGCGAAATAGTTGCACAGGCAGTCTTCATAGTTACGGTGAGCGAGCGGGGTGTTTGCCATGCTAGGTCTATACAGTAGGGGGTTATGATGTGCTAAAACCCATATCATCACACAATGCTTTGAACCTAAAAAGAGCAGTTAAGGAGACTAGAAATGTCGCAGGTGCGCAAAAGTACGCAGTATTTTGAACTTTTCGGGGGCGCAACCCTGGCACCGTTAGGGTGAGCGCCGAAAATTCAAAAGCCAAAGTGGTTTTGGGCAGATGCGCTATTTTCAGGCCCGCAAATGCTTTTTCAAGTAGAGTGTTTCGCGCAATCAAGGGGTGATTTTACTATGAAGTTCTTCCGTTATCACGCTTTAGGCAACGACTATATCGTTATGCCATCAGAGGACCTCGCGCAATTGCTGACCCCGGCAGTTGTAGAGCGTATCTGTCATCGACACTACGGGGTTGGATCGGACGGAATCCTCCTTCATGAACCGACCACGGATGGATTTTTTAATCTCCGCATCTTTAATCCCGATGGCTCTGAGGCAGAAAAGAGTGGTAATGGTTTGCGCATCTTTGCCCGTTACCTGTGGGATAGGGGATTAGTTAAATTCGACGAGTTTAAAGTCCGAACGAAGGGCGGACTCGTTTCCTGTCGAGTTGCTACATCCGGTCGAGAGGTGACAGTTGATATGGGGCGCGTAAGCTTCTTAAGCTCAAAGATCCCCGTTGCGGGTCCTGAGAGGGAGGTGCTTCGTGAGAAGTTCGAAGTGCTAGGACGGGAGTACACCTTCTGTGCTGCTTCCATTGGAAATCCGCACTGCACCGTATTAGATGCGCCAGTTACTGCATCTGAAGCACAACGCATCGGCCCTCATATAGAAAAACTGGCGCTCTTTCCTGAGCGTACGAATGTGCAGCTCCTGAATGTGATTGACCGAAGCACCATTCAGCTCGAGATATGGGAGCGCGGGGCAGGTTACACTCTAGCGTCAGGGAGTAGTAGCTGTGCGGCATCCGCAGTCGCGCACCGGCTGGGGCTAGTGGATCGCGACCTCGCGGTTAAGATGCCCGGAGGTACGCTTTCAATTGCGATAAGCAGCGATTTTGAAGTTAGGATGATGGGTCCGGTGACTCATATAGCCGATGGGGTGATTGACGGAGAGGCTCTCGCTGAATCCTTGTAGATCGATGCCCCAGCCACATGAGTAGTAACATAGCCGCCGGGAGCCACGTATAGTGGTGTTGCGCTGGATGCTCAATAAATATTCTACAAAGTATCACAGCGCCCCATACACCCCCTAAACCGCCGAGTAGCCATCCACGTACGATGGTGCGATCGGTGCGGTACGAGTCACATAAAATGGAGAGCTGGCATAGCACAAGAAGGGACTGATCAAAGAGCCAGCCGTAATTTCCAAGTAGCAGCGACAGGCAGAGGGTGCGCAGAATAAGATTGGGGAGAGGAGAGATTGCACCTCGATTTACGACTACCCAAATGCTCATGACTGTAAATGCAGCGCTGGGTAGGGCTATAAGGGGCCATGTGGGGGGAGTGTTTTCAGCGTTAGACAGGAAGCTGCGTAGAGCGGTTGCTAGGGTAGCTGTCATCCACTGTTGCGTAGGCACTACGCCCGGTCCTCGTGGTGCTTGTTGAAAGGAATTAACCCAGGCTGCCAGGGCTCCTGGCCACAACATTTCCGTTGCCATGATTGTAAGTAGCATTCCGGCGCATGCGGCGATAAGCAGCTCGCGGCGGTGCGGTCGCGAGAGTCTCCACAGAAGGAGCAAAACCAAGGGGGCTAGAAGGAAGAATAGATGAGGTTTGAGAGTTAGTGGAAGAAGGCTTAATCCCGCGGCGGAGTAGCTTCCTCGTCGCAGCAAATACATTGTAAGAGTGAATGCAGTGGTAATAAAGATGCTTAATTGCCCCCATGAGAGACACTCAATTACCGGATAAAATAGCGCGCAGCAGAGTACGGCTACAATGTAGGGAGGGGGGCGTTTGTCAGAAAAGCAGGGGATGGCTGCCCATGCAATTACGAATAGAAGTGAAACGGAAAAAAGAAACCAGAGCGCGGCGCTTTGGTTAAATGGCAATGCGAGGAATGGCGCTAAGAGAAGGCAAGCCCAGGGCGGATTCCACATCAGTATCGTCGTTTCAGGTCGCTGACCAACGGAACGTTGAATCTCATGTAGCACTTCGCCATCGTAAGGATTTAGTCCCTGTTGAAGGGCGCGAAACGCGGACCAATACTGCACGTAGTCAACAGTACCTGGATTCCCCAGCAGAAATTGGTCGCGCAGGGTTGTAGCGAAAGCTGTCACGAGCGATATGATAATAAGTGTGCAGACACACACTGAGAGCGCAGACTTTCGATTTTCGGTCATATGCCACGTACTTGAGGCATTCTGTTGTCTCGCTAAAAACAGCTCTCAATCCTCATTCGATTGCATGTTATGAAACACGGCCTGTACGTCGTCATCCTCTTCAAGCTTCTCGATAAGCTTCTGGATCTCTGCTTCTTGCTCCAGGGATACCTTCACATAACTCGTAGGAAGGCGTTGCAGGGTTGCGCTTTTGACTTCGCAATTCCGCGATTCAAGGGCCTTCTGCATATCGCTGAACTGTTTAAAATGTGAGTAAATAAGCAATCCGTCGTCTGCTTCAAAGATCTCTTCCAGTCCGTGGTCGATAAGCTCAAGCTCAAGTTCGTCAAGGTCTCCCTGCGGTTGAGCGATTTTAAAAACTCCCTTTCTCTCAAAAACAAAATCGAGAGCGCCTGAAGTCGCGAGGTTTCCGCCATGCTTGGTTATGTAGTTGCGCACATTCGCTACGGTGCGAGTCGCATTATCCGTGGCTGATTCAACAACGATGGCAACACCGTATGGGGCATACCCTTCGTAGGTAATTTCGGTAAGGTCGGCCTGGTCTTTCGATGAGGCGCGCTTGATGGCAGCTTCAATTCGATCCTTTGGCATGTTCAGAGAGCGTGCGGTTTGAATCGCCATTCGGAGGCGGGGATTTGAGTCGGGGTCAGTGCCCGCAAGTTTTACCGAGATTGCAATTTCCTTCCCGAGTTTGGTGAAAGCCTTGGCAGTCTTAGACCACCGCGCAAACATCCGGTCTTTGCGTTTTTCAAATATGCGACCCATACAAGCGCTCTAACGATGAATAGACAGTTACCGTATTTATCAATGCAAGAAGAGTAGCTGTATTTAATGACAGTTGCAAACCTCCTCGTTGGCAGCAATCTAAGACAGACCTGAAGATAGGAGCAAAAGGCTTTGATCTCAGTAGTCGGGTTGTTTAACCGACCCCTGAGCCCGTAAGGGGTAAGATACGTTGAAATACATCCGCTAAAACAGATCCCCATTCTCCCGGCTTCGTTTGTCTGCTTACTATGGCTGAAGGATACCAAGGGGAATCATTCCTGCCTCTCAGCCATCGCCACTCGCCGTTAAAGGGCAACATCACAAGCACTGGACGGAGCAGCGCTCCAGCGAGGTGTGCCACGGCGGTATCAACAGAGATTACAATATCAACCGAATCTATGAGTGCAGCAGTATCAGCGAAGTCGCCAAGATCTTCATGAACCACCTGAATATCCAGACGCGACCCAAGCGCTTCCTTATCAGATTCGCGTATCTCTTTCTGAAGGCACACATATCGTGGACCCCTGGGAAGCGAAGGCAACAGTTCAGTCAGTGGGATGCTTCGGTCTGGTCCGTGCATAATAGGCGGGCTGCAACTCCAGGCAAGTCCTACGCGCGGGGTTGCGTCGCTTCCCAGGCGACTAAGCCACGTAGTGCGTTTTTCATCAGAGCTCTTGAGGTATTTTCCTGGCGAAGGAATGGAGTCAATAGTTGTACCGAAAAGAAAAGGGAGGCTTAAAAGTGGTACATAGTAGTCAAACTGAGGTAGGGGATCTCCTTCTGCAATGACGACGGATGGTCCTTCCAGTTCCTGCATCAGAAGCTTCAGAGAATGTTGTACCTCAAGAATGACATTTGCCCCACGTGAGCGAAGTGCTGTTGTGTATCGGCAGAACTGTATCGTATCCCCGAAGCCTTGCTCGCTGTGGACAAGAACGGTTTTCCCGGCAAGTGATTGTAAATCGCTCAATGGCGGTTGCTCAAACTGTCGCATGAAGCGCGATAGTGTAGGCACTTTTCTGCGCCACTCGTAGAGCTCAAATCCGCGGCGTAGGTCACCGCAGACAAGGTATGCATAGCTCATATTGAGGTAGGCATCCGCGAGGTCGGGTGCTATAGTTAGAGCGTCGTTGTAGCTTCGTATCGCATCAGGGAATCTTCCTAGATCTCGCAGGACATTGCCTCGGTTGTTAAGCGCGAAAGGGTTTGCCGGGGCAACGGTTAGCGCTCGTTCGAGACACGTAAGCGCGCTATCAAAGTTGCCCACGGCTCTTAATGTGCTCCCCTTGTTTACGAGTGCATCCACATAGTCTGGTCGAAATGCTAGGGCTTGAGAGAAACTTTCTAGGGCCTCTTCCGTCCGAGAAAGATCAACCAAAACGTTTCCGCGATTATTGTGGGCCTCGGCGCTGCAAGGATCAATCTCTATAGCGCGGTCATAGCTGGCTAATGCATTTAGAAGATCACCCGCATCTTGCAGTGCGTTGCCTCGATTTAGATGGACTGCAATATCGCGCGGTGCTAAGAGGATCGCTTGGTTGTAGCTAGCAATAGCTTCTTCTAGATTGCCCAGAGCATGGTAGGCGTTGCCAAGGTTGGTGTGTGCAGAACTTTGAGTTGGGTCAAGGCCTAACGCCGTGGTGAGTAGCTCTATTGAATGTTGGATATCTCCCCTCTGGAAGGCGGCTACTCCGAGTAGGTGATGAGCATCAAAATTATTGGGAGCTATCACTAGACACTCCCGATACATAGATTCCGCTTCTGTGAGCCTGCCATGTTCGTGTAGGGCAAGTCCTTTTTGGAGGAGGTCGGTTACATCGCTTTGGCGTGAAGGCATTGGACTCTCGGGCTACGATGAAAGTTTTTGTTGAATGCGCGCAGCGAGCCCGGTCGCGCGGTAGTTGAGTATCTCCTCTCCGAGCGCAATCAACCTTTCCCGCGAGAGGAGCGATACTCCACCGAGTGTGGGGTGTCCAGCTTTGATACGCTCTTCGTATCGAATCGCAGACGGTTTGATCGCCAGTAGCTGAAGAGAGAATGCTAGCTCCTCATGAAACGGTTCAGGGTGCTCGACGATGCCTCGCTCCGTGAGTAGTGCACGTACGGCGTCATAGTCGTAAAACTCCCTCTCGAGCCGTACTGCCACACCCATACTACGAAGTTCGCGCAAGTCAGCCGACGCATTTGCAAGCCCTGCCTGACTATCTCCACTATCACCAAGCAGCACAATTTCTGTGAAGCCGTGTATCGCTAGGCTGGTCGTAATGTTGTGAAGTAGTTTTACGAAAGTCGCTTCGGTAACCGAGATAGTTCCCGGGAAGCGCATATGTCCTGAGGGAGGAGAGATTTCGCCTTCGGGAACGAATGAAACAACAGGGGCTACAAGAGTTCCAGTCGCGAGCCTGGCAGCGCGCTGAGCGACCTCCTTAACGATTAGATCGTGCTTGTTTAATGCAACAAAAGGGCCGTTTTGCTCGATGCCGCCGGTTGGAACGATGACCCGCGTATAGCCGTTCCGTATCTTGTCGCGGACCTCCATCCAGGTAAGATCTTCTATTTGTACGCTAGAATTAAGCGGTAGAGGATTAACCGCGAGCAACTCGGCTGACAACTCCCGCACCTGGCTAGCATCGCCTGTTGTGGCCCTATCCATCGCTAAGCGGCATTTCATCCGAGGGAGGAGCAAAACGACAGCTGCTCCCGCAACTGCTGCGATTGCGTATCGAAATATAGTAGCTAACAGTGTACACTTGGAGGCAGTCATGAGCTTCTCGGATATTATCGCACTATTTAGAACCCCGATCGGCCATTTTACTTTGCCGACTAATCGTACGTTTTGGCTCTACCTAGCATCGAGCTTCATTCTGGCTATCGTCCTTCAGAGAAGTTCGTTGCCGAACCGTGAAGATGGCCAGACAAATCTCTTTAAGCGAATCTTTCCTCGGTCAGTGTACACGCATCGTTCAGCAATCGTCGACTACATTTATTTTATTACTAACTCTATATTGTATGCGTTTATCCTAGCCCCGTTTTTCGCTCTGAGTCCTTCTGTGTCAGCGAATCTCGTGGCAGTGTTCTCTGCGCTGGGTGAGCCGTGTGAGCTGATCGTTGCTTCTCCTCTTGCAGCAACGATCGTAGTCACTATTGTGATGACTTTCGTTGCTGACTTCGGAACTTTTCTTGGGCACTATCTGATGCACAAAATTCCTGTTCTGTGGGAGTTCCATAAGGTGCACCACTCTGCAGAGGTTATGACCCCGATGACGGTCTATCGGATGCATCCCCTTGACGACATTTTTACGATCGTTATTGGTGGTATCCTGTTGGGAGTAGCTGATGGCGTGATACGGTTCTTTGTCACACCGGCACCTTCACAATACCTCCTTCACGGGCTAGGCTTGGTCACGTTCCTCTTCTACATATTTGGCTACAATCTGCGACACTCTCACGTGTGGGTATCGTACGGAAAAACGGTGAGTAAGTTTTTAATTAGTCCAGCGCAGCATCAGATTCATCATAGCGTGGCCAGACGTCACTGGGATAAAAATTTCGGTTTTGTATTTGCTGTATGGGATTGGATCTTCGGCTCATTGTACGTACCGCAGAGATATGAAAAGCTTGAGTTCGGTCTGGGTACGGGAGAAGAGAGAGAGTATTCATCACCGCTCCGGCTCTATCTACTCCCCTTCGTAAAGATAGGTAGGCGCTGGTTGGGAAAAGCAATCTCCTTGCGGAGTCGAGTGGGTAATCGGTAGTGGTCATAGATCGATATTGTTTGTTTGTTGTGCGATTTCGCCCAGAAACAAACACTTAAAACCACTTCTCCTTTATTGCTAGCCACGCGGTTCAACCAGAACCCGGCATTTTTCTCTCGGTTGCAGCAGACTCCTCTCGTAGAATTGGGAATGAGAACGTATGTGCAGGTGTCCCGATGTTGGCGCAAAAACTTACAGCTAGTCCGGCTTTACCGGGTTCGCCCCTTGCAGCTAAGCAACTTGAGTTCTGTGACTGGGGGATGCACTTTACCAGGGGCTGCGAAATTCATGACGTAGCGCCGGATGTGGCAATTCTCCGCAAGTATTCAATTTTGCGCTGTTTGGGCACTATGGAATTCGATTCCCGGAGTATTCCACTTTGACCCGTATCCCTTTATCTTTATGAACCTAGCGCTCTCTTGTCAGGCTGCCTTTGCGGGTCCCATAATTATGATGAGTCGGAATCGTCATTGAGCTAAAGATCGAATGGCAGCAGAGATTGATCACCAGGTAAACGTGAAAGCCGAGATCGGTATCGATCGTATACTAAAGAGGTTGGATACTTTGGAGAGAAGACTAGAGGTTTCGGGGCAGGGTAACTAGCTCAAGTCTCACCCTGACTGACGACCGTCCCAACATCAGTCGCCCCAATAAGTGCATCAACGATAACCCCAGGTCGCGCGGCATCACATATCACCGCTCGGTTGCACCCAGCTTCAAGTGCCTGCACAACGCACTCTACTTTAGGGATCATGCCACCAGAGATGGTGCCATCAGCTATGAGTTGCTCAATCTGATTAATTGAGAGTCGCGGTAAGACTTCGCCTGCCTTCTTTACGCCCGGAACATCAGTGAGAAAGACGCACACGTCCACCCCTAATGCACCGGCGATGGCGGCGGCAGCGTAATCGGCATTCAAGTTGAGAGCCACGCCTTCAACTGATTCACCAACCGGCGAGATAACGGGAACAAGAGATGCTTCGAGAAGCACTCGGACAGAGGTCAGATCGGTTTGCTCCACCTCTCCAGTTAGTCCGAGGTCCTCGCCGTTTTTGCCGAGTAATTTTCGCGCTGTAAGCAGGTGGGCATCACGACCCGAAATGCCCACAGCCCTCGCGCCGTGGCGGGTGATGCGCGAGGCAAGGTCGCTGTTTACTGAACCAGTGAGAACCATTTCAGTAACCGCCATCCCTGCTGCATCGGTGACGCGCAGACCGCTGCTAAATGTAGGTGTGAGGCCAACACGCTCCATCATGCGTGAGATCTCCTTTCCGCCTCCATGCACAACAACGATTCGAACGCCGGCCTGCGATAGAGTAGCAACTTCGGCGCACACAGCATCACGCGTAGCCGAATCCTCCATAGCAGCCCCTCCGTACTTTATAAGGAATGTCTTCCCGCGAAGGGTTGATAGCTCTGGGTGTCTATGGTGATGAGAAGCGTTGGTGGTCATAATCTAAGTAGGTCTATGGTGCAGGCGATGCTGTGTTACACCGGACCAAGGGCAGCGCGGAGAAGCCCCGTCTCCTGTGGTAATCCGAAGGCGAGGTTGAGGTTCTGTAGAGCTTGTGTCGCCATACCTTTTCCAAGGTTGTCTATTGCAGCCATCACCACAACTTGAGCCCCGCGGGTAACGACATGAATATCGCAAAAAGCTGTACCGACTACATCAGCTAGACGTGGTGCTGATGAGCGCATGCGGATGAGAGGTTGGTCTTTGTATAACTGGTGATAGCCTTCCCGGAGCATAATAGCTTGAGCTTCACTCTCTAGAGTTACGTAGGATGTAACAAAGATACCGCGTGAGACCGGTAGCAGGTGAGGAACAAACATAAATGAGAAATTTTGAGCGAATTGAGCGCCGAGTGCCTGTGCAATTTCAGGTTCGTGTCGGTGCTGCAGCACTTTGTAGGCTGTGAAGTCAGCAAAGCGTGCCGGATGGTGCATCGAGGCCTGAGGTTCCCGACCTGCGCCAGAAGTTCCTGTTTTAGCATCAATAACCACCGAGCCGCGGGCCTGTAGCGACCGGAGGGGTGCAAGCGACAATATGGCTGCTGTTGCAAGGCAGCCTGGGTTAGTAATGAAACGAGTTTGCTCGGCGCTGATGCCGGTGACTTCAGGGAGTGAATAAAAGAAGCGCGCGTGAAGGTCTGGATCAAGCGATACCTCAGGATAAAAGGTGGCGTGAGTCTCTGGGTGCTTAAGCCGTAGATCGCCCGATAGATCGATAATAATAGAGTCCTCTTTGAGCGAGTTGAGGAGCTCCCGTATGGTTGGAATCGCATGCCCGCTGGGCATGGCGAGGACCACAGCGCTTCTTGTATACGAGTGTAGTTGTGCGAGATTTATCGAGTCACTAAAACGCAGTGAGGTGAGGCCCTCAAGGTGAGAGTGTACTGAAGCTACAGGCTTGTCAGCGTGCGTTCGCGACGTAACGCAGCACACCTCAAGCGCTGGGTGTGCGAGGGTGATGCGTAGTAGCTCTCCAGCGCCGTAGCCACTGCCACCTACGATCGCGACCCCGAACTTTTTGTCATGTGGCGTATTCATCGTTGTCCTGGCCTATAGCGACTAACAAAAATCCGCGGCGAAATGGATGCTCTTTTCTCTTTCTACGTAAGCCGCTCGCACAGGCTAACTCGCAATGCTTCCTAACCGTTTTTTTTGGTGCTAGCCCTCTATGTTATCCGTGAAACCCCTAGAGATTCAAGAAAAAAGCGTCCCTAAAATTAAGCCATTTGAGCCTCCTTGTTAAAGTGTTACGCAAATGTGCGCCAAGTCAGAAAGCGGGGCGTTTCCCCAGCCGATAGACGAAACAAGGCAGAAGGAAGCGGGCCTGTTTGTGACAACACCTCACCTCTGAAGGCGTAGTAGTGGGATGTAAACTAGTACCGTTGCGTTTTTGATATGAATACAGCTTCTCGCATCTCTCGTTGGTGGTGTGCTGGTGGTGAAGGTGAGCCAGTATCGTGGAATATGTACGGACTGCGTCTGATAGTGCCTCAGCAGTCTCCAATTCTCATCGTTGATGATGACTCTGATCAATTGCGAATCTTACATTCCATGATTGCCACCGCAGGTTTTGCTGTGACGTCGGTAGATTCAGTCGATGAGGCGTTGCTCCAGCTTCGGGATCGCCCCTTTAGCGCAATAGTCACTGACTACAAGATGCCAGAAATGAACGGTCTAGACTTTATTAAGGTAGCTCGGAACCTTGAGGTCGCATGGGACCTCAAATCTGTTCCCGTTGTAATCCTTACGGCTTGCGGTGAGGATATTGAGTTTGAGAGCCTTGAGCAGGGGGCAGATATGTTCTGCGAAAAGTTCCGTGCTGGTAACCAGTTGATTAAGCAGCTTAGGTTCTTGTTGGAGATGTGATTTTTCGCACGTGATTTCTCACGAGAGGAGACTTTTTCGGTAATTACCTGGCAGTCCTCGTTGCATGGCCCAAGCGGCCGATTAGTATGAATCTTTATCCCCCCGTGCCCCATCCTAACGGGTATGTCCAGGGTACAGGTTTTCACCAGGTTATCTCACGATTCTCGTATCTTTGTAGCCGGTCACCGGGGGCTGGTTGGCTCGGCTATCGTGCGCAAGCTCAAATCGTACGGTTACCATAACCTAGTTTTACGCCCTCACGCTGAGCTGGACCTTATCGATCAGACCGCAGTGCGCCAGTTCTTTAGCCAAGAATCTATCGATTTTGTATTTCTTTGTGCAGCAAAAGTCGGTGGTATTCTTTATAACTCCCGGTATCAGGCAGATTTTCTCTACGAAAACTTGATGATCTCCGCAAATGTCATTCAGGCGTCCGCCGAATTCGGCGTTCAAAAACTGCTCTACCTTGGAAGCTCATGTATCTATCCCAAGTTTGCTACTCAGCCCATCACAGAAGAATCGCTTCTTAGTGGCCCTCTTGAGCCCACCAATGAAGGTTACGCACTCGCCAAAATAACAGGCCTTAAGCTGTGTGAAAAGTTCAATCAGCAGTACGGCAAGAAGTTCGTGTCGGTAATGCCAACGAACATGTACGGGCCAAACGACAACTTTCACCCTGAGCACTCGCATGTGATCCCGGGGCTGATGCGTCGGTTTCATGAGGCTAAAATATCCGGAGCTCCTTTTGTAACGGTATGGGGGAGTGGCTCCCCTCGACGTGAATTTCTCTCAAGTGACGACTTCGCGGAGGCGGCACTTGTTGTGATGGAAAAGTACGATGAGCCAGCGACCCTCAACGTAGGAACAGGCGAGGATGTTACTATTCGCGAGCTCTCAGAGATTCTTAAAGCAGTGGTTGCATACCCCGGTGAGATACGTTTCGATACCTCAAAGCCAGACGGTACGCCCCGTAAGGTGCTCGATGTGTCCAAGGTGAAGGCGCTTGGGTGGGCTCCCCGGGTATCGCTTATTGATGGACTCTCTGAAGCCTACCGCTGGGCAGTGCAGAGCGGGGCATTTGATTCGGTTGTCTTAGAGCAACCTGCGCGCTAAGATTTTATACATGACAACTCTTAATCAGCTAACTGAAGCGATAGTCGCTTTTCGCGATGCTCGTGACTGGAAGCAGTTCCATACACTGAAAGACATGGCTCTCTCGCTCATGCTGGAAAGTGCTGAGGTTGCAGAGCTCTTCCAATACAAAACTGAGCAGCAAAGTATTGAGGCACTCCCTGAGCTGCGCGGCGATCTAGGGCGAGAGCTTGCAGATGTTTTGTATTGGGTACTACTGGTAGCAAACGATGCCGGTATTGACCTCTCTAAAGCGTGCGCCGACAAATTGGCAGAGAATGAAGCAAAGTACCCCGTTGAGCGTTCGCGAGGAAAAAACACCAAGTACGATAAGTTGTGATCTCTTTACAGCGACAACCGCTTAAAGATGCACTCAGGTATATGAATAATTATGCCCATAATGAGACGCCAGTACCAAGGCGTATAGACGACAGCTTCCCCTCTATCTGCTGCTCGAACGAGGCGTTGGCCTACGTACTCAGGGGATGCAAAGAGGGGGGATTTCTTAAGGTGGGCGGTCATTGGTGTATCGACGAAGCCAGGCTTTATAGTTGTGACCGATACCCCGCTGGCTGCTAGCCGATTGCGTAAGCCTTGTAGGTACGCTGAGAGCCCAGCCTTTGCTGCTCCGTAGTTGTAATTGCTTCCCCGTCCACGGTCACCTGCAACTGACGATATTACGGTGATATTTCCCTGTCGGCGTTGCTCCATGTATTTGGCTAACGGTATTAGGCACGCTATGGGGCTTAAGAGGTTTACCTCATAGCAACGTTGGGCAGCGGACCACTCGGTGCGACAACTCTCTTCGGACACCAATTCGCCGTGAGCGAGGATGGCAGTATCGACTGAGCCAAGGTGTGATATTGCTCCTGCGATGAGCGAGGCGTGGTCGTTTGGCTGCTGGGCATCAAATGTACGCGTTTCAACGGCAGCTGCCCCTCGCGTTCGAAGCTCGGCGGCGAGCGTTGTTAGTTTGGCCTCATTGCGCCCGATAAGAAACAAGTTATCCCCGCGGCTGGCGTATATGCGAGCAGCTGCCTGGGCGATGGCTGATGTGGCTCCGACAATCACAACATTTTTCATAGCTTAATTGGAGTTTTCAGGCGCTTACATTGTATAGCAGAGGGGCACGTTACCAACTATCGCCAGGGGGGTCAAAGGGTTGCATAATTGCGGCAAAAGGCCTCAGAGGTTATGTAAGGGGTGCGCAGTAGTAATAAGAGGTGATTCAGAAGAGCTATGAGTGGACCGGTGAGTGGATCAATGAGTGCAGAGTCAGATCGCTCGAGGATAGTGTGCGCGGATGTCGACGGAACGGTTCTGGCAACGGACCTGCTGTATGAGACCCTCATCTTTGCTGTGAAACGCGATCTTACCGTTTTGCTTCTTATTCCCTTCTGGCTACTGCAGGGGAGGGCTACCTTAAAACGTAAATTGGCTGAGCGATCAGCAGGGCTTGATGTGCGGTTGCTGCCGGTTAATCCCGCAGTTTTGGCATACCTTGAGAGCGCAGCAACGGCAGGGCAGAAGGTCGTGCTTGCATCCGCATCAGATCGCGCACTTGTTGAGCGTCTGGCGTCACATCTTACCTTCGTGTCAGGAGTTGTCGCTTCCGATGGAGAGGTAAACTGTAAGGGGTCTACCAAGGCGCATCTGATTGAGGCCGCGTTTCCTGGTTCTGAATACGAATACCTGGGCGACTCTCGCGCCGATATAGCTGTCTGGCGCAGGGCGCGCAGGGTAGTCTGTGTATCGCGATCGTCTTCGTTTGTTGCATCGGTTAAACAAGAGTTTCCATCAGTGCTTGTCCTGCCTCCTGCAGCTCAGGGTGGTTTGGGTGTGGTCGTAAAGGCTCTTCGGGTTCACCAGTGGGCCAAGAATATTCTGGTATTTCTTCCGCTTATCCTTGCACACCATTTGGGTGATATTGATGCATGGGCTAAAGCTGTATACGCCGCCGTGGCGATGTCGCTCTGTGCGTCAGGGGTGTATGTGCTCAACGACCTCCTCGATCTGGAGTCTGATAGAGCTCATCTGCGCAAGAAGAAGCGCGTGTTTGCATCAGGTGAGGTGGGAATACTTACGGGACTGATGGCGATTCCAATACTTTTCTTCTCTGCGTTTGGCGTGTGTTCGCTGGTAAATCCAGAGAGCTCCATCATCCTCTTAATGTACCTGTTGTTGACTACCGCATATTCGTATCGTCTAAAAGCAATAGCGTTAGTGGACATCGTCTTGCTTGCGATCCTCTACTCAGTGCGAATAATTATGGGAGGAGTTGCTACCGGGATAGTCGTGTCGCAATGGCTAATTTGTCTCTCGATGTTTCTCTTTCTTAGCCTTGCGTGCGTCAAGCGTTTCTCAGAGCTTCTTTTGCTACGGTCGCAGGGTGGGCAGCGTACCTCTGGTAGGGGATACTCGGTTGATGATAGTGAACAGATAGCCTCCTTTGGTGCCGCGAGTGGTTACATTTCCGCCCTGGTTATGGCGCTCTATGTGAGTAGTCGAGAGATCTCAGTGTTGTATGCCCATCCTATGGTTGTGTGGTTGGCGTGTCCGCTCCTTCTCTATTGGATTAGTCGTATCTGGTTGCTGGCGCGTCGCGGCTTAATTCATGATGATCCGGTTATCTTTGCGCTCAGCGACAAGGTTACGTATGCTGTGTGTTTTCTCGGGGCGCTTATCTTTATGGGCGCTAAGTGGTGAGATGGCGAAGTGGTGCAAGACTACATGGGTGATCGAGTGATTCAGGGTCGGTTTTTCTTGGCTATCTCTGTTTTCCTTGCAGCGTGTGCACCCGCAGTATCACACAAGGAGTTCTCTATTCCGGGGGCCGCACCTGATAGTCCATTTATTAGCTCTCAGGAGCTACTCACCTCTGGTTTGTTGAGTGAAGGACTCTCGTTATCGACAAAGAGTCGGCTTATTGATGCCAGTTTCAGAGTTCAGCAAGCGCTTTACCTTGATCCGACGAATACCCGCCTGCAATTGACCCTGGCCCTCATGCTCCGTCAAACGGGGGAGCTTGAAGAGTCTGCAAGGATGTTTTCGCGTTTGTATGCGACCCAACCGCGCAATCCTGATGTGTTGGTGGGGTATGCAGATGTCCTTGTAGCTACCGGAAATCACGAGGAGGCGCGACGGCTGCTAAAAGAGGCGTTTCGACTCTTCATAGGGGCAGACAACTTGCCACAGGCTGCGCGGCTTGCGCGCTCGATTTCAAACGTAGCCTTTGGCGCGGGTGATGAGCAGGAGGCTCTCTGTTACTCTTACGAGGCCCTCATGCTGAGCCCTGTTCCGGAGCAGGTGGCCGCGCACGGTAAGTTGCTTGTTGGGCTTAATCTGAGCCCGAGGGCACTTCAGTCGATAGACGAGGTTGCTGTGCTTAATCCAGCTGCTATTAGGTCAGCTCGAGTACAGCACGTCCGTGCACTAGCGTTTTATGCAACCGGTGATTTCGCGCGAGCTGTTGACGCAGCAGACCTCGCAATTCAATACCTCTCAAAAGACCCTGATGTCACCTCCGAGGTCTTGGCGGCGCGGTGGCTTGCTATAAGTAAGCTAGATCGGTCACAAGATAGTGAGGTGGAGATACAGCGCTACGAGGAGCAACGAGAGGAAGTGGTTGATTACGCTGCTCGCGCTGGATTTGAGCTCGTTTTCTGGCCACCTGAGATGCAGGCCGCACTTGCTGAGGTAGGAAGACAAGCGATTGACGCGGTCTCTAAAAGCTAGCGTCTCCCGCTTGGCTCTCTTCGTACGGTGTAAGCTCACTCTCGTCTAAGTTGTCAAAGCGAGTGAACTCCCCAGAGAATGCCACGCGCACTGTGCCAGTTGGTCCCGATCTCTGTTTGCCGATGATTATCTCAGCAACGCCCTTGTCCGATGATTCTCTGTTGTAGACCTCATCCCGGTAGATAAACATGATGATGTCTGCATCTTGCTCGATAGCTCCTGACTCTCGTAAGTCAGACGTCAGAGGCCGCTTGTCGGTTCGGCTCTCAACTGAACGGTTAAGCTGCGAGAGCGCTACCACGGGAACGTTCAGCTCCTTAGCTAACGCCTTGAGCGATCGCGAGATATCACTAATCTCTTGCTCGCGTGAATGCGAGTAAGCTGGGCTTCGTAAGAGTTGGAGGTAGTCTACCACCACAAGCCCTAACGGGTGTTCACGGTGTAGTCTGCGGGCCTTAGCGCGTACTTCTGTAATCGTAAGAGCAGGGGTATCATCGATAAAAATCTCGGCTTCGGAGATCCTGCTTGCTCCGTCTACGATTCGGGCGAAGTCGCGTTCAGAGAGGTTTCCGGTTCGCACCGACGAGTTATTGATGCGCGATTCGCTGCACAACATACGCAAAACGAGCTGTTCCTTCGACATTTCAAGCGAAAAGAAGGCCACAGGCCGGCGATGGTAGATGCCAACATACTGTGACCATCCCAGAACCAGAGCTGTTTTTCCCATGGCGGGACGCGCCGCAACGATGACTAAGTCAGACGGCTGAAATCCAGCAGTCAGCTTATCGAGTTTGACAAGACCGCTCGGTACTCCAGTGACGGGCTCTTTTTGATCGTACAGTTTTTCAACTAGCCGAATTGAGTCCTGCACAACATCGCTCACCCGGCTAAAATTTGAGCTTGTTTTTAGATCTGATACCCCGAGAATGCGTTGTTCGACGCCGTCGATGAAATCCTCTAGCTCTCCCTCCATCTGGAAGGCCGAGTTTATGATATCTGTTGATTCATGGATGAGGCGCCGTCGCACCGACATCTCTTTGATCATGCGCGCGTAGTAACCAACATTGGCTGCATTTGGCACAGCCGAAGCGAGGTAGGAGAGGTACTGGGGGCCGCCTATGTTCTCAAGCTCTCCCTTTGCTCTGAGCTGTTGACCAAGAGTTACGATATCGATCGGCTCGCGCTTGTCCGAGAGTATCGCCATCGATTCAAAAATTGTCTGATGAGCCGTTTTGTAAAAGTCATCGGCCCTGATGCGCTCAAGGCAGACATTGATCGCTTGGTTGTCGAGGAGCACGCTTCCAATGACTGATTCTTCCGCCTCCATCGATTGCGGTGGAACGCGCGGACCAGATCTCTGCGTTGGAGCTTCAGAGCTTTTTCTATCCTTGTAACGGCGGGCGTTCTCCATGGTCGCGTCGATGGATTTACTGCAGATTAATACACCAGGTTTGGCCGGCGAGTATCTATCACGGCTGCCGCAAGGTCAATCTTTAATTCCGGTTTCGTTCGAAGTGAAAACACCCCCTGGTGTAGGCACTAATCCCGCCAGATCGTCTCAGAGTCTGAGAGATCTATCCACTTAGAGGCTGATTTAAGGATATCACCCGTATTAAACTGACCGAAGTCGGCGTTGGTAGTGTCAGAGCCTAGATCTTTTATCAACCCAAGAGGGTACGAGAGCTCTCGGCTCGGACAAACCACAACAACTGCTCGTTGTGACGGCGAAGAATCCTTAATCGTTTCTCCAGCCTCCTCTGCGGATTCGGCTGAGTGAGCCTCCTCGCTACCGCCTCTTCTAATCTTAAGGGGAGCACCACCCCGCATAGCGGGGGAGGAGCCGTTTACGGCGGCGATAAGATCCGCTGGCATGTACTCATTTTCTTTACTAAATGATGTCAGCCCCATAGCAAACGCCACCATATCGGCTGCCATCTCGAGGTCAACGCTAACCTGACGGGATATGCCCTTGGGCGGGAGGCGTTTTACAATGACCGATAGTCCGGCACGCGCTACCGCGTCAAGAAATGCACGCTGTCTTGAGTCGTCTTCGTAGGGGATGAGGGTGTAATAGCGGGCAACTGTTGGCGCAATACCAGAGGTTACACCTCTAACGAGGGCCGCCATGTCGACTTTACGGTTGATACGTCTAGTAGCACGGTCGAGACCGGTTCCATCGATGAACAATCCGATTGATTTCCGTTCACGCTTCTTGATGAAACCCTTTCCAAGCTCTTCGTACTTCATGACTACTTCCTATCTCTATTAACCGCTTATCTTCATTAACCATAGAACAAGGGGGTCTGTAACCGTCCTCGTCGCTTGAATACACTCCGCTTTATCCTAAGCGGTGCCCTCTACCCAAAACTGTCGCGGCGATACAATAATTTGAATGCCGCGCCTTTATGAACGTGCTGTCAACTTACTCATAGTTAGTGACAACGATAGCGAGTATAGCGTGATTCTAGGGCCAAAGCTATTAGGCTAGGTCTTTTGAGTTAGCGAACCTCAACCCGAGCGCCAACGTGGAGGGCTTTATACACCGCAGTCATATCCTCGGGGTCAAGCCGTAGGCCTCCAACCTCTTCAGACCACATAGGGCCTTCGTGTATAGCTGTCTGTCCATCTATAAAGAGAGCTCGGGCGCCCAGTGCTCCCCGAAGAAAGCGCTGCTTGTCTCCTTCGCCCGGAACTTGGAGTCCTCGCGCCTCAAAATACGACGGTGGGGCATACCAGACCGGTTCAGTCTGTTTTAGCTCGACAGAGTATACCCCGGGCCGGAGGGCATCCGCTCCTTCTGCTGCGAAGCGTCTCTCTTCATCTTTGGGGGATACT
The DNA here is from genome assembly GCA_044360195.1 of Bdellovibrionota bacterium. Taxonomy (GTDB): domain Bacteria; phylum Bdellovibrionota_C; class UBA2361; order UBA2361; family OMII01; genus OMII01. The sequence continues at coordinate 15,757 of JBIKKT010000037.1, read as the reverse complement.
ATGTGAACAGATTGTGAGGAGCGTTCTATCACTACCACAGCTCCACTGCTTGAGTGCTTGTTGGGCATAAACCCGAGCATTGTTGGTGGTGAAACGTGAGGAGCAGCAACCTCTGGAACAGGGCGCGAGACAGCAACAACTCCGCTATTTAACCAGGCGCGTTGAACCTTTTTTACCGGCTCAGACGTTTGCATCAAGGCACATCCGCACAGCGTGCCGGCCACAACAAACCCCAGCACGCTTTGTAGTCGACGCATAAGTCGGGGCGACGAACGGAGTAGGTGAAAGTATCGAGAGCGCTTCATATGTTCCTGGGGGAGCAGCTGACAGTCTAACAAAGATTCATTTTAAAACCACTAGCGACAGGAGGGATCACGACCTTACACCTCATGCCAGATTGATAAACTCCCTATAGAGTAATGAGATGCAGATAGCGACAGATGGGAACCTTCTAGAGGGGGGTGTCGCAGATGCACAAAATTAAAACAGTGGTTAATTTTCGGGGTGGCCTGTATTTCTAGTCAGTTGCCCCTCTCTAAGCTGATCTGAGCTACATCCAGGGCTCCGTAGAACTTGCCCTTTTGGGTCACTTTGGGCTGTACTTGGCCCCACTGGCTCAACGTATGGTCACAACACCTCACCTTTTCACAGCTTCCGTTAATCCACTCTTCGCGGCATGCCCCGCGCGCGAAGCTGTTTGCAGGGTCGTGTCGCGTACTTCCTCCGTTGTATTGGTGGCTCTGCTTTTAATCTTCTCTTCAGGATGCAGCTTGATCGGTGGAGGGCGTTCCGTCAGTGGTGGTAACCGCAAGGGACCGGTTGCAGCGAGTGAGCCACTCTTCGCTTCTGCTAAGTTTTCGCCCCGTCAGGCATCGGTTCAGGCTAAGCGCGTTCTTCCGCGCCCTGAGTTTGGCATCAACCCAGAGGTTCAGCACGAGCTTGACCGCTTCATGACTAAAGATAGAGGCACTGTAGTGCAGGTTCTTGAGAAACACTCTGAACATGCAGAGGCAATGTCCAAGGTGTTTGAGGGGGAGGGGGTTCCCACTGAGCTCCTTACCGTGGCAGCCGTTGAGAGTGGGTTTAATCCGAGTGCTAAGAGCCCAGCTGGTGCTCGTGGAATGTGGCAGTTTATGAGCGCAACGGCTCGTAGTTACGGATTAAAGGTTTCTGGTCGCAAGGATGAGCGGCTGGATCCTGCGCTTTCAACCGTTGCAGCAGCAAAACACTTACGTTCTTTGTTTCTCACCTTTAATGACTGGAATTTGGCTCTTGCTGCCTACAACGCTGGCTCTGGTGCCATCAACCGTGCTGTAGCACGTCATGGAGAGGACGATTTCTGGGAGATCTCCCGCGCTGGAAACCTCTCTGGAGAGACGAGACGTTTCGTTCCCAAAGTTATAGCGCTCTCTATGATCGTTAACGATCCAGAGAAGTTTGGCTTTGATGGCCGGGCGATCGGCTAGGATCGCCAGACTTCTAGATCTGATTAATTCTTGGATGCCTGCTTCGCGGCATTTAAAGAGGCTAATTTTCTTAAGGAGTAGAGAGAAGGGAGAGTCAGAGGCCTACCAGCTAATGTAGGCCTCTGACTTCCTCAAAAAAATCGACCGAGCACTAGGTTGTGACCGGGTGCTCGATGTTTTGATATCCATCTTGGTCCTCAGGTTCATCACCCTCAAACCACAGGAAGATTTGACTGAGGATGATGGCTGGCACAATCACGGCTCCCGCTACGATCCAGCAGACCGCGGGGGGCCAGTAGCCCGCTAACAGCCCCAGTCCAAAATACAGGAACAAGCGCCCAGCGGCGCCCGGTCCGGGTGCTAACTCCTCAGGCCAACCACAGAGCATAGCTAGGGACCAAAAAACTGCCGATAGTAACAACATGACCGACAGACCAGCGCTGAGCACGCCTACTATAAGTTTTAAACCATTCATTAATTGTATTGGGGTTAACCTTCACCACCATGGCGAAAGCCCCCAGAGACGCCTCGAGGCTTTCGTCACAGTGCTCTCCACTACCCTAAGAATAATTAGCTCCTGACTAGCTATCACATGCATAATCGCTAGTCATTTTTCACTTGGGGAAGAAGGCTCTGCATTTTTTATAGGGTTATAGAACTTAAAGCGACAGATTCGTATGGGTTTTGCCAGGGCGTCGCCAGATGACCGCGGAAATGGAAGTAACGCAGGGTCGTAAGCCGCTCATAACCCTAGCAGGGTGGTGAAAAAGGATTTCCTGTTGCGCATTTTGATAGTTTGGCTGCAACTTCGTTGGAAACGCCAAAAAAATCCTCGACGTATCTCAGAGGATACGCCTCCGGTTTTTTCGGCATCTCCGCCTCGTTTCGCCTAAACTCTCAAAATGCTCACGACGGAACCTTTTTTCACCACCCTGCTAGAACAGCGCTAAAACCAAGGAAGGGGGAAGGGGCGATGACAGTACGACTTGATGATCCAGCATTTGGAAACACTGCAAAGGGCTCTGAGCGCTTGAAGGAGAACCTCACGTCAGGTGTCGGCGGACTACAAGCTCGGGCTCTTGGAGAAGTAGATATATTGTGTCCCGATGGAAAAGACGAGTTCCGTGCTGGGATGCTACGAAATGGTGTTGCAACGGGTCGTCCGGCGGCTCTGGCAGGCGGCTCCGCGCACGAGATATTTGCAGAAGAAGATCGACGTAGAGTCGTCACGCTTGAGCGACTGTCTCGCAGCGATCGACTCCGGGTTACGCCGGCTATGGTTGATCCCGTAGCGACAACCAAGCAAGCAGAGCCCGTCTCACAGCAGCAGCAGGGGCTGTGGGGTATGGCTTCATCGTATCTCCGCAAAGCGTACGATGAGCCAGTTTCTACGCTACTGTCGATCGGAAAGGGTCTGGGTGTTGTTACTGGCATTGCTCTGAGGTTTCTCTCTAATGCAACCGGCTTAACCGGGATGTATGAAGGCATCCGCGAGGGAGACTGGAAGAAGTTTGCCATCGGAGCGTGCCAATTCGCTGGAACTGCGCTTGCGTTTGTCAGTGGTGCAGGCTTCGGCATGATAATCGCCGGTGCCGTGTTGCAAAACATGGGCACGATAACCTCAGCGCTCGCTTCGGGTGATCCTATGGCGATTGGCGGCGCTTTGTTGGCAGTTGCGCTGACAGTAGTTGTGAGTAAGTACGGTAATCAACTCATTCAGAAGGCGATGGGGAAGATCGCTCCGGTGGGCAAAGAAGTTGTGAAAGATGGGCTACTCAAGGTCGGCGATGGTGTAGGTCACAAGGTTGGGGCTGATATCATCGCTGAAAAGGGCGCAGATAAGGTAACGAAGCTCGGCGTTGATGCGATGACTCGTGCTTCACGATTTGTGTCTGAGCACCTCGAGAGTTTTGTGGGCCCCGAGGTTGAGGCTGCCAAGAAGATGTTTGGTGCCACCTCAGAGAAGGTAGGGCAGGTTGCCAGTGATAAGCTCTCAGAGCTATCAGTGAAAGCACTTACTCCTGAAATAAATGGAGTCATGACGTCGCTCGGTGTGACTGACAAGGTCGCAGCGGTGGTACGCAAAGAGATCTTAGATAAAGCCGCCAAAGCGGGCGTGCTTGGTCAGTTCGGCTTCGGTGGCGGAAGGGTCTTGAGCTATTTTGGGTTCGGTAATTCTGCGTTGCAGAAATCGATAGCACAGCTTGCGCCTGAACTTGGAGATCAGGGTTCCAAAGAGCTTGCTAAGCACCTCTGTCGGGCTGTTCAGCAAGGAGGCTATGAGGCGCTGATGAAGGAGTCGCTCACAGCGGGCATTACAAACGGTCTTCGGGCGAGTCTAAAGTCGGTGCTTGAGGATCCGATGAAGCAAACCTTTATGAAGGGTATTTCAGGTTCGGTCTCAGATTTCGTTCAACGACACGGTATCCAGCAGTTTGAGGCGAAGATGCTTCAAAGTGCTGAGCTGGCATTCGAGTCGACCTACGTATCGGTGTTAGGCGCGCATGTAAGAGCGGGGGTCGAGAAGGCTTTTAAAAAGAGACCGGGCTTTAATCTAGCGTTCGGCGCAGGAGCAGCCGAAGCTATGCGTCACGAGGCTGCACCGGAGGTGGTTGGTGAGGTCCGCGAAGAGCAAGCGCTTCCTGTTGAGCCCAAGATGGAAGACGCCGCTCTGGTTGGAAATGATTTAGCCACGAAACAAGAAGTGGTAATTGTCGACGGAGTAAGCATCCTTCGCACCTACTGCCAAGTGGTGGGGCGTTTTGGCCCTGAGTGGCAACTTGTGAGTGAGGTTGAGCATGTGCGGGCTGCTAAGGAGCTGCAAAGGCAGGCGCTGGCGGAGGCAGCCTGAAGTAGCAGCTCGCAGTGCTACTACGAATTAGTCGCCGCCCCAACCAACTCACACAAGGTATCAAAATCCTTCGTTAGTGAGTTGCTTGTGAGCACCTCATGGCCGCGTGCGGTCACGAGGATATCATCCTCGATACGAACGCCGCAGGCGGGAAGGGGACCAGTTGGCTGACTAAAATAGAGCCCCGGTTCGATAGTTATAACCATGCCCTTCTCGAGTACGGTAACTCGGTCGTTTGGTCCCGTTGAAACATCGTGAACATCGATACCGAGCGAGTGGCCTATGCCGTGAGGGAAGTATTTTTTAAAGGTACCTTTCTTCTTTATCTGTGCTTGCGTGCCCTTTAGTATTCCGAAGTAACGGAGTCCGTAAATCAGTTCACTTGCTGCCACATCATACACCTTCTGAACCGTGATGCCTGGCTTTATTGCTTGGATGGCTTTTAGTTGAGCACGTAGGACGACCTCGTACAGGTCACGTAGCTCCTGAGAGCAGGTGCCGTTTACCGGTATCGTTCGCGATATATCGGCAGCATACATATTGTATTCAGCACCTGTATCAATCAACAGCAGCTCTCCTTTTTTGAGTGTTCTGTTGAGTGCATGGTAGTGGAGCGTTGCAGCAGATCGTCCCGTTGCAACGATTGCATTGAATGCAGCAGTTGCGTTGTTAACGGCGTAGAAGTAGTCAAGGAAGGCAGCAATCTCGCGTTCAGATACCCCATCGCGAATAAGCGGCAATGCATTAACGAGGGCATCAGAGGTGATATCAGAAGCTGTGATGATCTGTTCGATCTCAAGCTGCTCTTTGTAGAGGCGAAGCGTAGCCGTTAATTGGTCGCTATCAACTACCGTTGTCGGTAGGTTACGTAGCTCGGTGCGGCTACGTAGGCTCAGCTCGCGTTTAAGCTCAGAGCTTGCGTTCCCGATTCCTGATTGGAGATACGCCGTCTTTACGCCGCGAATGGATTGCAAAAGCGCTTTTACTGGATCCTTCGTTGCTACAACTGTAGCCCGTAGCTCTTTAATAACAGGTTTTAGTGAAGGCTGCGCTCCCTCCCACACGACCTTGAGGTCATCTTTAGGTGGCGTGACAAAGAGAATAGGGGTCTTCGAATGTGGGTTTAGAACCAGCGATACATCTTGGCACAGTGATCCAGTGAAATAGAAGAAGTCACTGTTCTGGCGAAACGGATAATGGGTATCGCGCGAGCGAACCTGAAGCGGATTGCTTGACACTACAAGGGCGGCAGGCTCGTTGTTTTTCTTTAATATCTCAAGAGCTCGGCTAACACGGGCTGCAAATGTTTGTTTCATTGAGGTACCTCTTCAGCGTTTACAATGAGGGATCGCGCACTCTTAACTAGAACATCTTTCGGGTGTTCGCGGAACCCGTGATTGAGGAGAGCGTTCCGCTGCAATTGGACCGCGGGCTTTAGCCCGCAGATTGTAGGAAGCTTTTTGGGCGGGCTAAAACCGGCGGTCCAATGAAGTAGCTCCCGTACAGGATTAGTACTGTAGCTTCAACCGCCACTGCACGATATAATTGCGGTCTATGTTCTCTCTTGAAATCGAGACCCCCGCCGAGTGGGTAGAGCCAGTCTATGATCACGTGCACCACAGCCGGTGCTTTTACCTCTTTGAACGCGCCCGAGAGGCGCTACTGGATAAGCTTGGATTGCCCTACAAGGACTACCTGAAGTGCGGTTTGGGCGCTGTCGTGGGGAGTGTTCAAGCTGCCTATAAGCGTGAGCTTAAAGGGGGGCTTTTGACCGTTACCTGCGATAGTATCGAGATAGAAGGGCGGTCTGTATTTTTTAACCAGCGGGTGCTTAATTCCAAGGGAAAAGTAGCTATAGAGGCTCGAATTGAATTGATTTTTATGGATTTTGCGGCCCGGCGGGGGGTTAATCCACCCGCTGAGCTAGTCGCCGCCATAACAGAATGGTGCGCCAGAGGTTGACACCAAAGCACCCTTACAGTAGCTTCTCCGCCCTATGAAAGAGAACATCCACCCAACCTATTATCAAGCTCAAGTTTACTGCAACGGCTGTGGCACATCCTTTACAACGGGCGCTACAATCCCTGAGATCCGCGTTGGTGTGTGCTCTCAGTGTCATCCGTTCTACACCGGAAAGCAAAAGCTGCTCGACACAGAGGGGCGCGTTGACCGGTTTAAGAAGAAGTACGGCAAGTTGCCGTCTTCTACTCCAGCAGCTTCGTAAGAAGATTTCAAATAAAGAACGCCATAGTTTGCTCGGTCAGGTTACGATCGGTACCGACAGGCTCTCTACCCCTCATTCACTTTACGTGAATTGTGGGGTGGCGCATTTTGCGGCACATTACTCGTATGTGGAAGAGATACGTCCTCTTGATGGTGTTCATTGCCTTTAGCCTGGGATGCGACGGTGGGGGACGGCGCGCGATAACTCCAGGATCTCAGGCGCCAAATATTGAAGGCGCATCGCTAACAGGGGAGCCCTTGGCCCTCGATCAGATCAAGGGCAAGGTTGTAGTTGTAAACTTCCTGGCATCGTGGTGCCCACCCTGTATTGCAGAGCTTCCGGGGCTTGAGCAGTTGCATCGACTGCTTAAGGAGCAGGGGGGGACTGTTGTGGGGATTGCCGTAGATGATACGCGCGAAAATATAGCTGAGATAGTAGGGCGGTTCGGTATTACCTTTCCGATTATTCATGATGAGGCGGGTAGCTCTAAGAGGCCCTACGAGATTAAAGGGCTTCCAGAAACTTTTATTCTCGATGAAAAGCATCAGATAGTGCTACTACCTGATCCTGAAGATGACACGCCGGTGGTGCGCATCGTGGGTCCCCGTGAGTGGGGGAGTGCGAAAGTGTTGCGCAGCCTCTCGGCACTTTTAACGCAAACTAAATGATACCAAATATACTGGAACTAGGTCCGATTCCGATTAGAAGCTTCGGTCTCATGATAGCGCTTGCCCTGTTTGCTGGGGCGCTTCGGCTTGCGCGGAGCTTCACTGTGTACGGTATCAATCCTGCACTCGCTGAACGATACGTCACTGCTGGTGGTATCTCTGGTCTGTTAGGGGCGCGGCTATGGCATATCGGTGAGAACTGGGGGTTCTATAAAAATGATCTTCTTTCGGCTCTGACGGCGAGCGCGGGGTTTACTTTCTACGGCGGATTTATCGTCGCTACCGTCTGCGTGTATGTGCTTGCGCGACGAGACGGGACTGATATCTCCAAGCTGTGTGATGCTCTCGGTCCGTGCCTTGCGCTTGGGTACGCGGTCGGACGGCTCGGATGTCAGTTGTCTGGTGATGGTGATTACGGGATGGCAACTGACAGCTTTTGGGGGATGTCATATTCCACTGGTGTTGTTCCAACGTCACCCGGTGAGCTTGTGTATCCAACGCCCCTCTTTGAATCGACCCTGTCGCTTGTTGTTCTGTGGGTGTTAAGCCGCGTTGAAGCGAGTCGTACCCTGCTTGCTAACGGGTATCAGAGGTTCGGGTTGTATCTGGTGTTGATATCAATTGAGCGATTTGTGGTTGAGTTCTTACGCGTTAATCCTCGCTATGCGCTCTCATTGAGCGAGGCGCAGTGGATTGCGCTTGCGCTTGCTTTTGCAGGATTGGTTCTAGTGGGATTGCGAACGATTGCAGGTGCACCTCGAGAAGGTGCAGCGTAAGTAACTGCCGCTATCAATTCCTACTGCGATTTAAAACAGTGATCGTAGCTTCCCGCTTGGAAGAGAGAGAAGGTCTCTTCAAGCAGGTACTCAACCGGCGGAGCTTTCCTAAGCCCCTCTACCATCCCGGCTATCTGTCCCTGCGAGTTGTACGCTTCGATTGATTTAAGCTTGGCTGCGAATGCTTCCGGGCTACCTTTGATTCGAATATTTGGCTCTTGATTATCGGGGAATCTGCAGTACACGCAGTGCCAATACAGCATAGGCGCTACCGAGAGCGCATCTCCACATTCAGGCCAGATTCCTCCAAGTGCATGGAAAAGACAGATCGGAACCTCGCGCGCAACCGCCACGTGGTCTTGGTGATAGTCTGCAAGGCTTGGGACAAAGACCCGGGTCGGAGTTATTGCAGAGCCGTTAATAAGAGTCCTTCTTCGCAGCTCACGTACAAAGTGGTTTTCAAGCCCCGTATATCCGTGCTCGTCCGCAGGGTCTCCTGCCACAGCTCGACGACGGCCAAAGTAATTTTGCAGATCGCCGTCGGGAAAGTTAAGGAAAACGATCTCTGATTCCGGTACACCAAGAAGGGCATATGATTGTAGCGTCTCAGCACGCCGACGTTCCACGATGGTTTCTCTGTCTTTGAGAGCTACGTAGCCGTTTCGGCCATCGGTAACGACGACGATTCGAACCGGTATCGAGTTGCGACGCGCTTCGCGTATCAGTAGACCAACGCTAATGGCCGAGTCGTCATCGTGCGGGGCGAAGAAGAGAAATGATTCTCTGCCTGGCTTCCAGTCTGTGAATATCTCAGCGAAGGATTCACTGGTAGTTAGGGAGTGCGAGTCGGCGCTCCTTCGTTCGAATATGGTTGGTTGATGTTGCATGCTACCGCCATCTCTGCTTTTTGTACTACAGTAGTGAGCTGCTGAGTAAGGTACATCCCATCTTAAGCCTCGGTTTGACAATATGAAACTTATTTGTGGCCTCGACCGCTTGCAGAACAACCTCGAAGGATTCATCCAGCAGGGGGAGGAGTACGTCCGCGATGCCGCTACGGGGCGCTCATTTGTACACTGTTTGCGAGACCGTTCACTGATGCGCCGAGCAGCTTCTGCGGTCTTGCCACCGCATGGCTCTATTAGCCTCGCCCTTGATGTTGGCGGTACGCACACTAAAGCTGCCATCGCATACTTTACGCAAGAGAAAGAGACGTGGGAGCTCTTGTTTGATAGCGAAAATTCGCATTTCTTGGACAGTAGCTCGTCGCGGCTTCCGATTGAGTCGTTCTGTGCGCGCGTCGCTGCGCAGTGTGGCGATCTTATGTTGCGTAGTGGCTATGCTCCGTCAGCGGTGCGGAGTGTGAGTGTGGTGTGGTCAAACCAGATAGATTCTGCTCCGGTAGTAAGGTCCGGGGTGAGTGGTGTAACCGGACTCGTGAATGGAATAGCGGTGGGAACGTACCGTAAGAACGAGTGGTTCGTATCTGGGCTACATGATGGATACGACTTGGGTACCCTGTTTCTTGATAGCTTTCAGCAGTGTGGTTTTGAGCCCAAGGTTTTTCTGATGGGGAACGACACGGTGTTTACCCTTACTGCGCTCCCCGGTGCTCATGCTGGAGTCGTTGCATCTTCTGGTGGAAATTGCACCGATGTTGGTGTGTTGGGGACAGAGGAAGATTTTATATTCAACACAGAGTTAGGGAGTCTCTTTAAGATAGCAACGCCGCACCTGTCAGAGGGTGATCTAGCTCTTGCAGCAAGCACTGGTATGCCGGTTGCTTTAGAGGATCTGCTATCAGGTAAATGGTTGCCGGCTTTGCTTGATAAGCATGTGCTGGCTGCAGCGCGAGCGGGGGCTTCAGAGCTTCAGAGCGTTGCGGCTACGATAAACACGGCGGGGCAGTTCTTCACCATGCCTGTTATCTCCAACCTGCTCTCTGATTCCTCTGCTACTGAATCGCTCCCATTCGATGATGCTAGGTGCTCAACTGTGCGTGAGATCGCCTCATACGTTGTTGCTCGGGCGGGTGTAGCTGCAGGCGCGCTTTGTTATTTCTCAGTTTTTAATCAGATCTGTGCTGGCAGAAATGACCTCACCGTAGCCCTCGATAGCGCCATGGCGCGGTACGTTCCAGGATATCTGACCGCGTTAGAGAGCACGTTTAGCGCGCTGCTTGAGCGTCGCGGAGTGAACGGTACTACGGTGTTGCTGCAACCGAGAGTGCTTGCTGACGGGCAGCTGATCTCTGTCCCAGTGATAGGTGCCATCAGAGCCGGTGCGCTGTGGACGTGAGAGGCGCAGTTTCTGGCCTGGTAGAGTACAGGCAGGTTATCTAGAGCACTTAATCTTGGTGGTGATCAAAAGGTAGCGGCTGCGGTTATCGCGAAAAAATTTCGTGGAGCTTCTTTGCGAATGAATCCGCTTTTAGGGGCTTGAAGATGAACGAGGAGATACCAGCCTTAGTCGCTGAGAGCATGGTTCGTCGGTCCTGATTTGCGGAGACAATTATGAACGGGAGGTCTTTAAAGCGGTCGTTGGCGCGGACCGCGTTAAAGAAATCAAGGCCGGTCATTTCTGGCATGGTCCAGTCTGAAATGATAAGGTCTATAGGCCTTTGGTCGAGCTCTTTCAGAGCGTCTTTGACACAGTTACATTCAACAACCTGTCGGTAGCCCAGAGTTTGAAGCATACGGCGCGTTGCATTACGAAACGTGGGCGAGTCGTCAACAACTAGGATGGAGGAGTGTCTCGGATCGGTTGCGCTCTCGGGCTGTGTTTCATTTTCTGTTGCCATGCTTGCCCTTTTTCTCCCAATCGCCGCTACGGTTTTTCCCCAGGTTAATCAGGCATCGGCAGGGTTTTAGCCGCTCTTTAGAATGCACGTCATCTTTGTCTAAGCTGAGTGGCTCGCCTAGGGCTGCCCCTCGTTATAAGCTTCCGGATTTGTTGCTTTTGTGAGCCCTGGGCCAGGTGACTCGGTAAGTCGGATAACTGAATCTTTTGCTCCTGACTTTCTCTACTGATTGGACTATATTTTTCTGATGATATCTCAAGTTCGTTTGTACAACACCCTCAACCGCTCCGTAGAGGAGCTAAACACCATAGAGCCGGGATTAGTTAAGCTCTACTGTTGTGGGCCCACCGTGTACCACTATGCACACGTTGGAAATTTCCGCGCATATATCTTTGAAGATCTTCTGGTGCGGACCTTGCGAGTTGCGGGTTACACCGTCCAACACGTAATGAACATAACTGACGTTGGGCACCTCGTTGGTGATCTTGATGAGGGCGAAGACAAGATGCTTGTCGCGATGCGACGCGAAGGTAAGTCTTCTGCCGAAATAGCGCAGTTTTATACTGACGCGTTCTTTCGTGATGCTGCTCTGCTTAACATTACTCGACCTACGGTTGTGTGCGCAGCTACGGCGCATATCGGTGAGATGATTGAGGTGATTCAGATGCTTGAGGAGCGGGGATTTACCTACCAAGCAGAGGGGAACGTCTACTTTGATATCTCAAAATTTCCGCACTACAGCCGGCTCGGTCTCTTGCAGCTCGATAAACTCGAGGCGGGTGCGCGGGTTGGAGTTGATGCTCATAAGCGAAATCCACACGACTTTGTTCTGTGGTTCACCCGCTCCAAGTTTGAAGGCCAAGAGTTAGTGTGGGATTCACCGTGGGGCCGCGGATACCCCGGGTGGCACATCGAGTGTAGTGCCATGGCGAGGCGGTACCTGGGAGACCGCTTTGATATCCACTGCGGTGGTGTCGACCACATTCCAGTGCACCACTCAAACGAGATTGCGCAGTCTGATTGCGCCTGTGGACACCAGTGCGTGAACGTATGGATGCACGGTGAATTTCTCGTGAACGAAAAGAACGAAAAGATCGCCAAGAGTAGCGGAGGATTCACAACGGTAAGCGATATTGTTGAGCAGGGGCTTGACCCGCTTGCCCTACGCTTTCTCTGTCTCGGAACTTCGTATCGAAAACAACTTGCTTTTAGCTGGGATGTTCTTCGAGCTGCACATGAAACGCTTGCAAAATTGAAACGCGTGTTTCTCGCTTTAGGAAGCGATAGTAGCGAGACAGCAACGACGATAGAGTTAAAGAACGCCTTCGTTGCGGAGTTGTGTGCGGATCTCAATTCCTCCCGCGGAGTGGCACTTATGTGGGAAACTCTGGGCTCTGCTGCGCTTTCGCCGGCTGAAAAGCGGGCTGCGTTGCTGGCGTTTGATGAGGTGCTTGGCCTCGGTATGAGCACCTGGAAAGAGGTGGCAGTTGAGGTCCCAGCGGCTGTGCAGGAGCTCCTTGAGTGCAGAGCAAACGCGCGTGCATCGAAGCAGTGGGCAGAGTCCGATAGTCTGCGTGAGCAGATAAAGGGGCTTGGGTACAGCGTAGAAGATAAAGGCGCCCAGCAAACGGTTAGAAAGTTGTAGTATTTACTAAAGCGCAGCAGTGCTTCTGTTGACCCCCGTATGGGGTTACATGGCAGAGATTACACGAGTTGCTTCTATTTCTGAGGACCGCTGCGAGGTTAGCCCCTTCTTGCTAGTGGCAGTGATAGCCCTAGCGGTCGTAAAAGCTGTGGCCATTTCGCTGCCGTATCCTTTCTTTCGAGCGTGTAGCAATGCAGCGTACTGCTTCCTGGGAGACCTCTCTTTTATTGCTATCTTCGCTGTAGGTGTTTACATCCAAAGTGTGCGCTATCCGCGAGTGGTGCAATTTGCAACTAATACTTTTCTGACCCTGATTCTCTGTTGGTACGGTGCTGATGTTTTGATTATCACGCGACTGAACTATCGGGTGAATGTCTTTGATATCTTCAGCTTTGCTGGAGAGAGTGACTTAAAGGAGCAGCTCAAGACAGGCGGCGGTCTTGTGGTGCTATTGGTGTGCTTGGTGGTGTACGCACACCGCTTTACCGTTAATTTGAATAGAAGCACCGTTGTCTCGGCAGCACTAGTTTTGCTGATAGCCTCAAGTGTCGGGTTGGCGCCGCAGACAAGGCTGGCAACCTCCCTAAACGTTCTGCGCGCCAATATGTTTGGTGGTCCCCGTAATAAACTTGCACCGTATGATCTCACGCGATTGGGTGCTGAGGCGTCGCTGTTTCTTCCGCAGCAGTCGCCGTCGGCTTCTCTTGTTGTGCTGGTAATTATCGAGTCATTTTCCTCCGTAGATTCGCAGCGTACTTCAGGGATCTTTGACCGATATCCGCGGTTCGATGAGATATCAAAGAAGGGTCGATTGTTCCTGAATTTCTTTGCAAATCACACCGTAACAGAGGGTGGTTTAACGTCTCTATTTATCGGTAATCCGCCGATCGTATACCCGGGTGCGCCTGTCTCCTTCCGTCATGCATTCTGGGAGCAGGACTCGGTCGTGCGAGCACTTAAAAAATTTGGTTACCACACAACCCTGATTTCATCGGGACCGATGAGCTTTCGAGAGAAGTCCAAGCTTCTGACAAAGTTCGGTTTTGACGAGGCTCTTGGAGTAGCTGAGGTAGCTCGATTCAGGGAAGCGCCAAAGTTTACCTTTGGCGCTGCTGCAGATGGCGTTTTGTATGACGAGGTGCTTGAGCGCTTGGCGGGTGACTTAGGTAAGCATAAGAAGCTGCTGTTGGTCGTCGAGACAACCTCCGCGCATCTGCCATTTATTGATCCGCTTGGACGAGAATCAACCGAGGAAAATATTACGGATTACGCCGATTCGCAGTTTGCTAGGTTTTATGGGGAGCTCATGAAGCGCGGGTTGCTTGATGATGGGCAGCTCATTGTTACAGGGGATCATCGAAAAATGCTGCCTGTAACTGTCGCAGAGCGCAGAAAATACGGCCCGTCTGCTGAAGCTCGCGTGCCGCTACTGCTGCTTGGTAAAGATGTTCAGTCGGGTATAGACAAGCGAGTGTTTCAGCAAGCGGACCTCTTTCGATATCTGCCGAGGGTGCGTGATCCTAAGAGTGAGTTGTCCACTTCGGCCATCTTCGTTGAGCCGTACACCGCTCCGTTGTTTGGTGCTAATCCGTCTTCAGTGAGAATCTTTACGGAGGGGGCAGGGTACTATTCACTGCGCTTACAAGGTTCGATGTATGCATGGAATGGTGATTCTTTGCCGCCTAATAGTACAGAGGTTGAGCGTGATGTGGCACAGCGATTTGCGCGACTACAGTACTGTTTCGATAATCAGCCTGCGTGCTCAACTGGTAAGCGGCAGCGGTGGTTCTTTAAAGGTAACGGGAGCTAATCTCTAAAGTTCGTAAACTGTAGGTCGAGGTCGTTAACAGAAGCCCTTAGGTGTGCTATCGCCGTCTGTAAGTCATCTCTCTTCTTGCCCGTAATGCGGACTTGGTCGCCCTGGATCTGAGAAGTTATTTTAAGCTTGGAATCCTTAATCAATTTGTTAATACGCTTACGCTCGTCGTCAGAGAGCGCCTGCTTTACTGTGACTGTCTGCCGGGTGGTGTCACCGCCAGCTGCCTGAGCATCTTCAAAGGTAACCGAGCGCAAGCTTACGCCGCGTTTTGACAGCTTCTGTTTAAGCAGTTCCTGTATCGCGGTCAGTCGCATCTTGTCGGTGGTATGGATTAGGATCTGCCCTTCTTTCTCCTTAAGCTCAACGGTAGCAAGCGTATCTTTAAAGTCGTAACGAGTGCCTATCTCTCGCACTGTCTGATCGACTGCATTCTTCACTTCCTGCATATTTACTTGGGAAATTACATCAAATGAGGGCATAGAAACTCCAATAACAACCGGCACTATCCTAAACCGCGCTGTGGTGTTGTTCCAACTAAAATCGCGCGTTGTGTTAAACTCATGGCTGGTAGCAAAAGGCGGATGAATGCAAATAAGTGTAGAAATCATCGGCCGCTAGTGTTGACTTCTAAGCGAGCCTCTGGCTATTATCCGCGACCGTTTTGAGGCAAGCAAGGAAACTTGAAAGTCGCAAAACAGAGTCGAGGGAGATTCCCTTCGTGACCTCATCAATCACTAAAAATGATTGAAAAAAAGTTGAGAGGACATCTTGACGAAAGGCGCGAAATGATTGAAACTTCCCGACCTTGCCGCCCGGTAACGAGCGGTAAGAAAAGGTAGTAAAACAACTAGGTTATGGGTAGAAGCTGTTTAGAACTTTAGGTCGTCAGCGGCCTAAAGTTGAGAGGAACGGTTCATGAATGAACTAAACTCTAAGTACAGCCTGACTTTTCATTCTCCTTCGGGAGGGTGAGGGTTGTGGGTAGTACTAGCAAGTGATGGGCTTATATAATTTCGTAACCATCTCGAAAGAGATGGAATTACGTAGCAGATTTTTCTTTGAATTAGAGAGTTTGATTCTGGCTCAGAATGAACGCTGGCGGCGTGCCTAAGACATGCAAGTCATACGGGAAAGTAGCAATACGAGTACAGTGGCGCACGGGTGAGTAATACTTGGATAATTCGCCTTCTCGCTGGGGATAACCAGGCGAAAGCTTGGCTAATACCGAATAGTCCGTCTGAAACTGCGGTTTCGGTCGGTAAAGCCGTAAGGCGCGAGGAGAGTGGTCCAAGTCCCATTAGCTAGTTGGTAGGGTAACGGCCTACCAAGGCTACGATGGGTAGCTGGTCTGAGAGGACGATCAGCCACACTGGAACTGGAACACGGTCCAGACTCCTACGGGAGGCAGCAGTTAGGAATTTTGCGCAATGGGGGAAACCCTGACGCAGCAACGCCGCGTGAAGGATGAAGGCTTTCGGGTTGTAAACTTCTTTTAGCAGGAAAGAACA
>JBIKKT010000116.1:0-3214 GCA_044360195.1 Bdellovibrionota bacterium | reverse complement strand
CTCAGGAGAAGCGCGTTGATGCTGACCGATTTACCAGTACCTGTTGCTCCGGCCATAAGTAGATGAGGCATCGAGGCGATGTCTACGACCACGGCGTCTCCATAGGTATCCTTACCCAATGGAACGCATAGGATAGAATCCGCAGAGGCGAACGCCTCACTCTCAAGGCAGTCACGCAGCCGCACTGTTGCTCGGTTTTTGTTCGGAACCTCTATCCCAACAGTTCCCCGCTTGGGAATAGGTGCGATAATACGAATACTAGACGCCTTAAGGCTCATTGAAAGATCGTCCTGCAGCGCCGCGATACGGCCGACCTTAACGCCTGGAGCTGGCTCAAATTCAAAGAGCGTGATAACTGGCCCAGGATGAACCTGCGTAACTCGCCCAGCGATATTAAAATCCCGCAGCTTAGCCTCGATCTGCTCGGCTTTTAGCCGCAGCTCTTCATCGTCCTCTCCTGCATCGAGGGCATCTTCTGCTGTCAAAAGCTGGAGGTCAGGTTGAATGTAGTCATCGAATTCAGGTGCACCAAGAGGGGCTTTCTCAGACTCTCCCTTCTGGTCTTTCTTCGCCGCATTTTTGGCTGCGCTCTTAGCAGCTCCATCGACCACTTTTTGCTTAACGATAATAGGGTCCGCGCGCTCATGGGTAACCTGTGAAACCGGCGCAACTACCTTTACCGTTACCTGCTCCGATTCAGGCACAGGGATATTCTTGCGCACCCGCGGCCGAAGCTCTACTTCACGAGGTTGCGGAAGATCCTTCGGCCGTGCTGCTCCGGAAAACAGCGTCTGCCATACGGCCCTTGAAGCACTCCATAGACCACGGCCGCACAAGCGTGCACTATAGGTAGCAGCGGTAATTAAAAAGCGAGGAGTCACTAGAAAAATGAAGGTAGCCAAGCGCTGACCGCTCCACCGAATACCCGATGCCACATCGCCTATTGTGCGCTGGCATAGGATGGCACCAGCCACCGCCAGACAGAGCGAAGTAGTCACTAGAGCGCCGACCCCTCCGAGAATCCTTGATAACCCACGATAGATTGAGGATCCGATATCGCCCGCAGCAGTCGGTCCAGCCGCAATGCACAAAAGGGCCGCAAGGAAAGCCACCGCACCTAAACCGGCAACTATCACCGTTCCGAGGCCGTATCTGCGTGCGGTGTGTTCTGCGCCACCAAAAGGGCGAAAAAAAGCAAGCCACAAAAGACCGCAAACCGGAACAATAGCAGCCCATCCCAGAAGCCCCTGAAGAAGTGTCGAGATGATGTGTCCGGTCGGCCCCATTAAATTAGTATGCGGACCGAACGACCGACCGACGGCGACGAGGTAGAAGTGCGAGGCCAAACTTAAGAAAAGGAGTACGCCAACAGCTAACAATCCAAGAGAGACAACATCGCGGACCCAGTCCTTTGGGCGCCATGCAACGCGCGCACCCTTTGGTGGCCCTTTAACTGAAAGCTTAGCAGGCTTTTGTGTCTTCACTCGATCTGATGTCCGTCTCTTCTGTACTGCTGTCATGCTGCCTCTGGAATAACCTTCCGACAAACACTCTGCCCACGTGAGGTTCTATCCCCCCACTAGCGAGCTGAGATGCAGAGCAATAATAGCACCTCAACAAGCGTGGCCACAGGGTAAATCTTACTGTACAAAACGTCTTTCTAGGGATTGGCGCTAATAGCAGCGGATGGAGAAGCAGAGAGGAAAAGCGCTTCGCGCCGGCTACCAAAATCGCGTAGGGCCATATCAACTCCCCGCTCAAAGATGGCCCGCCCGGTAACCCAGCCGGCCCCGGTGCCGCCACTACCTAGGCGGTCCCCTAACTTCAGCAGATTTTCGCTCAAAGCCTCTTGCCGGTAAAAATAGTGAGCGCGCCAGATGACCGCGCCTCCATCTGTACTCTTAATCGTCATAACGAAAGAAACCGTCGCCGGGTCACCACCTATCGAAGAACCCGAACGATCTTTAAAATCCGACAGCTCGGTCATCAACACTGCGTCTACCCCACGTTCCCGCAGAGTCGATAAGCCAACGGAGGAATCAGGGGCAATCAGGACACCGTTGCGGCCCCCCTTTGAGAGCATGCTTTGGGAAGTAACAACCTTTAGGCTTAAGACTTCATCTGCTATGCGCTCTATCACCGCTTCGATAGACTCCTCCGACAATGTTCGGTCTTCAACAGCTCTAACGAAAACAGGCCGAGCGACGGCGACACAATTTATCGATGTCAACTTTTCGGGCCGCTCAACGGACAAGGTGAGAGGTGAAACTACTTGAGCCGCTCGCTTTGCGGCTGATGCGGCCGAACGCGGCGCGTGATTGCTGGTGCATCCACCTAACAATACGCCGCTACCGATCAGCAAAACCACAGTCAACACCCTCACCGAAGAAAGGGATGCTGCTGCTATAGCAAGAACCGAGCGAGAGATATTGTTGGATACATGATTAACCATTTGCAAGTAAAATTCTACTATAGCGGACCGGAGAAAGACAGACCAAAAGGCTCACCTCCACACAGTTTACGTTATTTTACCGGGTCCCAATAATGACAATTTACTCCTTGAATCGTTTCTGCATTGATAGCATCAATAGAACGTTGGGAACTGGTGGGTGGTTTCAGTACTGTCCAGGCTCATGGCGTCCCTTGCAATTAATGCCAAGGTCTAGCGTTCTGAAACGGTTACCTCTTGATCTCTCAACCAAAAAGGTTCTAGGCTGCCGGCAATTAAGAAACTATAAACAGCGCCTTATTCAAATTAGTAAGGCTCGTGTAAAATGGATCGACAAACTAACGGATGATGTATGACGACTAAGGCAACGGAAAAGATAATCGATGCCCTCACCCAACTTGTAGAGGGCTTCGCAGAACTCCAACAGAAACTCGAGGATGACTTTAATCCCGGGAGCGCAGACGACGACAGCGACGAGGAGAGCGATGACGAAGAGCCTTCCTCTGATGTCGAGGAGGCACTCGTAACTGAGGTGCGTGCTGCGGTCGAAGCCGTTATCGAGAACGAAGACTGCGCGCCAGAGGACCTGGCTTCAATTGTCTCGGCTCTCACTGACTGTCTTGCCGAGATTGACCCCGAACTCTTCACTCAGGAAGAAGAGGAAGAAGGGGAAGAGGATGAAAATCTAGAGGAAGAAGACGAAGACGAGGACGAGGACGACATTGACCTCGACGATGAAGACTACGACGACGAGGATTACGACGA
>JBIKKT010000115.1:0-3221 GCA_044360195.1 Bdellovibrionota bacterium | reverse complement strand
GCCGACTAGCTGAGGCATCGGGCTGAGACAGCGCGCGATCAATGCAGTCCCATGCGAGGAGTGCACACTTGATGCGCGCAGAGTGCTTCTTTACACCTTCAAGAGCCAAGGCATCGCCAAGCTCATCAAGCGCTGCTCCGTGCTCTTCGCTTTTAATCATCTTTCTAAATAGCGAAGACAAACGTTGTGCGTCGGCTGTGGTTTTACCACGTAAAAGCTCAGACATAATCGATGCTGTTGCTTGACTGATTGAACAGCCGTGACCCGTGAAGGCGATCTCAGAGATCGCAGCATCCTTAAACTTTACCATCAATGAGATCTGGTCACCGCATAACGGATTGAAAAGGTCAACCTTACAGTCAGGATTGACCAAGACCCCTTGGCAACGAGGCGATTTGTAATGGTCCAGGATAAGCTCCTGGTACACTTCATCAAGATTCACAGTGATAGGCCCTTAGGGAAGTGAGGCAATCATCAACTGATTGGCTATGTGGGTAGCATAGCAATGAAGCCAAAAGGTCGTCAAATCTCACAGTCTGGCCGACTGCTCAAAGATAAATGCGAGCTTTAGCAGCAGATCTGGACGACCCTTAAGCTCTATATCACCCGAGAGATACAACACCTGTAAAGTCTCCTCGCCACGTATCAACCTCTGGAGCACTTCAGACCGACACGATACGACACAGTCGGCCTGACTTGACTCGATCACTGAGCCATTTGCAAAATGAATAGCTATCCCTCCTTCAGGCGTTTCAAAAGAAACAGCTAGTGGAGCGACCTCCGAGAGGACCTCAGAAGCTGAGGCTAAGGCTAGTAGTTCATTTATCCAGGTTGGCTGGGGATACATATCAAGTAGTATGCCGAGTTGCAGGGCGACTGTCATTCCCCAAAGACATCACCTTCGCTGTGATTGAATTCGTCGCCTTCTATTCTGCCACCACGTTGGCTCTACCTGCGGACTCCGAAGGGCCACTTCAATAACTAACGAAACTACCATGAGCGATCGTGAATGCGTGTTATCGTAGCCCCTCTTCTTTCGCTAAACTGGTAGGCTATAAACAGCGCCACAAAGAACGCGCCAAAAACAAATCCGAAAACAGATACCACTATTAAGAGCACTGAGAGGTGCCCAAAAACATCTCCGAATCGATACATAGCCTCAAAGGCAAGTGCGCCAACCATCAATGACATTGCTACCAAGCGAAGGAGATAGCTAGGAACATATCCACGAGCGTGGTCACCACATATTCGATCAACCGTCTGCCTCAAGCTCTCCACCTCGTATCGCATAAAAGCTCTGCAACCTACATTCCAGTCCCGGCAGAGAGACTCTCAATCAACTTATCAAGCTGCTTTGATTCTGAGTAACAACCAAGAAGCTTTCGTCCGACCTCCTTAGCTTTACTCGCTGCAAGCAATGCAGAAACCTTATCCCCGCTTAATGCATACGCATCAGCTAAGGTATGCATTTCGTGAATACCCTGCCACGCTGTCGATTGACACGCGCGCACCGCCAACTGCACAGCATACTCTGGCTCAAAGAATGGACCATCTGTCAAATATGAACGCGCCAGAAGGCGAAGCACCTTGGGGTGCTCAGGGGACACAATCAGAGAACGGTGCAGATGATGGCGCGCGTAGGCAGTCTTTCCTTCTTCAAGCAACACACTTGCAAATGAAACAACTGCATCAAAAGGTCCGCGATCAAGCGCTGCTAACTTCGCGAGCTCATCACGTGCTGACTCACTCTCTCCAAGAAGCATCTCAAAACGTGCCTTTGCAACCTCAAGTCGCGGATAGGCTTCACGCTCACAGTGCAAATTCGCAAGCATCTCGCGCGCATCAGTGAGGAAATAGGCAACACCTCCCGTTTCAACAACAGCGGTCACAAATAATGTAACCAACTCAGGGTCAGGTGATATTTTTTGGAGACAGCTTCGGATAGTCCAAGCAGCCTCACTCGCCAAACCAAGCCAGAGCTGAAGGCGCGCAAGCCTTACGTACCCTTCACGCTCATTTGGGAAGGCGACTATAACCTGTCGGAGGTACTGCTCTGCCTCCTCAAATCTCTTTGACTTGTAATAGCAGTGCGCAAGGTCAAGCAGAGCACCTGCGCGAGCTGGGTTAAGCGGATGGTCTTTAAGCCCCTTGAGGTACAATTCAATAGCCTCTTCGTAACGGCCTACCTTGTAGAGCTCTGCGCCTTGTATCCACGAAGTCACTGGAAGTGACTTCCACACCCGAATCCACTCTTTGTAGAGGTTGAATTTTGATCGAAATCTTGTCAGAACTCTCATGTGGCTTTAACCGCTCCGGCGCTGTGAACAAAATTTTTGTAATACCGAGACCTGTTCCCTAATCTGTTTTTGCAGCGAAGCTGCTTCAGGAAATAAAAATGAGTGATATTGATCCCTTAAAAGAACGCCTTACAAACTACCTTAAGCCCCAGCAAGTCCTCCAAGACCCTGAATCCTTTGCGTTTTATGGGAAGGACTGGCTCAAAGACTTTACCCCCTCTCCGTCCCTTGTGGTGCTTCCTGAGTCAGCAGCTGAGGTTCAACAGTTAGTTACATGGTGTCGAGAGCTAGGCGTTGCTATCACCCCATCAGGTGGGCGAACGGGGCTCAGCGGCGGAGCTACAGCTACAAACGGTGAGGTAATCCTATCGCTAGAACGGATGCGCAGGATTATTGAGGTTAATCGAATCGACCGCACCATCACTGTTGAGGCTGGTGTAGCACTTGAACGGGTTCAGCAGGAAGCCGCAGCGCACGACCTGTATTTCCCAGTTGATTTTTCTAGTCGAGGTTCAAGCCAGATAGGTGGCAACATCGCTACGAACGCTGGAGGTATCCGCGTCATACGGTATGGAAATATCCGTGAGTCGGTGCTTGGACTAAAGGTAGTCACTGGCGCAGGAGACCTTCTTGAACTAAACGGCTCACTCTTTAAAAACAACTCGGGCTACGACCTGCGGTCGCTCTTTATTGGATCCGAAGGGACGCTCGGTATAATAGTAGAAGCTACCGTGAAACTCACTTCGCCACCGCGTGACACCGCGCGAGTGCTGTGCGGGTTAGCAGGTAACGATGCCGTTCTGCCACTACTGACTTTCTGCCGTGACTCGCTGCGCGACCTCTCAGCATTTGAGTTTATGGAACACGGAGCGTATCACGAGGTGATAACGCACCGCGGGCTACGCGATCCTTTTAGCACTCGGT
>JBIKKT010000036.1:0-38146 GCA_044360195.1 Bdellovibrionota bacterium | reverse complement strand
AGATACACGTATCCGTAGCGAACCGGAGATCGCAAAAATCTGCTAACCGGAGAATCTAGCGCCCAAGCGCGTTGGCGAGCTTCGGCATAGAGGGTGGATACAACCCAGGGGGATACGGTACCGTAACGTCCCCAAGCTTCCACAGCTCCCGAACCGCTCTCGCCTTCTGCATGAGCGCCTTGAAAAATGCAATAAACTCAACGCGTACACTGCGCTTCTCTGAGAGGCACCACATCCGACGCCCCGTTCGTTCGGGGCGGTAGGTAGTATCAAACACCTGCGCAACAAGGCGCTCTCTCCCCATCACGCGCTTCTTCTCCCGCTCTCTCTTCTTCTCAGCGCGATCCTCAAGCAATCTGATGCGTGCAACCAGCCGCTCGTTGAACCTCTGTTGCTCTTCTGGCAAGTGGTACCCAAATGCCTCCATCCACGCATTCGGCTCAAGGGTGAATGTCTGCACCTCATCTGAATCTGCTACTATAGCCTCTGCAAGCTTTGTATATCCTCGTAAGTTGTTGGCATCTCGCGTAATAGCGGTAAACTGCGGGCGTCTAAGCCGCTTCCATCGACGGGTAAAACCGCCCGATTGAAACATCCTCCACGTAGAGAACCCCGGGTACCGGTCGATTGACACCTCTAGGTTGTCCTTAGCGGGATTGGAATACAGGTACGCTATCGCTATCAGTGCTCTTAAAGGGGTAAGGACAATTGGACTATGATACCCCTCGCACCAGAGCGTTCTCTTGTTCCGACCCAAGAGTCCGTTAATCATGTGCGCTGACTCGGTCTTGAAATACCGAAAGAACGCTTCTACGTGGTCGGGGTCTATGACCACTAGGACAAGGTGAATATGGGTTGCCTCAACGATCATGTGGCAGATCCGCACCGGGTACAGCTCGCATGCTCGGGCAAGGCAGCTCTTAACGATCGCCTGGCACAGTGGATTTGCGAGCAGCAGCAATCCTTCCTCCAAGCTGAAGGTGCAAAACAGCACGCTTCCGTGAGGATGGTACTTCATTTTCTTTTTTGACTTGAATTTCATGTACATCTATTCGGCGGGTCGCCGCAGATGTTGCTTGGAAGCTTGAAGAAAAGTAGCCCGGGTACATAGGAGGTAGCCCGGGTACGGGGAAAAAGCCCAGGTACAGGGAAAAAAAGCCTGGGTACAGGGAAAAAAGTAGCCCGGGTACACTGGAAGTGAGATTTGTCCCCTAGGCGAGCAACTTTCTCACTCCAACCTCGATTCTATCCTACACCCACGTCGACGCCCTTTGGGTCCACATGTGTGGCGGGGTGCCCATGTAGGGCAGTCCCGGCGCGCCAGGCGGGCCATTGACACATTATTATCATTTATGATACTTATTAAATATCATATCGTAGAGCTGCTCAACAAAAAGGGAGCCTCTCCGTTTAGAAAGTGGATTGAATCCCTTCCTGTTCAGGCAGCAGCCCGAGTCCAGGCTCGGCTGTACAGCGCTGAGCTTGGGAACTTAGGGGACCACAAGCCGTTGGGAAATGGAATCTTTGAGCTTCGCGTCCACCTCAACCCTGGCTATCGGATATATTTTGGTCGCGGGGGAGCTTGCACCCTTATAATGATTGGTGGAGGCACCAAGGGTACCCAAAGTCGAGATATCTCACGAGCTAAGCGTCTTTGGCACGAACACAACGGAGAGCACCATGACAAGAAGAAGCGCTAATTGGAATGAAGGCCTTGCACGAGACCTAAGAAAACGAGACTTTGCCCAGGCGTTCATCCAAGGCTGCCTCGACGAGGGACTCTCGGTTCAGGATTCTCTTGCCAAAGTAATCCGAGCTTATGGGATAAAAGAGTTTTCCGTAAAAGCAGGGCTGCCGAGTTCGAACGTGCTAAGAGCAATCAGTCCGGGTTACAACCCGACAGTAGACACACTGAACACGCTCTTGAAACCTTTTGCACTTAGTCTCTCAGTAGTGCCCCGCCGCAAGGTATCATCTCGAGACTAAAGAACAGATGAAGTGCACTTCGAAGCCTTCCTCTTATCTTCATTTCAGATGCACTCCTACTCTCCCCCCCCCCCGTGACACCCCTCCCCACTTCAGCTACTCTACCCTCGAAATACAGCACCATCTTACCCTTACCCTATGCCCGCTCTACTTAACTTCATCGTCCTTATCGTAAGAGACGTCCGCGCGTCTGCGACCTTCTATCGAGATGCTCTGGGAGCAACCGTAAAGTCTGAAGTTGCTGACAAAAACTACATTGAGCTCTCTCTCGGCTCGATCTCGCTGGCGCTCATTACCACAGACACTCTGCGCGATGTCACTCCATCGATACCTCTCTGCCATCCAAATCCTACGTCAAATCACTCAACTTTCATCAGCTTTATCTGCGATGATCTCAGCACCAAACTCAAACAAGTTATTACCTGCCGTGGCACGGTACAACAGGAGCCGCGACCCGTCCCCTGGGGCGGAACCCTCGCTTTTGTTCAAGACCCCGACGGTCACCTGATTGAGCTGTTCCAAAAGGGATAAACAAACACTGTTCAGTGCCTCATTCCAACACCACAGCGGCTTTACAGCTCACCACTACCCATTTCATTCCAGGATAGTTCAGCATGTGATAGAGATCCGGCAGTGCTACGCAAGGCGTAAGCTACATCGAAGCCTCACCACCTATGACAACAACTGCCGAACACACCCGCCTCGCCGAAGATTCTCAGGGAAAGCGCTTCTGGAAGCGTTGGGGTCCGTACGTCAGTGAGCGTTCATGGGGAACGGTACGCGAAGATTACAGCGCAAATGGTGACGCATGGGGCAACCTCACACACGATATGGCACGCAGCAAAGCATATCGCTGGGGCGAAGATGGGTTAGCAGGATACTGCGATCGGTATCAACTCTTAGCCTTCTCGCTCGCCTTGTGGAACGAACGTGACCCGATCCTAAAGGAGCGCGCATTCGGCGTGGTACCATCAGAGGGTAATCACGGCGAAGACGTCAAAGAGTACTACTTCTACCTCGATAGCACCCCCACACACAGCTACATGAAGTATCTGTACAAGTACCCACAAGCTGAATTCCCCTACTCCCAACTCGTAAACGAAAATCGTTCACGCGCGGGGCAAGGTTTTGAATTCGAACTTCTCGACACGGGTGTTTTCAACGAAGATCGATACTTTGATGTCTTTGTTGAGTACGCCAAACACGATCCCGACACCACGCTCATTAAAATAACTGCTCACAATCGAGGTCCGGAAGCGGCGCCGATTCACCTTATCCCTCAACTGACTTTCCGCAACGCATGGGCGTGGGGTGAAACGCGTCTTTCAGAGCCAAAGCTATCACTGCACAACGATGGTACCCAGGTAGCAATTCGCATCGATGATACTGAAGCAACACTACTTGAACAGATCCCCGTGCAATATCAGCTTGGAGAACTTTTTCTCTTTGGTCAGCAAGGCGGTCGTGCGCTCTTCACCAACAATGAATCAAATAATGAGCGGCTATACGGCACCCCCAACTCATCCGCTTTCGTTAAAGACGCATTTCACCGCCACATTGTACACGGAGAGAGCTGCGTTAATCCAAACAACGTGGGTACCAAAGCAGCTCTAGATTATCGCGTCACGATTCCAGCCGGAGAAAGCCACACGCTGCACCTTATTCTCGGTCCACGCGAAGCCTCCACACTCTTTTCTCAGTTCGAAGAGATATTCGACGCTCGAAAGCACGAAGCTGATGAATTCTACGCCTCTGTACATCCTCCAAAAGCAAGCGACGACGAGAAGAGAATTCAGCGACAAGCGCTATCAGGTCTTCTCTGGACAAAGCAGTTTTATTTCTTCGACGTACAGCGCTGGCTTAAGGGAGACAACTCAACGACCTCTCCACCTGATGCGCGCAACCGAGGCCGAAATACCCACTGGCGCCACCTCAATTCGATGCGCATCCTTTCGATGCCAGACAAGTGGGAGTATCCGTGGTTTGCAGCGTGGGATCTCGCATTTCACTGCGTGAGCTTAGGTCTTGTTGATATTGACTTCGCCAAAGAACAACTGTGGCTCATGCTGTTCGAGCAGTTTCAACATCCAAATGGGCAGATTCCGGCATATGAGTGGGAATTTTCCGATCTTAATCCACCCGTTCACGCCTGGGCAGTATGGAGGCTCTTCCATCTTGAAAGAATTAAAACCGGTCGGTCTGATGTACAGTTTCTAGAGAAGTGCTTCCATAAATTGCTGATCAACTTTACATGGTGGATCAACAAAGTTGATAGCGAAGGAAACAATATCTTTGAAGGCGGCTTCCTCGGTCTAGATAACATCACCATCATCGATCGCAGCGAAAAACTCCCCGACGGCTACAAGCTTGAGCAGGCCGACGCAACGGGTTGGATGGGCGCCTTCTGCCTTACCATGATGCGCACGGCTCTCGAACTCTCAAAACACAACTCATCATATGAGGCGCTAGCAACTAAATTCTTCCAGCACTACGTCTACGTTGGGGCTGCCATTAAAAACATGGGAGGAAAAAGCATCTCGTTGTGGGATGAATCCGACGGATTCTTTCACGACGTTTTGATGTGCCCCGACGGAACACATCACCCGATCAAGCTGCGCTCACTTGTTGGAATTATCCCTCTCTACGCCGCCGAGCGTCTTGAGGCCGACTGGATTGAACCATTTTCCGAATTCAAGAAGCGATTCAACTGGTTCCTCGAGAATAGACAGGACATCGTTCAGAAATGTTGCTATGAGGTAAACCATCGCGAATCCACCTCACACGTACTGACGATATTCGATGAGAAGCAGCTTTTGAGTCTTCTATCTCGGATCTTCAATGAAGAGGAGTTTCTGTCATCATACGGAGTTCGAAGCCTCTCACGGGTTCACAAAGACCAGCCGTTTCAATTTGCGGGTCGAGAAGTGCGGTATGAGCCAGCAGAGTCTGATTGCAAAATAAAAGGTGGTAACTCAAATTGGCGCGGCCCGATCTGGTTTCCAACCTCGTATCTTATCATCGAGTCCCTCAAGAAACTCAATAAAGCATACGGCCCTGAATTTACTGTTAAGGTTCCGGCGTTACCGGAGGCAGTAAACTTTGACGGGCTAGCGCGTGAGCTAGCCGACCGCCTCATTTCTATCTTCTCCCGAAACGAAGAAGGTCAGCGCCCCGTCTTTGGAGGGTGTCCGAGATTTCAGAATGATCCACATTGGAGAGATAACATCCTCTTTTACGAATACTTTCATGGTGACAACGGAGCCGGGCTCGGAGCCTCTCACCAGACCGGATGGACTGCGCTCGTAGCAACCCTTATTGATGAGTGGCGGCAATAGGCTTTGCCCTACCTCCCTAGCTCTGCCACCACTCCCTGTGATAGCATCCAATGAGTTGTTATTGTTTAGCTTCACACATCTATGACTCACTCACATTTTTCTGAGATTCCGCTTGCTCCCGCAGACCCAATCCTCGGCGTAACCGAGGCTTTCAAGGCAGACGCCTCTCCTACGAAAGTAAACCTAGGGGTCGGTATATACCAGGATGCTGGTGGAAAGATGCCAATCCTTGACACCGTAAAGCAAGCAACAGCTAAGCTCATCGCAACAGAAGATACCAAAGCGTATACACCCGTTGAGGGAGTACTCGCCTACATCGCTGCCGTTCAAGAGCTACTATTTGGAAAAGATTCTGCTCTGCTCAAGGACAAGCGGGTAGCAACTGTCCAAACCGTTGGAGGAAGTGGTGGATTAAAGTTAGGGTTTGATCTCCTCAAAAGATTCTTTCCGAACTCAACCGTATATCTGAGTGACCCAAGTTGGGAGAACCACCGTCAGATTATTGAAGGAGCTGGTTTTGTCGCCGAGCAGTACCCATACTACGATCCGGCAACCAACGGCTTGAAGTCGGCAGAGATGCTGGAAACTCTGGCATCACTCCCCGCTCGCTCAATCGTGTTGCTACACGCGTGCTGCCACAATCCAACCGGCGTCGACCTCGACGCAAATACCTGGCGTGAAGTTGCCACGATCTGCGCCGAAAGAGACCTTATCCCGTTTGTAGACTTCGCCTACCAAGGTTTCGGCGACGGTCTCGAAGAGGACGCATTTGCCATCCGCCTGCTTGCTGAGCGCGGCCTTACCTTTGTGGTAGCAAACTCATTCTCAAAATCGTTTGCGCTATACCGTGAGCGAGTGGGAGCTGTATCAGTTGTGACAGGATCGGCAAAAGAAGCAGCAAGCGTTCTCTCGCAACTTCGCAGGTGCTTACGCTGTGTTCACTCAAGCCCTCCATCATTTGGCGCATCGGTCGTTGCTCTCGGCTTAACCAGCCCCGAACTTCGCCCTCTCTGGGAGCGTGAGCTGACCGAGATGCGCACACGAATTCATGAGATGCGCACTGCCTTCTCGGACACTCTTGCGAGAACCGTCAAGGGTCACGATTTCTCTTTTATTCTTAAGCAGAAGGGGATGTTTTCATACTCTGGACTCTCGGAGAAACAGATACAAGCGCTGCGAGAGCACTTCCACATTTATGCCCTCAGCAGCGGTCGCATATGCGTTGCTGCCATGAACCACTCAAACCTAGAATACATATGTGATTCTATAGCGAAGGTTCTGAGCACACATAACGCATGACTAAGCATGATAAACCGGTGCTGACAAGCCTACGCAGAGTAGCCTTTATTGGTTTTCTGTTAAGCTATCTAGGCAGTGTTATAATCGCAACCGCTGAACAACCGTCAACACAGCGAGCGGTTAAACCCCTGCTGGTGCAGCACGGTTTTGAAAATATCAGAGACATCGCCGCAGCCCCAGGTACCCCTGACAAAATCTACGTGGCAGAGCGTGGAGGTTTGGTAAAGGCTCTAGTTTTACACCCTATAAATACAAACGACCCTGCCACTTTGGGCGAGGAGCTACTCGACATTAAAGAGATCTTCTCCTCGCAGCCACACGTGGGGTTAGAGAGCATCGCATTTCCACCCACTTTCTCTGCGCTGCACTCGTTCTTCATCACATACACCGACAAAAATGGGGATACGATTCTAGCCAGCGTAAAGCAGCCGCACGATGACGATGGTGAGCCCCAAACAGCTGGGCCCGATGATATGTCAGTGTTGGTAAAGATCGTGCAAAACCGCCCAGAGCATCCGCGCTCAACCATTCGCTTCAGTCCTGATGGATATCTCTATATGACCTCTGGCTCCTTTGATACTCAATCAAGGGCTCAACAACAGGATTCACTACGTGGTGGCGTCCTCAGACTAGACGTCTCAGATCCCAAGCGATACCAGATTCCACAGGACAATCCCTCCACAGGCGAACCAGCTCATCCGCACGAGATGTGGGCCACAGGCATTGAAGAGGTATGGAGCCTCACCTTCGATGAGAATACAAGACAGGGGCTTATCGGCCTAAGAAGCAAACCCTCACAAGCAAACCTCTATCATCTTGAAAGGGCTCGCGACTACGCGACCTCCTGCTCTCAGAATCAGTGTGCGCCCCTCCTTAATCCACAGCAGTTAAGTGCCGGGCAGCAATTTGTTAGTGCTCTACAGTATCGCGGCACTAATGTTCCAGATTTAATAGGTCAAACGATCATAGCTGAAAAAACTTCGGGCTCTTTGCTCACATTCACAATGCAAGGCAACAAGGCCAAGACACCGTCGCCTCTCACCTCAATACCTGATCGCCAGATTCAAGCACTGGCAGCCTCGTCTCAAGGAGAGATCCTGGTTGCTACCGACCGAGGGGAGATTTTTAGACTTATCAGCTCCGACTCTCCCGCAATGCCGTAACGCTACTACCCCTTAGGGGCAAGATCGAAGGCCTTGATCTCTGAGACGAACTTACAATCGCGGTGCTTACCATCACAAAAAGGCTGATTCTCTGAATGAGCACAACGGCACAACGATACAGCGGTACGACCCGCTAAACCAAAAACGTTACCCTCGCCGTCGCATATCTCGAAATTACCACCCTCAACTTTGATGGAACCGTTGCTTTTGATGGTGATTCGCACCTTATCGTCACTCATATAACTCCTGTTTGATTAACCCTACACTTTCACAAAATCCTGCTCATTTCAACGGGCAAGCTAGTGCGGACCACTTTTTTGAATCCTTGCTGAACGCCCCCTCATCCCAACACACGAGCAGGAGTGCACAGTAAGGCGACGAGTGTATCGACGCTTCCGACACCCCTCTTTTGATAGCCAAAGGACTACTCGTCATTATGGAACAACTAATCTTTATCGGCGGAATGCCTCGGTCGGGAATTAACCTTCTACGCACTATGCTTAATTGTCACCCCTCGATCGCAGCCGGCCCTGCGACCAACAACATGGAGAGCATTATGAATCTCTTCATCAACTTGAGCGAGACTCACCGCACTGGATCACTCGCAAAGTACCTCTCAGAGGACGAGTTCACTAACCTTCTACAAGGATTTGTCGAGGGAATGCTTCTGCCTTACGCACGCAAACAGGGCAAGCCGATCGTAGTTGAAGCATCTGCGAACACCATCTGGGCATTTCAGGCGCTTGCTCAACTGTTCCCAACCGCTAAGTTCATAAATGTAATTCGCGATGGTCGCGATGTGCTTGCCTCACACCACAGCATCGCCCAGAAGATGTCGGAACGCGGAATTGCCGACATCAACAATATTGGCTCATCCCTTCATACGGCCGCTCTGTGGCGTGAGACCGTGAATTTCGGTATGTCGATCTGTGGCCCGCAATCTGATCTAGCCCGAGAGGGTCGCGCCCTCACTGTGCGGTACGAAGACCTCGTTATGTCGCCGGTTCATGAGCTGCAACGCATCTGCCGGCTGCTTAATGTTACCTTCGATCAAGAGATGCTGCACCCTGAATTAAGAAGCCATGACGGCGAGTTTGATGAGCTGTGGACTACCTCAGCTAGCGCAACACGCCCCGTGTCAACTGACTCTATCGGAAAGTGGCTAACCGCTCTCTCGTTTAGAGAGCGCATGCTCTTCCTCGCAGCCGGTCAAGAGGCGTTGGTAGCGCTTCGGTACGAGGAAACCGACGACTGGTCTCTTCGAGATCTCAACATCTCGCAAGAAGATGCTCTACTTGAGCTTGAGCTAGTGAACGAAGAGATAGCTCTTAGCCAGGCTTCTATAGACCAGTCCTCGGCGTCGATCGAGTCAAGCACTCAAGACGGCTCGCTCCGGATCGAGAAGGTTGTTGTTGATAGCCCACGAGATTCAGGAATTCCGATGGCGCATCTTAAAGCAGGTGGCCAGACCCCCCCAAGCCCTGCTGCGCCGTCGCCTCGCCGCGAAATCGAATAAAGTTCCGCAGCAATGCACAGGGCTGGGAGAGTATTACCTCTCAGCCCTGTGCTGCTTAAAGAGCGCTATCAAATCGTCTACGCTCACAGGCTTTGCAAGGTGGGCATCAAATCCTGCATCTAAGGATTTTTGTGTATCTTGTTCGGTTGCCCATCCAGTAACAGCAACCAGAAGCGCACTTCCCCCACTTGGGAGCGCGCGTATCCTCTCAGCTAGGTCACACCCATTAAGGTCAGGAAGACCAACATCCAGCAGCACTATGCTTGGCCTATGAGCAGCGAACAACTCTTCTCCCGCAGCTGCGGTTGTCGCCGAGTAGACTGTGTACCCCTCCAGCTCAAGTAGTATCTGTAACAGATTGAGCGCTACTACATTATCATCGACAATAAGGATTGATTCCTCACTTTCTTTAACGCTGGTCGATCTCTCTGGCTGTCTTTTAAGATTTTCAGGACTTATTGAATCATCGTTTAGCGGGCTATCCCAATCCGCATCCCGATAGATCGGCAACATAATACGAAAGAGCGAGCCCTCCGGCGAAGAGCGCACCAACTCAAGCCCTCCGCCGTGCTGCCGAATTATTTCACGCGATACATACAGACCAAGACCAAGCCCGGAACGCTCCGATATCGCGACATTATCCGCCTGTCCGTATCGTTGGAATATTCGCTCTTGGTCGGAAGCTGGGACTCCCCCCGCCTGGTCGGATACATCTATCTGCACTGTTTCCCCAACCACTCGTGTCGCCAGCTCAACCCTACTACCATGAGCTGAAAACTTGGAAGCGTTGTGAAGCAGGTTAGACACGGCTTGAGCTAATCGAGACAAGTCTGCCTTAATAACGACATCGCAGGCTTTAAATGAAGTATCAAGTATTTGACCTGCTTGTCGATACTGTGGCTCAACGATGCTGCACGCTAGCTGCAGACTCGGCGCAAGAAGTTGCGACTTCATACAGTACCGAAGCGCACCTGTTTCCAAACGCGTAATATCGAGCAAGTCTGATATCAGTCTTGTAATGTGCGTCACCTCCCTGTGAATAATACCGCGCACCGACTTTGCAACCTCTTCAGCCTGACACCGGTCGAGCGTTTTAAGAGCACTAAGTACTGCAGCAAGTGGGTTACGAAGCTCGTGGGCCATTATCGCTAAAAAATGCCGCTGTTGCTCTACAGTTCGCTCAAGCCGTATTTGGGAGTTGTGCCTCTCAGTAATATCTAAGGAGACACTTAGAACTGAAACTACCTCTCCTTTATCATTCCTTTCGGGACACTGGTGATGCAGTCGTCGAGCGATCCCCCACGGTTTCTCAATAGTGGTTTCAAACACCTCAAGCTCACCGGATTGCATTATGCGACGAATCGAGTCCTTCATTACTTGAATATGTACGGCAGGGTAACCCTCGTATTCATCGAGATTCCGCCCAACGAACCACTCCCGGGGTTTAGCAGTGAAGCGCTCGCAGCCTTCACTGATATAAATACAGGTTCCTGTTACATCGTACCTTGTGATTAAAAGCGGTACGATACTAGCAAAAGAGTCGAGCTCTTCCGCCGTTAAGAGCTGCCCGGGCGTACGATGGCGCAACCCATGAAGCACTACTTGCTGAGCTGGATCAAGGAGGGGGGCTGATGACATACGGGGCCTTAAGGGAACTTATGCCCGATAGCCTAACATGGGCTCTCTGACTCATAAAGCGTCAGCATGCTCTAGGGGAGACCGTAAAGATCAGATACTTACAGCGTGATAGCAATCATACGATTCAAAGTAGCTGGGGCCTGCACGCAAAGGAGTTGTCACGCCACAAAGTGCGGGTTAGAAATGCTGAGTACGGCTCAACCAGATAAGGCAACACCTTACGGAGCATAGATAAAAAGCCGTTTGTTTTACGGAGCACCTCTTTATGCTTAGACACATAGCAGCAACAGCGTTACTTTGCCTCACTCTGACTACGTTCACTGGTTGTATAAAAACCAGACCACTAGTGGAGCCCACATTTGAAGTGGCTGCTCAAGATAGCCGTAAAATTCATGATGCTATTCAACAAGCACTCGTCCGTCGCAAATTTGCAATACTAGCAAAGACGCCAAATAGCTTCGATGCAGAGTATAAGCGCTCAGCTGACCAGGGAGCTCGCATCAGGGTATCCCATCAAGGCAACAAGATCTCCATCAAGTACCTCAGTAGCACCGACCTTCAGTACAAGGTGACCGAGGGTGGGCCACTTATCCATAAACGTTACAATGGCTGGATGACAAACCTTGAAAAGGATATCCAGATCGAGGTAGGCAAGACCCTATAAAGGTTTTTGAAATGAATACCACTGACGTTGGAATTATAGGTGGTGGATTGGCTGGGCTCTCGCTGGCCATCCACCTAAAACAGAAGCAGCCATCTGCATCCATAACTGTTTTCGAACGTCGATCATTCCCCTATCCTGAGGCTACCCACAAGGTGGGAGAATCAACTGTTGAAGTAGCAGCTCACTACTTTTCCGAAGTATTGGGCCTCAAGGAGCATCTTCAAGCCGCACAACTTCGGAAATTAGGCTTACGCCTTTTTTTCTCGAATAGAGCAAATGACAAGATCGAGCAAAGGGTCTCTCTTGGGGCAGACAGACACTTTTGGGTCCCTACCTATCAGATCGATCGAGGCCGCTTTGAAAACTTCCTCTGCGACCACGCCAAGAAGCTTGGTGTAGCTGTAATTGACAACGCAAAGGTCCTAAAAAGTGAATTCTCCGCTGATTGCTCTCCGCACTCTTTGTCCGTTGCTGCAGGCGATGACGAGAAGAATCACTGCTTCCGATGGATCGTGGAC
Source organism: Bdellovibrionota bacterium (assembly GCA_044360195.1). Taxonomy (GTDB): domain Bacteria; phylum Bdellovibrionota_C; class UBA2361; order UBA2361; family OMII01; genus OMII01. The sequence continues at coordinate 26,027 of JBIKKT010000036.1, read as the reverse complement.
GCCTCTGGACGTGCCGGGCTCCTCAAGCGTGCCCTAGCACTACAAGAGCCGAGTCAACACGACTCAAATGCTGTCTGGTTTCGCGTTAAAGGGCGGATTGATATCGACAACTGGTGCGACGATCCTTCCTGGCGCGACGGACACGACGGAGAGCGATCTCGGTGGTACAGCACAAATCACCTAACGGGAGAGGGATATTGGGTATGGTTAATACCCCTAGCTTCGGGGTACACCAGTATCGGAGTGGTAACCGACCCGAAAATCCACCCGCTCTCAAACTTCAAGTCGTTCGAGCACACCCTCAACTGGCTTCGGCGCTGGGAACCTCAGTGCGCACGAGAGCTTGAACCGTACACCGAGCAGGTAGCAGATTATCTAGCTATCAAACACTACGCTCACAAGTGCACTCGAGTCCTCTCGAGCGAACGGTGGGCAATGACCGGCGACTCGGGCATCTTTATCGATCCACTCTACAGCCCTGGAAGCGACTTTATCGCCATTCAAAATGGCTTCATCGTTGACGCAATCTCGCGCGACCTCTCAGGAGAACGGTTCATCGGTCGTAGCGAGATATACAACGATATGTACCGACAACTGACAGAGGCCGTCCTTTCTACATTCTTGGGACAGTACCCGGTCTTTGGCAATCCGCGCATAATGCCCCTGAAAGTGATATGGGACTACACTATCTACTGGGGCTTCCTTGCGTTCTTTACCATTCAGCAACGGCTCTGCGACCTCGAATCACTAAAAACGATCGAAAGTGCAGTTGCTAGAATTTACAACCAAAGCGAAGAGATGCAGCGGCTGCTGCGTACCCATCACAACCGCCCCTATCCATCCATGCCAGCCGGATTTGTTGATATCGGCCAGATTCCTTTCCTGTATGAATTAAACCGTGCGCTGACAGCTACCCATACGACTGAATCATTCCTCGCCACCTTGCAGGTAAACATCACCCTTATCGAAGACGTATTTTGTAGGATACGCGACATCCTTGAGTCCCCAACACCGCGGTGGAACTCTGCCGAAGAGCTCATTTCCCTGATGCAAGCAGTCCCTGTTGCTCAGACTCTCGCTACAGCCGCCTAAATACTAGCGATGTATTGACTCCGCCAAAGGCGAAGTTGTTCGTCATTACGAACTCACAACTGACAGCTCGCGGCACATCTCTCACAAGATCGAGCCCCCTACATTCAGGAGCAGGCTCGCGCAGGTTTAAGATCGGAAGAAAAAGCTCTTCACGCATCATTCGCATAGTAAGCGCTGCTTCAAGCGACCCACATGCGCCCAGCGTGTGCCCACAGTAACTTTTGAGCGCTCCGACTGGCACCCGTGCACCGAAGAGCGGCTCGATAGCTGCCCCTTCTGCAACATCACCGAGTACTGTTCCGGTAGCATGAGCATGCACAAAACCTATCTGCGCCGGGTCAAGTTTAGCATCAGCTAAGCTCAAACTCACTGCCGCGCGCATCGTCTCGGAGGTTGGCGCAGTGATATGCACCCCATCACTATTCGTCCCAAATCCCACAACCTCAGCATACATACGAGCGCCGCGCGCCTGAGCAGACTCAAAGTCCTCCAACACTAACGAGCACGCACCCTCTGCGATCACAAGCCCATCTCGATTAACATCAAAGGGACGGGGAACAGGCAGATCTGCATCCCTACACGTAGACGTTGCATACATAGAGTCAAAGAGAAACAGAAGCGCTAACGAGAGCTCCTCTGCACCCCCTGCTATCATGACTTTTTGCGCACCACAACGAATCGACTCGTACGCATATCCGATCGCTTGGCTTGCTGAAGTACAAGCACTCGAGGTTGGAATTATCCTTCCCTGCAGTCCAAAAAATATTGAGATATTGGCCGCGCAGCTGTGGGTCATCGCTTGCGTAAAAGCACTTGCTTGCATACCCCGTGCGTCACGCCTTCCGCAGTGATCTGCGATGTCCATTATCATGTCGCTACCTGAAAGGCACGAACCATACGCAACTCCGGCGACACCCGAGGCAAGCACGCTACTCCCGATTAATCCGGCGTCAACAAGCGCCATCTCAGATGCACGTACCCCCATCACCCCGGCCCGGCTCATACTACGAAGCTTCTTGCGGGTGTAATGCTCCGGTAGAGAAAATGAAGCTACAGGTGCCGCTAGGTTACTGCGGATGCCCGGAATATCAGACCAGTCCTCTATCCGACGCACACCACTACGCCCAACGCAGACCCCCTGCCACGTTTCATCAAAGGTAGCACCCAACGGAGACAGTGCGCCTATGCCTGTGACAACAACACGCTTCATAGCAAACCGCCATTTGGGGATATAACTTGCCCGGTCATATACCCACCGGCATCAGAGAAGAGAAATCCGACGACTCCTGCAACCTCTTCTGGTTTACCAGCACGGCGCAGAGGTACCATGCGCTGAATCTCCTCTTTAGGTATCTGTGCTATCATCTCACTTTCAATAAAACCGGGGGCAACACAGTTTACGAGGATATTGCGCTTCGCCATCTCCTGAGCCAGCGATTTAGTTAGAGCGATTATGCCAGCCTTTGCTGCACTATAGTTAGTCTGTCCCCGATTGCCGGCAATACCAGCGATTGAGGAGAGTGTTACTATTCGACCCCCTTCATGCGCTTGAACCATCGGCATCAGAACAGGATGAAGCACGTTGTATACTCCAGTTAAATTAGCGCAAATAACGGCATCCCAGTCCTCACCACTCATCGCAACAAGTGGGGCGTCACGGTGAACACCAACGTTGTACACAACCCCGTAAAAGGCACCGTTTTTTTCACAATCGGCACTCAAAACCTTAGCTGCCTCCGCGCGGTCAGTTACGTCAAAAGAGAGCGCATCTGCTCTACCTCCCTGGCTGACTATAGTGTCAATTAGCGAATCAACAACTTCTTTATTTGACCGATAATGAAGCACAACGTGATAGCCACGCGAGGAAAGCTCAAGCGCAGTTGCACGACCGATTGCACCCGATGCTCCAGTAATCAATACCCGCCTCATTGCTACTCGCCTCCCTGCATAACTATCGTTACTCGCGCTCGTTGCGATGGCTCCTTATCGGCACCACGCAGCAACTCACAATCACACACCACAAGGTGAGCCTCAACCAAATCCGGCCGTATCCTCACCACAATCTGCTCGCCAACCACAAAGCGCCGCGCCTCATACTCGTAGTTACGCACAGCCCCTACCACTCCTCCACGGGGAATTATCCCGTCAGACTGTGTGCGCTGCGCTGCAAAAACACCGCAGGCTTGCGCCATCATCTCAAGACCCAGCTCCGGCGGTGCATCGCCTTCTACTGCTGAAACCACCGACATTGTGAGATCCAACCTTACGGGATAACTAAACCAGCCATCTCCTTCGCGCCCATCTCCACACACCAGTCGCATTCCTGGACCGTGCGGTAATTGGCCCCGGCCAACATCTGCAGTTTCAGTATGCGTCATACAACCCCAGCTCCGAGAACGACAGCACAATTACTTCCCCCAAAGCCGAAGGAATTACTCAGAGCAAAACGAGGTGATCGATTTACGCTCTGCCCCCGCGAAACAAGAGCAACCGGTGGTAACTCAGGGTCATACACCCCGTCAAAGATATGCGGCGGCAGGCGATAAGCCCCATCCCTCAACATCATCCAGCAGAAAGCGACCTCAGTGGCTCCACTAGCACCAAGCATATGTCCAACTAACGGCTTAGTAGAGCTACACGGTGTGCCCAACGAAAACACAGAACTTATTGCCCTAGCCTCCATCGCGTCGTTGTGAGGAGTCCCTGTTCCGTGCAGATTAACGTAATCGACCTGGTCTGCGCGTATACCAGCATCCCTCAAGGCCTCCTCTATAGCAGCAATTGCGCCCACGGCTGCGGGGTCAGGCGACGATATGTGGTAGGCATCGGAGGATTCTCCCACTCCTGCAATCCGAATTGATTCAGCCGAGAGCTCGTCTACGCTGCGCCGTTCCAATAGAAAGATCGCGCCGCCCTCTCCGATTGTGATCCCCTTGCGATTTTTACTAAAGGGATTGGTTACCTCATCAGACACAAGTTCAAGTGCGGAGAATCCATTCACCGTGAGTTTACACAATGAATCAAAACCACCTGCGAGCACGCAGTCGCACCACCCGCTTTGAATAAGGTTAGCGGCACTCCGGAAAACCTTGGCACTGGAAGAACACGCCGTCGATATCGTGTAGTGAGGCCCCGTCACCCCGAGTAGGCGCGCAAGCACTAAAGAAACGCTCCCCATTTGCTGCTGGGGATAGAAATACCCCTCGGGAAGCGATTCGGTGCGAAGAGCTGCTGCAACAGCGCTCTCTCCTTGATCTATCCCGGAGGTACTGGAGCCCATGACGATCCCAACTCGGTGCGCACCGTGCCGCTTGATGGCATCAACTACCGAGTCGTTAATCTGTTGCAGCGCGACGAGCGAAATCGCAGCATTGCGCGACCACAGACTCTGCAAACCCTCAGGACATCCGGGTAGATCACCCCCCACTTGAGCAACAAACACCGAGCGCCCCGGAATATAATCCGCTGAGGAAACGATACCAGACTGGTCACCGTTAAAGAGAGCCTCATGGACCTCTGCAACACTCCTTCCGAGAGCATTTACAATCCCAACTGATGATATGACGACGTGCGACTCTGACACGTTACTGGCCCCGTTTCTCTACGTTAAGGTTGTACATCCGCGCGCGAACAACTCCGGACGGATATATACCACAGTCAGTATCCATTAGGGAGATAAGGGCTGCTGAAGGGGCTTTTTCAGTCCCTGTAGTCAGTATCTGACCCTAGGTGCCGCTATGGGGCAAGACTCCCTGCAACTCCCAAAACGACTAACAGGAAGCGTTTTTACCGAGTTAAATGCCTCAGTGAGTTGACCAAGTCGCAATTCAGATTTAGCTTCCCTATGGTGCCCCGTGAGCACCTCCACATTGTTACTTTGAGCCTATGTCACCATCCCATACCGACGATGTTCTAAGTGAAGTGTGCACCTTCATTACCTCCTTAGTGGGGCAACAGTGCTTAGGGGATTCCGACCTACGCGGCTTGGGGGTGGACTCAATCGCGTTTCTTGAGCTGGTTATATTCATCGAAAAACGCTTTAAGATACCGTTTCCTCTTGAGCTCATCACATCTCATTCACTTACAACTCCCGCCTTCGTTGCTCGCCATGTAGCCGCTCTACTAGCCAGGAACAAGACACCATGAGGTCGTCCGTTAACATCCCCCTCAATGGGTGCGATGTATTTATGCTTGCGATGGATGGTGACATTCGCCGACATGGGGGGTGCGGGAATATCTGTCATCTCCTGGTTCGATTTGCGGCCGGCACGGATATTGAGCCACTCCGCCAAGCGATAGCCTTGCATCCCATCTTTGGTTTTGTTTCTAGCCTACGATTAGTGTACCGGCTACTACGAGCGCCGCTGTGGCGCCCCACCACATCGCCAACAACGACTGATCCCTGCCCTACCTACTCGTGGAGCACTATGGGAGAGCTTGAGGGCTGGGTCCTAACGCATTCAATTGATGGAACTAAGGAGGCACCATTTGGATGCCTCGCATTACCTCTCCTCAACGAGGGTCCAACACTTCTCTTCTATTGGCACCACGCGCTCTGTGACGCTCACGGAGGCGAGAGATTAGTTAGCCTGATTTCCAAGTTGAACTACCCGTCGAGCACCGATATTATCCCCAACAGAGCAAACACTCCTTCACTCGCAGTAGCCATACGACGCGCTCACGCCACAAAGAAGCGTATCTATGAATTAGCCAGGGAACCTCGCTCTCAACCTGCGCCAACACAGCAGCCCCATAAAGAGCGACGAATTTACCGTAAGATTTCTTTTTCGCCCGAAGAAACCTCAGCAATAGATGAACTATCAAAGACAGCAACCGGAGGAGTCTTTCCGACGGCGATGTATCTTGCAGCAACAAGCCGAGCACTCAGCACCCTTGGCGCCGGGTACGACAGCGCAACGCCTTTTTTTGTACCGGTTCCACACGACATCCGTCGAGTGACTCGACAGCAATCACCCCTTACAAATCAGGTCTCAGTTGCTTTCTTCCGAATAGCTCTGAGCAATAACAACACGCTACTCGACACGACGAACGATATAATCGGGCAGCTTCACGATACAGTTGCCGGAGAGCACCAGCAGGGAATGTTTGACTTTTTACGCATACTACGATGGCTACCTCTGCGCATTTTGTGGCGGATTATCGAACATCCAACGCGTGGGCATCCAGCCTCATTCTACTTTTCAGACATCGGAGCATCGCTCTCTACCCTCGACTCCGTGCACAACGTCCCAGTAGTGTATGCAACTCACTATCCGCCTCTCCTCTCTCCCCCGGGTTTTACAACTGTCTGGTCTCGATATCGCGGGTCGCTCGAAGTTACCGTGTGCTCTGACCTATCGGTGATAGGAGAGAACGGAGCTGCTATATTTGAGGACCGATTACGAGACGAGATCCTACCATGAAGCCTCATTCGTGCGATATCGCCGTCGTTGGCGCTGGATCTGCTGGCATCGCCGCTGCAATCGCTGCAGCCCGTAGAGGAGCATCTGTATGCGTAATCGAACGCAGCGCTACCGTTGGCGGCCATGCAACAGATGCAATGGTGGGCACGATATGTGGACTCTCCCTCTGCGGGCCGGCCTCGCGCCAGCTACCACAGTACGACAACCCGGGGTTTGCAAGCGACTTTGGACGGCGCATCGCCTCCGCTAGCGGCACAACACCTGTAACAAGCGAACTTCAGCTAACGTATCTTCCCTATCGCATCGCTGCGTTTGAATACGTAGCGAAGGCAGCGCTTGAATCAATCGATAGCATTTCACGTCATCTTTCAACGAACCTCATCTCTCTTGAGCGATCGGGAGAACGCGGTGACTTCTTGCTCTGTCTTTCCTCGCATTCTGACTCAACCACACAGATCCGCGCACAAGCCGTAATCGATGCATCAGGTGATGCGATAGTGTCTTCGTACCTGAAGCTATCGACGATAGACCCCAATCCCCCACAAGCTGCCGCTCTCGTCTTTGAACTCTCAGGGTTACCGTCTCTCGATGAGCGCACCCTCGGTTTTACGATGCGAAAGATCCTGCGCGAGGCCTCTGCTGAGGGAGCACTCGCTGAGCACCTTTCCTACCTGTCGCTTGTTCCGGGCTCACTCCAGGCTGGTCGAGTGCTATGTAAATTAGGTGTAGCCCCTCTGTGCGAGTCGGCCGCAGAAGCGCCGCTCGATATCATCTACACCAAAACGATGGACTCCATCCCTGAGATTCTCCTATGCCTTTGCGACCGAGCCCCTCTCTTTTGCGCAACACGCCACACGCGGACCGCTCCCAAGCTAGGTGTCCGCAGCGGAAGGCGCGGCGTTGGAGAGGTGCTCCTTGAGGATGATGGTGTGCTTTTCTCCAAGCCTGACCCGAGCGGAGTGGCACTCGGGCTATGGCCTGTGGAAGCCTGGAATACACCGTTGAGACCAGAGATAGTCTTCCCGCAAGGGTGCGGGGCGTACGAAATCCCGTTCGGGAGCCTGTGCGCGAAGGAAATGCCCGGGGTGTACTTTGCCGGTCGTACAATTTCGGCCAGTGACAAAGCTATCGCGTCAGCGCGAGTAATCGGCACCTGTCTCTCCACGGGGTACGCGGCGGGAAGCATAGCTGCAGGAACCATCCAGGGAGAGACCCGGTCATCTTTGATATCTTCTCTGCGGGAAGAGCAGATAAGTCCGTTTTACGAGGTTGGGATAGCGTAGCCGCCCCCGCAATGCGTACGAATCGCGATTTGGCCTTTTAGACTAAGAACCTTCCAGAGTTAGAGAAAATTCGGCTGGCCTAACCTAACAACCTGCCAACCCGCTGTATTAACACAGTTATTTTTCTACCATGTACCAGCGGGGGGACTCCAACCATTTGTATTAACGAGAGATTTTTTCTACCATGTACCAGAACGGGGTGTATTAGACGTATCTATGTTGAGATGTGAAGAGATACTGCATACCGCCTGCTCCCTGTGGGACAGTCGGCCAATTATAGTCGATAGGCAAGGTTCAACCTCCTACGCCGATCTATACCAACGGGCAAATGATGTCTCCGGCCTATTGCAACAACACGGAGCCCAACCTGGCACAGTAGTAGGCATATCGCTGCTCGAAGCGCGTGATTTTCTGGCTGCCCTCTTTGGAATCCTCTCAGCTCACTGCGTTGCTATTCCGATCTCTCCCCAACTTCCAAAAGCTGAAGCTTCGCGGGTTGTTCGCGACACCCTCGTCGAGTGGATACTTGAGAGGTCATCAGATGGCTCAATCGCCCTAACAAAGATGTCGCCCGTAAAACACTCGAACCGACTAGAAACTTTTCCAGATGCAGCAGTGATCCGCCACACCTCTGGCACAACGGGGCTCTCCAAAGGAGTTGTACTTTCGCATCGCAGCGTACTCGAACGGACCGAAGCTTCACGAACACTCCTTGATGTTCAGACCTCAGACGTAGTTCTTGCACCGCTCCCACTTGCGTATCATTTCGTCGCATCAGCACTCTCGTTCATACGTGCAGGAGCTACTATCCTTGATTGTGCTGCGCTTTCGCCTGCTGAAATGCTCACCTTAGGCGAGAAACACAAAGCCACTATAATTTATGGCTCGCCGATTCAGTACGAAATGCTCAGCAGAGCTGTCAGCAACGGCACACTATTAGCTCTTCGTCGAGCTATCTCGACATCAGCCCTCCTTCCAGCGGCGACAGCAAACCTCTTCTACTCAAGATTTAACTGCAGACTGACGCAGGTATACGGTATTATCGAGGTTGGTCTCCCTCTCTGGAATTGCGATGAATCAAAAGACCCGACGATGCTGGGTCGCTGCACCCCTCCCTATGAAACCGCTATTGTTGACGAAGCAGGAACACTCGTTAGACGTGGCGATATAGGAGAGCTAATTCTACGAGGCCCTGGATTATTTGCCGGGTACCTCTGCGGTGAAGGGGCCGGTGCCCGCCACCCTGATAACGCGTGGTTCCCTACCGGTGACCTCGTAGTTGAAGATGAAGACGGCCACATCTCATTCAAAGGCCGCAAGAAGACAGTTATTAACAGCGGGGGAAATAAGATATTTCCGGAAGAAGTGGAAGAGGTACTGTGCTCCGCGCCTCAGATTGCGGCAGCGAGGGTATCCGCCGAACCACACCCCCTGCTCGGCAGCCTTGTTGTAGCAGAGGTAGTAGTTACCCCTGGAGCATCATCAGATATCGATGGCTGGCGATCGTTGTGCTACGCTCAGCTATCGGCATTTAAGGTTCCAAAAGAATTTCGAGTGGTTGAAGCTCTCCCAACGACCGGTTCAGGGAAGATCGTTCGCCACAACTCCGTGCAAAACCTTGCAAGCGTATGATGAACTACCTATCTTCTGTTGCAATCGTGGGAGGGGGACCTGCTGGCGCAGCGCTAGCTACCTATCTACGACAAGCGGGAAAAACGGTCGCTATATTCGATCCGGGCAAACGACCAGAACTTATTGTCGGGGAATCACTCGTTCCCGCACTTATACCTCATTTGCAGAGGCTCGGTATCGAAGAGTCGGTAAAGGCTATTTCAACATATAAGCCTGGTGCCACGTTCTACACCACCCCCGAACGCGAAGTCTCTTTTCTCTTCAATCGAGCTGGCCGAGGGTCTCCAACCTATGCATACAACGTCCCGCGAGCGGAATTCGATGCGCTTATTATGAAGAATGCGGAGGCTCGGGGCGTCGCCATCATTAGGCATGCAGCGAGCCTTCAACGTGCTTCAACCACTGCCCCCTCAAACACTCCCGAGATTACGCTCGATGAAAAGAGTCGGACTGCATGGCGTAATGCTACAGGCTGCGAACATCCTGACCTGATAGTGGATGCTTCGGGGCGGTCTCGCACCCTCGCCCGACTCCTGCACATCCCAACACGCGAAGGAGACCGAAAAGACATCGCTCTCTTTGCACACCTGCGCTCAACTGACACCCCTCACGAGGGGCATATTCACATCAATCGACTCAAACGAGGTTGGTCATGGCGTATTCCCCTCCCTGGATGTGTCTCGGTTGGAGTCGTTATATCCAGAGACGCGCTTGAGGAGTACGGCACTTCAAAAGAGGAGCAGTACGACCGACTATGCAGCGAAGAGCCTATCCTGATATCCTTCATAAAGGAGCGAGAGCGACTAACCCCCGTGATGAAGTACTCAAATTATCAACTTGCCGCCGAACGATGGACCGGCGCTTCATGGGCACTCCTAGGGGACGCTGGAGGATTTATCGATCCCATCTTCTCAAGTGGCTTACTCCTCGCCCTCGAGGGTTCAAGCGAGCTGGCTCACGCCATCGTTTCAGGTTGGCAACGAGGCGCAGCGCGATACGAGAAGACCATGCTGAAGAGGCTCGCGGCGTGGCGATACCTCGTAGAGTCTTACTATGACGGTCGAATCTTCTCGATCTTTCGGTTGCGAGAGATCTATGAAAAATCGCGAGGAATATCCTTCCTTGCTCGTCATATTGAGCAGCAATTAGCGTTAGCTCTAAGCGGAGCCGCTCCAACGAGCACACACCGACTCTGGCTGCTCCATCTTCTGCTTCACTACCTCAAGCAGTCGGCTACCCCTTCACGAATTCGAATCTCATGACACTCTACGCCGCACCTGCCCCATCCCTAGACCGCACGCTGAATTTTTCCTGCTCGCGAAAACGAAGTAGCGTTATCACCGCTCTCGCAGTAATCCTTGCATACCTTTCTTTCCACGAGGCCTTCGCCTTTCCACCAGCACACGCTGACTCAGCGCCCCTACTTGAGGAGATTAAAAAGCACTTAAAGCCTACTGCTCCGTTTAAAGCTACCTTTCAAGAAAAGCGCTATATCACTGTTCTCACCGCACCCCTAGAATCGAGTGGAACACTCGAGTGCGTGCCGGATAAGGGGGTTATTTGGAAAACAAACTCGCCGGTTCAGAAAACATCGCTCATTAGCCCTCGTGGAGTCTCGATTATCGAACGTTCCCGAGCTCCTCGGACCGTTGATGATCGCGCTGGCATATCTCGCGCGCTCCTCTCTCTCATGAGCGGAGACATACTTGTAGCCTCCGAGAGCTTCACCCTATCGACAAGCGGAACCCCCTCGCGTTGGACTGTCACCCTCACCCCGCGCGACTCCCTTGTGGCCGAGATACTGAAAGAGATCGTGGTATCAGGCAGTAGTCACCCCACATCGATTGAGATTAAGCACGCAAACGGTGATCGCATCGTTCAGACCTTCTCTCCTCCCGCACCCATCAACCCATCCGAAATCCCCACCATCGTGACGCTGCTAAATGAAACCTTCTAAGACGTGCGCGCTCACATACCTCATCGTCTTACTCGCCTCACTTTTTTCGGGGGTGTACCTTGCCGCTTCTGACCCGCGCTTTGGAACGAATATCCTGGACCTCCTACCCCCCATTTACCGCGACCCAGTAACAGAACACGCGCTTACCACTCAGGCAGCTGAGCTTGGTAAGCGTGTAGTACTGATTGTGCAAAGTCCTACCGACCAAATAGCTGAAAAGGAGGCCCTTAGGATCCAAGATGAGCTGCTTCGTAGCGAGATATTCTCGAAGGTCGAAACTCGCCTATCTGCTCAAGATCTCAAGCCCCTGATAGATCTCTTTCTACGCTATCCATTTCAGCTTGCACCACTAGCCGATGACCAGGATACTTCGCTTACCTCCCGCATCCTCCTAGAAGACGCTACGCAGCGCTTCTTTTCCCCTGACAGTGTGCAGTGGATGCAAACGATTGATAGGGATCCCCTCCTGCTTCTTCCTACCCTCATCGATTCGCTCGTATCGTCTGGTGGTCGCTTTACCATCAAAAACGGCTTTGTTCATATTGATACACAAAGCTCCCGCAACGTTCTGATTGTCGCTACCATTAAGGGGTCGGCGTATGCGCAACACACTAATGCAGAAGCTGTTAACTTTCTTAAAAGTCGCTCAATACCAGCTCCTTCATCGCTACTGACCTCAGGAGTTATCTTCTTTGCAGCCGAATCTGCGTCTCGAACCCGATCGGAAGTGTCAATCATAACAACCGTAACAACCCTCTGTGTCTTGGCGCTCCTATTGTTTGCTTTCCGCTCTGTTCGTGCCGTATTTCTAATTACGGCATATGTTGCGATATCTTTCACAGCCGCATTCTGTATCTCCTACCTTGGCGCCCGAACCATACAGGGGATAGACTTGCACCTCATTACTATTGGATTTGGTTCGTGCTTAATTGGAATCTGCGTTGACTACGCGATTCACTACTTAGTAGCGCACGCAACAACAGGCGCAGAAGACTCCCGCACGCCTCTTTCGCGTGTCTTCCCGGCTCTTTGCCTAGGACTACTCACATCTATAGTAGGCTTTCTTGGAATCGCGTTCTCGCCGTTTCCTGGCTTGCAGCAACTCGCTCTTTTTTGCATATCTGGTCTTCTAGTCGCTGCAGGTGTGGTAGTTCTAATATTCCCCTTCTGTGCGGGAAGATTCCGATGTGATTCACGAATCATGCAGAGTGCCCACTACTGCCACGCTCTAACCTCAAAGTATGCCTTCCGAGCCACCGTGGTCGCCCTCATCATCCTAGTTGTATTCGGTCTACCTCGCAGTAAAGTGGTGGACGATATTCGAGTGCTCAATACCCCCTCCCCCCAGCTTATCAGCGAACAACGAAAGGTCGCAGATCTGGTAGGAATGAGAGACGGTGGGACAGTTATTACTATTGAAGGCGCATCCGAAGAGGAGGTACTACAACGCGAAGAGGCAGTCGTAGCACGGCTAAAAACACTCATCACAGCTCGCCAACTCGATAGCTACCGAGCGTTCTCACATGTGATACCCTCACAAAGAACCCAGCAACGTCGCTACGCTCTGATTGCCGACTTGGTTCGAAACCATCCGAGTGAAGTCCAGCGTTTCGTATCCGAACTGCATCTCCCGCACGACGCCCAAGAACTACTCTTCAGTACCAGCAGCGGCACACCCAACGCGTATGCGCGCATGGATGACTGTCTCAACTCGGGAGCCTGTCGGACCGTGCACGATCTATGGCTGGGCAAGGTTCTCGATCGATACGTTACAACCATTCCGTTGAATGGATTCACTGGAGACCGCGCAGCCCTAACCCTCAATCTAGAGGGCACCCGAGTCCTCAATCATGCAGATGCCATCTCCCACGCATTAACACTCTACAGAGTATCGGCAACTAAGCTTACTGCCCTTTTTTACTGTGCGGTAATTGTCATGCTGATGTGGAGATACGGCATAAATCGCGCCCTACGGATAATACTACCCTCTCTCGCAGGCACTTTAGCATCGATTGCAGCTCTCGGCCTTTTTGGCATTCCGCTTAATGTCTTTTCAGTGTTTGCTCTCATGGTCCTTCTCGGCATCTCAATTGACTATGCAATCTTTTTCGCTGAGGATGGACACAATTCGCCTACTACTACGTATGCTGTACTTCTCTCTGCAGTAACAACGATCACCTCATTTGGTGCGCTAGTCTGCAGCTCTACTCCCGCTCTCCAAAGCTTTGGAATAGTACTCTCCGTAGGGGTTCTGTTTTCAGCCCTCCTCGCCCCTATTGCTCAATCGGGGGCATCAAGGCGATAGTTTTGCATGCACTACCGTAACGTTCTCCTCGCTCTCCTCTCTAGCTTCATCACTGTAACGAGCGGTTGCCACATTCCTGCACCCACTATTCGTGAATACATCGCCTCTCCAACTCTTTCAGCACCCGAGCTCTGCAGAGAAAAGACTTCAACAGCTCACTTTGCGCTTAAGGACCATGCGCGCCTTCTTGGAATTCTGGAATGTAGCGACGAAAAAGCGGTGGTGGTTATCCTAAACGAATTTAACGTCCGGGTGCGAACTATTACAGTCACAAAATCAGCCGCAATTCGAGACGAACACTCATACCTCTCTCCGATGTCAGAAACCGCAGACACAGTCCTCGCAGCTCTTCAAAACTCGCTGCGTCGAAACAAAACAAGAGGTCCGGATGCCTCTATAGAAATTCTTCAGCTAACACGATTCGACGGCCCAGACCACAGATCATAAAAATTGAACCACTGAAAGGGATACCGCTCAGCGACTCGCTCGAGCCGCGCGGCAAACTCTTGAGCATACCCCTCTATCGCTCGTTTTCGATCCACTCGGGGAAGGGAGACCTTATCAGCAAGATGTTCAAAAGCAACAGTATACCGCCCCCCTCGCTCGCGCATACTAAAAACCGTGTAGACCGGCGCATCAACTAAGGAGCACAGAATCCAGGGGCCCTCTGGAAAATGAGCCTGCCTGCCAAGGAAAGACACTTCAACTACCCGGTTTGCAGAATGTTTAGGGACGCGATCGCCTAGTATCGCCACTATCTCTCCACGATTGAGGCGCTCTTGAATATCAAGAATCATAGACGGATCAACAGTTGAAACATCGATGACGCGTAGAAAGGCCCTCTCGTTTATCTCTTCAAGGAAGCGCCTAAACTGCCGAGAGTTTGCGGTGAACATCAGCGCGTTAACAACAACTTTTCTTTTTTCACCAATAGCTCGAATCACCTCGACGTTCCCCACGTGAGCACCCATAAAGATAACCCCACGCCCAGCAGCGAGGTGGGCCTTTACCTCGTCTCGCCCAATCCACGTGAACCGCTCCAAGGGAACGCCATCCCTCCAGGATGTAACTTTCTCGACTATCGATACCCCGAATTCCCAGAACTGACGCAGGGCTCGCACTACCAATGTGCACTCGGAGGTCGAGCGTCCGTCTCGAGTCGTCACGACGCGTTGGAACTCGATTGCAGCGCGTCGTGCCACACGCCCCCACACAAACATGTGCAACACCACCGGTATCATGATAAGCAGCAAGGGCAGGCGGCCTACCTTCTCTAAAATAAGAAGTAAAAAACGTAGTCCGCGTAACGAGCCTCGCTCCGCGATGGAATACCACTCTCGTCTCCTTGGCGTACCACCCATCCCTAGTATACGCATCGGACCTCTAATCAGCCCAAACAGAACCAGCTTCTGGTACAGCTTCACCATCTGGAGGTTGTCTGCCATATATCGGTAGTGCGAGACACCGTTCTCGGGATAGACAACTTTAGTCGGAATATTGACCACTCCCAGACCACACCATATAGATCGTATTACAATGTCTACATCAAACCCCATCCGCTGTTGCAGCTGGTCTATCTCAACGCAATCAACTAATACTCTAACAGGATAGACACGAAAACCGCACAGAACATCTCGGGCAGCAAAGCTCCACGTTGCAACACCGGCGAGAGCATTTGACACCTCTCGGCCGATACGTCGCGCAAGAGGAGCATCTTCACCAAATCGTGGCGCGCCGAGAATCAAAGAAGTTGGTGCATCCTCAGCCGCAGCAAGAAAGCGCGGGATATCACCGGTGGCATGCTGACCATCAGCATCAACCAAGAGTGCATGCGAGTAGCCTTGAGACAATGCCCACGCTAATCCGCGACAGACGGCACCCCCTTTGCCGGAATTAACGCTCTGGTGGATGGCAAAGAGCGCCTGATGCTGTGCACACAGGTTATCTAAGATAGTAGCGGTATCATCACTACTACCATCATTAACAATCACAGTGGGAATGGCGTAGGGAACAAGTTCCTGAACGAGCGCCGAAAGGAACCTTCCGTGATTAAAACTCGGCACTACGATGCAGGGACGAAAAGACGCGTCACTCATGAAACCGTCAACTCACCCTGTGTAACCACAACGCCCGACACCGAGAGCGCAAAAGCCCCACCGCTTGTACCGCGAGGCTCAATAACAAGCTGCGCAGTGACTCCGGGCTGAAGTGGCTGCAGAAACTTTGCGGATCGAACCTTTATTCGAGTCGGCTCGATACCGAGGCACTCTACCATACACGCCCCAACACGTTGAATCTGAAGAAAAGCCGGCACAAGTGGCGCTCCTGGGAAATGATCAACGAAGAGCGGTAGAGCTGGATCAAATGTCACCTGAAAGCACAATGATTCGCTACCGGCTCCTTTCACTGACACACGCCCTTACCCCTGCGCAGCAGACGATGTCGCGAATACACCCTCAAGTGTCGTAACGAGATCTCCGAAAGTACGAGCCTGGATGAAGTCATTTATATCGACGCTAATTCCGCGCTGCTTCTCGATCTCTCCAATCATGTCAAAGAGGTCGATACTGTCGAGATCAAGATCTTCTTGCAACTTGGTTTCATCAGTTACCGAGGCACTGTCGACTTTAAACTTATCGCTGAGCACCAACAAGATTTCCTCACGCAGGCTACTGTTCATACTTCTTTCTCAAAAACTTTCTATGTGCGGTACTTACTAACGAGTGATGCGAGTGTTCGAACGGAGGTAAGGTGAGATCTGGACTCCTCGGACTTTGAGTCGATCTTAATCCCGTAACTCTTGTGGAGAGCCACTCCAAGCTCCAAGGCATCCACTGAATCAAGCCCCAGACCTGTGCCGAAGAGCGGGGCCTCAACGTCTATGTCCGCTGAAGTAATATCCTCAAGCTTAAGCGTTGAAATGATAAACTCCTTCATCTCTTGCTCAAGCGCCTCACCACTTGTCATAAGTCTCCCGCAACAACTTCATCTCGCGGACAGGATAGCGAATTCCTTAGGCAAATTTCAATAGACCTTGTTAAACGAACGGCTTCAGCTCTAGCCTCGTCTGGGTTACCTCTTAGAGATGCATCCGAAGCAGTCAATCCCGATTCTATACGAACAGCTCGATACCGGACTCGCTCTCCCGGGGGCTTCCACCACGATGCTTCCCGACCTAAGACCACCGGGTCCATTGATAGAGCAAAAACGTCAATAGGGACCCCCTCCTCCACCGCTATTCGTGCAGCTCCCCGCTTAAGCTCTCCTAGCGACCCCTTAGGAGAGCGGGTCCCTTCGGGAAAAATCACTATCGAACCTCCCTCCCTCAGCACTCCACAAGCCGCAGACAGCAGTTCCGGAGTATCCGCCTGAGGAATATAGCGTGCGAGCGACGCAAACCCCGAGATAATCGGCAGCCGCATAAGCGACTGCTTCATTATACAGACGGCGTTCGGATACACGGTCATGAGTAACATCGCATCGAGCATCGATGGATGGTTTGCAACAACCACGGTTGCCCTATCGCAAGCCTTCTCACTGTGCAGGGTTAAATCCACGCTAACATCCACGAGACCAAAGGTCCTCAGGGCTGCAAAGAGTAGCCGCGCCCCCCGATGAATATAGCGCCGAGCAAGAATGCAGCGCTGATCATGACAAACTCCGCAAAGGTGCACTCGCAACACAATAAAGAAGGCAAGCGCTGCCAACATAAAAGCAGGAAAAGTCGCAAAGTAACCACACGCTCGGAAGCAGCGCCTAATCATGTCAGCTTCTCATCGGGGAAACGAAGAGAGAATTCGCCAGCTCACCTCTCCGCGTGAGCTGCCACGTGCCGCCTGCTGAACTGATGCTTTTCTGTTCACATCCGCTGTGCAACCATTGAGCACACGCTACCGCTTGAGGCATTTTTCCACGCTCAGACGCATCAACCCCATGCGCTACACTGATTGAGAGGTGACATAAAGAGGAAACACTCTCTCTTCCCAGAAGCAGCGCAACCGCGTATGGCACTCCTCCTGAGGCTCCTGCAGGCAGGAATACCTCTGGCACCTTTTCATCTGAACACACATACAACACATGCTCTGTAGCTCCCTGACGCAATACCAAAAGCGCCTCACACAGCCCCATCACAAAAGAGTCATCACCGGCTGCAAGCGCACTTGATGCAGCCCTATTACCGGTTGCAATCGAGTAGAGCCCCGATGCAGTGTTGTGAACCGAGAGACTAAACCCCATCGGCGAGAGCTGTTGGAGCTGCGCTATATCTACCAAGAGCGCCTTGGTGACCTCACCCTCGCCATGAGCTGACGCGAAGACCGTCGGAACAAAGGAGTTGCCTTGGTACCTTGTAAGAGCTGCGTGCGCCACCGCGAGCGTTACTTTTGAAAATGGTGAGCACCTGCGACGCAAGGCCGCTGGGATAAAATCGATAGCTAGCCCCTGCGGAGCCGGATTCTCCCCCGCCACACAAAGATCGCCGAGCAGCTCCAGAGGAGCACACGACCAACCAACCAAGGAGACTACAAACTGAATCGACATAGAGCACGTTGTACGTCCGCTAGACAACAGAGTAAAGCAGGCACTGACTAGCCGCCAAACAATTGTATTTATTCGACATAGTATAAGCAACACAGTTGGCACTGTTTCGCTCTCTTGAACAATCTGCACCACATCGTTGGTCGTTCTCACCTTGAACCTTACAGCACCTCATGGTCAGATTAGGGACTGGTTCACCGTCCGAGCGTCGCCCTGTCATGATTAAAACTGAAAATCTTGTTATCCTTTTCACAGACATAGCTGGCTTTACCCAGGCAACTAGCCTTCTCTCTCGGGAGCAGAATCAGCGTATCCTTGAACGTCATAACTCTATCTTACTTCCCATCGTGAAGCGGTTCCGCGGCCGCCACATCAAGAGCATCGGTGATGCGCTCCTCTTGGTTTTTACTTCTCCTACCGATGGAATGCGGTGTGCAATGGCGATGCAGGATGCGCTACACGCATACAATCTGACGGCCCCTGCGAGCGAAAAGATTCATATCCGCATAGCAGCTAGCCTAGGCAAGGTACGGGTCGCGCAGGGCGACATATTTGGAGAGCCAGTGAACGTCACAAGCCGGATTGAGGGTGTTACTCCTGCAGATGAGATACATTTCAGCGAAGCGGTATATCTCGCTATGAACAAAGCAGAGGTGCCGGCGGTCGAAATAGGGGTACAAGAGCTTAAAGGCATCACGAAGCCAGTACGCCTCTACGCTATCCCGCGCTTTGCTAACGCACGACTAGTTCCTGAAGAAAGAACCTCTGAAAAAGACGAACCACGCCTCTCGTTCCCCTTCGGCGGAATGCACCTTTCAGCTTCAGCAGTTGCTGAAACGTAGACGAGCAGACTTTAGAAGTCTAGCACGGCCAGCATTCCCAATAAGCGCTACATATCTCTCGGAGTAGCTGCCGTCGCGGCGATAGCAATTACCATTTTTCTGCTCATTCGATTCAACAATCCCGTGACAGCGCGGGAGGGGGCTGCAGTAGGCGAAAGCATACCTACGCCCCAGGGAACGCCGGGCACTCAGCTAGCTTCAAACACTAGCGCATCAGAGGCCCCTAGTGCTGCTGCCGCAACGATTCAAAACAACCACGGCACTACCTCAACGCCAGCGCCAACTGTCCAGACCAAGAAACCCGGCATCACCAATATTCTGCAAGCAAAGCGTGCCTATCGTGACGCTCGCATATCAAAGGATCGCTACCGCGAGATGGTTCGCCGCCTGGAAGATGAACTCGATCTACAGATTCGTCGCGCAAAAATAGACTACAGAGATGGCCGAATCTCCAAAGAGACGTACCACCGACGGGTGGAAATTCTCAAACGGACGTATGAAGGGGAGTAGGGAGCAGGTAAAAAGGACCTGGCCGAACCGTAGCTGCCTCCCCTTTACTTGCTGCTAACTGCCGCCCCACCAGCTTCCGGCTTACGCTTAAGAACTGTCCCTTCAACGTCAACCTTATATCCGTTAAGGACATAGGCCCAAAACCATCGCTCACGAATGGACACATCCGTTATCGTATCTCCGCCCTTGCTTTTTATGAGCGCGTCTGTTGCTCTTTTAATTTTATTATTCTGCCGTATGGGGATAAAACCAAAAAGCATAATCCCCGTCGCTGTCTCAGTGCCCCTTTCCAGCACCTCATACTTGGACGAATCAAATTCCGGCGACGGGACTTTGTAATAGTGGCCAGTGCACCCACCAAGAGAGACCAAGAACACAGCTAACGCCAATTTCCGGCACATATACACCACCTTGACATTAAAAACGTTTAAGGGAGACCGCTCACCTAAAAAAACACACATCAAAGCGATTAGCAAGCTGCCACGTACTATCTACTTACATGAGAACTTGGCCCATACCAGCTCAATTCCTTATGCAACCAATCCACGAACACCATGCGCGGCCACAAGACGACACGATAAGAGCCCAGGGGATGTAAGGAGCTAGAATGCGGGACAAAAGTCCGTACACCCGCACTGCTGCCAGTCTCTATGACGTGCTCAGGAGGAGACATGTTTTCGACCTAGAAGATAAAAGCAGAGCCCCTACCCCAACGACCCCCTAAACTCCTCAAGCTTAGAGATAGCCTCCCGCATCTCTGCCGCTTTCGCCTTGGTCTCTTCAACAAGCGCCGCTGGTGCATTTGCCACAAAGTCAGAGTTCGAGAGATTTCTTTCGATACCTGCGAGCGATTTATGCAGCTTTTCAATACGAACCATCAACTTGGCTGAGATATCAGACGCGTTGATATCGCTCGGAAGACGCAGATACCCCACACCTCCGCTAAATTTAAAAGGCACAAACCCTGCTGGGGCGCTACCGCCACCGTGTTCTGTTACTTCACCGAGGTGACCGATTGAGACAGCAACACTTTGCACCGCTGCAAACTTCTCTTTCGCTCCTGCTGCGATAAACAGCAAACGAGCATCCAGGGCTGCCTTCGGCGAAATCTGCAGATTCTGGCGCACGTCACGCACACCACGCACGAGCGATGTCATAAGCTCAATCTGCGCCTCGGCATCGGTGTCGCGTGGCAGCTCTTCATATCGTGGCCACTCGGCGATAGCTATCGATTGCTCATCACCTCTGGATGCAGCATCAGAGAGCCCTACCTTACGCAAGGTCTGCCAGATCTCTTCTGTTACAAACGGCATGTACGGATGGAGCAGCTTCAAGATAGTTCGCTCACACAAGAGCGCCACCTGCAGCGCGCTCTCTTTAGCAGCACCACCACCCCACAAACGTGGCTTGATGATCTCAAGGTACCAATCGCAGTAATCATCCCAGAAAAAGCTATTTACTACGCCGGTCGCATGAACGATATCGTTCTTCTCAAGGTAGGCATCGTGATTACGAACTGCCTCACGCAGCCGCGAGACGATCCACCGATCCTCAAGCGCCTCGAGGTTTAACTTAGACGAATCGAGAGCAACCTTCCCATCGCCTATATTTACAAGCAAAAGCTTAGTTGCATTCCACAGCTTAATTACCAGTCCTTGCGCATTTCTAAAGAGCTCTTCACTGAGACGCGTATCTTGGCGACCCATCGGATAATTAAGCGCTATCGCGATTCGCACGGCATCTGTTCCGTACTTCGCAAAGAGGTCAAGCGGATCAGGAGAATTTCCAAGAGACTTAGATAGCTTTCGTCCCTGTGAATCGCGCACGAGACCGTGCAGAACAAGGGTCTTAAACGGCACCTCTCCAAGCAGCTCCAATCCAGACATAATCATGCGCGCATCCCAGAAAAACAGGATGTCTCTCCCCGACATAAGCCAGGTATTTGGATACCAGAATTCAAGCTCTGGTGTTTTCTCAGGCCAGCCGAGCGTTGAAAACGGCCAAAGCTGCGAAGAGAACCAGGTATCAAGCACATCCTCATCTTGGCGCAATGCAGTCGAGTTACACTTAGAACACGCTGTAGGCGTCTCAACACTTGCCGACATCTCACCACAACTATCGCAGTAGTACACCGGGATACGATGCCCCCACCACAACTGACGCGAGATACACCAATCCTGGATGGTATCCATCCAGTGGAAGTAATCGTGCTTTTCAGAATCTGGGACGATCTGTAATTTACCACTGGTAACAGCCTCTTTAGCTTTCTCAGCAAGCGGCTTCATCTTCACAAACCACTGGTCCGAAACCTTAGGTTCCAAGATGCTCTTACACCGATAACACTCACCCACTGCGTGGCTGTGTTTCTCGATCTTCTCAAGAGCACCAAGAGCTTCTAGATCCTCAACAACTTTCTTACGAGCTTGGTAACGATCAAGCCCTGCATAGGCAGCACCAGCGGCTTGCGTCATGCGACCATCATCACCAATAACTACCTCCACCGCCAAGCCGTGCTTCAGACCAGCAGTGTAATCATTTGGGTCGTGGGCTGGGGTCAACTTAACCACGCCGGTTCCAAACTTAGGATCAACGAATGAGTCAGCGATAACTGGTATCTCACGATTTTGAATCGGAAGGAGAACCTTGCGACCAACAATAGTCGTGTAACGCGGATCATCTGGATGAACGGCGACACCAGTATCTCCCAGCATTGTCTCCGGTCGCGTAGTGGCAACTATCAGGTACTGATCAGTTGGCTTCCCAGCCTCATCAAGCAACGGATACTTAAGGTGCCACAGGCTGCTTGAGTGGGTGCTGTGCTCTACTTCATCATCGGCAAGCGCTGTTCCACACACAGTGCACCAGTTCACCATGCGTTTGCCGCGATAGATGAGCCCCTTGTTGTAGTACTCCACGAATGCGTGCAGCACAGCTTTCGCCAGCCCATCATCCATCGTAAAGCGCTCGCGGCTCCAATCACACGAACACCCCAGCCGCTTAAGCTGGTCGATGATGATACTTCCGTGCTTCTCTTTAAATTCCCATACACGCTTCAAGAACTCTTCACGACCGAGATCGCGCATCTTGATACCTTCTTTCTCAAGCTGGCGCTTCACTACGTTCTGAGTTGCTATTCCAGCGTGATCCGTTCCAGGGATCCACACAGCAGCAAAGCCGCGCATACGGTGCCAACGCGTCATCACATCCTGCGGGACGTTATCGAGCACGTGCCCCATGTGAAGGATACCGGTCACATTGGGGGGAGGTATCACCACACAGAACGGCTTTTTGCTCTTATCGACCTTACCCTCATAGATGTTAAGAGAGTCCCAAAAACCGGAGATCCTCTTCTCGGCTTCAATGTGATCGAATTGCTTAGCCATTACCTCTGCTGACATGCTTCATTCCCTCTGGAAAAACGGCCCCCGTTGCCCTACCCTGGTGGCAGGCCGAAGAGTATCACTCTCCCCTCCTGCTGTCACGGTGCTGACCTGGCGGGGATCACGTAGGATCTACGGGCGCTAGGCTAGATAAATCAGGGGGAAAAGCTGTTTCCTCGATTCAGAACCGGTATCAAAGGTACGCATGAAAAATAACCGTTTTATCGCAAAACTCCTCACCGCACTCCTGCCACTCAGCAGTGGTTCTATTGGCCAGGCTGAGGAGCTACAGGCCGGTATGAACGCTCTTCTTGGCCCCCTACGCTCCATTGAGCGATTCATTGCCGATGAAGATGCTTTTTCAGACCCCGCGAATCAAAGCGATATCGCCCGAAATCTACAGCAACTGCGCTCTAACTTTCACACCATCGAAATGATACCGAGCCGCTTCCACAACCTCGATGGCTTTGCGCTCGCGCTTCAACAGGTAAGCGATATCCTGGACGATTCAACTCGCCGCTTTAATGAAGGCAAGGTTTCCTATGCATGGTGGCGACTCAGAAGCCTCCCAGGCAACTGCTTTGCATGTCATGCGACCTATAAGGTCTCTAGCACCATCTCAGCAAGCGATGCGGTCGACCCTTCACTCGACCCGATGCAGCAAGCTCGCTTCCTGCTTGCAACCCGCCAATTCCCAGCTGCTAAAGAGAAGCTCTCAACGGTGTTGCAAAACCCTGAGTACCGCTTCTTCTTCGATGAGGCACTGCGTAGCCTGCTCCTGATTCAAACCCGCATAGAAAAAGACCCCGCTGGAGCCATCGCGCTTTTTCAAGGTATCCTTTCAACCTCAAAACTACCTGAAGAGGATGTGCACGAGGTACGGTTGTGGCTTGAATCCCTGAAGAAGTGGAAGAGCTCCTCAACCTCTACCAAGAATGCGCTTACAGAGGGAGAGAAGCTTATCCTTACAGGCTCAACGAAGGGACTCGACCTTCTTAGAGATGATGTGTCGCTCCTGCGCGGAACCGCTCTCTTACACTCCGCTCTAGAGTCAGGAACACTAAAACCAGTCGATCGTAGCAAAGCACTCTATTTACTCGGCTTCGCCTACGAGCAGCTACCTCTCTTCTTCGCTGAAAGCTGGACCGAGATGTACCTTGAGCAATGCATACAGGAATTTCCTGGATCTACGGACGCCAAAAACGCATTTCGGGTGTACCGTCAGCACATAATTGCTGACTTTACCGGTAGCGGGGGAACCGATATACCCGATGAGGTATCTATTCACCTCGATGAACTTCGAAAGAAGGCATACGGGGAGCCTACTTTCAACGGAAAGGTTTAACAGTTAAGTTTTAAGAGATTCTCATGAAAGCACTCGAACGTCTCTACCTTTTACAGGCCGAAATCTACAAATTGAATTGCATCTCGCGGATCATCGAGTGGGACCAACAGGTGAATCTTCCCCCTATGGGCGCAGAGGAACGAGCCGAACAGATAGAGCTCCTCAGCACACTAATCCACCAACGACGAACAGCGCCTGATTATATCGCCCTCCTGCAAGAGCTCTCCTCGCGTACCGATTTCGATACCCAAGATGACCGTGTCAATGTCCGCGAAATGTGGCGCGAAGCACAAAAAGCGCAGAAGTTACCAGATACCTTCGTAGCCGAAAAAGCGAAACTCTCTGCACAGTGTTATCACGAATGGACACTCGCACGACCAGCAAATGATTTTGCTCGCGTTGAACCCCTTCTCTCGCGTCTATTTGAACTCGCCCGCCAGGAAACAGATCTCCTTGGCTACAGCGAAAATCGCTACGACGCACTGTTTGATAACTACGAGCCCTACGGGCGCCTGAGTCAGGTTAAACCTCTACTCACCGATCTTGGCCAGCAACTTTCGGCTATCCTCCCATCGATCATAGAGCGGCAACGCGCGCTCCCGAAACGACAGCGCTTCTTTAGCGAGTCGATACAACACCGCTTCTGCTCGAAGGTTACGGCAGCAATTGGTTACAACTTTGACTCTGGTCGGCTTGACAAGGCTCCACACCCTTTTGAAACTACCCTTGGCCCACACGATATCCGTATTACCACCCGGTTCGATGAAACGAATTACCTCTCATCGATCTTCACCGCCCTGCATGAAGCAGGACACGCTATCTATGAAGATGGACTTCCGAAAAAGTGGAAGGGCACACCCATGGGCTTTCCGATCTCACTCGGTATTCATGAATCTCAATCGAGATTGTGGGAGAACATCGTCGGTAGAAGCATTCCGTTTGCACGATACATTTATTCGCTCTTACAGGAACATTTCCCAGAAGAGCACGCTGCAAGCTCGCCAGAGGAGATCTGGGCTCACAACAACTACATCCAACCAACGCTCATTCGCGTGGAGGCAGATGAGGTCACCTACTCTCTACACGTAGTGATCCGCATGTTGCTTGAGGTAGCACTCGTTAATCGTGAGCTCGAGGTAAAAGATCTTCCCGCTGCGTGGAACGAGCTGTATCGCCAATACCTGGGCGTCACCCCTGAGTCAGACCGAAATGGTGTGTTGCAGGATGTGCACTGGTACAGCGGCAACATCGGCTACTTCCCAACCTACGCACTCGGTAATCTCTACGGCGCGATGATGTTTGAAGAGATACAGAAAGAGATTCCATCTCTCGATGCGCTCATTGAACGAGGAGAATTCTTGCCACTAACGAAGTGGCTCACAACAAACGTGCACCGTCACGGAATGTCATTTACTGGACCACAGCTGATTGAGCACATCACCGGGAAGCAGCTCGCTGTTGAGCCGTTTATTCGGTATGTGAAGGGGAAGTTTGGGGTGTAGGAGAGAAGTACCTGCATTCAAGGTGCGGCGAATTGTTATCCTCCCAAGAGACAACTTACTCGTTTGTTTATTAATCACTGGACCCAGGACTCTCTGGACCGCGAAGGTTTAGCTTCGCAAAAATTTACGGTGGCGCACCAAGACTCAAGCGGACCTGGAAGGTCCGCGGTCCCAGCCTTACCGTTTTATCCTTTTGCAGAGAAGCCAACCCCAAGATCCC
>JBIKKT010000071.1:0-12077 GCA_044360195.1 Bdellovibrionota bacterium | reverse complement strand
ACGGCGTCGGTAGTCTTTTTCTGTGCCTCCATGTAAAACTTGGATAATTGATCGCCCGTATGACACACCGCTAAGGTATGACCGTGGCTATTCATATCCACAAAGTGGCATAGGTCAACTTTGTTATCCCTCTGAGTGCGGCCGATAATCCCCAGCTTTATGGCGTTAGAGGTCTGGGTCGGAGGCATGGGGAGATGTGCCCGCGCGCGCGGGATTATCTCGTAGATGTGGTTCTCTGTGAAAACACGATTCGCTCTTGGCATACCCAAATGTATTCGGGCATGCACGGCTGAAGTTGTGCGCGAAAAAGCAGGCTGCACTAGTAGCCGCGGTACCTAGAAAAGAAAAGTAGGGTGTACCAGCGGGCAGTAGGTACCAGCCGGCAATAAAAAACCCCCGCCTCATCACAATGCGCAACATCGTGAGCTTTTGGCGGGGGCACCAACAATTATCCCAAGAAGCGCTGAACGGAGTCCATTGAAAGGCCCTTGCCTTGCGCAGCGGAGGCTCGTTTCAGGTCATCCCGGATTCGGCTCTGAAGTTCATCTGCCACCTGAGCCGCAGCCTGAACATCGCGCACCGAAGCTTCAGAAGCTTGCTTATTTGAGCGCTGCACCTCATCCACAGCATCTCCCACTGAGGCTATCGCGTCGGTTGAATCACTCAGGTTCTTCACCGCCGTCGACAAGCCAGAGAGAGCTGCTCGTGCGGGCGGAGCACTGTCCGTCCCACCGTCTGCTGCTGGCACCTCTTTAAATACGCTTGCTCCTGAATTCTGTTCCTGACCCGCAGCTACTACTGAGTTTGACGCAGGCGCCCCTACCCTGCCTGATATCAATCTTTGAAAGGGCGATGGTCTCGTTGGGTCAAAGGTAAAGCCACTCATATCTATACAACCTCACTGTCGTTGCCTACGCATGCTACTGCATCCACAAAACACCTTGTTCCAGCTAGTTTAAGTATCGGCGCACCGCTCCGGCCCTGTACGAATCGACGCTAAAAATAAACGACTCACCGCCGTTGACGGATCGAAGCGAGCCCCATATCGTGTCTGCCTATGGAATCATCGCCCTCCCTAACCCCTCAATTTTCCTCACCTCTTGGCCTTGTTGCAGGCAACGGGAGCTTTCCTCTTGAGTTCGCACAGAGAGCAAGGTCGCTCGGTCTCCGGCTAGTTGTAGTCGCCCTTAAGGGAGAAGCTGACCCACGCCTTAAGGAATTTGCCGAGGTGCTTGAATGGATCAGCGTGGGACAACTTGGAAAACTGGTTAAGGCTCTCAAACGAAACAACGTCGCACAGGTTGCTTTCTTAGGAGGAGTAACACGGGTGGACTTCGTCGGGGGATTTCGCATCGATTGGGTCGGTTTAAAAATGCTTTCCCGCCTCCGCCATTTCAATGACGACTCGATGCTGCGCGGAATTATCAGAGTAATTGAAGATGGCGGTGTTCAGGTAATCGCTCCTCATGCGCTGCTATCCGAGAGCGTTCCTGCTAGGGGTGCCATAACTCCTCGGTGCGTCACCGAAGCTGAACGCGCCGATGCGCTTATCGGTTGGGAGGCCGCTCGCACCATAGGCACTCTCGATATCGGTCAATCAGTAGTCGTTCGCAACAAGACTGTAGTTGCAGTAGAGGCAGTGGAGGGCACAGCAGAGACGATAAAGCGCGCGGGTAATGTGCGCGGGCCGAGCGGAGTTCTCATCAAACTGGCCAAGACACACCAAGACCTGCGTGTAGATCTTCCCGCCGTCGGAGTGAAAACACTCGAACAGATGAAGGAGAGCAACCTCAGCCTTTTGGTTATTGAAGCCGGCAAGTGCCTCATTCTCGAGCCGCAGCGCTTCCTTGAGCGCGCGCTGCAGCTCGGCATCGCTGTTATCGCCGCCGAACAGGCGGCGGACATTTGAGCGAAAGCGCGCCGACTAACTATCTTAGTAGAGCGATCGTTCCCTTAATCAGTTCGTTAGCCGCAGACAACGCGTTTGAGTTGGCCTCATATCCACGCTGGAACACTACCAACTCTACGAATTGAGATGAGATATCCACGTTAGAACGTTCGAGTGACTTGCTTTCGATTCTTCCCCGAACACCGTTATTTGCTCGCCCCACTTCGAGAGCGCCGGCATTTGACCCCTTAGAAAATACCGAGCTTCCACTCCGAACCAACCCGTCAACGCTACGCACCGTAGCTAGAGGCAGACTTCCAACCTCAGCCTTGGTTCCTGAATCGAGGTTTGCGTATATGGTACCATCATCCCCAAATTCGTAAGATTTTACGCTACCCGAAGCCTGTCCATTTTGACTTGTATTAAGCACCTGAGAGGCAGCCGCGTACTGCGTAAACGAAGAAATATCGATTGAAAAATTGCCCGCTGCAGCGCCGCTACTCCATGCTGGACTAGCCGTAATCTTAGCTGCAGCTTGATTCGCTACAGGTATCAACCCCGTCCCATCAAATGTAAGTGTAGTTTGCCCAAGCAGTACAGGGGTGCCCTCTGCCCTCCCCACATCTTTACCATCAACGTGAGCCTGCACGGTCCACGTATTTGTTCCAGTTTTGAAGTAATTTAGAAGGATATCATGTCTAGTGCCCAGACTATCATACACTTCTTGAGTCGAAGACATCGACGCATTCTTTGTTAGGTCTCGAAAGGTAGCAGGATTCTGCGGAACGGTTACGTTGGGAGCGCTACTACTAACATTTCCAAACACCTTCATCTCTGAAGTAGCTGCACCGGCTGTTTTCACATCAAACATATTGATCGGTACGAGCGTATTTGGACTCGCTGCTGTATAACCCAAAACTTGCAAACCACTACCGTTCACGAGAAATCCGTCTTTGTTCGTCTGGAATGCGCCTGCCCGGGTTAACTGCGGAGCTGCCGGGTCACCCACCAAGAAGAAGCCACCGCCTTGAATTGCTATATCGAGATCACGACCGGTGGATTCAACCAAACCACCTTCAAACATCGTCCGAACTGCTCGCACCCCAACACCATCACCGGCACCCGAAATAACACCTGCCCCGCGGTCCCCCGCCGACTCAGCCATTAAATCATCAAACTCAGCCCGCGACTGTTTGAATGCGGTTGTGTTCGAGTTGGCGATGTTATCGCCAATCACAGAAATTGCCTGCCCATGGGCGGTAATCCCTTCACGACTGGCTAATAAGGCGGACTCTAATCTCATACTGAAGCTCTCCGAGGCTTGCCGGGCTGGCAGGGAAAAAGATTCCCTGAGCTAGGTGCCTTCGGATTTGATTGCAAAAGGGTTGCCACACACACAATTTGGCATTCCCCCTTACTTTTCCAACAGTTACCGAGATCCCAAGACAATTGATTAGACGCTACTGTGGAGAGCTACTGATAAATTCTGCCGCCCTACGCACTTTTTTCTGTTATTTCACCCCAACTCTCTGTATACCGGCGGGCATGCGCATTCTTTTAACGGGGGCGTCGGGTTTTCTTGGGAATACCTGTGTCACCCTACTGTGCAAACATGCGGACCTTGAACTGACCGTTCTGCGAACGTCACAAGCGGAATGTGCGCTACCGCTCGGGGCGCGCGAAGCCTTCATTAGCGATCTTACCAACAAGAGCACTCTCGACAAGGCGCTCAAGACCAGACCGCCCACCCACATTATTCATACTGCCGCGCTTTCTCAGCCAGCGCGCTGTCAAGAGGATCCTAAGTTTGCGCACCTCTCAAATGTGGTATTCACGCGAACGCTAGCGGACTATGCCCGCGCTATTGGCGCTCATATGACCTTCATTTCAACCGATCTCGTCTTTGACGGCGGGGCTGCCCCTGCTTTGGGCTTTACCGAAGAAGACAGCACGTGCCCCTCATCAGTATATGCAACCACTAAGGTTGCGGCGGAGCGAGAAATTATTAAAGCTAATCCTTGCAACGCAGTCGTACGACTATCACTTCTCTATGGATACTCCCTCTCTGCTTCTCGCGGAGTCCTCGGCTGGATGGAGGATTCGTGGCTTCGCGGGGAAGCGGTCTCGCTCTTCTCGGACGAATACCGAACTCCAATCCATGTAGCCGATGCTGCTTACGCAATCCTGCAAGTTGCCGCGAAGTCACTCTCAGGTATCTTTCATTGCGGCGGGCCTACTAAGCTCTCGCGAGTCGAGTTTGGTACGCACGTTGCGGATTTACTGGGCTACGATGCAACAAAAATTCGACCCTGCCTACGTGCTGATATGCCCAGTCTTCTCCACCGACCCGCAGATGTCTCGCTAAATTCAAGCACATTGTTCTCCCTCATTTCTTTTGCACCCAGAAACGTCCGGGATGCACTCGCCGTATCATTCGATCCGCGAAAGACTGCCTAGCAGGTGAATGCTTATTCCCCCTTGATTACCCCATCTTGAATGGTGCGCAGCCGATTTTAGAAGAACATCCTCGACAAACCTAATTCCTAAAAGAACAGCTAACACCCGAACACGACACCCAACAAGGTCTGCCTGCTTCTTTAAGAATTTATTGTAAGGTATACTTCGGTCATTAAGATCCTCTTTTGGGAGCTTTCTATGAAACTAGCCACCTACGTCTTCCCGCTCTTTCTTGCCGTCACGGCAACTCATGCTAACGCGGAGTGTTATGGCGATGCAGCGGACCAATATGGTTGCGGAAACGCCCTTGCTGCTCAAGGTCGAAGCGAAGGCTCCCTGGAGCGATTTGGAGGCGGCAACGACGGTCCCATAATCATCGACAACGGCTCATACGGTCGCGCAGCCAGCCCCTATGATGTCTTCACACCTGACGAAGAGCGCCGTATGTATCGCAACGCAGTAATGGGTGCCGGGACGCGAACTAATAGTAGAGGCTACGGCAATCGCTCCCTTAGGACCAACTCTCGTGCCCTACGCATATTTCCCGGCCGCAGGCTCGGGGGCGCATTCCGCCGCTAGCAGAGAATCGCTTTTGGCAACTTCCTTACTGCACACCGCGCCAAAGTGGTGCCATAACGCTTCTGTTGACTAGAACTAGGTGAGCCGAAGCATACCCCATGACGTTTAAATCACTGACAAGTAAGGGGATTGGAGACCTTCAAAGGTCTATCGAGCGTTTTGAGACGTACAACGACCCGTTCATCTTGCCGGACCATTACCTGGTAGTGCGTCTTGATGCCCATCGACTCGGAGACTGGGGCATCCCACAAGCAGAGTACCCCTGCGGCCCAAAAGCTACTGCGGCTTTTCATGACACCGTTCTTGGACTGATGACAACATCCTATCGCGTTATCCTCGCCTATCACCACGGCGATGAGATATCGCTATTGGTAGACCCGTCAGAGAACAACAATCCTCTACGACGTAGCAAGCTAATCTCTGCTTTTTGCTCTGCTGCAGCGGTAAGCCTGCTCCAATCATCAGGTCTTCCTGCGCTGTTTGATGCTAAGATCAGCGAACTGCCATCAAGGGAGCGCGTCCTTGAATACTTCCTTTGGCAACGACGTTACTGCTTCAGGAATGCTCTAACGATAACGCTGCGCAATGCTCTTCTCGCACAGGGCCTTTCCCCAGAACAAGCAGAGAGGGAAATTCACGGTGTATCAGAAGAAGCCAGATTACAAAAACTACAAAATCTCAAATTCCCATTCGCGCGTGTACCCAATACAACTCGCAGAGGAGCGCTCTTTGTATGGGAGCCAGCTAAGCAGAAACAGAAGGAGCATTTTTGCTTACGCTCAGAGCAGTCCCTACCGGAAGATGATGATGATTTTCTCGCCCTCATAGCAGCGGCGCTCGACACATGCAGCTCCAGCCACCTCTACCACGAGCCGCAGATGGCGAAGCAGGCAAGTCCCCCCCCAGAGACGCGACCGACTACAAACAGAAAGCCACAGCCAAGCATTCAAGAGACTAAGACGACACACACGGCTCAACCGAGCAGCAAAGGCAATTCAAAGACTAACACCTCGGTCTTCAAAATCGCCGGTAATCACTAGATAAACTCTGCGCGAGTGATTTTTTCAAAAATAAATGAGGCTGGGTTTATATCATTTCTCAGTCGGAATAATTGTGATGCGGGGAACATGGACCACCGCGAAGAGTGACCTTTGCGTTGGATGAAGATCAGAGATCACAACAGCAGTGTTAACCGTTATCCCGGCAGATACGAAAGCATTTACATTCCGACTCTGCTTCACAAGACCCTGAATCTTCCACCACGATTGAATCCCTTGACCTGAAAAAACAGAACGGACCCTCGCCTCGCGATCATAGGTCGAGACTATTCGCGAAAAGGGTGTGGCACTAAAGTCACCAACAATCATTCGCGGCGTTATGCTGTTTCGCGTGATACTTGCCATCCGACGTGAGGTTACCCTGGCGAGCTGGAAGGACTGGTTTGATGTGCTTTCAACTAAGCTTACAACTCCCAGTTCAAAAACAACATCGGGCTCGAGGTAGAGCTGCGAATAAATCGCAGGCAATGCCTCAACGCCAAAGTCAGCTCGAGTATCGGAGCCCAACGGATACGCAGAGTAAAGCTGAATAGACGATGGACCAGCCACTCCCCCGCGAACCGAATAGCGCAGACGCTCCGACACACGCAACTTCTCAACCAGGTCAGTACGGTCGCCGTGCAGCACTAACACCTCGGGAGCCAACTCCTTCATCGTCTTTTCAAAAAGAAGCGCCTCCTGCTCGCTAGGACCGACGTGCGCATGAAACACCCCGACTGCAATCGCCTCATCCTTGGCGAGCTTTATCGTGTGGGTATAACTCCAATAGGGCCACGCACGAGAGAGGGAAAACCCTATGAGGGTAGCAGCTACGACCAACACCACCAGCGAGAGAAGTGGATGCTTTACACCCCGAAAAAACCTAACCAACTCCAGCACAAAAAGAACTAGGACAAGGGGAAGCCACATCGTGGTATGGGTGCATACAACCTCCTGCCACCACACGAAGGGATCAACGAAGTGACAACTAGCTAGAAAAAGTAACAGCGCGGCAACTGCCGCAGAAAACGCTACGCTCGCCTTGCTCATGACGCGCGGCATACTTGACCTACCGGATTAATCATTCCAGCTCAAAACACCCTTGCGCCATACATAGATCAATCCGACCACAAGGACCCCCATAAATGACAACATCTCAAAGAGCGCGAACCAGCCGAGCTCTTCAAGAACTACTGCCCACGGATACATGAAGATGACCTCAATATCGAACAGGATAAAGAGCATCGCCACTAAGTAAAAACGCACATTGAAGCGCTGATCTCTCACCGAGCCAACGGGTATTGCTCCGCATTCCCATGGCATCTGCTTGGTAACGGTCGGATTTTTTGGCCCAACCCAAGCCGACAACAGCACCATTGTTACCAGAAACCCTGCAGCAGCTATACTGAGAAGGAGGATACCGAGATAGGGATTTAGTTCCGTCATAAACCGAGACAAAAAAACGCACCCGAGAGGATTCGAACCTCTGACCACCCGCTTAGAAGGCGGGTGCTCTATCCAACTGAGCTACGGGTGCACACACATCTGCCGTAACGAGCTCAACACGAAACGTCGCGGATAGCGACGTTACCCTAACACGAAGACGAGCACGACGACACCCGGTAGCTCACTGGTTTGTGGCACTTTGCTCCCAACCTCTAACACCAGCCACTATTTTTACAAATCTCAATAATATAGGGATGTTAGCTAAAATCTTTTTCTGAAGCGTATCTACTATAAGGTGCGATTATAGATAAGGACTCTACCGAACCAGTCTACGCAGGACGCGACTCCGTAAAACTCGTAGGAGCGTTTAGTGGTACTAGTATTCAGAATTTTCCCTCGATAAATTGCGGGATTGCTGACTTAGATCACCACATGTCGTACATTAAGGAGTCCCGATTTTACAAGCACTAAAGGGCTCTGTACATGACACTTCCGAACGCAAAAAAGCGGAAGATATTTGATGGGCGATATGAGATCATCGCGCTCGTTGGGCGCGGTGCTGAAAGCGTGGTGTACCATGCGCGTCACGTCAACAGCCCTACCCATGAAGTTGCTCTCAAGGTCCTTCACAACAACAACGGCCAGAACCAAAGCGGCCAGGGCTCACTAACGGATAGACTTCGCAAAGAGGCTCTCACCCTTGTGTCGTGCCGACACAAATACGTCGTGCGGCTGGATGATTTTCACTCCGTTCAAGATCTCTGCTACCTCTCTATGGAGTACGCGCACCAAGGAGATCTACGCAAGTATGTAGCTGCCCTCGGTATCTCGCTCTCTTCAGAACAGGGGAAAATCTTTCTGCGTCAGATGCTCGAGGCGCTCGATTTCGTTCACGCTACCGGGGTTATCCACCGCGACATAAAGCCCGACAACATTCTGGTTATGTCTGAGCGTGAAGTGAGATTAGCCGACTTTGGCCTCGCGCTTTTACCAGGAGATGATATCGATCTGGAGGAGCTGAAACGGGGGGCGGGTTCTTTTGCTTACTTACCACCAGAGCTTCTTGAGGGGATCCGATACGACACGCGGTCAGACCTCTACTCGATGGGCTTGTGCTTTTACGAATCGCTAGCGGGATTTCACCCGTTCGAGAAACTCCCTTTAGCAGAGCAGCTTGACGCTCGCCGCGACGACCGGCTGCCAGCCCTCAGTGAGATTAACCCAAGCGTACCAAAGGGCCTCTCTAATACCATCGCGAAGTTAATGCGATTTGATCCGGAGCGACGGTTTCAAAGCGCCGCACAGGCACTAAAGGCTCTCGCGGATCCTGATTTCCAAGATACGGAAACGTCCGTAGACAATACCAACGCTGTCGATGTAAACGCATCCCCCGCGGAGCCGGACAACTTTGAGATCATCTCAAACCCCTACGCTGCAGATGAAGATCTATTAGAGGTCTCCGCCCAGACACTCGTCTCTGATGCTCTCTACGATGAAGAAGATGACGAGAGCCATGCAGAAGAAAATGCGCAGAAGGGGTCCGACTCTCAACCCAACCGCGAGCGCCTTAAAACCGAGGAGTTCGATCTCGAACGACTCCAGAATCTAATCAACCAGGATACCTCGAACAAGGCCTTTGCTTCGCAGCGTCGCGCTCAAATAGCAGAGCAGTCCCCTAAGACCGCAGGGCCAGATCTGCTTAACCCGGAGCTGACAACCCACGACGTCACGGAATTTCCACTCCCAGGAACTCTCTCAACAAAAAACAAGCCTGCGCGAATTTCGCCGGGTCGACCACTCGGGCTTGCACCACATGTCGTTAAGATGGTTATCCTTGCAGCCGTGGGGACTGTGCTGTCATTGACCTCGCTCTCTTTATTTACTCGCTCAGACGAGAAGCATCTTCAATCGACGCCGCCTGCGGAGCAGGGGCACCAAATCACTCAGGATGAGAAGCTTCCTGAAGAGGCTACGAGCCCGGCACAACCTGCTACAACGCAGGCGAACTTTCCCCGCCTTGCTCAAGGATTATACGCCGGTTCGATCTCCAACCTGATACCCGATAGCTCCTCACCCCTAGCACTCATATCGATGCCAAATCGGAGGAGTCTCGTAGTTATAATTGGTTTGCCAGGGTGGACTCCCGTGGAAGTAGCAATCCCTGAAGAAGACTCCACCAAACCTAACACGATTACCGTCCGTTCCAACGGACTTATAATCAACGTAACTGGGGAGCTGGCAGACGACTCAATAACTGGTATGTTCAGTAACGCAATTACCGGCGAGAGTGGCTCATGGAGCGCTCGCATCGTTAAGTAAAGTAGGTTATGAACCTGGCACATTCCCCCCAAACGCCCACTCTCCGTCTCCGTATCTTGAAGCGTACCTGCATGCGTATCATATGGAGCACCATTCTCGGATTTTCTATTTCTGGAACCTCAGAAGTTACCGCCCAGGAGAAACGCATAGAGATAGTTCATAAGCCCATATCCGCCAATAGCCTTCCTACAGCAGCAGCGACCATGCCAATTGTGGTAGAGCTTCGCCACACGAAAGCCGTAGACCGCAAGATTCGCCTCGTTGGCACCCGAGATGGAAAACTTCTCGATATAGTTTTCCCTTCAGGCACCCTCAACATGTCAGATGCTGCAACCTACACACTCGACGTCCCAGCACCAATTGCCTTAATGTCGTATCAATTCGTAGTCCACCAACCTGACGGCAGTCTTACAACCACCAGTCGCTACGTAGTGAAGAGGCCGTGCATTCAAACTTTCAAGGTCGATCCTGCCGAAAATCAGAAAGACGGGGCATTCAAGCGCGAGGTAGGCACCCTCGTATCAAAATCAAGAACTCTCGAGCAGGAGACGACGAACCTCGAAACGGCGCAAAAATTACTGGAAGAGATTAAGACTCTGTTACCGTAGGACCGAGACCATCATGCGAAAAAATTCGTTACTCACAGCGCTGTTCCTATCTTGGCACAAACGAGCTGTGCGAGATGTCGTTTCGTCGAGCGCGCTGGCTCTGTTGATTCTTTCATGGAATTCCTCCCTTTCATCAGCTCAAGACGGAAAGGGAGCACTTTCAGTCCGCACGCGGGTTGAATCGAAAGATGAGCCGAAGAAGGCTATCGGCATGGTACTTTCTACCAACGGCAGCCAACAGTATCCAGGAGCTACCGTAACCAAAGTGAGCGACAAGTTGTATGACATCGCATTCTCCGTCGATAAGAGCGCCCTCACTGAGGATAGCGTAGCAACAGCGATCGCATTTACCGAGGCTGGCGCAATCGTCTTTGCAAACGTTACACCTCCTGTGCTTGCAGATAACCAAGAAGCGCTTGCCAGCATCCCTGAGTGCTCGCCAGAAGACACCACAACCGTCGCAGCACTCAACCAGATAGGGCCATTGCAACAACTTGTCGATGTTCGAACAGAGCGATCGTCATTCGCGCGCATGCGCCTCGACCGTGCTCTAACGCCCGAAATGAAAGCTCGCCTGAAGAAAGCTGAGCAGGTCTTTGGCCTGAACTCAACAGAGGAGATATCATCGACGCTACCGGCTCTTGAACTTATTGACAGACTCTCGCGAATCAACTTCGCTCTGAAGAACTACCGTGCCTTCAAACGACAGCCCACCCCCACCCCAGCATCGTGACGCTCGGCTAGATCGAGTAGAACAGACCCTGCGCACCCGCTATCACTGCTGGAAGGTGTACAACCCGCTCGAAGGAATCACAACGTTACGTCAGCTCCTTCTTCAACGCCTTCCACACATCGAAAGCACTAGCTGGCCTGAGCGCTTTGACTTCGGTGGTATCTACGTCAATGGCTACGAAATGCTGTCGGACTGCGACCTTCCGTTTCCATGCAAGATTGAATATTACGAGCCGAAGTTTCCAATTGCTGATGCTCCAGCGATCTTCCCGCAATTCGACGTGCGACAAGTCGTGTTTCACGATGAGCACGTGGCTGTGGTGTACAAACCTCCCGGACTTCCAAGCATGCCCGCCAAGGAACAACGTCACTACAGCCTCAAAGGCTACCTTGAGCGACACTTCAACACTTCGATTCACATGCCATCACGACTCGACGTTTCGGCTCAAGGACTCGTTATCGTAAGCCTATCTTCCGCCGCTCACGCGGGGCTTCAGCACGCTTTTGAGAGACGAACCGCGCATAAGATGTATTCGCTCGCTACCGATCGATGTGCACCATTTGAGGAGCGGGTAATCGATCGCAAAATTGCCCAAGATCCGGCGCACCCAGTTCTTCGAACAACAACTCTTTCTGAAGGTCAACGCGCAACTACAGTACTTACATTCTCCCACGACTCTATGTCAGAAGGACTCGCAATCTCGGTGATCAATGCACAACCAATAACCGGTCGCACTCATCAAATTAGAGTACACGCAGCCTCACAAGGACTCCCAATCGTAGGCGATAATTTTTACGGAGGAACACCTGCGCGGTATCTTCACTTAGTGAGTCGCTTTATCGAAGTGACTCACCCTGTTACCACAAACAAACTACGCATCAGCGCGCCGGTTGAGCTTCTGCCTGATTGGATAACTCCGAAAACATGAAATACTGCGGCTCATGATAGTTATCATGGAACAAAAGCGAACGTCGGTTATTGCGCGAATTGTTGTTTAATGGCGACACGTT
>JBIKKT010000070.1:0-12085 GCA_044360195.1 Bdellovibrionota bacterium | reverse complement strand
TGCGCCGTTTCCGCCGGACGCAGCGCCATGGCAGAGTAATAAATACCCGGATCGTCCGAGTACCACCCGCGGACCATCTGATTGGGCGACATACAGCTCGACATGCGATTACGCTGGAGCACCATCGTCTCTACCGACCTGCGGGCATCTCTCTTTACCGTATCATTGGGACTCTGCAGCCCGGCAATGATCTGGCTGTCTTTACTGATCTCGGTAACAGACTGTCCGACCGATGACTGCGAGCAGCTCGCGGAGAACATCAGGGAAACAAACATCAAACCCGCAAAGAGCGTGGCACCGACCATCAACAAGATAAGGGTAGCCTCAACGAGAGCTATACCACTCGCAGTCGAGGATGTGATGCTGAGGCCCTTTTTACAACGATGTGTTTCTCTCGTCTTAAATGGCATACTATGCAAAGCACCGCTATTCTTTGGTAAGAACCGAAAGACGTTACACCATCCTTTTACACTGACCCCAAATGCACCACATGTCCAGCATAAGAAATAATGATCGCTAAGACGGTCGGTCGTTTTTTTTGTAAGTAGCTGAACTCTAGTCGCGTGCCGACGAGGGCTCTGTACAGCAGATTCAGGTTCTAGCAACTGCTCAGTCACAATCTCGTAACGAACTCAATCACAACCGAGAAGCCCGTATAAGCGGGAAAGTATTAAAACGATCAAGTGGGATCTATGAGCGTTGCTATCGTATAACTTAATAAGTACGCTACAAAAAAGGCCGGCAAGAGAGGTGCCCAGCATAAACTGATTCGTGCTCGTTATACACATCAGAGCAGCTCTAAACATAGCTTAGAACTCGGTATGCTACACAGCTCAATACTGTGACATAACGCAGCTATGACAGACCAAGTCATACCTCTGCATAGCCGTACACGTGAAACTACTCGTTTTACTAACGCTGCTCAATTATTTGAGCTTCAAGGAGCGATTAATGCAGCTCTTATGACTTTAATAGAAGATACTCCTGAAGCTCTCGCACGGTATCAACAGGCAAATAAAGCACTGTCAGATGTACTCGTTCCACATCTGCGCGAGATTCAAACCAATCCCCAAAAGGTTATCGGATTAGAGCTGCAGAATATGCTGAGAATGGTCGCTCATGCTGATATAGCTCGCAAAGATGCAGCAGGCAGCCGAGCTCGTTTTTTCGATGAACTAGACACGATTATAGGAGGTATCGCTCTCCATCCAGAAGAGCGCGCGCTCGTTTCTCGACTTCTCACACGTACAGGTCTTTCTCATATAGCTGTCTTCTCTGATGGAAAGGATTCAACCCTATGCCCGAGATCTGTTCGTGAGCTGTTAGCAACGGTGATTGAGAGAATAAGAGATGTAGACACAACGGATAGAACCTGGCAACAAACTCCAATGTCAGCATTATTTTTAGCAGTACACGAGGTGATACTAAGACCGATCTACATAGCAGCCCGCCATCGAGGGTACGAGCATGATGCACTTTGTTGCTGAATACCCCTGAGCTTCAACGAGATGCTCTCGGAAAATAGAGGGGATAGATGTAGCTCCATTGCGTCGTAGTGCGAAGTTAGTCGAGGCACCTTAGGTGATTTAATTCGTGGATGTTGCTCGGCTCATTCCTCATGCTCAAGCCCTTAACCTTTTGCGGGATTTATTACGAGTTGAGGTTTTGCCAGAATCCTACGAGGTGGTGAAGCAAAATATGACGCGCCTCCCAGTGGAATTGGAGGTCATCCAGTGAGTAGTAGACTATCTGATAGAGGGGAGAGGCTTCCGGTGGTCGTCTCCTCGAGAGTTGGAGCTTCTCCCGGGCTTTCTCCGAGGTGTAGAGCCTGAGCATACAGGCTTGGTCGGGGAAGGGAGGCTGGATCTTGTGCGTGACAGCACATGTGTCGCCGTATGGTGCGCATATTCAAGGCAGCCAGCAGTAGTCAGGAGAGGATGTTGCCTGTTTGTAGATGATGAACCTAGTGGGACCCCCATTTTCTTTGAAACTTTCTGACCCCAAGGCGCTTCCTATAAGTCGCCGCAGCGTTGGAGCCGGCGATTAACTCACTGCTAACTCACCGGAAACATTTTGAAGTTTCATGGGGGCAATGGGTCATACGCAGCACTTAAGCGATTGTACCGTGTACTTCCGAAAAAAATTCTATTCGGCATTAGGTCGGTTCCGAGGGCTGGCTGACAGTCAACGTGTCTAAGTTTTTACAAGGAGAGAAAATGCTTCACAGTGATTCGATTGGGCTTACCCGGTGTAGAGCTCTCGTGGGACTTACAATCCGCCACGCAACTTACCTGACGTGCCTTGCGGTGGCTTCGGTGCTTACATCTCCCGTCCTAGCCTTCGCAGGAGATAGCTGCAACGAGCGCTACGATGTCCTGTACGCCAAGTATACGCAACTCTACGCCGCATTAAGCAACGATTGCTTCCCGACTAACCTGACGGAGGCCGAAGCAACCACCTTTGAGCTATCTGCCGAGTGTACTAAAAAGTATAACTCGCTCGGAGACGATTTTAATGTTGAGTGGTCAGCACTCCTTGCAGAGTGTCAGGATGTTCTCTTTCCAGCCACTGCGGACCCATCTCCAGCACCTCAGCCAACTGAGGTTCCGGCGACTCCGCAACAGCCGTCGAGCGATTCGTGGGATCCTACCGCTGTAAATAAAAACTGCTCAGAGCGCTTCAGCGCATTAAGCGACAAGTATTCTGCGGCGTATATAAATCTAGATGCTGAATGTGGACCCGGTGACGGTGCCTCGTGGTGTGGATTCGAGATATCACCGGAGTGTAATGAGCGGTATTCAGCGCTTAGCGACGAAAACAACGAGGAATACAATGCACTGCTCCAAGATTGCAACAGTGGAGAATTCGCGTACATCACTAGCGTTAATGGTTCAAGCGACTTATCAACCAGTGCCGTGCGAAGCGAGTCGCGGCTCAAGACTCCTCGGGTAGTAGCAGCTCCGAGCAAGAAAGAGTTACTTGCGCAAATTAAGTCGCTGAAGAAACAACTCCGGCGCGCAAAAGCATCTGCTAAGGCATCCGCAAAGAAGATGCGTGCAAGATGCCGGCGGTAGTCCGGCTTGGGGCG
Source organism: Bdellovibrionota bacterium (assembly GCA_044360195.1). GTDB lineage: Bacteria > Bdellovibrionota_C > UBA2361 > UBA2361 > OMII01 > OMII01. The sequence continues at coordinate 8,997 of JBIKKT010000070.1, read as the reverse complement.
CGGCTCTGCAGGTAGTCGCGCCCCAGGGCTAGTCTGTTTTTTTGAATATTGATGTTACGCTCCGACCCAACGGGTCGGAGCGTATTGGACAAAATGGAGCGTGATTTAAGCTTAGCCTCTCCCGTCTGCTGCTGGTTGAGCCAAGATGTGATTTTTATAAACGAGGAGCGCGGCGGCACGATATGACACCGTAGCCTTCGTCACCCTACAACTAACTATCCCGCCCAATCGGCTTCCAAAAGTTCTGATAATCCGGCCCCTGCGAGAGTGGAGGATTGTCGGGTAGCTGCATGACGACCTGAAGCGGTAGTCCGAAATCTAATCCCAGTATAAACGCCTGGCCGGGCCCAAGATTAGGTAGGTCGTTAAGAACCCCTTCGCCCGCTGTGCCACTTGCGCGCTCGATCGAGCCACGGTCTGAGTCGCTCGCCAATCGGTGAACGACAAACGTTCCCATCTGACTCATAACGTCGTCCGGTATATCGTTTGGTCGCTGTGTTGCTATGCACAGGGAGAGTCCATACTTTCGGCCCTCTTTTGCGATGATGTTGAAGGCATCCAGCGGGTACTCTCGCGCAAAGCGAGAGGGGCTCTTGCGCAGCACCTGGTGTGCCTCATCGATAACGAGCAGTGTTGGTGTCTTTGTAAGTCGCCCACTCCGCCCAATTGCAAGTAGCCTGCGAGCAATGGCGTTACATACGATCTCTCGAGTGCTGTGAATCGTCGGCAGAAATTCAAGAGAAACTCGTAATACCGAGAAGTCTGGGTCAGCAAGAAAACTATCGATAGTTTCAAAGAGCGATGGTCCAGGTGGGGGGGCTACTATTGCCTCCATCTCACTGCGCAGCAGTACCTCGTTTACGCGGCTGATAAAAGACGCGCATGCACTTATATCGTCTGTATTTGTTGCGCCCCAAAAGCCAGTTTCAGTATGGCTCCGATTAGGCTCCACACACTCAAGCTCTACCTGAAGCGGGAGGTGCGCTATGTTAAAGAGATTTTGCGGGCTTTCGATCTCAAGCTTTAGATCATTGAACGCCTGCTCGTAGTGCAGCTTCTCGCGGTGCGCTTTAGCAAACACCCCATCGGCACCCAGTCTAGGCTCAAGGTGTAGCAATTTAAGAGTTCTCGTTGCAGCGCGCATCTTGGCTATCTGCACAGAAGAGTCGGGTTCGAAGATCGCAACTAGGTCAGCCTCTGTTAATTCATAGAAGGGGAGTGTTGCCGCAGACGAGGAGACCTTCTTAGGGCCAGGCTCGCCGACGTGTACGTGAAACACCGGACCGCGTAGCGTAGCGTACTCACCAGTCGGGTCGAGCAGTATGACCTTTGACTGATACTGTGCGCACTGCTCGATTATACGCGCAACCGAACAGCTTTTTCCGCCTCCCGAGCTTCCGACTACAGCACAGTGGCGGCCGAAGAGCTTCTCTGGAGGGATCGAGAGAGGAAGATCTGGATACATGCGCGCTGTGGCGAGAGCTAGGCTCACCTCATGTGAGGAGCGTTGGTGTATGCTGCTTCTGCTTTCAAGCATCGCGCGGATCAAATTAAGTTGAGGACGTACCACCGTTGCGCCAAGCGATGGGATTTCGCGTTGTCCGGGCGTTATGGCACCGTCTCGCTCAGTAAACGATGCTATTAATTTTAGCGTTGCGGTTGGATGAGGGCTCCAACCTAAGGACTCCACTGCGCCGAGTAGCACAGACTGTGCGCCAACAACGCCGAGAAACTCCCCGGGCTTTACTGTTCGTGCGGCGTCGTCGCTTAGATTCACAAGGACGGATGAGCCCTTGAGTTCGCTAACGGTCCCAAGGGGTAAAGCTACAGATGGCCTTGTGCTCGATACTGCGCGAGGCGTAGCAGGACGCGCCGATTGCCCCTGGGGCGGCGTGGTGGGTGGAGGTGCGTCGTTTGTGGCCATTCAGTGTAAGCGGTCGGCATTCTCGGGGTGTTCCTTAAGGGAGTGAGTGGGGCTCAGGTGGGTGCTCTTAGGATTTGTCAAGCGTGACGGCTGTAATGTCGGGTTAATGCACTGTATTTTTTACTGTTTCCCAGACATCTGTGCTCAGATACAATGACTGGGTTAAGTGATTGTCTGTTCTATTTTGAGGCTTGCGCCTCTGGTACAACTTCAGGCGCTTCTCGCCTGGAATCGTCCCGGCTAGAGCACTGGTTAAAGGTAGGGATTTATGGGGCTAGTGTGCGAATTCTATCGCTCAACGGTAGGTAAAAAGATAGCAATGGCGGTAAGTGGCATCGTGCTGGTGCTCTTCGTACTAGGTCACATGGCGGGGAATTTAAAGATCTTTGCTGGCATAGACCCAGCCACAGGTGACTATAAGATAGACGACTACGGAAGGTTTCTGCGCTCTATGGGCTCTGAGATGTTAGGGCACGAAGTGGCACTGTGGCTGGTGCGAGCAGTGCTACTTGCCTGTATTATCATCCATGCAGCAAGCGGAATCAGCCTTGCGATTATTAATAAGCGCGCTAAGCCCGCCGGCTACGCGCAAACTGCCTACCGCTCAGCTAATGCTGCTTCGCGGACTATGGTCTACGGAGGAAGCTTCCTTGTTCTGTTTATTATCTTCCACATCCTTCACTTTACTACCGGCACACTCCACTTTAAGGGATTCATCGAAGGTCAGGTGTACGCCAACGTATACGCGGGCTTTACGGATCCTTTGGTGGCTGGGTTTTATGTGCTCTCGATGTTGCTACTCTCGATGCACCTCTATCACGGAACGTGGAGCATGTTTCAAACGCTTGGAGTCGATGCTCCACAGTGGAACAAGGGGCTAAAGAGCGTTGCCAAGGTGTTGGCAGTTGTGTTGTTTGTTGGATTCTCGGCTGTGCCTGTCTCAGTTGTGATCGGAAGGCTCCCGGTGCCGGTTGAGTCTCCCAACGTTGGTGGACACTAAAGGTAACTATATCGATAAGGTCTTTTGAGGCAAAAAACAGAGAAAGGGTTTACTATGCAGCTCAATTTAGATTCCAAGATCCCCTCCGGACCACTCGAACAGAAGTGGCAAAATCATAAGTCGTCCATTAAGCTTGTTAATCCCGCCAATAAGCGAAAGTACTCAGTCATTGTTGTCGGAACAGGCCTAGCCGGAGCTTCTGCTGCCGCGTCTCTTGGCGAGCTAGGGTACAAAGTAAAAGCTTTCTGCTTTCACGACTCTCCGCGCCGCGCACACAGCATCGCAGCACAGGGGGGTATCAACGGAGCTAAGAACTATCAGAACGATGGCGACAGCGTTCACAGACTTTTCTACGACACCATAAAGGGTGGAGACTTCCGCGCTCGAGAAGCAAATGTACACCGCCTCGCTGAGGTGAGCGTTAACATAATCGATCAGTGTGTGGCACAGGGAGTGCCATTTGCGCGGGAATACGGCGGATTGCTCTCGAATCGCTCCTTTGGTGGTGCGCAGGTATCGCGCACCTTCTACGCTAAGGGGCAGACTGGTCAACAGCTTCTTCTTGGAGCGTACGCAGCACTTAATCGTCAGATTGCAGCTAAAGCCGTTGAGATGCACACCCGTTCTGAGATGATTGACCTGATTGTCATCGACGGAAAGTGTCGCGGAATCGTAACTCGTGACCTGCTTACTGGTAAGCTATCGAGTCACATCGCAGATGCAGTTGTTTTGGCAACGGGTGGATACTCAAACGTGTTCTACCTATCAACGAGCGCCAAGAACTGTAACGTGTCAGCGATCTGGAGGGCGTACCGCCATGGCGCTGGTATGGCTAATCCGTGCTTTACCCAGATCCATCCAACGAGTATCCCAGTATCCGGCGAGCATCAGTCGAAACTCACTCTGATGAGCGAATCTCTGCGAAACGATGGTCGCGTATGGGTTCCCAAGAAGCAGCACGATACTCGTGCGCCGTACGCTATCCCTGAAGACGAGCGTGACTACTACCTTGAGAGGCGCTACCCAAGCTTTGGAAACTTAAGCCCTCGCGACATAGCCTCACGCGCAGCAAAGGAGCGCTGTGATGCGGGGTACGGTGTTGGGCCGATGGGGCTTGGTGTTTACCTAGACTTCTCAGATTCAATTGACCGACTCGGTCGTCCGGCTATCGAAGCGCGCTACGGCAATCTGTTCGACATGTATGCAAACATAACGGGCGAGAACCCGTATGAGCAGCCGATGCGTATCTATCCTGCTCCACACTACACGATGGGTGGACTGTGGGTTGATTACAATTTGATGACGAGTATCCCTGGACTCTTTGCAGCTGGCGAAGCGAACTTCTCAGACCACGGAGCAAATCGGCTAGGTGCCAGTGCGCTTATGCAGGGGTTGGCTGACGGGTACTTCGTTCTTCCGTACACAATCGGTGACTACCTGGCATCGAGCAAGCCCGGCGGTATCGGAGAGGACCACCAAGAGTCACGCGCAGCTCTTGAGCGTTCGCAAGCTTTTACGGATCGCCTCCTTGCCCTTAAGGGTAAGAAGACAGTTGACCACTATCACCGCAAGCTCGGCCGAATTATGTGGGACAAGTGCGGAATGTCGCGTACAGAGAGTGGCCTCAAGGAAGCCCTCAGTCAGATTCCAGCCCTTAAGGCTGAGTTCTGGGAGAATGCGTGCGTTCCTGGCAGTGGCGCCGAGCTGAATCAAGAACTTGAGAAGGCCGGCCGTATCGCTGATTTCTTTGAGTTTGCCGAGCTTATGTGTATCGATGCTCTCAACCGCAACGAATCGTGCGGCGGACACTTTAGAGAGGAGTATCAAACAGAAGACGGCGAAGCGAAGCGTAACGATCAAGATTACTGTTACGCCGCTGTCTGGAGCCCTAACGGAACAGGCGGTCACGACCTTTCCCAGGAGCAGCTTAACTTTGAGAACGTGCACCTTAGCACACGCAGTTACAAGTAAGGAGTAGAGAGTATGAAACTAACACTCTTCGTATGGCGGCAGAAGGCTTCAGCTTCGGCTGGAGAATTTCACAGGTATGAGCTCTCAGATGTGAGCGAAGATTCTTCGTTCCTTGAGATGCTTGATGTTTTAAACATTCAGTTGATTGAAAGGGGGGACGAGCCCGTTTCATTTGAGCACGACTGTCGCGAAGGCATCTGCGGGACCTGCTCGATGACTATTAACGGCAGGCCACACGGTATCAAAGCGTTAACAACTGCTTGCCAACTTCACATGCGAACGTTTAAGGATGGCGATACTATCTACGTTGAACCGTTCCGCGCGCGAGCTTTTCCAGTTATCAAGGATCTTGTCACTGACCGCTCAGCCTTTGATCGCATTCAGCGTGCAGGTGGTTTTGTCTCAGTTCCTACAGGCTCTGCGCCTGAGGCTAATTCGATCCCAATCGATAAAGATCACGCCGACGAAGCCTTTGACGCAGCCGCGTGCATCGGATGCGGAGCATGCGTAGCAGCTTGTCCAAACGGCTCTGCCATGCTCTTCACAGCCGCTAAGGTCACGCACCTAAGTCTACTTCCACAGGGTCAGCCGGAGCGCTCATCGCGAGTGCTCTCGATGGTTAAGCAGATGGATAGCGAGATGTTTGGTGGTTGCACAAATCACGGCGAATGCCAGGAAGCCTGCCCGAAGGGGATCTCGATTAAGTACATTACCCGCCTAAATCGCGAGTACTTAGGGGCTACCTGGAAGAAAGGGCGCTCAATCCGCGGCAAGCTCGGGGCGCAGTAGGAGGCCCTAGCCACCCCGGCCCCGGATAGGGGTAAGAGAGTACTTAGGTGTTCAAGAAGGCACCAAAGGTTATCAGCCTAACAGTCGTATAAAAAAGGCCCGTTTTTTACCCTTTTGCCATACCCTGTTTGCATCGGGTATACTCTCTCGCGGGTCTTCTTTACGTGTGTTCTATGTCGCTAGCTCAGGCTTTAAAATCTACTATCCGGTCTGCGCTCTGTTGCGTAGCCGTATCCGGATGCGCCGCTACTACCTTTGGCGCAGGCGATATCGGGGTTGAACCCAAGATTGAAAGTTTTGGGGCGTGCAACCCTGCACCGTGTCTTAAGATCATCATCTCGCCACTCCCTCCGCTACCGGATTCGATATCTCCCAAGGCTCGCGATGCGATATACCGCGAGGTAGCCTCAATTGCATTCGCACCAATCGACGATGAGGAAGGCTCGGATAGATGCACACCGAGCGAGGTTACCAAGTCAGTAAGGCGGTCATTCGAGGAGATAGTAGATGCTGGATTGACGTCTGCTCCAGCAGAGTGGTCGCTTGAACGCCTAATTCAGGTTCCTTACTTTAATGACGATCTAGTTACTCTCGATCTCCGCAGTCGTGGCTACCTAGGCGGAGCACACGGCTTTGACGAACGATACCTCTTAACGTTCCGCGTAAATGACGGGGCCCGATTGAGGTTGGCCGATATTGTTGAACCCAAATCACTCTCGCTCCTCTCTACGATTGCAGAAGCTGAAGTGCGCCGTTCTCGCGCAGTTCCAGCAGGACAGTCGCTCCAGGATGCAGGATTTACCATCGCGCCAAATACACCCCTTACTATCCCAAACAACTTTGGTGTAACTGAGGCCGGGCTTCTTGTCCGTTACAATCCTTACGAGATCGCGCCTTATTCCCTCGGTCCCACAGAGATAACCCTTCCAAACGAAGCGATAGGGCAACTGCTAAGCGCGCGTAAAAGCCCAGCTTCCTCCTTACCTTTCTCTCCCGTTGCTGATGCGCCACCAACAACTGCCGCCACTCCTACAGAGAGTCGAGGCTAAGATGTACCCCAACGTGCTCCAGGCAGGGCTCGTACTTGCGCCGATGGATGGTGTAACTGACGCCTTGATGCGTGAGATATTGACCGAGCTGTGTCCCTTTACCCACTGCGTTACTGAGTTTGTACGCGTCTCAACCCTTGTAGTGCCCGCGCACTCATTTTTAACTGATATACCTGAGCTTAGCACCGGCGCTGAAACACGCTATGGCACGCCCGTTCAGGTGCAGCTTCTGGGGGGTGACGCTGAGCGCATGGCTGAGAGTGCAAAAGTTGCAGTCTCATTAGGCGCAAAAGCGGTCGATATAAATTTCGGATGCCCAGCGCCGACTGTAAACCGTCATGACGGTGGAGCAACTCTTCTAAAGTTCCCTGACCGAATCGAATCCATCGTTTCATCCGTGCGCCAGGCTCTCCCCCCTCACATCCCTGTCTCTGCAAAGCTTAGACTCGGCTGGGATGATCCTCGCGCCATCCTTGAAAATGCTGATCGCGCAGCTCGTGGTGGTGCTGCTTGGATAACGATTCACGGACGAACCAAGATGCAAGGCTATACGCCACCTGCATACTGGAAGCCGATCGGCGAGGTTAGGCGTGCGCTGGGAATACCCGTTATAGCAAACGGCGAGATCTGGACTCTCGACGATTTCAAGCGCTGCCTTGACGAGTCTCAATGTCGGCATTTTATGATTGGCCGCGGCGCGCTGGCGCGACCATCTTTTGTTAATGAGTGCGCGCGCGAGCTAGGGCTTCCAGTGCGCCCTCTTGAAGCAGACGACTACTCCTGGAAGGTCCTGATCGCTGAATTGATAACTCGAGCGACGTATCGGGCCGAGCGAACTGAGCGTATCTTATCGCGTATCAAGCAGTGGCTTAACTACGCCCATAAGCAAGGGTGTTGCCCTGAGTTTGATCGTATCAAGCGGCTTCAATCGCTTAGTGAAATGTGCCTTGCGCTTGGCATCCAGCCGCTTGAGGAGGCTCAGGCGGCCTGATGGACTCCCTCTTTAAGCTAGCGCGTGAGCTAGCACCACCTGCTGTGTGGTCCGCAGGTGTTGAGCTGGCTAGAAATGGAGAGTTTCAGGAGGAGCCAGGTGCTGCTTCGGATGAGCGCACATTTCTAGTCTTTCAAGGCCCGCGCACACGTCCATTGAGCGTGACACTCTCTGAGCCAAACGAAGTGTGGCAGTGTAGCTGTGGATCAGATGACGACCCATGCAAGCACGTTGTAGGGGTGATTCTTGCTGTGCGACAAGGTGCTCTTGCCAGGCCTCATGCACGAAGTGCTGCTGCCGCCATCGGGCGCGTCTGTCACCGCTTTACCCGACAAGGGGACCTGCTCTCTTTTGAGCGATTCTTGCAGTGTGGCAACCAGAGTATTCCTATAGAGGGAACTCTCATAGGTGCCGTTGCTCGTGAGCAGAAGGCAGGCCGCCAGTACCTGATTACAGACGAAGACGGTGCTGTCGATTACGTCCTACCAAACAAGAAAAGTGGGGTGCTCGACCCTAAAACGATGGGGTTTCTCCTGGCGGCTCTCAGTCGCGTGCAGCGCGTGGAGCTGGATGGCGATGTCGTACGAGTGAGTGCGGTGAAGCACAAAGCACAGGTTGAAGTGCTTGATGAACCGGGAGGTGGGTTCCGTGTGCGGCGAATCACTTCAACTGAAGGGGGTGAGGTCTTTAGAAACGGAGTGGGTTATCAAGAGGGCGAGCTGTTTGCGATAGATGATTCAACTCTTACCTCAACTGAGTACGAGATGATAAGCGGGGCTGGCACCCTTTTTTCGGACGACCGCGCGATTGAACTAGCAACGGTTATCCTGCCAGCACTCAACAGTAAAGTCTCCCTCTCAGTGCGCTCCCCTAAACTACCACGAGCTCGAGTTGTGGTACCGCGTGTGTACGTTGAACTTACCGAGGAGGGGAGCAGCGGAGACCTCTTGGCTGTTCCGCACCTCGTGTACGGCGATCCACCGATCGCAGAAGTGTTCGGTGAGAGGCTAAAACTTGAAAGCCGTCGAGATGCGCCGATTCGACAGAAGGGCGAGGAGGGGCGGCTTATTCGCGAAGTGACCCTTAAGCTTGGGCTAAAGTTTTCGGAAGCCAAGCTATTCCGAGGAGAGGAGGCGGCCCGCTTTGGAGAGCGCCTACGCGGATGGTCGGTGGTTTCTAAGGGCAGGGTTGCTACGCGGGCCGCTGCCACACTTACGCCACACGTTGCGGCAAACGGCTCTAGCTTCTCCATTTCTTTTGAAAGCAGCGACGG
>JBIKKT010000114.1:0-3404 GCA_044360195.1 Bdellovibrionota bacterium | reverse complement strand
TCCCGGCGGTAAAGCAGTCAGTTACACAGGGGCAGTTTGAGTTTCCTACAGGGTTGTTTTTTGCAGGGAAAGCTCTTCAGCCCGAGCTTGTATTCTTTCGTGCCTGGTTGAAGGAAAACCTCTCGCAAGCAAAAAGGGTGATAGCTATAGATGTGCACTCTGGCCTAGGAGATTTTGCTAGGGATTATCTTATTCTCGATAATGTGGTTGGGTCGGATGAGTATAAAAGAGTAGTGAAGATATTTGGAGCGCAGAAAGTTGAGGGTTCCGATCCGAAGACATCCGTTGCGTATGTATCAATCGGCTCTTTAAAATGTCTCGTTGAAGATGCGCTGCCGAACAGTGAGCTGAGCGGTATAGTTCAGGAATTTGGAACGTACCACAGCTTCAAGGTAATTCACGCACTCATAGAAGAGAATCAACGCTACCACGCGGGGAAGGGCGGCGATCCAGAGGCGCGGGACAATTCACTCATGCAAGCTTTTTGCCCGCCTGTGTCAGAGTGGCGCACGCAGGTTGTTCGAAGCGGGATTGAGGTTTTTAACGCAGCCCAAGCAGGTATAAGTTTGCTCGAAGGGTCTTAGGTATGGCGGTCGTTATTCGGAATGAGCGGCTCTCCCTCGGCATAACGCCTGATTTGGGGGGTAGCTTTACGCATTTTTCTTTAAACTCAGGAGACGCATGGGTTGATCTTATGCGGCCAGCTCTTGAGGGGTTTACCTCTTCTTCTGACGCATCAAGCTTTCTGATGGCGCCGTATCCAAATCGGATACGGGACGGAAAGTTTGCGTTTGCTGGAGAGACGTATCAGCTGAGGTTCCCCGAGAAACATGCGATCCACGGAGATGTCCGCAATCGACCTTGGAAAATAGAAGAAGCATCACCAACAGCTATATCGTTGTCGTTTCATTCGCCCGATTTTAAAGATATCAATTATCCCTTTCCCTTCTCGATTCGGCAGCGCTGTGTTGTGCATGATAGCTCTCTGCACGTTAGCTGTTGCATCACGAATGAAGGAACCACAGCGATGCCAGCAGGGTGTGGATTTCACCCGTACTTCAATCGTGCACTTAGTGGTCACTCTGAGGAGGTAGAGATTCAGTTTCAGGCAGCAGGGGTATATCCATTCACGGGTGCTGTGCCACTTCCTGATGGTATGGCAAAGACTCTTACTCCTGAGCTGGCGTTCTCTGTGCAGCGCGTCTTGCCGGAGTCCTTGGATCATTGCTTTTCAGGGTGGCAAGGTCGCGCTGTGATGACGTGGCCTCAGAGTAAAGTGCGACTTGTTATGGAGGCGAGTCCAAACTTTGGGCACCTGGTGCTCTATTCGCCCCCAGGAAAATCGTTTTTTGCATTAGAGCCACAGAGTCAGATGAACGACGGATTTAATTTCTTAGCGCGGGGTGAGCAGGGGACTGGTGTGGTTGTGCTTCAGCCGCAAGAGAGGCTTGAGGTGTGGTTTTCGTTAAGGATAGAAGAAGTCTAATTCTTCGCTGTAAGACGAGGCCGGGCTGAGTTTCATCTGGGTTGAGTCTATCCGCTGTGTGGGCACCCACAACGAATATCGAGCGATAGGCCGTTGTTACGGCTGCTCCCGCACTAGTAACGCGCCGGCGCTAATTCCTTTGATCCATCTACAGCGCACGAGTTTGTGCGGTGCACATTGGGTGAGCGGTGCACCAGACATGTCGGTGAACTGGTCAATCTCAACGGGTATTTCACGTCCATCAGACGCAACGAACTTGTAGCTGGCGGTTTCGGTTGCGAATTCTCGTAGAGTCAGTAATCCGATCAACTCACCCCGCTCTACCGAGACGACTTCAGCAAGACATTTACCGTCTCGTAAAAGCCGCGTAAGGGGTTTCATGCGCGTGAGCTGCTTATCGGTTCGATTGCGCTTAAAGAATGGCGCTGCCGTCGGTCGCGACCACGTGGTGCTGAGCGCTGATGAGTCACGATTGAGGGTCATTCGACACAGCTCTGCTATCCCTTGAGCTGAGTGCTCACACCCTTGAAGGTCTCTAAGATCGATGCGAACGGTGTGTATTCCTCCAGCGTCAAGCTTCTCAAGCTGATCGAGGATGAAGTGGTCTTTGTTTAGGTACATGAAGGTACCGTGTGTATTCTCAACCGTTGGAAAGGGGCGAGATGCGGACTCCTCAGAGGACGAGTCAGCGTAAATCCAGCGGTTGTCAGTTGCTGCATCGGAGTCGTTAAAGTTTGCAGCAAGGAGACTTCGCTTTGAATAGAAGAGGAGGATCTTTCCAGCGCCTAGAATTTCGCACTCTGTTTGGAGATCTCTGCAGCACTCAAGGAGGCGCTCTTCTGGGATCTGAGTTGAAAGCACAAGTCTTTGCGGCGCAAGGTGAGCGACCCAGCGTTTAAGTCCAGCCAGGTTGTGGTTTGAGTTTTCAAGGATTATCTGCAAGCCCGTGTCAGGCAGGTTCTCGCGCACCCATAGAGCAGCGCCCGGACATTGTGTGCGAATGCTTGTAAACAACGTCGTGTCAATCGCGCTCATCCGCGCACACTTCGCTTTGAACTCGTTTTGGGTCATCAATATGTCCCAGACCAGTACCGGCTTTAGGTTGTGTTCGCGAGCTTCACGAGCGAGGTTCTCTGCCTCTTCGAAAGAGAGGCGCCCTTCGCGCGACAGTTCGCGTGGCTCAATCAAAACCTCTTCTAGGTTAGGGGCTTCGGCGCAGGCGTGGATGTCAGCTGATGATGTAATGAACGAGTTGAACTTCATATCCGTGCAGCCCTCACGATATTCATGGGCTCAACATGAGCGAGCTTATCCTCAAGTGGTATGCACACCACGCAATCTTGGCGTGGAGCAGAGAGTCTGTTGCCGAGAAGGTCAAACACCTGCGTTGCATGGACAGGAATGGGCGCACCACGGAACGGGAGAATCTCAATCCTTTGATCTTCTGTCATCGGTGCGTACAAACGCACGGCTGCGTATCTGTCATTCTTTTCAAGGACGAGGCCCGAAAACTGGTGGGTACCTGAACGGATAGTCCCCTGTCTGTCTTGGAATACAGAGAGTGCGCCGGCTGGTTTAGTAAAAGAAGCATCAAAATAATCTCTATGCGGGACACTGTTTAGTTCCGCATCAAGATCTGCAAGCTCCGCAGAGATATCTTTTCCAGATGTGTAGAGATCGATCGCACGTCGATAGGCACGGCACAATGAAGCAACATAGAAAAGTGACTTCATGCGCCCCTCGATCTTGAGAGAATCGATCTGCGCGTTACAGAACTCGGGGATATGATTGATGCCGCTCATATCCTTCGATGACATGAAAAATGATTCTGCCTGTTTGCCTGTTGTCGGATTAATTTGTTGATACTGGAAGCGGCACGACTGGATACATCCTCCGCGATTTGAGTCGCGTCCAGCCG
>JBIKKT010000113.1:0-3423 GCA_044360195.1 Bdellovibrionota bacterium | reverse complement strand
CGCGACTCCTTGCGAATAGCTGCCTTCCCGTTAAGCGCTCCCAGAGCATTCAAAGAGTGCCTAGCGTCGAGTGGTGCTGAAAAGAAGCGCCCTTGCCAATTAAGTCCGGTGCGGTTGAATCGATAATTGAGGTGCTGTGAGTAACGCATATGAAGTGGCTTGAGAGCTTTTGCAAGCCCCGTCTCATCCGACGGGATGAGGAGAAGGTGTGTATGATTAGTCATCAAACAATATGAGACGATGAAAACCCTAGCCTGCATCGTGCAATGAACAAGCTGCTCAAGGAAGAAATATCGGTCCTCATCATCGAAGAAGACCTTGGCTCGATGGTTACCTCGCTCGGTAACGTGATGGAGAAGTCTGGGCACTACGACCCGGGCAGCTCTTGGCATGCTGCTTTAATCGACGGTTGAGATGGATGGATAGTTGCGGGCAACCGCAGGTAAGTGTGGCGAAAAGAAAAAGGGTAGCGTCCCCTTTTACCGAAGCGAATTTAGGGCAACCCGTACCAAGCTCCCCTGCCCTGCCCTTGAGGCTTGAGCAATCCTCGCTTCACCAACTCTGAGAGCCGCGTCTTAACGGTAGGCCGCGGCGCACCTGTAAGCTCTTCTGCCTCACCTGTGGTGATTCGGCCACTTCGACGAGCTGCCTCAAGAATCTTGAGCGCATCTGGGTGCAGCCCTTCTACTTGCGGTTCCCGCGCAATCTTTTCTGCCAACCTACTTGTTTGTTTTTTAAGCGAGCGTAGAAAAAATAAAAGCCACGGCTCAAAGTCTGGGTCTTCCTGTTTGAGCGTTCCTTGCGTCCGTCGTAGTGCAAGGTAATAGCCCTCCTTGTTCGCCTCAATCACAGCTTCAAGAGAGCTGTACGGCGCATAGCCGTATCCTGCTTGCAGGAGAAGAAGCGTCGTCAACACTCGCGACAGCCGTCCGTTGCCGTCTTGGAAAGGATGTATTTCTAGAAAGACAACAATGAACAACCCAACAATGAGAAGCGGATGCCATGCTCTATCCGCTAGCGCGTCGCGTGTCCAAGCGACCAGTTCTTGCATTCGGAATGGCGTGTCGAAAGGTGCGACCGTTTCGAACACAACTCCAACACTTCTTCCGTTAGCGTCGAAGGCTTCCACGTTATTGGGAAGCTTCTTGTACTCTCCCCTATGCCGTTCGTCCTTGGTCGAATGACGCAACAGCATAGCGTGAAGCTGCTTGATGTAATTTTCACTGAGCGCGATTGAATCGTGGGAATCAAAGACGGCGTCCATAACCTCGGCGTAGCCAGCAACCTCTTGCTCGTCACGATTCTCGAAAGCTTGTTGCTGTAAGCGACCAAGTATCGCTTCCACCTGCGCGTCGCTGAGCTTGGACCCTTCAATGCGCGTTGAAGATCCGATACTCTCTATAGTGGCAACGCGCTTTAGGACCGCCAGACGCTCGGGGGCCAAGGTCGTAAGAGTTCGCCAACTGCCCTTGAACTCGTCGATCTCTCCAATAAGCCGGAGCATCTCTGGCGAGATCTTTAAGCTACTTATCTTCATTGAATATCCATTTGCCTATCCATTTAGGTCCATGAATATCCAATTATATCCATTAGCGGCGAATGTCAATCAGGGAATGAATAAAGGGGACGCTACCCTTTATCATTTCAAGAAAAAAGGTAGCGTCCCCTTTTCCCCAAACGGCTTTTTCACGGCCAAGGAACGGTTTGCTTGCGAGCAAGAGTATCTTGATAGTGTTAACGCGCTACCCACACTCAGGACCTCATACTACTTCTGCGCATGTAGCGACTTATCACTTTTATACGAGGCGTATGATTTCAGTTCTTAGTCTGATGGTTGAGGCGTTTCCGCCTGCGCTCTAGCGAGCTATGGCGGGCAAGCCACGTGCCTGACCACCGTAGCTCGTGAGAGCGTAGGTGGAAGTCTTCTGGCTTTCGTTTCTCAAGTCTCCGTTTGACTCGTCTCTTCCTTGAAATTCACCGATGGCCCCGGAGCTTGTAGCGGCAAGCGAATCAGGCTTAAAACTTGGAATCGCCGCTGTCTTCGTTGAAGAAGCCTTCCCTGAATGGGTACTCGCCGAGCTCCATAAGTTAGCGCGCCCACAGCTCTTTGTGTTGCTGCTCGATGCACTTGGCACGGTCACCAAAGCTGCGCAGATCTTCCATGAACTGCTTGGCCATCTGTGATGACTGCCACGCGATAACCGGGTTAATAGTACGAACGCGCTTTGACAGGGAGAAAAACTTTAGAGAGAGTTCGAGAGACTCAACGGCAGCATAAGCAGGGTTCCCCAATTCAATTGAACGACCTCCAATCGCATCTGCCATTTTTCTTTCAAGATCTAAAACCCGCTCTATGATGGAAGCAAGGGGAGCCGCATAGTCATCCTTGAATGACTGTATCGCTTCGTTCTGGACCCTGCAAAGTTGTTTGCTGGCTAGCAGAACTGCGCGTTGCTCTAAACCCGACTGCGCAGCAAGCGCTTGTACTATGACACCTGCGAACTTCTCATCTGGGATCGATTCAAACGATGTACCGTCCAGCGCCCCAATTGCTGAAGCAACTCTCAGGTAATCCTTTAGGAGATCTGCGGGTAAGTAAAATCGCCAGCCATCAGTTTTTTGCCCAGTACGAATCTCTAGCGTCTCTACCTTCCTGGCAATGAAACGTTCCGCCCTTTCCAATATATCCTTCGTAACCGGAAAGCAGACATCTCTCGTGTCACTGATTCCGTACCCGATACTGGAATCCTCAAATCTGGGAACCGCAGCAGCGAGGGACTGCAATGATGCGGAGAGCGATCTCATCTCTTTGAGGTGGGCATCCATTTGGTAGGGTTCAAGTAGATAGCTGAGTGTGTCTCTATCTATGCGCGTTGAAGTACATTTGTCCGTCACGTATGCGTCGAACGTTTGAGCCTGTATACGATAGTGCCCTTCGCCATAACCGCCAGCTCTTTTTGCAGCTTCGACGCAGACCTCAAGCTCAATTCTAATCTGGTCTTGTATCGCCTCGTAGACGTCTTCAAAGGATAGCTCTCCTCCCATGTCGCGCAGTTTCTTGACTCCATCTAACTCGCTCCAGTTGTCTGGCTCAGGACCTGGCATCATAGTTTCTCCAACGTCGGCTTTGCTCTAGCAGATTTTGCGATAGGATCTACTTCCGTCGCTGCCGCCAATTTTACCAACGCGACAGATGCTAAGCAAATGAGGTTAGGGGTCCGAAATGGGTTGATCGAAAGTGTTCGGTGCTGAAATCTCACCGATTTTACCGCCCGGCGCCTCTACCCCTGGCACGCCCTGCTTTTCGGTGCGGTTGAATCGATAATTGAGGTGCTGTGAGTAACGCATAGGGAGTGGCTTGAGAGCTTTTGCAAGCCCCGTCTCATCCGACGGGATGAGGAGAAGGTGTGTATGATTAGTCAT
>JBIKKT010000069.1:0-12342 GCA_044360195.1 Bdellovibrionota bacterium | reverse complement strand
GCTTTCTTTTCAGCGAGAAGTTGAAATATCTGCACGACTGTATTGCTCTTGCTCATTGCACGCCATCCTTTGCAAATGACTTTTTAAGAACGTTCCCGTCTCTTGAAAGCTGGCTAGGTCTGTAACCTTTGCCGCATTGATACCTACGCAGCCACAGACTCATCAGCTTGGGTCTCAAGCTCGTCATCGTTTGAAAGCTCGCTTATTATCTTATCGATCTCTTCTATCAATGAGCCGATCGCGTAGGCCCAGACGTATTGACCTGCTTTCTTGCCGGTTAGAACCTCTGCAATTTCTCCCTTATCTTGCACTCGGTGCTTGATAAAGAGTTGCTTGCTGTCAGTGAGCAAAACCATATCAGTTGGGTTTTTGTGGAGCTTCGGTAGTTTCTTTCTCAGGTAATCGATACCTCGGCGGAACCTATTAACCGGCAATCCCTCGCGCTTCATACGGAAGAGCCAGCACAGGAGCACTAGATCGGCATATGAATACTTGGGTCGGCCGCGACTCTTTGATTTTCCCGTTGTAGGCACAAGATTTGTGCGAGCGTAGTAGTTAAGGAGCGCGAGTCCGATCTTTTCATCACCACCGGTTAGGGTCCTAAGTATGAGTTGAACCTGCTTAGCCGTGAATTCGCGATCTAAAATGTGAACAGTCATCAAGGGCTCCCGAACTGCCAAGTACTACTTCCGAATGTCTGTAGCAATAACTTCTAAAGTTACTATAACTACCTTTAACAAACGGTACAGTGTGAGCACAAACTATGTCAACCTAGATTGTTTTTAAGGGTAGGTTGATAGCTATTTATTTCAGCTATTTAGAGTCGAGAGCTTTTTTAAAAAAGCCGAGAGCAACGGGAATATCGTCTTCACCGGATAGATTTTCGTCGCTCTCAAGCGAGGTGGTCTCTGCGGAAATAAAGAGTTGCGAAGAGCCCCCACCATCAAAGTTTAATGCGTCTACGCAACCGATCTCTGGTCGAAGAAGGTTCTTTTGTAGGCCGTTCAGGGATCCGCCAAACACACCAGCGTTTACTCGAAAGAGTATCAAGCGATGGTCTGCATCAAGGCAGACCCCGGACAGGTTTGATGAGCTTGAGGAGTCCTTGATTCCTTCAATCGGCTTGCCGTTCGAAATGAGTCGCGGGCCAGCTTGGATGGCCTCCACTGCTCCACTAAATGAAAACGAGTCTCTGTGAACGATGCGTGTCTCGTTGTCTGTCGAGTAGAGTACCCCGGTCAGCGTGCCGCCACCGTGATGCATCTTGTTGTAGATGATCCCTCGGCTGACCACGAGACCCAGCGGTCGTCCCTGTTCATCGAAGAAATTGGCGTTTATGCAGGCATCTGCGCCAGCAGCCTTGCACAATGCTTTTACTGATGCACGGTTCCAACCAAATTGGGAGGCGCGAATCGCACGCAATGAGTAGGACGAATCACTCCTCACGAGCACTATGGATGACGAGAACATCGTGCCGTAATGGAGAGCGATTTGACTGGTCTCAAGCCCCGGATTGAGCTGTTTCCAAGAGACCTTGAGGTCGTCCTGTTGAGCAACAGTGGCAGGGCACCAAAGGATGCACGCCAGAGTGGCTACTCGTAGTGCAGACAGCATTAGTGTTCTCGTCGTCCTCAAAGCTAACGCTCGCTATGAGTGACTGCCGAAGCTGGCGTTAAGACGCTCGCGTGGTGTGGACCTTTTTTCAAGGGACTCTATGATACGTGCTTGAAACTCCTCTTTGAACTTGGATGTGAAGCCCTTGACCGGCATGACGATAGAATCGCCTAAGAAACATATTGTGTGACCTGCTATTTGGTTAGCTACAGAGTCTATAAGCTCAAGGTCTCCGGGTAGTCCCTCGCCATCGGCTATGCGCTGAAAGACCTTCTGTAACCAGTGACCACCTTCGCGGCACGGTGTGCACTGTCCGCACGATTCGTGAGCGTAGAAGTGGGTCAGGTTTAATATCGCGTCTACCATATCTACGGTGTCGTCCATGACGATTACGCCACCAGATCCGAGGAAGGTTCCAAGCTTGTTCCATCCCTCATAATCCATTGTTGCTTCCCAGATATCCTCAGCGCGGACGATCGGCACAGACGAGCCGCCGGGAATTACGGCCTTCAATGGGCGACCGTTGAGCATTCCGCCACACTCTTCCTCAAGGAATCGCTTGAATGGATACCCCATCTCGATTTCATAAACGCCCGGTTTGTTGATGTGACCAGAGGCTGAAAGGAGCTTAGTGCCCTTTGATTTCTCGGTTCCGATAGCGGCGTACGCGTCGGCCCCGTTCGATATGATCCACGGAACGGCCGCGAAGGTCTCTACGTTGTTGAGTACTGTTGGTGAGTAGTAGAGCCCCATCGTGGCAGGGAAGTACGGGGGTTTTAGCCGCGGTTGTCCTTTCTTTCCTTCAAGGGATTCAAGGAGGCCCGTCTCTTCTCCGCAGATGTACGCCCCAGCGCCGCGGTGCACTACCAGGTGCAGAGAGTAACCACTTCCGAAGATATTCTCTCCAAGGTAGCCCTTTGCATAACACTCTTCCACAGCACGCTTTAGCTGTGTGTAGGGGTAGGCATATTCTCCGCGGATGTACACGCACATCCAGTGGCTTTGTACCGACCATGCAGCGATCATCATCCCTTCGATGATCGAATGGGGAGTGCGCTCTAATAAGAGGCGGTCCTTAAACGTTCCCGGCTCGCTCTCGTCTGCGTTGCAAACGATGTAGGTGGGCTTTCCAGTGTTACGTGGAACGAAGCTCCATTTCTGTCCTGCTGGGAAACCTGCTCCACCACGTCCACGGATGCCTGATTTTTTAACCTCTTCGATGACCGCTGTAGGATCCATCGCAATCGCTTTTCTGATTGCAGCGTAGCCTCCACGAGATTCGTATCCTTGAAGGGTGTGTTGATCTTTTTGATGAATGTGTTCAAGGAGTACTTGGCGGTGTTGTCCCACAGTGTCTATGACCTCTTACAAAGCTATGCTGTCGGCCGGGATGGTTTGACCGGTCCCAGCATCAGTAGGATAGTAAAAGGTGAGGGACGGGGCAATCCAAAGGAATCAATAAGGGCTGTCTTAGTTCGTTTATCCCGAACTCTGCAGCTATTCGCTAGCTACAGCGATATTTGAATCATCTTCGGCAACGAATTCAGGTGCGTCGATCTTGAATTCGGTTGCGTTATCCTCTGCAGGGTCATCCACATCGGCATCGACCTCGATTTTGCCCTCTTCTAGGGCCTTCACCCCTTCAAGCTGTAGCTTGATAGTTCCACCCTCGCCGTCATATTTACGCCCTGGCTTCGCAAACAGGCTCTGTTTTATATAAAATACAACGTATCGGGCACGCTCTTCAGAGGAGACTTGATTCACGGTCGGGGTGAGGTCAACCTCCTTTTTATTAACGTAGAGGAACGCTGATTCTGGTACATACCGCAAACTATCAGGGAAACGGAATTTCAGGGCAATGCCGCTGTCAATAACCTTGCTGATCTCGGTCTCTACGAGAGTGCGATCGCCCGAATCGATCTTTGTTGGGGTTGCTTGCATGCTAACTTCTGCCGCACCAACGAAATCAGATGAGTCGCTTCCGCCACCTCCACTGCCGCAACCAGCAAGTAAAGCTGTGAGCAACGAGAACATGGAGAGCGGGATGGAGGGCTTGTTCATAACGTTCCTAAAGTATCCGGAAGAGCTCCAAAAGGGAGCCCTACGTGGTGTGTATAGTTGAGTCAGCTTCTTCGCGCTAGGGGGAAGTTTCAGTTGACGCCCAGGCTTCCAGGATTCCTTGCCACTGCTCGCGGTCGTACGATGAGTAATGTTTGGGGTCTAACCCTGCGCAACTGTATCCGTGTTTTGCCGCTAACGGTTCCAGCGTGCTCCACTCGTTCGACAGGCACACTAGCATTCCGTTACCCCCGCCAATCGAGGGGAAGAGCGCGATGAAGGTAGTAGCGGGGTTGTCGTCTCTCGTAAGGGAGAAGGGGCTCTCTACGGCGAGGTTAAAGTCCTGAGCCGCGCGGGTGCAGCACGCTGCAATCCGGGCTGTATGTACCCTGGTCCAATCGATCTCTCCCTGTGTAGATCCTTGTCTCATCTCAATGCAAATTAATTGTAACTGACATTAATATCAACATACCCGTGGGTGAGGTCGCACCCCCACGCTGTTGCTGAGCCCTTGCCGAGATTTAAGTTAAGCGACACTACCACCTCTTTACCGGACATCAAGGACCGGATCTCTTGTCGATCGTGAGTAACGATGGCACCTCGGCGCATGACGGATGCTCCGGCGAACGTGAGATCAACCTTGCCCGGATCGACCTTCAACGCAGGGTCCTTACCAGCCGCCGCAAGTACTCGTCCCCAGTTTGGGTCCGCTCCGTGAATTGCTGTTTTTACTAAAGGAGAGTTAACAATCTGTTTGGCAACTAGACGTGCTTCACGTTGATTGCGGGCTCCGGCTACACGCACCTCAATTAATTTTGTCGCGCCTTCTCCATCGGCGGCAATCTGTTTTGCGAGGTGCTGGCAGGCCCTTGTTAAAAGCGCCAGAAATTCACCCTCCGCTTTTTTTGAACGCACCGCCTTCCCCCGTTCTCCAGTTGAGAAAGCGAGCACCATGTCGTTGGTGGAAGTGTCCGTGTCCACCGAGGTCATATTAAAAGAGTTATCAACCGCTGAGCGTAAGCAGCGGTTGAGTGTCTTGTTATCGACATGGGCGTCTGTCACTAAAAACCCAAGCATCGTCGCCATGTTTGGCGCTATCATGCCAGAGCCCTTGGCGAATCCAGCTACGGTTATCCGTTGTCCGGCTACGGTCCCCGTTGCATAGGTCTCTTTCTGCGTGAGATCGGTAGTCATGATAGCTTTAGCCGCCGAGTCGCCATCTCGTTGATAGGGATCTGCAAGCAGGCTGCGCACTCCGGCTCTAATCTTCTCCATCGGTAAGCGTTTGCCGATGATCCCTGTTGAGGCCACGGCCACCTCGCTTGCTTTTATGCCAAGCAGGTGAGCCGCCAGCGCAGCTGTCTCTTGCGCGTCTTTCAGGCCGGGCTTTCCGGTGGCTGCGTTGGCGCAGCCTGAATTCACTACAAGGGCCTTTAAGGTTCCGCGCTTCTGAGCATTCTTGGTGACGATGAGGGGTGGAGCGATGAATGCGCTCTGCGTATACACCGCGGCGCTGCCAACAGCGTGTGGTACAAAGAGAAATGCTAAATCTCTTTTGCCGTTGGCTTTAATCTGGGCAGCGATACCGCCGGCGAAGACGTTTTTGAGGGCTGTTACGTTTTTTTTCTGCATAGTAATAACTTTTTAGCGCACTACCTTTAAGCGACCAAGCATAACTGTTGTACATAGGTTGGTCGGGTTTGGCCCGACTCTTTTTTATAAGGTTTTATGAAGCTCTACAACTACCTCTTACTTCCTCTCACGTTATCTCTTTTACTTGCGGGCTGCACTAAAAACGAGGAGTCAAAGAGTGATGCGAGGTCTGGCTCTGGACAGCTCAGCGGTGGATGTACTGTCAATAAAATCTTTAATGGAGAGAGCTGCCCGGAGGCAGTAGGCCCGGTGGTTATGCTCGTCGTGGCAGATTCTCAGGGGCGCGCGCAAGCTTCCTGTACCGGTTCTTTTATAACTAAACAACACATTTTAACCGCGGCTCACTGTAAACCCCCGGGGAATGGAACGATGTACGCCATAACCTCCAAGAAGCTCGACCCAGCAAAGGTTTCAGGGGTAAAGGTCAAGGTGTTCAATCAACACCCTCGGTACTCATCAAGTGGCGCCTTGGCCGCATATGACGTGGCGGTTGCGACTCTGGCGAGCTCAACATCTGCTGCAACTTTACCGATCTTAGCAAGTGAGAAGGTAAAGGTGGGGCAGGGGGCTTACCTGTTTGGTTTCGGCTTGGAAGAAAACCAGCGGTTATCAATTCAGAATGGTAAGTCGGCTCTGGCTCCAGAGGCTGCCCGTGTCACCGTGGTCGAAGCCAACGACACTACGATACTCTTTGGAGATAAGAAGAGGGGGGCGTGTCCGGGGGATTCCGGTGGGCCGGCAGTGGTGTCCTCATCGCGTGGTGTAAGTGCGCTGGTAGGGGTGACTTCTGGTGGTTTCTCTAGCGATTGTAGGGCTGCAACCCTAACGCCGGCAGAGTTCGCCGAGGTTGCTGGGGGGAGTCTTAGTCCGGCAGAGATCAGGGCCATACAAGAGTCGTTTCCAGCTGGTATTCCTCAGGACTTCTATTCCAGTGTTCAAAGCGACCTCGTGGTCAACTTCATTGCCAGCATAGCTCCCGGAGTATCGGTGCTTTAGCCGGTTAGTGAGGTTTCTCAGGTTATAGCTCCCAACCCTTTGATCTCCCTGGTAGGGTTGGGCTATAACCTCACGGTGACCACGGGCTTCGTGGTGGTATATGTCACCGTGCAGGGTGGCGCGCTCAGGGAGAATTACTCATGAATATAGCGGTTGTTGGATCCGGATACGTCGGGTTAGTAGCAGGAGCCTGCTTTGCAGAGACCGGGAATGATGTAATTTGTGTCGATGTAGATGCGCGCAAGGTAGAGGCCTTAAAGGCTGGAGAGGTTCCTATCTTTGAACCCGGTCTTGAGGACCTCGTTAAGAGCAATACCAAGGCGGGACGCCTCAGTTTCACAACGTCACTCAAGGAGGCGGTACATGCCTCGGATGTTATCTTTATCGCAGTTGGAACGCCGCAAGATGAGGATGGATCCGCAGACCTTAAACACGTTCTCGCGGTAGCCAAGGGTATCGGCGAGAATATGAACGCGCCGAAGTTTGTGGTTGATAAGTCAACGGTTCCGGTTGGCACCGCGGATCTTGTGCGGAAAGCCGTAGAGTCCGTCGCCAAGTTCCCGGTCGACGTGATCAGCAATCCCGAATTTCTTAAAGAGGGCGCTGCAATAGATGACTTTTTGCGTCCTGATCGAGTTGTGGTCGGGGTAGCTTCTGAGGCAGCGGCTAACGTTATGCGTGAGCTGTATGCTCCGTTTGTAAGAACTAATAATCCTATCCTTGTGATGGATATTCGTTCTGCAGAGATGACCAAGTACGCTGCTAACGCCATGCTTGCTCTGCGGGTCTCATTTATGAATGAGGTGGCAAATCTCTGTGAGGCTGCTGGTGCTGATATAAATAAGGTTCGAGTTGGTATTGGAACTGACTCGCGCATAGGCATGAGCTTCATTTTCCCTGGAATAGGGTACGGAGGTTCGTGTTTTCCAAAGGATGTGCAAGCGCTGATTCGTACCGGAAAAGATCATGGTGTTGACTTGCAGATCTCCCGTGCGGTTGAAGATGTAAACAAGGTGCAGAAGCTGCTGATGGTTCGCAAGGTGATGGAACACTTCGGTGTTGATAATGTGCGTGGAAAGACCTTTGCTATCTGGGGTCTTGCATTTAAGCCCAAGACCGATGACGTGCGTGAGGCACCGGCCCTTACTATATGTAGTGAGTTGATCCGGCTGGGGGCGCGTGTGCAAGTTTTTGACCCGGAGGCTAATGAGACCTTTCAGCGCGCATTCGGAGCGCGCGATGGGGTTGAGTATTTCAATAACAACTACGATGCACTGAAGGGTGCAGATGCTCTGATGGTGTGCACTGAGTGGAATGCGTTTCGCCAACCCAATTTTAAGCGTATCAAGGCGGAGCTCTCAAAGCCTGTAATCTTTGACGGACGTAACATCTACCAGCCCGACGATATGAAGGTGCACGGATTCGTGTACTACAGTGTGGGACGTTCAAAAGTTGTGGCGGCGTAACTGTTTTGTGATGCAAGGGGCGGGGATTACTTTATGGCTCGAATAGTTGTAACAGGTGGTGCAGGATTCATCGGATCGCACCTCTCGGACACATTGCTAGCGCAGGGCCATGAGGTGCTGGTGGTTGATAACCTCTTTACCGGTTCTAAGAAAAACATCGCTCATCTTCGGGATCACCCGTCATTCGAGTTTATTCGGCACGATGTAACGGAGTCGATACTGCTTGAGTGCGATATGGTGTATCACCTAGCATGCCCTGCATCACCGGTTCACTATCAGTACAATCCGATCAAAACTATCAAAACTAATGTGACGGGAACAATAAATATGCTCGGGGTAGCGAAGCGTACTCGCGCTCGTTTCCTTTTGGCTTCAACCTCTGAAGTGTATGGTGATCCACTGCAACACCCACAGATGGAAACGTATTGGGGCAATGTTAACCCAATTGGGCCTCGGAGCTGTTATGACGAGGGTAAGCGCGTAGCTGAGACGTTGACTGACAACTATCGTGGGCAGGGGCACGTTGACACTCGAATAGTTCGCATCTTCAATACCTACGGGCCCCGCATGCTCTTTAATGACGGTCGAGTTGTTTCGAATTTTATCGTACAGTCTTTAAAGGGCGAAGATATCACGGTGTATGGCGAGGGGGGGCAGACCCGCTCATTCTGCTACGTGGATGACCTCGTTTCTGGGATTGTAGCCACCATGAACAGAGAGGGTTTTGCAGGCCCTGTGAACCTTGGTAATCCAAATGAAATGACGATCGTTGAGCTGGCTAAGAAGATCATCTCCCTGACAGGCTCTAACTCTAAAATCGTTCATAAGACGCTTCCGCAGGATGACCCCACTCGGAGAAAGCCTGACATCTCTCTCGCCCAGAGGGAGCTTGGATGGCAGCCAACGGTCGACGTCGAAACTGGACTGAAGAAGACGATCGCTGATTTTGACAAGCGCTTACGAGCGGGCGAGTCTGTGTAATAACGCCCAGAGCGGCAGAGTAGTAATTGTGATATCACGAGACAAGTTAAGAAACTTTAGCATTATAGCCCATATCGACCACGGTAAATCAACCTTGGCCGATCGCATCCTTGAGTCCACGGGAGCGCTTCAGGCGCGAGAGATGCAGGCCCAATTCCTCGACAAGCTCGATCTGGAGCGCGAGCGCGGCATTACTATCAAAGCGCAGACGGTAAGACTCTCTTACACAGCACTGGACGGGGAGACGTATCAACTAAATCTGATCGATACGCCCGGCCACGTCGATTTCAACTATGAGGTTTCCCGCAGCCTCTCTGCATGTGAGGGCGCATTATTAGTTGTGGACGCGTCGCAGGGGGTCGAAGCGCAGACTCTTGCAAACGTCTACTTAGCGATTGAAAACGATCTAGAGATCATCCCGGTCATAAATAAGATCGATCTTCCAAATGCTGATGTAGAGCGTGTCAAAGCAGAAGTTGAGTCGGTTATCGGACTGGATACGTCCGAAGCGCTTCCGATAAGTGCTAAGACTGGTATCGGGATAAAAGATCTCCTTGAATTAATTGTAAAACGTGTGCCGCCTCCAAAGCGTGGTTCATTGGATAAACCGCTACGGGCTTTGGTGTACGATTCATGGTTCGATCCCTACGTTGGAGTTGTAGCGCAGGTGCGAATAATCGACGGAGCGCTTAGGCCGGGTGATAAGGTTCGATTTCTCTCTAATGGCGTTGAGTACGATGTGTATAAGCTTGGAGTTTTTACGCCGCATCCGCAGGAAGTAGAAGAGCTTTCAAGTGGCCAAGTAGGGTACTTTTCAGCATCGATTAAGAATTTAAGAGACGTTCGTATTGGAGATACGGTAACCCTCGTAAAGGATCCAGCAACCGAGCCTTTGCCCGGGTTTAAAGAAGTGCGACCGATGGTTTTCGGCGGGCTGTTTCCCGTTGACGCCGACGATTACGGTAACTTGAAGAGCGCCCTTGAAAAGTTGAGCCTCAACGACAGTGCATTTACCTATGAGCCTGAAAGCTCGGTGGCTCTCGGATTTGGATATCGATGCGGATACCTCGGTCTATTGCACATGGAGATCGTGCAGGAGCGTTTAGAACGGGAGTTTCAACTCAACCTCATCACTACCGCGCCGTCGGTAGTTTATAAGATCGTTTTGACCAGTGGTGTCACGATTGACGTTGATAATCCTTCCAAGATGCCCCCTGTACAGGAGACCCAGCGAATTGATGAGCCTATCGTTCAGGCTACTATTCATTGCCCAAAAGAGTTCGTTGGTAACGTCATTAAGCTTTGTGAGGAGCGTCGCGGTATTCAGGAAAATATCGCATTTCATGGCACGGAACGGGCCGTTATCATTTATAAATTACCCCTCAATGAGATAGTTTTAGACTTTCACGATCGACTTAAGTCACTGACAAAAGGTTATGCGTCTTTTGATTATGAGCTGGTTGGGTATTCTGAGTCGGATCTTGTGAAGCTAGACATTAAGCTAAACGGAGACACGGTCGATGCCCTCAGTATCATAGTTCATAAAGATAAGGCCTTCTATCGGGGTCGGGAGCTGACCGACAAGTTGAAGGATATCATTGAGCGTCAAATGTTTGAGATTGCGATTCAGGCGGCCATTGGAACGAAGGTCATAGCCCGAAGCACGGTTAAGGCTTTACGTAAGAACGTAACAGCCAAGTGTTATGGCGGGGACATTTCCCGTAAGCGTAAGCTGCTAGAGAAGCAGAAAGAGGGCAAGAAGAGAATGAAGCAGGTAGGAAAGGTATCCATCCCTCAGGAGGCATTCCTTGCTATCTTAAAAATTGGCGATGACAAGTAAGGACACTCCTACTAGCGATAACTCTGAGACGCCGGCAGTGATTCGGGCTATAGCCGAGCGTCCTTCGCGACTCTACGCCATCGGAGATATTCATGGCTGCGCCGATGAGTTGGGGGTCATGCTCACTGAGCTGATAGACAAGGAATCTATCTCCTCCTCTGATCTTGTTATCTTCATGGGTGATTACATCGATCGTGGCCCTGCGTCGAAGGCGGTAATAGCGCAGCTGTTGGCCTTTCAGGAGCGATTTCCGAAGAGTGTCTTTCTCAAGGGGAATCACGAAGATATGCTACTCGACTTCTTGGGAATGGGCGGGCACCTTGGTGAGAATTACCTGCTTAACGGCGGTGAGGAGTTTTTTGAGAGTTACGCGATAGACCCTGTGGGGGCGGTTGAGGAGGTAGCGTCACGCTTGCCGGCGGAGCACCTTATTTTTTTTCAATCGCTAGAATTGGGTGTCTCATTAGCTGAGTTTCTCTTTGTGCACGCTGGTATTAGTCCCTTTCGGGAGCTTAATAACCAGCAGGTGCGAGATCTGATGTGGATTAGACGCGATTTTACAACATTTGAGCACCAACTTGGTAAAACCGTGGTTTTCGGCCATACGCCTTATGAAGACGTCATGGTTCACCTCCCCTATAAGATCGGCATAGATACTGGCCTGGTATACGGAAATAAGCTCTCGGCCGTTGAGCTTGTCCACGGAGGGTTACTGCAGGTCGAGAAGGGAGAGAAAACCGTATCTCGAGCCACCCTAAAGCAGTAGACCTTGGTACATCTTTATTTTATGGTATAGGGGCTTGCGAGTCCTAAAACCGTTGTGCGTGAGCCGTTCTAGAGTTGGCAGGGCTCTTCCCAGCAGCCGACTGAGAGTTAGCTGTTTGTAATTGGGAAGGCAGAGTGAACAAGGAGTAATATGACGAAACCAAATGTTGGCATGATTGGACTTGCGGTCATGGGCTCAAATCTGGCTCGAAACATAGAGAGCCGCGGAGTTCCTATAGCAGTGTTCAACCGGAGTGGTGACGTCACTAAGGAGTTCATGAGTAAGTTCGGTGGCCGTGATGGCAAGCCAGCGGGTTTCGTTGCTTCGTACGCTCTTGAGGATTTTGTAAAGAGCATGGCGGCTCCACGGCAGATCTTTATCATGATTAAGGCTGGTGCCGCGGTTGATGCGATCATCGATCAACTTGAGCCGCTCCTCGACAAGGGGGATATCATCATCGACGGAGGAAATGCTTATTTTAAGGATACTATCCGGCGGGAGCAGAGACTACAGGCTGTCGGGTTGAATTTCTTGGGAATCGGAATCTCAGGAGGAGAGGAGGGAGCGCTCAAAGGACCGAGTCTGATGCCGGGCGGTCCCCGAGATGCGTGGGCAATCGTAGCGCCCCTACTCGAAAAGATCGCAGCTATTGCCGACGAGCCGTGCACCAATTACGTGGGACCGGATGGAGCTGGTCATTTCGTCAAGATGGTCCACAACGGAATTGAATATGGAGATATGCAGCTCATTGCTGAGGCATACGACATTCTCAGAAACGTTGTAGGATGCAAGCCTGAGGAGTTGCGCGATATATTTCGTACATGGAATGAAGGTCCGCTATCATCGTACTTAATTGAAATAACCTCGAAGATCTTCGATAAGAAAGATCCAGATGGTAATGGGTATCTCGTTGATAAGATCCTCGATAAAGCCGGGCAAAAGGGCACTGGAACGTGGACTGCACAGGT
>JBIKKT010000068.1:0-12655 GCA_044360195.1 Bdellovibrionota bacterium | reverse complement strand
CTCTCTTGTGCGTTCACGAGAGTCGTAACCCCATCGTGAATAACGAGAATAGCAAGAGTTAGTGCACCCTCTGGTGGCAGAAGATCAACTCGAACGCTTGTGCTATCTCGACTCACAATCGCATAACGAAACTGTCCTGACTCATTGCCGCGTGTCAATTCAGCATTAACCAAAGCCCGCATCGACGAAGCGGGTTGTCGCCTTTGCATCACTTCTTCACAGCGCGCACGAGAATCAAGCACACTAAGGGGCTCACTGTCGGGAGAAAATCGCGGTGCGCCGAAGCAACCTGAAAGCACTACTGTAAGTGCTAGGCACAGAAGAGGTGATACTATTATTCGATTCATTACTGTCGTGATCCCTACACGTCCGCCTGGTTCACTGTGCTCCCCAGCTTACTCTTCTCTACGTGGCGAAGTTCTGGATTGGAACGGAGCAGCAAATCAAGCCGTCTACGAATACGTTTATACGCTGCTGTCTTCTCTTCGTCACGAGATTCTTCTTCGGACAACAACCTATCCACAACTCCCTTCATAATCCCAACGGCTCGAGGTAGCTTTTTAGCCGCTAACAACACCTCTATGAAGTGTTCAACTATGACGATATCTTCGCCGGAAGCACTCACTGCCAGCTCCATCGTTGTCTCAGCATCGGTGAGCTTACCCTGTTTAAACTGGATCCATCCGAGTGTATCGAGATAGAAACCATCTCGCGGCCGCTCCTCAAGTGCGCGGCGCGCATATTCGTCAGCTTTTCCAAGATCCTGCCCAATCTCCGCTAGAGCATACGCCACAAAATTGAGAGCATCAGTGTGCTTCGGGTTCATGGAAAGGAGTGACTCCATCACGGTTATCGACTCGTCCACCTTACCTCGGTCGCCAAGAATAAGCCCCAAATTAAACAGTAGTCGCTCCTCTTGTGGTGTCTTCTGCAAGCGAGCTCTCAGGCACCCCTCGGCCTCCGCAAGCCTACCGAGATCTCGCAGAATGAGCACTTCATACGTACCGAGGTTGAGGTTATCTGGCTCAACGCTCAACCCTTCTCGTACCGCGGAAAGAGCGCGTTTTCGCTCCTTATCTTGCCGCAATATGAACGCTGCAAAGGTACGCGAGCGCACAAACATAGGGCTGTCTTTCTCAATCTCAAGCAGCTCATCAACAGCTTCCATTGTTCTCCCTGAGCTTGCGAGGATAGAAGCATAATAGTAGCGCGCCTCGGCGTGCTTGGGGTTTGTTGCTAACACGAGCGACAGCTCCCGGAGCGCCTCTTTAAAGTTCTGCTTTTCAATCTGAATAAGCGCAATTTTAAAGCGCGTGTCAGTTGCATCGCTCTCGATTCCTTCCAGGACCTGCAGGTGCTCAAGAGCCCCATCTAGCTTACTCTCACCGAGCATAATATGACTGACAACTTTTCTGGCTAACGCGTTAGACGGCTCTTTTTCAAGCATGCGCTCACACTCTACCCGGGCACGCTCCGTCTTTTTTTGCTTAAGCAACACGCGCAATAGCTCAGTAAAGCCACTCTGCGATGCGGGTTCAAGCTCTATCACCCGTCCGTACTCACGCTCTGCTTCGGGTAGCTTATCGAGCTGTTCGTACATCCGTCCCAAGTAATAGTGGCCGATAGCCTCTTGGGGATGAAGCTGAACGAGGGATTGCAGCGTCTGCACCCCCTCATCAAACCTCTTTTGCTTGGCGTACAGGTTGGCAAGTAAAATGTAGGGATCGAACTTACTCGGAAACTCAGCTATTAGCCCTTTATACATCGGTTCGGCTTCAGCGTTTCGACCGAGAGCCTCAAGCACACCAGCATACAACAGCCTCACGTAGGGGTCGGTTGCATCCTGGGTTAGGGCTTTATCTGCGGCGATAAGAGCCTTGTCCAGCTCACCAAACCGGAGATACAGATCTGCCATCTTGGAGTGCAGAACGGGGGCTGGTTGCTGAAGGCCTTCTTCGCTCTTTGAAAAGTAGTCGAGCGCTTCGCGATAGTTCTCGTTATTTAAACTTAAGTTACCTGCAAGGTAATTGTGGAGAGAATCGGATTGCTTGCGAACATCGGGGCTCACTTTCGAGCGGGAAGCGTTGGCTACATCGCTTTGCACCGTATTCCCGTACTCAGCCGTTGGCCGCAACCCACCGCTGATGCACCCGGTCACACAAGAGACAACTACCGGCAAAGCGAGGCAGAGGCCAAGACGATGCATAAAACCACCCCTAACCCACTGCCTCTTCCAAACTACACCAGCTTAGAGCGCTACTCGATGCGCTACTAAGCGCACGGTGTAGAGAACAAAAAAGTGGTTCGCCCGCAAGGACTCGAACCTCGATCTTCAGGGTCAGAACCTGACGTGCTGCCATTGCACCACGGGCGAACAAGCTTAATTCAGAAAAGACAAAAGCCACTACTATACCATGTGGCTCCCATTCGTTCAATGCAGGAGCCACTGCGCTTAATTATGGTCCAAACTATCGCATACAGCGGGGTCTGTCGTTATAGAAGTTTAGTCTTTGAAGGCGTGTTCTGCATAACTGCATCGCCCTTTGACTTAACCTATTACTATCAGCAGCTTATGAGGGCCACTAGTGTTATTGCTCCCGAACGATTCCGCACTCAAGTAAGAAAACCATTCAGTTCGGGTTTAAACCCCGCACTAACGGGCCCGTTTAGTTGAATCACTTTTTCAGCCGTGCTAGGATCAGGAGGAAGTTTGTATGTGGCCCCATCGTCTAGCGGTCTAGGACGCTGGCCTCTCACGCCGGAAACATGGGTTCGAGTCCCATTGGGGTCACCATTACATTCCTCGCTCCCCCTCTTGACCAAAGCACATAACGGTATGAACACGACAGCGCAGGCGCCACAAGGGAACTCATTTGAACTGAAGGTAGGGCTTGCCCGCATGCTCTGCAACGGCGTCATTATGGACGTCATCGACGTAGAGCAAGCGAGGATAGCGGAGGACGCCGGTGCCGTGGCTGTTATGGCCCTTGAACGCGTCCCATCAGACATTCGCAAAGAGGGCGGCGTTGCTCGCATGAGCGATCCTCAGATGATCGAGGACATCAAAAAGGCCGTAAGCATCCCCGTGATGGCCAAGGTGCGAATCGGACACCTTGCAGAGGCCCAGATTTTAGAGGCTATCGGTATCGATTTTATCGATGAGTCCGAGGTTCTTACTCCAGCTGATCCACATTTTCATGTTGATAAGCACCCTTTTAAGACACCGTTCGTATGCGGCGCGACATATCTAGGTGAAGCGCTAAGGCGCATCAATGAAGGTGCGGCGATGATCAGAACCAAAGGTGAAGCCGGTACCGGAAATATCATCGAGGCCGTTCGACATCTGCGCGAGGTGCGTCGAAACATCGACGAGCTCGCCACTCTTTCACCTGAGCAGCTGCACGCAAAGGCTGTCGAATATCGGGTTCCGGTAGACCTACTCCTCCAGGTTCGCGAACTCAAAGGGCTACCTGTGCCAAATTTTGCAGCCGGAGGCGTTGCAACACCAGCTGATGCAGCTCTATGCCGACAACTTGGGGCTGAGTCGGTCTTTGTTGGTTCCGGTATATTCAAATCAGAGAACCCGCTGAAGTTTGGCAAGGCGGTTGTTGAGGCAACATGTTTCTACAACGACCCCAAGAAGCTGCTTGAAGTATCCCGCAACTTGGGCAAAGCGATGCCAGGGCTTGAGATCACAAAGATCCCCTCAGAAAACCTGCTTGCAAACCGGGGATGGTAACAACGCGGCCCACCGTAGGAATCCTCGGATATCAGGGGTGCATTGAGCCTCACGAAGCGATTTACGCACGGCTTGGCATTCAAACTGTGCGGGTGAAGAACCCAGCAGACCTCGGGCAGGTAGATCGATTGATACTACCTGGTGGCGAAAGCACCACCATGCTTCGGTTTATCAAGCTCTACGACATGCTTGAGCCTTTACGGGATTTTGCCCGGAGCAGGCCGACCTGGGGCATATGCGCAGGCTCTATCCTGCTCGCTTCAGAGGTATACAGCCCCTCGCAGGTATCCCTTGGAGCAATGGACATCATCGCCCACCGAAACTTCTACGGCTCGCAGCTTGATTCCTTTGTTACCCCTTTGACGGTTACCCTGCTGGAGACACCGATTGAAGCGAATTTTATAAGGGCCCCGCTGCTTTCTGCGCGAGAGGATCAAAGCCTCCGGGCACCGCTTGAAGTGCTCGCCACACTCAACAACCAACCGGTATTTTTCTCTCAAGGATGCGTCTGGGCGTGCTCGTTTCACGTTGAACTCGGCTCAGATACCAGACTCCACCAGACCTTTGCTCAGCTGAAATAAACTCGCTGATGAGCCCCGCTGAACGACCTGTGGCTGGTTAGTCCCGCCCCTCCCTCTTCAAGCTACTCTCACACCAGCCCTTAGGGAAGCGCGGCAAAACCCCCGCAACTATGGGTCAATCGTTCAATGTTTTTAGGTTGCCCTCTCCTTTGTATTCTTGGGCCGTATTAAAGCAGGTACCCAAATGAGTCTCTCGGAACAGTTACGCAAGGCGATTTTATCAAGCAAAAAAACAAGGTATGCCATCGCCGTTGGCTCAGGAATAGATCACGCTGTCCTGCGACGCTTTGTAAAGGGAGAGCGGGACATAAAGCTGAAAACAGCCGAAAGCCTGGCCGAGTACCTTGGACTTGAGCTAGCGAAGAAAAAAGCAAAGAAAAGCTAAGCCACGCCAATAAACTAAAGAGCAGCAGCTTTAAGGAACCGCAACTTTATCAGCTGCATCCTGAGTGCCAGCAATCAGTGGCCGAGTCTTCCACCGTCTATGCATCCAGAACCACCCCTCTGGAAACTCGGCAACCATGTGACAATAGTGGTCTGACAAGCGTTGTGTAATCACACGCACTTTCTCATCGGTTGACAACGCGTCATCTCGGTATACATCTGAGCAATCACACTCAACTGCATCTATCTCGTACCGATCATTTCCTACATATTTCATGGACGCGACAAAAAGCGCTACCTCGGCACGCAGCGCGGCAAGCGCCACGGATTTTGTAGTCGCTGCTATCTCCCCAAACCAATCGACAAACACCGCGTGATTACGAGTCACGTTCTGATCGAAGAGAACGGCAACAGATCTGCCCGACTGAATCACATTGATCATTTCTTTAAATGCACCCTTACGATCAATAATCTGATTGCCGCTTGCCTGACGCAAGCCGGTCCACCACCGGTCAAGCAGTGGCGATCGAAACCTCCTTGCCACCGCAGCGAGCGGATATCCCATCAATCCGATAGCGTGCCCCATCAATTCGAAACTACCCAGGTGCCCTGTGGCGATAACGACCCCCCGCCCCTCCTGCGCGCGAAGTCGCTCGAGGTAGAGCGGCAGGTTAGGAAAACTCACATGCTCACGCACCCATTGTTGATCTAGTCGGGGGAGACGCACCGTATCTGCGACGAGGCGGGCAATCTCTGTGACGTGCTTACGCTCCATCTCTGATATCCATTCGGACGAAGCTGAAGGAAATGCTCGTTTCAGATTATCACACACAGTCCGCGACAACTTTGGAGAACAGAGCAGAACGAGGGCGTATACCCGAGCAAACAGCCTGACACTCACCTCATGTGGCAGTAGCGAGAGGACCGCAAAGAGCGCGCGGACAGCGAAATAGCCAAGAGCAGAGAGTAGCAGTTTCATAACCTAGCGCTCACTCCTCGTCTTTTTCATCGAAGCCTTTCCAACATGACGCTCGAATGCCCGCAAGGTCGCCTCACTTACATGGTGCTCGATGCCCTCTGCATCATTCTCTGCGGTAGCTCTAGCCACTCCAAGCGAGAGAAGGAACTCAAGCACGATAGTGTGCCGATGAGATACGCGCGAAGCGAGCTTTTCGCCTGCACGCGTAAGAAAAATCGCTCTATAGCGCTGACGTTGCACGAGGCCCAACTTCTGCAACCTAGTAAGCGTGCGGGTTACCGTAACGTGCGTCACGCCAAGACGTTCCGCGATATCAACCAGGCGAGCCTCTCCGTGCTCCCCTATGAGGTGTGAAATTACCTCTACATAGTCTTCAGCAAGCTCATGAGAATGGTCGTTTCGAGCTTTTCGGTGCCGTGCGGCGATATCTCCCCGCTCAGAACGAGGCGAGCCCGGGGTAGTACGAGCCTTAGAACGAGCTGCTGTGGCACGGGGTGAAGACATGCTGATTCTCCTTGACTGTGGCGCTCTACCACCACACAATTGTAGCAAATGATACATTTTTGTGCCAGACGTACACTTTTTCTGCTCGCGTCACTCGCACTCTCTTTTCTGGGGCCTCGCCTGTGTTTAGCCGCCGATTCCCCGCGCATTATAGTGACCACCACATCAATACTGGCCGATACGGTGCGCAACCTCGCATCCCCCGACTCTCAGGTTGTCTCTCTCATGACAGAGGGCACCGACCCCCACACGTACAAAGCATCTCCTGGAGATCTACGACTCCTCTCAACAGCAACAATTCTCGTTACCAACGGACTTCACCTTGAGGGGCGCCTCAGTGAAACCCTCGCCAAGCTACAGAAGCGAATGAAGGTGCATGTAGCAGCAGACGCCATCCCACCGGACGCGCTTCGCGAGCTTGAGCCTGGTACGCATATCTTTGACCCTCACATTTGGTTTGACCCATCTCTCTGGACTCTAGTTGCTAAAGGTATAGGCGACGCCCTTGCCCAACTCGACCCCGAACGCGCAGCCGACTACAAACACCGCACGGATGAATACACCACAAGGCTTAACGAGCTTCACCGCTGGAGTGCAGCTCAGATTGCGACCATACCCGCGCACCGCCGAACTCTTATCACTGCACACGACGCCTTCGGCTACTTCGGTCGGGCGTACGACGTTAAGGTTTTTGGTATTCAGGGTCTCAGCACTGAAAGTGAGCCTACGATTCAAACAATAAACTCTCTAGTAAACCTTATAGTGACGCAACGTGTTCCCGCGGTATTTATTGAGTCGAGTGTATCTCCTCGGGCCGTGCGAGCGCTGCTTGAGGGAGCTCGGGCACAAGGGATTACAACTGCTGAGGGGCCCCAACTATTTAGTGATTCCCTCGGCTCGCCAGACACAGAGGCTGGCACCTACATAGGTATGGTGCGACACAACGTGGAGGCGATCACCACAGCACTTTCACGCGGGAGCGGACAATGACTCTACCAACTGGTTCCATCGAAGTTCACAACCTCACGGTATCATACGGCGACAAGCCTGTACTGTGGGACATAGACCTCTTATTACCTTCCTCTAAGATGATCGCCATTATTGGCCCAAACGGCGCTGGCAAATCGACCTTCCTGCGAGCAATCCTGGGGCTCATACCGATAACTCACGGCACAATTACCGTTCTTCCACCCACTTCAATCATCGGATACGTACCGCAACGCGAGAGCGTCGACTGGGATTTTCCGGTAACTGCCCACGACGTTGTACTTATGGGCCGCTACCGAAAGCTTGGATGGTTTAGGCGACCTTCCACAATAGACAAAGAAAAAGCACTCGCCTGCCTTGATGAGCTCGGCATGGCTGACTTTGCACATCGACAGATAGGACAGCTCTCCGGAGGTCAGCAGCAGCGAGTCTTCCTTGCCCGCGCGCTCGCACAGGAAGCAGACCTCTACCTTATGGATGAGCCGTTAGCTGGGGTTGATGCTGCAACCGAGCAACAGATCTTAGAGATACTTAGAAAACTAAAATCTCAAGGAAAGACGATAGTAGTAGTACATCACGATCTGCAAACGATTCGCTCCTACTTCGACTGGGTCGTGATGCTCAACCTCCGGGCGGTTACATCAGGAGCAACCTCCGAGGTCTTCACCGCAGAGAATCTCCAGAAAACCTACGGAGGACGCCTGACCTTACTTGATCAAGTCGCTGAAGCGGTGCGCACTGCTCATCCTCGACACGAACAGGATAGTACAAAGGTGATTAAGTAAGATGGATATCACTTCGGAGTTAACCACCCGCAACTCCCTTACTGTTATCGTCGGTCTTGCCCTACTCGGTTTGTGCTGTGGCGGGGTAGGCACATTCACCGTCCTGCGTGGCCGCTCGCTCGTAAGTGATGCGTTGGCTCATGCGGCGCTTCCGGGGGTGTGCCTTGCATATCTCATCACTGGCGAGCGAGATTTTGCCCCGCTTTTTCTCGGTGCCATCTGTGCAGGGCTAGTAAGTGTCTGGCTGCTGAACACTATATGCCAATACTCTCGGATTAAGCAGGACGCAGCGATCGCCATCGTATTGAGCGTAATGTTTGGGCTTGGTATCTCCCTCTCCCGAATTATTCAAAACACATCACACGGCAATCAAGCTGGACTCGACGATTTTATCTTTGGTAACGCAGCAACGCTCCTCACAAGCGATGCCTTGGCTATCGGTGTTATCGCTACGGTGACGCTTTTTATCATCACGGCCCTCCGCAAAGAGCTAGCTCTCATCTGCTTCGACCGCGAGTTCGCTCACACGATTGGGCGACCGGTGCGCCGTATCGATTCCCTACTGACGCTGTGCATCTGCGCCTGCACTGCCGTTGCGCTGCCTGCAGTTGGTGCGATCTTAGTCGCGGCACTTCTTATCTTCCCCGCAGCTACTGCAAGGTTGTGGACCACTAGGGTTACCACGATGATGCTACTTTCGTCTCTGATCGGACTTATCGCTGCCGCTGGGGGAACAGTGGTAGGAATCATCGCCCCTCGCTTAGTTGGGGCTACTACCCTGGCGCTCCCAACAGGCCCCACAATCGTTCTCTGCTGCGCATTCCTCTTTCTATTCTCCTACTTTCTTGCACCCGCTCTGCGCTCACACCGGGGAGGAAATCGATGATTTTCTCCGCCGATGAATTGTGGATGCTAGCAACGTGTGCGACATGTGCTGCAGCGTGTGCCCTCCCTGGCACATTCCTGTTCTTGAGACGAGAGAGCCTCACCGGAGATGCAATCTCGCACGCGATCCTTCCGGGGCTAGCCGCTGCCTTCCTTGTTTCTCAAACGCGTTCCCTCACGTGGATGCTACTCGGTGCTGGCTGTGCTGGGTTCACCGCGATGGGGCTCTGGTCGATGGTACAGCGCACACAAAAAGTAAAAAGTGATGTCGCTCTGGGAATGATCTATACTTCGTTCTTTGCGCTGGGGGTTATCCTCATCTCGATTGCGGCACGCAACGTGGATCTCGATCCGGGATGTGTGCTCTACGGGTCAGTTGAATTTGCTCCTCTTGATACGGTTTCTGTAAAAGGATTTGAGGTTCCTCGTAGTTTCCTGGTGCTCGTTGCTGTGCTGCTTTTCAATGTAACCCTCGTTGCGTTAGCCCTTAAAGAGCTCGTGCTATCGACCTTTGACCCCGCCCTGGCGCGAAGCATGGGGTTTAATACCACCGCAATTCGCTGCGCTCTTATCGCTACAACAACGCTTACTATCGTTGCCTCATTCGAGGCCGTGGGCTCTATCCTCGTGGTTACGATGCTGGCTGCTCCGCCAGCGACAGCGAGCCTCCTCACAAAGCGCGTTACTCCGCTGCTTTTCGCAGCTATCATGCTGGGTGGGTGCGCTTCTCTGCTTGGTGTCTGGGGAGCTGTCGAGCTTAATACCTCTGTTGCCGGCATGACGAGCGTTGCAGCCGGTGGGCTCTTTTGTGGAGCGCTACTCTTTGCCCCTTCCAACGGAATTGTGGCAAGAGCCCTCACGCAACTACAGATGCAGATCCAGATCGCCCAGGACGATATTTTAGGCGCTCTGTACAGGTGGTACGAGGTTCCCGAGGACGAGCGACAAAGCGCATTCCTTACTAGAAGCTCCCTCCTGAAAGCGCTCCAGAGAGGCCTGCGAGGCCGCCTCGCGTTGCGCCGAGCAGTGCGCAAGGGATACCTTGCACATGAGCGAGCAACAGATGCTGTTCGCCTCACCGAGAGCGGCCTCGTCGAAGCCCGCGCCCTAGTGCGCTCTCACCGTTTGTGGGAGTCGTATCTGGCGAAACACCTTGGACTACCGCCTGATCACCTTCACGACCTCTCTGAACGCACAGAGCACTTTATCGGTCGCGCCATAACACGAGAATTACAGCGTGACCTCGCCTCGACTGAAGATCCTCACGGGCGGGAGATTCCGTAAGAATCAACCGCGAGTCCTGGTTAATTTTTTTGCCAGATCAAAAACCGACACATGCCATCAAAAACCGCCACCTTACTTCCTTAGCTCCAACGAATTGGTATACTTGTCGAACTCTACAACACCTTAATCGACTATTTTTCTTGTAGGAGTTTATGAGCAAAGCGGCTACAGAAGCAGAAGGCAATACGCGCTCCAGGGTTAACCATCCTAGCTCACCCCTCACACCCCCAAGGGACTTCTCTACTATCGAGTTCTCTGCCACGTATGGGATGGTACAAGACAGAGCTCGGGGCACTCAGAGCGCTACGGTAGAATCGTCAGCGAATTGTGTCGGCGTTTGCGGAGCCTTTAGCGAAATGTTCTTTCGCCTTTCAGTTAATGATGGCGGTCATTTCTCGACGCTAGGGGCAAGCCTTAAAGATTTTCCTGATCTCAAACCAGAAGAAACCGGTATGCTTCTAAAGAAGAGTTTCTGGAATGAGCCGTTAAACACTGACGGACCCGGCCCGAAAACGCGAAAAGATTTCGTTAACGAGAAGCTTGCAGAACTTTCAAGAGATGTCTCCGATGCATTAAAACAAGGGGGGCATGACAAACGGGATCGTCTGAATGGACTGCTACAAGCTACTATTGAATACATTGGTAGCCGACTCGCTCTTGAGATACTGCTTTTAAGCAATCCTAAGCGCAACTAGCAATGAGAGCAGCCCTCTTCTCAAACTCCCTAGGCTAACGCTCAAGCTCTTGTTACCATGCGGCCACGACTAGGGAGGCGCGGCACAGTGATAAGACTAGTAAGAAAAACATCTCTGAACGGCAAGGCGTTCTGCCCTCTGACTCGACTTGCGCTTTTGCTGCTCTGTGCCGTGTGGTTCAGCGAAGCATCTGCCCAGCTTCCGACTGCCCTACCAACTCGTACCCCTTACGTCACCGCAACACCAACAGAAGAGCCTGAACTCTGCAAACTTGATAGCGCCTCAGCCCTTGCGGCAAGTATCGATGTAACCGAATTCTTCGACATCGATGAGTCAGCACCCGCACAGAACAAACAACCAAGTCTAGCCAAGAGTGCCCCTAAGGCTCCCCCTTCAACCGGTGCAAAGCCCGCACGCCCTCGCCAAACACTTCAGGTTACACTCGTACGGCAATGTTGCTCCAGTGGCTGCACCACTGGGACGCTCACTATGCCAGGCTTTGAATGCAAGACCTTAGAGCTTCCCTACCTCGGCAACCAACAGCAGGTGAGCTGCATTCCTCCGGGCTCATACACATGCCGCCGGGTGAATTCACCTCGCTTTGGGGATACCTTCGAAATCACCGGGGTACAGAATAGATCGCACGTGCTCTTCCATGCCGGTAACAAAAAGGAGCACACCAAGGGATGCGTATTACTAGGGTTGGAGGTGAATCACTCCCAAAACACCCTCATAAACAGCAAGAAAGCCGTTGAAGCTTTCATGAAATACCTCGCTGGAAAGGATAAATTTGTGATAACGATTGATGACAAAACCCGCAAGCTTCCTACCCCGCGTGCGACCATCGAACCTGGCTTTGCGCTGCGCTAGAGCCGTTTTTGATGTCTGTGTAACGAGCCTCATTCTCGTGAACACTCGTGTTATATCAAAAGCAGCACAGCAGCAACAACAAGTCCTCACCCCTCACTACTGCCCACGCTCCAAGATCCGCCGCACTGTTCCGCGGTCAAGTTGTAACGTGTCGGCAACGCGCGCTTTATTTCCGCCATGCAGCTCAAGGGCCTCTCGAATAAGGCGCGCTTTAAAATTCTCAACCTGTTCGTAAAAAGAACCGTCTGATGGTGTAGCAGGGAACCGAGATGCTGAGCTACTTACAGAGAAGTCATCAGCTACCACTGCGCTGCGTCCTTTAAAATGAGCAAAGCTCGCCGCTGTTTCGACTGCGGCTTTTAGCTCACGTACATTACCGGGCCACTCATGCGCCCGAATCACAGCTAGCCCATCGGCATGGATATCAAACACATTAAGATGATTGCGCTCACCGTATTGTTCAAGAAATAACCGAGCTAGGAGCGGGATATCCTCCCTGCGCTCGCGTAATGGTGGCACTCGCACGACTGCATGAGCCAAGCGGTGGTGCAGATCGCGCCTCACCCTGCCACTCGTAAGCGATTCATCCAGCGGACGATTAGTGGCAGCGATGAATCGACAATCGACTGCTTCAAATGCGTCACTCCCGACCGCGCGAACACGGTGCTCCTGGATTACATCGAGGAGCGCAACCTGCGTCTGGTGCGGCACCTCATCCAGCTCATCGATAAAGAGAGTTCCACGATGCGCTTCGAGCACCAGTCCGCGCCGCGACTCGGTTGCTCCGGTAAAAGCGCCCTTCTTATGTCCAAAGATTTGGCTCTGAACGAGGTCACCTCCTCCAAAGTTAGGATGGCAGTGAACGAAATTCCCAATTCGCCTGTTACTCAAACGGTGAATAGCTCGCGCGCAGAGCCCCTTACCAACTCCAGTTTCACCGCAGATTAAGACCGGCTGGTCTG
>JBIKKT010000127.1:0-12657 GCA_044360195.1 Bdellovibrionota bacterium | reverse complement strand
CGGCTTGAAATCCGAGTGGATGGACCGCAAGATCCGCCTGAACGCGGCCGTCTACTCGATGGACGGCACCGATTGGCAGGTGCAGCAGTTCATCACCCTGCCCAACGGGACAGCCGCTCCTATCATTACCAACGCCGGCAAGGTGCGCATCGACGGCGCCGAGCTCGAGCTGCAGGCGCGGCCGGTGTCCAGCGTGCTGTTGAAGGCCGGCGTGGCGTACACCGATGCGCGCTTCGAGGAGTTCAAGAACGCCAATGCCGCCGGCGAGGCCTACGACGGTCGCCCGCTGACGTTCTCGCCCCGGCTCAAGTCCTCGGTGTCGGTGGAGCACCTGATGCCTCTGGGGGCGCTGCAGCTGCGCAGCAGCGTGTCCTACACGCACACCGACGCCCAGTGGAGCAACTCGAACCTGAACGGCCAGAACCTGATTCCGCAGGTCGACCTGTGGAACGCGCGTGTGGCCATCGAAGGCGGCATGGACGCGCGCTGGTCGGTTGCCCTGTGGGCACGCAACCTGACCGACCGCGTGTACTCCAGCTTCAACGACAACTCGCTGGGGCTGGGTCGTATCCGCGGCATCTATGGCCAGCCGCGCACCGTGGGTGTCACGCTTTCCGTTGACCTTTGAGGCAAGGCCGCGGGCTGGCATGCAGAGTCTTGCTTACCGCCCAGCAGCCTCAGCCGGGGCTGCGGCCAATGCAGGCCGCGGCCGCGGGCCGCATCGGTTCGCTGGCGACGCGCTTCCACGGTGTGCTCACCAACCGCAGCCAGCGCCACACGGTGCAAGTCGACGGTCCAGAAGTGCTGCAGCGCTGTCGAGACGACGGTGTGGAAGTTGCGGTGCTGGTGGCCAACTGCCCGATATGCCACCAGACGATGGCCATGGTGGCGCGCCACCTCGAAGTCGCCGGCATTGCCACCGTGGTGATGGGCGCGGCCAAGGACATCGTTGAGCAGTGCGGCGTGTCCCGCTTCGTGTTCAGCGACTTTCCGCTGGGCCATGTTGCGGCGCACCGCGGTGCAGAACCCGCTGCGCTGGAACGGCAGCCCCGACTGGAAGCGGCATGTGCTGAACGTCGACGCGCTGCCGCCCGAAGTGCTACACAAGCTGCGAGCCGACTTCCATGCCAGCAAGCAGGTGGCCCACGCGGTGCGCGACGCCACGCTCCTGGGGCGTGGCTGAGCTGCATGAATCTGAAGGGATCTTCGGCATGACCTCGACCACGACTGCGGCCTACGCGGACCTCGCGCTGTACATCGACGGAGAGTTCGCTACCGGCGACTCGCGTCGTGAGCAGCCGGTTCACGACCCTGCCACCGGAGACGTCATCGGGCAGTTGCCGCACGCTCGCAGCGAAGACCTGGACCGCGCCCTGGCCGCTGCCGCGCGGGCGTTCGAAAGCTGGAAGACCAGCTCGCCGATGGAGCGCAGCCGCATCTTGCGCAAGGTCGCGGAGCTCAGCCGCGCGCAGGCCGAAACCATCGGCCGCCACATCACGCTTGACCAGGGCAAACCGCTGCCAGAAGCCATTGCGGAGGTGCTGCGTTGTGCAGAGCATTGCGAGTGGCATGCCGAGGAGTGCCGCCGCATCTATGGCCGCGTGATACCTCCGCGCGAGCCCCATGTCCGCCAGCTGGTGCTGCGCGAACCGGTCGGCGTCTGCGCCGCGTTCACGCCCTGGAACTTCCCTTACAACCAGGCCATCCGGAAGGTCGCGGCAGCCGTGGGGGCAGGGTGCACCATCGTGCTCAAGGGCCCCGAGGACGCGCCCGCAGCCGTTGTCGACATTGCCAGGCTCTTCCACGAGGCGGGCCTGCCTCCAGGCGTGCTCAACATCGTGTGGGGCGTGCCGGCCGATGTGTCGCGGCACCTCATCGAATCGCCCCTGGTACGCAAGGTCTCTTTCACCGGGTCGGTACCGGTGGGCAAGCAGCTCGCGGCGATGGCCGGCGCGCACATGAAGCGCATGACGATGGAACTGGGCGGGCATTCGCCCGCCATCGTGTGCGAGGACGCCGACGCCGAGCGCGCCGCGACACTGCTTGCCGGTCTGAAGTTCCGCAACGCCGGGCAGGTGTGCGTCTCGCCCAACCGCTTCTACGTGCACCGCCGGGTCTACGACCGTTTCATGGCCCGCTTCCTTGACGTGGCCCGAGGGCTGAAAGTAGGCCCGGGGCTGGAGCCGGGCGTGCAGATGGGGCCGCTCACGCACGAACGCCGGCTGGAGGTGATGAACCGCTTCGTGGACGATGCGCGCGCAAGGGGCGCGCGCGTGGAGTCCGGCGGCGCCAGGCTTGAGCGTGCCGGCTACTTCTATGCGCCCACCGTGCTCAGCGCCGTTCCCGAGGACAGCCTCGTGATGACGCACGAACCTTTCGGGCCCATCGCGCCGTGCTTGCCGTTCGACGACCTCGACGACGCGATCCAGCGCGCGAATGCCTTGAGCTACGGCCTGTCGGCCTATGCCTTCACGGGGTCCACGCGCAGTGCGCTGAAGCTGCAGAACGGCTTGCAGGCCGGATCGGTGAACATCAACCACTTCGGCCAGGCCTTGCCGGAAGTCCCTTTTGGCGGGGTGAAGGACAGCGGCATTGGCAGCGAGGGGGGTGTCGAGACCTTCGACGGCTACCTCGTCACGAAATTCGTCACACAGATGGAATGAGCGCCGACGCCTGCCCTGTGGTCATCGTCGGGGGCTACCTGGGCGCGGGTAAGACGACGCTGGTCAACCACCTGCTGCGCCATGCCGGTGGGCGCCGGCTGGGCGTGCTCGTCAACGACTTCGGCAGCATCAGCGTGGATGCGGCACTGATCGAAGGCCAGGGCGACGACGGCGTGCTGGCCATCGCCGGCGGCTGTGTCTGCTGCGCTTACGGCGCCGACCTGGTGGGCACGCTGGCGCAGGTGGTGCGCCGTGTGCCCAAGCCTGATCTCGTGCTGGTGGAGTGCAGCGGCGTCGGCCTGCCGGCGGCGGTCGCCCGCAGCGCGGCTCTCGTTCGCGAGGCGCGGGTCGAAGGCCTGGTGACCCTCGTCGATGCGGCCGATGTGGCCCGGCTGGCCGTCGATGCTTATGTGGGCGACACCGTCTGCCGGCAAATTGCGGAATCCGACCTGCTGCTGATCAACCACGCCGACCGACTGTCGCCGCTGGCCTGGTCAGAGACGCAGTCGCTGCTGGAACGTCTGGCACCCGGCGTGGTTCAGCTCGGTTGCGAATTCGCCAATGTGCCCGCCGAGGTGGTGCTTGGGCTGCGCCCCATGGCGCGCCGGCGTCTGGCTGCCGCAGGCGGCATCACAGACCTGACTTCTGGCAGCGCTGCTGCGCCGAAGAAGATGGCCACTGCAGCCCGCCAGTTCCGCTTTTTCGAGGAGCAAGTGCCGCAGGCGGTCGATCCCGCACAGTGGATCAGCGCGCTCGTTGCGCGGCATCCGCGGCTTTTGCGGGCCAAGGGCTGGGTTGCAGGCACCGATGGCCGGACCTGGCGTGTGCAGGCCATGGGCAGGCGATGCGTCGCCGAGCCCGAGCCTCCAGAGTCGCCCGCAAGAACTTCAACAGTGGTGTGCATCGCGGCACTGGAAAAGTGACGCTGCGGCGTGCCCGCCGATGCGAGTCAGACCTCCACACGGAACGCGACAGGAGATTTCCACTTGGTAGAAAGCATCTTCAAAGCCCGCCTCGTGCGGACCATGAATCCGGCCCAACCCGTGGCCACCCACGTGGCTGTGCGTGACGGCAGCATCGTCGAGGTGGGGGGCGATGAATTGCTCACGCGCTGGCCTTCGGCGCGACGGGACGACCGCTTCATGGACGCCGTGCTGCTGCCCGGTTTCGTCGAAGGCCACGTTCATGCCGACGCCGCAGGCATGTGGTTGCACAGCTACTGCGGCAGCAGCCCGCGCGTGGCGCCTGACGGCCGCATGGCTGCGGCGGTGACGACCATCGACGCCGTGGTGGAACGCCTGTCTGCCGATGCCCGTTCGCGCGCGAACGGTGCGGACAGCACCTTGCTCGGCTGGGGCTTCGACCCGATGTTCTGCGAGCGTCCGCTGACCCGGCACGATCTCGACCGTGTGCCCACGCGTGGGTCGGTG
Organism: Bdellovibrionota bacterium; assembly: GCA_044360195.1. Lineage (GTDB taxonomy): Bacteria > Bdellovibrionota_C > UBA2361 > UBA2361 > OMII01 > OMII01. Next base: position 8,564 of record JBIKKT010000127.1, on the reverse strand, counting down.
CTGGTGGTCAATGCCAGCGGGCACATCGTGTACGCCAACACAGAGGCCTTGCGACGCTGCGATCTGCTGCCGCCTTCTGCCGTCCACGAGGGTGTGCCGCTGGCTTCCGACGGTCTGCCTACCGGCGAGTTGCGTGGGGCGCCCGTTACCCGGCCCGTGACGACGCGTCTGGGGGTCATCGAGACCCTGCTGGGCGTGAACGAGCAGGCCGTCCGGGGCTTCGGCCGCATGTGTGTACGCGCCGGCGTCACCACGGCCACCGATCTGGCCAGCGTGATGACGCCGCCGGTGCTGGATGCACTGCGGGTTGTCACGGCCGAGGCCGACTTTCCGTGCCGGCTCGTCCCTGCGGTACTGGTCGGCGCATCGACGCCTGCACAGATGGTCGAACGGGCACTGGAACTTCGCGCGATGAGCCACGAGCGGTTGTTCCTCGGCGCGATCAAGTTAGTGATCGACGGTTCGATCCAGGGCTTCACGGCGCGGCTGCGCAGCGGGCGCTACGTCAACGGCGCGCCCAACGGCCTGTGGTACATGGCGCCAGAGGCTCTTGACGCCGTGCTGGAGGCGGCCTTGCGGGCCGGTGTTCAGGTGCACGCGCACACCAATGGCGACCAGGCGTCGGCCCTGGTGCTCGATCGCCTGGCTCACGCGCTGGGCAAACAGCCGGCGCCCGAACACCGCACGATGCTGCAGCACGCGCAGCTGATGGACGAAGCCCTGCTGCGCGAGGCTGCGCGCCTGGGCGCTGGCGTCAACCTCTTCGTCAACCACATCTACCACTGGGGCGACGAACACGCGACGCTGACCGTGGGTGAGGCCATGGCCGAACGGATGGACGCCTGCGGGACGGCTGAGCGCGTCGGCGTGCCCTGGTCCATGCACAGCGACGAGCCGGTGACTCCGATGGCGCCGCTATTCAGCGCCTGGTGTGCCGTCAACCGCCTGACACGCACGGGCCGGGTGCTGGGTCGGGGTGAGTGCGTGAGCACGGAAGCTGCGGTGCGCGCCATCACGCTCGGTGGTGCCTGGACTCTCAAACTCGACCACCGCCTGGGGTCGATCAGGCCGGGGCGTTACGCAGACTTCGCCGTGCTCGAAGACGACCCCCTGGCTGTACCGCCGCAGGCCTTGAAGGACATCGGCATCCGCGGCACCGTCTTGTCGGGCCGCTTCCAGGCCGCTTGAGGCGTGCTGCGCCCTCCGCCGAACACCACAAGGACCGCCTTTCAAGGCCCCCTCCGCACCGCCTTCCACCTCACCTGATTCCGCGGCGCAAGATGCCAAAGCGCTTCAGGGCTGGAGGGCTTCAGCGCCAGGCGCCCATGTCAGCTGACCGTCGCAGCCTCCCGCTTCAGCGCCTGCTTGTCCACCTTCCCGACTGGCAGCAGTGGCAGTTGCTCCCGCCATTCAAAGCGCTTGGGAATCTTGTAGTTGGCCAGGCGCTCCCGGCACCAGGCGCGCAACGTGTCGGCATCCACAGCCTGCGCGCCCGGCCGGGCGCAGAGCCACGCCACGCCAATCTCCTGGTAGACCGGGTCGGGCACGCCCACCACGGCAGCCAGCGCCACGGCAGGGTGTTCTTCAAGACAAATCTCGACTTCGCGGGGATAGACGTTGTAGCCGCCGGACTTGTACATCTCGCTGCGCCTACCGACGACACGGTAGTTGCCGTCGGGCAGGCGCACCGCCAGATCGCCGGTGCGCAGGAAGCCTTCGGGTGTGAGCGAGGCAGCGGTCGCCTCAGGGCGATTGAAGTAGCCCAGCATCAAGGCTTCGTGCCGCACGGCACTTTCCCCTTGCTCGCCTTCGGGCACTTCGGCGCACTGCTCGTCGACGAGCTTCAGCGCGACGTTCGGGTCCGGCCGGCCGATGGTCGTGGCCAGCACCTCGTCGCTGCTGCGTTCGTCGGCCCAGGTCACGTTGCAGACGGTCTCCGTCATGCCGTAGATGGAGATCATGCGCAGGCCGCGGGCGCGGAATGCACGGATCGCCGAGATCGGCAGGGCTGCGCCGCCCCAGGCCACGAGCTGCAGGCTGGACAGTTCGCGCGTGGCGAAGTCGGGATGTGCCAGCAGCATCTGCAGCACAGTGGGGACATGGGCCAGCTGCGTGAGGCGAAGTCTTTCCACCAGCTTCAGGTAGTGGCCGGGGTCGAAGCGCTCGTCGAATGCCAGCATGCCGCCTGCGATCAGCGTGCTGGCGCAGGTGTCGCCGATGCAGGCCACGTGGTTGATGGGAAAGTTGCACAGCACGCGCGGTCGCGCGATGGCGTTTTGCTCGGCCTGCACGCGCGGGCCGTAGACCAGGCTGCGGTGCGGCAGCACCGCACCTTTGGGCGTGCCGCTGGAGCCCGAGGTGTAGACGATCACCGCCGCGTCGGCGCCCTTGACTGCGCCGCGCCTGGCCGCGTAGGCGGCCATGCCGGGCGGGCCGACGGCGCGCTCTTGCAGCGCGGCGGCCGGCTCCAGGCCGCCCAGCGCTGGACCATCGTCGAGCCTGAAGGCGTGCCCGATGAACGGAAATTCGGCGCGCATGCGCTGCGCCATTTCTGCAAAGTCGACGCCCTCGAAGCCCGCCAGCGACAGCAGCGCGCGCGGCTGCGAGTCGCCCACCACATGCGCCAGCTCGCGCCAGGTGTAGCGCGGGTTCAGCCCTACCCACACGACGCCGATGCGCAGCGCCGCCAGCAGGCTTACCCAAAACTCGGGCCGCGGTGTCGACAGCACGGCAAGCCGGTCGCCGTGGCGCAAGCCCAGGCCGTGCAGCGCGCGGGCCATGGCGTCGACACGCTGCTCCAGATCGGAATACGAGGTCCAGCCGTCCATGAACCAGCAGGCCGGCGCGGCGGGCGTGTGGCGGGCATGGTGGCTGAGGTAGTCGTCCAGCCGCGGCAGCAACGGCAACGCCAACGCGGTCCGTGACCCCGGCCCGGCCTCGGGTGTGGGCGGCGCGTTCACGCCGAACCAGCCCTGGATGCTGCGGTGGACGGCAATGCCGATTCGGTGGACGATAGCGTGCGCATGACTGCCACCATGGCGGGCCGAGTGATGCCCTCGACCTCTGCCGTGTTGGTGGTGACGAGGACCGTGCCGTGGGCGTGCGGCAGTACGGCGTCGAGCACACACCGGTAGCGGATGCGCTGCCCCACGTGTACCGGTGTGATGAAGCGCACCTTGTCCGACCCCAGGTTCAGTCCCCACATGCCTGGCGAGCGGATCGGGTTGTGGTTGAAGTGCGTGGCCGCCAGCATGGATTGCAGCCAGAAGCCATCCACGAGGTCCGGCGCGGGGTTGGTTTCGCAAACCGCCATGTCGGTGACGGCGGGGTCCAACTCAGTGGCGGCATGGAACAGCTCAAGGTGCCGCACGCTCGTGGTCATCCAGGGTGAGATGAACAGCTCGCGGCCGATCCAAGCGGGGGCCTGTTCCAAAGGGATGAAGTCGGGCATGTGGCGCAGTTCAACAGGTCGGGTCCATCGGGCACGAGTTGTTCGCACAGGGGTTGGAAGCTCACAGGCCCGCCGGCTTCTCGCGCGGCATCTCGCCAATGCGGAACAGCGCCGTCGTGGTGGCGCTCATCGCCGGCCGGTCGCTGCCCTGGATCTCGACCGTGTTGTCGAACACCATCAGCCGGCCGTGACGGTGGGGCCGCACGTCGGCCAGGTGGGCCAGGCCGCGAATGGTCTGGCCCACGAACACCGGCTCGGGGAAGCGGGCCTTCTCGATGCCGTAGAACAGCGCCCACATGCCCGGGCTCCAGATCGGGTTGTGGTTGAAGTGGAAGTTGACCGTCATGGCCAGCACCCAGGCGCCGTCCATGATGTCGTCACCCAGCGGGTTGCTCAGGCAGATGCTGACGTCGGACTCTTCGGGGTTGGTCTCGATGGCATCGTGGAACAGCATCATGTGCTTGCGCTTGACCGGCACCCAGGCGGTGGTGAAGAGTTGCTTGCCGATGAGTTCGTCGGCGCGCTCCAGCGGGTGAAAGTCGGCCGGGTTACGGTCGCTCTGGAAGGGGGCGGGGGTCATCGTTCGGTCTTTCGGTCGGGCAGTTTTGGCACGATTTATAAAGCAAATGATTGCTTGCTTTGTGGCCAGTATCTCGGCCAGAATGCACCTTGTCAATCCGACGCCGACAGCATGCGACAAGCCGAACTGACCGCCAGCCACTGGGGTGCCTACGAAGTGGAGCGCGCAGCCGATGGTGCGCCGACGCTGCGTCCACACCGCGCCGACGCCGACCCTTCACCCATCGGCCTGGCCATGCTGGCGGCCTACCGCGACGGGCCCCGCGTGCTGCGGCCCGCGGTGCGGCGCGGCTGGCTCGAACGCGGCCCTGGCGCCCACACCAACCGCCGCGGCCACGAGGCTTTCGTGGAGGTGGACTGGGAGGAAGCCGAGTCGCTGGTGAGCGGGGAATTGCAGCGCGTGATCCACCAGCACGGCAACCGGGCTGTCTTTGCCGGCTCGTACGGCTGGGCCAGCGCCGGGCGTTTTCACCACGCACAGAGCCAGGTGCGCCGCTTCATGCATGGGATGGGCGGCTGCACGGTGCACAGTCAGAGCTACAGCTACGCCGCAGCGCAGGTGCTGCTGCCGCGCGTGGTGGCGCCGATGGAGACGCTGGAGCTGCACCACACCAGTTGGGACGTGTTGGCGCGCCATACGGGCCTGGTTGTTTGCTTCGGTGGCATGCCCTGGAAGAACGCGCAGGTCGGTGTGGGCGGTGCCTTCGAGCACCGACTTCAGGGCGGGCTGCGGCAACTGGCGCAGGCGGGGTGCCGCTTCGTCAACTTCAGCCCCGTGCGCGACGATCTGGCGGTGCCGGGGGGTGCAGTCGAGTGGATTGCCGTGCGGCCCGGCACCGACACCGCGGTGATGCTGGCGCTGGCCTGCGAGATCGTCCGGGCAGGGCTGCACGACACCGATTTCCTGGCACGCCACTGCACCGGTTTCGAAACCTGGCGCGCCCACCTGCTGGGGCAGGACGACGGCATCGTCAAGGACGCCGATTGGGCGGGTGCACTGAGCGGCGTGTGCGCCGAGCGGCTGCGCGTGCTGGCGCGTGAAATGACCGCGCGCGACGGCCGCCGCTGCCTGGTCAACGCGGCCTGGGCGCTGCAGCGCGCCGACCACGGCGAGCAGCCTTACTGGGCGCTGGTGTCGCTGGCTGCCGTGATAGGGCAGATCGGCCTGCCTGGCGGCGGCTTCGGCGTCGGCTACGGCTGCGAAAACGGTCCCGGCAGCCCGCATGGCCTGCTGCCGTCCGGGCCGCGCCTGCCCTTCGGCCCCAACCCCATCGCCCACCAAGCCAGCACCAGCATCCCGGTGGCGCGCATCGCCGACATGCTGCTGCAGCCGGGGCAGGCCTATCGCTTCGACGGCGAGGAGCGCACCTACCCGGACATCCGCCTCGTCTACTGGGCCGGTGGCAATCCCTTCCACCACCACCAGGACATCAACCGCCTGCGCCGTGCCTGGCAGCGGCCGGAGACCATTGTGGTGCACGAGCAGGTCTGGAACGCCCACGCGCGTCACGCCGACATCGTGCTGCCGGCCACCAGCACTCTGGAGCGCGAGGACATCGGCTTCGCCTATCGCGAACCGCGGGTGGTGGCGATGAAGGCCGTGCTGCCGCCGCCCTGCCAGGCGCGCGACGACCACGCCATCTTTGCGGGCCTGGCCGCGCGGCTGGGCTTTGGCGACAGCTTTACCGAGGGCCGCACGCCGGCCCAGTGGCAGGCGCTGCTGTGGCGGGGTTGGCGCCAGGACCTGGCTGCGCTGGGCATTGAAGCGCCCGACTACGAGACCTTCCACGCCCAAGGCGAGTGGCGCATTCCTGATGTTCCAGGCGCGGGTGCGGGCTCGCCGGTGATGCTGGCGGCTTTTCGCCGCAATCCCGAGGCTCACCCGCTGGCCACGCCCAGCGGCCGCATCGAGATCTTCAGCGCAGCCATTGCCGGGTTCACATTGGCCGACTGCCCGCCGCACGCCAGCTGGCTGCCGCCAGCGGAGTGGCTGGGCTCGGCGCAGACCGCCCTGCACCCGCTGCACCTGATCACGGATCAGCCGGCGGCACGGCTGCACAGCCAACTGGACTTCTCGGCCCACAGCCGGGCAACCAAAGTGCAGGGCCGCGAGCCGCTGTGGCTGCACCCCGACGCCGCCTGCGCGCGGGGCATCGCCGCCGGCGACGTGGTGCGCGTCTTCAACGCGCGCGGCGCCTGCCTGGCCGGCGCGGTTCTGACCGAAGGGCTGCACCCGCAGGTGGTGAAGCTGTCGACCGGCGCCTGGTACGACCCCACCGACGACAGCGCGCAGGCACTGTGCAAACACGGCAGCGCCAATGTACTGACGCGCGATGCGGGCACCTCGGCATTGGCTCAGGGTTCGGTGGCGCAGAGCTGTCTGGTGCAGGTGGAGCGCTGGAGGGGTCCATTGCCGCCAGTCACGGCCTTCGAGCGGCCGGCCTTCGTGGACCGCGCTGCGGGGGCGCCGCATTGAGCCGCACCGCGCGCGAGATGACCTCGGCCCACTGGGGCACCTATGAAGTGGAACGTGCCGCCGGTGCCACCGCGCCCGCCACCGGCCTGCGCGCGCTGGCCGAAGATGCCGACCCCTCGCCCGTCGGGCTGGCCATGCTGGACGCCTACCGCCACGGCCCGCGCGTGCTGCGTCCTGCCGTACGCCGCAGCTGGCTGGAACACGGCCCAGGCACGCGCACCGAACTGCGCGGCCGCGAGCCCTTTGTGCAAGTGTCTTGGGAGGAGGTCAGCGCGTTGGTGGCAGCCGACTTGCGCCGGGTGATCCAGGCGCACGGCCACGAGGCGCTGTTTGCCGGCTCGTACGGCTGGTCCAGCGCGGGCCGCTTTCACCACGGACAGAGCCAGACGCGGCGCTTCTTCAATCTGCTCGGCGGCTGCGTTCGCCATGTCGACACCTACAGCCTGGGCGCCGGCCGCGTGGTGATGCCGCACATCGTGGGCGACATGGGCAGCCTGATGGTGGACCACCACGACTGGGAAACGATGGCCGCGCATACGCGGCTGTTCGTCAGCTTCGGCGGCGTACCGCGCAAGAACGGGCAGGTCAATGCCGGTGGCGCCAGCCTGCACCATGTACACGCAGGGATGCAAAAGCTGGCGGCGGCAGGCTGCCGCTTTGTCAATTTCAGCCCAGTGCGCAGCGACATCGAGGTGCCCGCCGCGCAGCTGGAGTGGATACCGCTGCGCCCCGGCAGCGACACCGCAGTGATGCTGGCCCTGGCCACCGAAATCATCCTCGCAGGGCGCCACAACCGCGCCTTCCTGGCCAGCCACTGCACGGGCTTCGAGCGCTGGGAACGCTACCTGCTGGGTCAGGACGACGGCGTGGCCAAGACCGCCGAGTGGGCCGCCCCGCTGGCCGACGTGTCGGCAGACCGCCTGCGCGCGCTGGCGCTGGAGATGACGCCGCCCGCGCACCCACCGGGCGCCGCAGGGCGCACCTGGGTCAACGTGGCTTGGTCGCTGCAGCGCGCCGAGCACGGCGAGCAGCCGTTCTGGGGTGCGGTGGGGCTGGCCGCGGTGATCGGCCACATCGGCCAGCCCGGCGGTGGCTTCGGCTGCTACGGCCCGGCCAATGCGATGGGCAGCAACAGCCCGCTGGTGCCCGGCCCTTCGTTCCCGCTCGGTCGCAACCCCATCGACCGCTTCATCCCCTGCGCACGCATCGCCGACATGCTGCTGCAGCCGGGCGAACTTTTCGACTACAACGGCGCGAGTTACCGCTACCCCGATGTGAAGCTGGTGTATTGGGTGGGCGGCAACCCCTTCCACCACCACCAGGACCTGAACAAGCTGCTGCACGCCTGGCGCCGCCCGCAGACCATCGTCGTGCATGAGCAGGTCTGGAACGCGCAAGCGCGTCACGCCGACATCGTGCTGCCGGCGAGCAGCACACTGGAGCGCGAGGACATCGGCTACGCGCACCTGGACCCGCTGCTGGTGGCCATGAAGCCGCTGCACGCTGCGCCCGGTCAGGCGCGCGACGACCACGCCATCTTTGCCGGTATAGCCGGCCACCTGGGCCTGGCCGATGCGCTGACCGAAGGCCGCAGTCCGCGCGATTGGCTGCGGGTGATGTGGGACGCGTGGCGTCACACCGTGGCGCCGCTGCTCAAGGCCGATGTGCCCAACTTCGACAGCTTCTGGCAGGCTGGTCACTGGTGGATGCCGCGCCCCGCCCACCGCCGCGTGACGATGTTCGGCGACTTTCGTGCCGACCCGCAGTCACACGCGCTGCCCACGCCCAGCGGGCGCATCGAGCTGTTTTCGGCCCGCGTGGCGGAATTCGGCTACTCCTGCTGCCCAGGGCACGCGGCATGGCTGCCGCCGGCCGAGTGGCTGGGCAGCCGCGAGGCCGCGCGCCACCCGCTGCACCTGATCTCGGACCAGCCCGCAACCCGGCTGCACAGTCAGCTGGACTTCTCGGCCCACAGCGTGGCGGGCAAGGTGGCGGGGCGCGAACCGGTGTGGCTGCACCCGGCCGATGCGCAGGCCCGCGGTATCCAGGCGGGTGACG
>JBIKKT010000035.1:0-40187 GCA_044360195.1 Bdellovibrionota bacterium | reverse complement strand
ACCTATTGAATCAGGTCATCCTGCACACGGGCTGCAAGCCTGTAGTAGAGCTACTAAAGACTACAATGCGCTCATTTCTTAGAGACAAGAGACCCAAGACCGAGCAGATGCGTCCATTTAACGTAGGCGGCCGGCATATTCCTAAATACGTCCGTCAAAGTGTAATCGAACGGGATCAAGGACAGTGCTGCTTCGTATCTGAGAATGGTGTGCGTTGTACCAGTAAAGCAGGTTTACAGATCGACCATATCGCTCCGTTTGCAAAAGGGGGATTAACAGAGCTATCAAATCTTAGAACCTTGTGCTCTGCGCACAATCTTTACGAGGCCGAGAGAGCTTTTGGGCGAGAGAAGATTTACTTCCACCAGCGCAATCAGGAGAGACGCGTCGGTCGAGTTTAATGAATTCTTAGTGAGCGAGCGCTGCCACTTCCGCTTATTTCGATCGCCGATACGGAGTGGGATTTTGAAGTATCCCCGCAGTATCGGGCGAGCGAGATAAGCGGCTGCCGAGATGCCGACAAGCCATTCTCCGGTCGGCGCGCTAAGCTGGCCGCGCACTTTGGCTCCTAGTGGTTACTCTATGCCCACGGAAAGAGCGCATCAGCAGACTTGGATGATTGTTACATCCAAAGCGCGTAAACGGCACTGGATACTTGCTCAAGGAGCGCTGGTTTTTCCGCCTTGTGTAGCTCTTGGGCTTAGGCGATCAGCACTCGTGCGTAGTCGGCGAAAATCCTCCTGTCTCGATTGGCCTTGGCATGAGCAAGAGTATTGCGAGAAACCGAACCTCTGATTCCCATGTGATAGAGCTTGTTGCCTTGAGCACGTTCACGTGAACAGCCGCGATTTATGGCTCAAGACGAGGGCTTACGCATTCTCTATCCTCGTTGCCAACCACTCGATTTTACGAAGAGCCAAAGAAGGCAAAGGACCAAGCCGCGATTGGAGCTTATGAACATAACGTAGGCGGGGGTGCGGGAGTAGCGGGGGACGTCTAGCAGGGTGGTGAAAAAGGGTTCCGTCGTGAGCATTTTGAGAGTTTAGGCGAAACAAGGCGGAGATGCCGAAAAAACCGGAGGCGTATCCTCTGAGATACGTCGAGGATTTTTTTGGCGTCTCCAACGAAGTTGCCTTGTCCGCCGAAGCCTTGGCGCAGGAGGAAGCCAAACTATCAAAATGCGCAACAGGAAATCCTTTTTCACCACCCTGCTAGTGTGCCACCGCATTTTTAAGGACTAATCGGTTGGCTAGTCTGATGATTGAAGATGGCCTGTAAGTCGAGTAATGACAGTAGTTTAAGCCTCCCTAGAGCTCGATAGCGTAAGGTGGTTGAGTAGTTTCCGCAGTGCTGATTTCCTTACTCGTGGGCCAGGGAAGCGAAACATTCAGGGGGATGTACCGATAGATATTTAGTAGAGCTTTTGCTGCTCGGCGATACAGAGGTTTGTCGGTGGATATCTCTCGACTCTTACACTTTACAATCCAGAACGAGGCGTCTGATCTGCACATTAGTGCCGGGGAGTCTCCGATGATCCGCGTGCACGGCGAGATGAAGCGCGTGGATACCCCTGCGCTCACAACCGAGCAGGCGCAGGCGATGATCTACGACATGATGAACGACTCACAACGAAAGATCTTTGAAGAGTATAGCGACATAGATTTTTCGATGCAGCTTGGAGATGTCTCTCGTTTCCGCGTAAATATCTTTCGTCAGAATCGCGGACTCGGAGCCGTCTTTAGAGCTATCCCTACGACAATTCGTACTCTGACTGAGCTTGGAATGCCGCCAATCATGAACTCGATAGCTCAGCGAGAGAAGGGGTTGGTATTGGTAACGGGACCTACGGGCTCAGGAAAATCCACCACACTTGCATCCATGATAGATCTTATCAATCAGAGCCTTGAAGGACATATCCTCACCGTAGAGGACCCGATTGAATTTGTGCATCACTCAAAGAAGTGTCTCGTGAATCAACGAGAGGTGGGCTCGCACACCCAGTCATTTGCAAACGCGCTTCGGGCAGCTCTCCGCGAAGACCCCGATATCATCTTGGTTGGTGAGATGCGTGATCTTGAGACGATTCATCTTGCTCTCACAGCCGCAGAAACCGGGCACTTGGTGTTTGGTACGTTGCATACATCGAGTGCGCCCAAGACCGTCGACCGAGTCATAGATGTGTTTCCTGCAGACCAGCAGGGGCAGGTGCGAGCGATGTTTGCTGAGTCGATTCAGGCAATCATAACACAAACCCTGTGCAAGAAAGTTGGGGGAGGGCGGATAGCTGCGCTCGAAGTGTTAATCGGCACCCCAGCCGTCAAGAACCTCATCCGAGAAGGCAAGATTCACCAATTACCCGGAGTGATGCAAACCTCTCAAGCGGTGGGGATGCAGACGCTAGAGATGTCACTACGCGAGCTGCTCGATCGCGGTTTGATAGATCGCGCAACAGCAGTAGAGAAGAGCGGAAAGCCCGAGCTTTTTCCAGAGGGCACCGTGATAGCAGGTGGGATAAAGGGGAGGTAGAAGCAGCTATGGCATCGATGCGAGAGCTTCTTGAGTGGATGGTCAGAAGTACGGCCTCTGACCTCTACCTGACTGTTGATAGTCCAGCTATGTGTCGTATTGAAGGAGAGCTGCAGCCATTTAATCAGACTTTTCTCGCGGTATCTGACATAGACCAGTTTATTACGAAAATTCTGACTCCCGCACAGAGGGATGAGTTTGTGCGTGAGCATGAGCTCAACCTCGGAATCGCCGAGGATGGGCTCGGAAGATTTCGCGTTAACGTTTTTCGACAGCGAAATGCGCCAGGGATAGTAATTCGTCGAATTAGCAGCGATATTCCAACGATTGATATGCTTGGGCTTCCGGCACCGGTAAAGGAGCTCGCTGTGTCAAAGCGTGGGCTCGTATTAGTAGTTGGTGCAACTGGATCGGGTAAAAGCACAACCCTTGCAGCAATGATTGACCACCGTAATGCCACCATGTCGGGGCATATTGTCTCAATTGAAGATCCGATCGAATTTGTTCATGCGCACAAAAAGTCGCTTGTAACGCAACGTGAGGTGGGGATCGATACTGCATCATTCCAGTCCGCTCTCAAGAATGCACTGCGTCAGGCGCCGGATGTTATCCTGTTGGGAGAGGTGCGCGATTCGGCCACTATGGAAGCGGCCGTGAGTTTTGCTGAGACTGGGCACCTCTGCCTCGCAACGCTCCACAGTAATAATTGTTCGCAAGCTATTGAGCGAGTGATGAATTTTTTTCCAGTAGAGCGCCATCCACAGATATATATGCAGCTCGGTCTGAATTTGCGGGGCGTTGTGGGGCAGCGGCTGATTCCCGCTGTAGACGGCCGGAGAGCTGTAGTGTGTGAGGTTCTTCTTGATAGTCCGCGAGTGCGTGATCTGATTATGAAAGGGGAAGTGGCTGAGATTCGCGAGGCGATGGAGAAGGGTAGTGTCAGTGGAATGCAAACGTTTGACCAAGACCTGTATCACCTTTACGACCGTGGGCGTATTTCGCTCGAGCATGCCTTGGCTCACGCAGATAGTCCGAACAATCTGAGGTTGCGAATTTCGTTAGCACGGAATGGGGATAATCCGGCTGGCTCCCTTGATCCTGGACCTGCGCTAAAGATGATGCAGTAAACACAAGCGAAGAGATCTTGCCCTGTTGTGCAGCACGATAGATACTTATGGGGCTATGCATACAGTCACAGGCCTTGATCGGTTGCTTTCCGAGAAAAAACTCTTCGCTCAGCTCGATGGAAACGTAGCGTACCTCTGCCATAGCGCTTCCGTTACCAAAGATTTTGAGTTCGGTGGAGAGGCTCTTAAGAAGCGATTAGGGAAGCGCCTCGTACGGCTCTTCAGTCCTCAGCACGGTATCTTTGCTGATGTTCAGGCGAATATGATCGAGAGTGCCGACATGCGGCACCCGTACCTTAAACTTCCAGTGACAAGCCTTTATGCTGAGAGTCGCATTCCTTCACCGCAGTCTCTTCGAAACGTTGATCACCTCCTGGTGGATTTGCAAGATATTGGTACCCGGATCTATACCTATATCTGGACTCTCTCTCACGTCATGGAGGCATGTAAGGGACGGGATATCACGGTGTGGGTTCTCGACCGACCGAATCCATTAGGTGGCACCACGGTGGAGGGGAATATCTTAGACCCGTACTACTCTTCGTTTGTCGGTCGTTACCCCATGCCGATGCGTCACGGCTTAACGATGGCAGAGGTAGCGCTTTTTTTGCATGCATGCTTCCCTCAGGCTCGTTGTAATCTAAAAGTTGTAACGATGAAGGGGTGGAAGCGCTCTATGTATTTTGAGGAGACGCGGCTTCCGTGGGTTCCTCCTTCTCCTAATATTCCTACCGTAAACTCGTGTTTCCCCTATGTGGGGTCCGTTATCTATGAAGGAACGAATATCTCGGAAGGGCGGGGCACTACAACTCCTTTTGAGTTGATCGGGCACCCGATGATTGAACCGCACAGCTTCTGTTACTACGTTCAAAAGGAGCTACAGAAAGCAAAATGTGTTGGATTTAAGATTCGTCCGGCTGGATTTATCCCTACCTTTGATAAGCATAAGGGGAAGCTGTGTGGGGGATTCCAAATCTTGGTAACCGACCGCAATCGCTTTCGTCCGTGGCGGGCGTTCCACGTAATCACTCGGGCACTTTCGCAAAAACTCAAGAGCCACTTCGTTTTTAATCCGCCTCCGTACGAGTATGAGTATCAGAAGTTGCCGATAGATATTTTAAACGGCACGAATCGTTTGCGTGAATGGACCATGGCTAGTAGAAGCTCGCTCGCTCAGCTTCTTGATATCGAGCGAGAGGGGCAGTCTGATTACCGCCTCCTTATGCGCGAAGTTGCGCTGTACAAGAGATAATACTGTACAAGAAATGATGTATGGAACCTGAGCAGGAGCTAGCACAAGATCTTCTTGAACTCTCCGATGAGCTACGGGGGCGAACAATAACCGCCGTCGACCATCTTGTCGGTGACATGTCAACGCGACGATATTACCGTATAAAGCTCAGTGGCGGTCACGACGCAAACGTGCTTCTTGTGAAGCTATCTGGTGCTCCAGGTCCTGTTGGTGGCGGGCCACGAGGTTTAACGCAGGATGATACCTACGTTGAGGTGTCGTCGCTGTTGACTCGTGCAGGGATTCGAGTGCCCCGTCTCCTCGTAGATGCGCGGGACAAGGGTGCTCTGCTGGTTGAAGACGTTGGTACCACATCTTTGCTGGATGTTGCGCGTAATCCTGAAATAGCCTCTCGGTATGTTTCTGCAACTACTGTGCCTCAGGATTCGTTGTATGAGCTGTTTTCCAAAGCTCTAGAGATTAAGCGATCTTTGCAAGCCCTTACTCCTGATAAAGAGCACGTGATCTTCCAGCGCCGGGTTACCGCCGAGCAGCGAGCCAAGCAGATACGGGAATTCCTTGAGTACTATGCAAAGCCCCGCAACCTACCAGACGCGGCAGCACGAATTACTGAAAAATTTATGGATGTCGTATGCGAGAAAGTGGCTGCTCATCCGCCAAGCGTATCCCACTTCGATTTTATGGCATCGAATATACAGGTGTTGTCTTCTGGCGAGCTGTGTCTCCTTGATTTTCAAGATATGTGCCTAGATTCTCCCGCGCGCGATGTGGTTTCGCTTTTAAATGACCGCGGAATCGATGAGGTGCTGGGGCGAGATCTCCAGCAGCGATTGTTGTCGTTGTTCCTTTCTTCTGTGGATGATCGGCCGCATTTTGCATCGATGTATGACGAGTACCTCCTGCACTGGGACTTTCGCGTCTCTGGGCGGTTCGCTTTGTTGTCGGATGTGAAGGGGGTAGAGAGGTATCGGGCGTGGATCCCTAGTACTTTGCGAAGGCTTGGGCGAACGCTGGGGCGTGTGCAGCACTCGATGGAAGGGGCCGGCGAGGTAGTGCGTGTGCTCTCTGAGTTCTCTCCCGATATCTCTTATGGTGCTCAAGACCCGTGGGGAGGAATCGCATAGGAGTTATCGCTCAGAGGAGTGAACGGATGATAGCCTTGGGCCGTATCCTGGACTATAATAATAGAGTGGCGTTAAAGGTCCTGTAGTGAGCGTTTTGAGAGTTTGGACGAAACGAGGCGGAGATGCCTTGTCCCTCGGACCCTTGGCGAAAGAGGAAGCCAAACTAGCAAAATACGCAGCAGGAGATACTTCTTTGCCACACTGCTAGCGACAATCCCCCGAGGCCAGAATGGAAGACACCGTCAAAATAATCGTCGACCGCATTACAATAAACTTCCCTAAACCAACCCGCATCCCAAGTGGTCATGTATGCTCGGTGTTCTATGACTGTTATCAGCTTACGCCAAACGACCTCGCTAGGTTGGCTGCTCAGGCGGTAGGGCACTTGGAGCATGATGCGTTTGATGTGGCTGTTGGAATCGCCTACAGCGGGATTCTCTTTGCAGCGGCAGTTGCGGGTGGGCGTAAGGTCGGGATTATCCAAAAAGATGGCAAGATCTTTGGGCCCGATCTTAAGGGGCAGCGGGTTGTGCTTGTTGATGATGTGGTGTACTCCGGTAAGCATATGCACGATGGCGCACAGAACGTTGAATCCGAGGGTGGAATTGTAGTTGGTAGTGCAGCGATCATCGATCGTTCGAAGGGTGCTTTTGCGCTTACGCTAGGTGGGACACAGCGACCATTTTGGAGTGCCTTTCAGACCGACATGGAATAGAAAAGGGGTAAAGCTGACCGAGTATGACCGTTAAAAACCCCTGGAAAAAGCTTAGTTCAGAAGTAGTATACCATAATTCTTGGATCTCGGTTCGTGAGGATCAAGTCATTACACCTAGCGGATCCCCGGGTATCTACGGAGTTGTAGAGACGCGAGTCGCAACAGGAGTCGTTGCGCTCACAGATGATCGTAAAGTTTTCTTAGTCGGGCAGTACCGGTATCCGCTGGACGTATATTCGTGGGAGATACCTGAGGGGGGCGCAGAGATTGATGAATCACCCCTTGAAGCGGCAAAGCGCGAGCTTTCTGAAGAGGCGGGGGTCACAGCCACCGATTGGCAACAACTCGGGGGTGAGGTGCATGTTAGTAATTGCTACTCGGCTGAGCGTGCATTGCTGTATTTGGCGCGCGGTATCTCAGTAGGCGCTAGTGCTCCAGATCCAACCGAGGAGCTGCAGGTGCGAATCGAGCCCTTCGATGTTTGTTTGCAGATGGTGGACAGCGGGGAGATAACTGATAGCCTTACTATAATCGCTCTGCTGCGCGCTGCTCGGTTGATCGACGCGGGCAGATTGTGAGTCGTAAGGAGAAAACCGACAAGAAAAATCTAGTTGTTGAAGGGACCCTTGACGCGGTCAAGATAGGGTTCGGTGAAACCTACCTCAGTGCTTTCGGGATTTTTCTTGGTGGCACTCCATTTCAAGTTGGCGTGCTTTCCACATTACCTTCCCTAGTGGGAGCGGTTTTTCAGCCGCTGGGGATGCAGTTAGCCGAACGGGTGGCAAGCCGTCGAGATTTTATCGCACACCTCATTCGAGCGCAGGGTTTGCTCTGGGTACCGATAGCCTGTCTTCCGTTCATGATAGGTCGTGGTGCGGGGGCTGTAACCCTACTACTTGCTCTGGTTGTGCTGTATCAGCTCACCGTTGGGTCTCTATCTCCCCTGTGGAATAGCTTAGTCGGAGATGTTATTCCGCCGGCAACCCGAGGAGCTTTCTTCGGATACCGAAATCGCTGGATTGCAGTTGCAAGTTTTATCGGGGTGGTGAGTGCCGGTTTTTGTGTGCATCAGGGAAGAATAGGTGGATTGGAGGCACTCGCCTTTACGGTAATCTTTATTGTAGCAGGAGTAAGTCGATTCATTTCAGCGCGCTATGTAGCTAGGGTCAGCGATCCGACACTCACGGTTCCGGAAGACTCGAAATTCACCTTTTGGCAGTTTATTCGCCGCACTCGGAGATCCAACTTCGTTAAGTTTGTACTGTTCGTGTCTTGTATGAACTTTAGTGCATCGGTTTCGGGTCCATATTTTGCAATGTATATGTTGCGCGATCTGCACCTATCATACCTCGAGTATACCGGTATCATCTGCATGGCAGTTGTCGCTCAATTTGTGGTGATGCGGTCATGGGGAAGTCTGACTGATCACTTCGGCAATCGCAGGATCCTGTCGCTGTGCGCCTGGTTTGTCGCTTTCAATCCTCTCTTTTGGCTCATCTCTTCGAACTACCTGTTTATCTTGGTGGCTCAATTTTACAGTGGATTTTTCTGGTCAGGCTTTAACCTTGCAGCCGCCAATTTTGTCTTCGATGCAGTGTCGCCAGAGAAGCGGGCGCGATGTATCGCATACCAGGGAATTATTAATGGAGTGCTCGTTTTTCTTGGTGCGCTCGTTGGAGGAGCGCTCTGCACTCATATCAATCCTTACTGGGGAATGGAGCTTGGCGTGTGGACTCCTCCCTCGGTTTTTGCGGGGGTGTTTCTCGCATCGGGTCTTCTGCGACTTACTACTGTTATAACATTACTCGGACGCTTTAAGGAGGTAAGGCCTGTAGTCGGTATAAAGGGTCATCAGCTTTTGATTCGCGTGGTGTCCATCCGACCGTTTTGGGGCGCCACATTTTCGTTTGTATCGGGGCGATATTCTGCTTTCTCTGGTAGTGCTCGTCGCCTCATGAAGCGCGGTTACTCGGATGATGGCGGTACGTAAGGTCCAAGAGAGAGGACCCAATCACAGACGACCTCATTCCAATTCTGTGAAGCTATTTGGCGAAATTCCTCCCGTCGGTCCTTTGTTGCGATGTATTTTCTGATCGTAGCGGTCGATCGAAAGGCGCGCATTTCTCCAATGATAAGGTTTCCAACGATAACTTGAAAAGCATTGTATCCGATCCGCTTGAGGTATCCCGCGCAAGCAGAGAGGAAGGTGTCCTCGTTGCCGTAGTGGCCCAGTTGTTCTGGTATTCCAACGCGTCGCAGCAGTCTTCCAGAGATGAGAGTAGCCCAGCCCCCTGCTAACTTGAATGTTGGGCATGTCCTCGTTGTGCGAGGTCCCAATTGAGTCAAACACGCAGCGATAGTATCAATGGTAAGATGAGAGTTTACCGCCTTGTCCAGATGTGCGTGATTTGTGATTAGATCCCAGGTTTCATCCCACTGCCGAACGACTTCTGGGGTCACTATGAGCCAGGCGTCGTCAGATTTGTGATCCAGGTAGGCGCGCTCAAGGAGCGATAGGGTATCGTCGGGAAAGAAGAGATCGCTGTCGAGCCAGATGAAAAACTCGGCTTCCGGGTTGTTCTTAAGAGATGCGCGTCGTTGAGATACGCAGCCAAGAATCTCGCTACCTCTTTCGATGCGACAGTCATAGTCACACCACGTCAAGCACTTCTCGCATAGCTCTTGGACTCGTTCGGCAAAGTATTCTTGCGGGATCTTGGTTTCGGCCCAATTCGTTAGCTCATCTGATAAAGCCAGGGTTATCTCAACTCGATATGTGACTGATCCGCTCAGAAACACCGAGTTTCGTTTGAGTAAGTGGAGCAAAAGCGCAAGGTCGTCTATCTCGCCCGGCAAGGCAAAGATGGTTATTACTGCGTTCATCGGAAATTCCCCTTGGTACGGCTATTAGTAACGACAGTTCCCACTACAAGACGTTTAAATAGATCCGATTGCGATATCATCTCGCGTTCATATATTACTTTAGGTACCGATTGAGGCGCACCCTTCGAAAGGCACACGGAGTAGAGTTTTGAGCCCATAACGCTGGTCTCAACGTCCAAAACTGAGAACTTCGTTCCGCGCTCATTGAGGGAATGTTCAAGAGCTTTGCATGCGGGGCACCACTCGGTAACGAGGAGTATAATTTTTCGCTCATAGGGAATGCCGGCTTCAACCTTAAATCGATGGAGCTCTTCATCTGAGCTGAATACCTCCACGGGTCGGTCTAAGAAGCGGATAAAAAGTGCAGCAAAGACAGCGATAAGCATCCACGGAAGGATCTGAGGGAGATAGTCATGGATGGTTGGGCGCGATCGTTGAGGTAGCGGCATGGCTAGAAGAATAGAAACGGCATCAAGAAACAATCCACTGCTCCGTGATGGTATCAGGTATTCCCATGTAGCGCAGCTAAAAGAATATTGGCACACCCCTTCTTACTCTCTGAATCAGGGCACGACCCTTTTCTAGTCACCTATCTGAAAGCCATATCGAGCTGGGCCATCAAAGAAGAGGGCTGCAGAGAGATCTTTGGAGAGCAGTTGATGGCGTTGCCTACCGCGCGAAAGAAATTCTCCGACTCGCGACAGAATATGGGGGGATTCATAGACGGCTAGCGGCACGACGTCCGGTTGTGTTGCTGCGCGCTCAAGGGCTGCAAAGCTCAGGGATTGTAAACCTTGATTATCTCGGTCGAGGGAGCCGAAAAGTGTTGATAATATCGGAGAGGTAACGGGTTCGGTGTTCAGTCTTCGGCGAATCGGTAGCAGAAGAGCCTGCAGCTCGGATTCAAAGGAGAGGGTCCCATAGAGTGGATCTAGTCGCCTCTTCCACATCTCACGCGTATATGTATCGAGAGAGGCTGCCACGAGAAGGTCTGTTTGCTCTGAGAGTCCGTAGCCAAAAAAATGCAAGACGTCGAGGTCGTCTAGGAGATTGTTTGATTTTCGTAGATGGTCCGCAAATACTGCGCCCTGCTTCGCGGGGGAATCCTGTAAGCATGCCGTCGCAATAAGAGCAGCGCCAGCATGGCCGCGTGCTGATACATTCCACAGCATCGAGCGAGACTCTTTGTCGCCGAAATGCCGAAGAAGGGTAAGTAAGTCAAGGGCGTGGGGAGCACCTCCACGGTGTGCGATAAAACTACCAGTGAGAAGTTCTCGGCTTTCATTAATAGCCAGTCGCTGTATGCCCCTCTCAGCCTCTCCTGCAGGGCCT
Organism: Bdellovibrionota bacterium; assembly: GCA_044360195.1. Classification (GTDB taxonomy): domain Bacteria; phylum Bdellovibrionota_C; class UBA2361; order UBA2361; family OMII01; genus OMII01. Next base: position 29,228 of record JBIKKT010000035.1, on the reverse strand, counting down.
GAACTCTTCTTGAGCCAGCGGTCGATGACGCACGAGATATTTGACCGTGTTAGGTCGTCTCTGAGGCAATCACCTAGAATCGGAACTAGTCGTATGATTAGGTCCTCGCTAAGCGCCCGAGTGGATAGTGAGGTTTCTCTGAGGTTTAGAAGCTCAGCCGCATTTCGGTTGAGAGAGGGGCATAGTCCCACCTCCGTGAGAGCCTCAACAGCAACCCCGTCAATCTCTTCACCGACGGAGCGCCGTAGGATGGTGAGAGGAATGTGAGTTAGTCTATTTATCTCAGGCCGATGGGCGCATAGGTCACTCTCTAGGAAAGCGCTACGAGGATTGACAGCGACGCGAGCGATTGTAGCTCTGAGTTCGGCATACTCTGCTCCCTGGGTGATAGGTGGCGCACTCTCTCTCCAGCGTGCGAACTCGCGTTTAGCTAGAGCGAATAGAAAGCTACTTACAAAGCAAAGAGAACGGGAGTTCATACCCTTAAGTGCAATAGGTGCGGTCACAGGAGTGAGGTTGCTTGCAAGGCAATCGCCTAAGTAGCTAAGGCGTGAATTGCCCTTTGGATTTTGTGTAGAGGAGAGAATATCAATTATCTCCCCCAATAAGGATGCCTGTTCAGGCAAAGCATTTTTACAGAGTATTGAGATATTCGCCAGATCAGGATTAGTCGGGGGTAGAGTAGCGTGGGAAAATGGAGATACTTTATTCGTCTGCGCGTATGGGAAGTCGCTGGAGAAAGGATTCCCAGCAGATCGATCTATGTTCATTGCGTGATCCTGATACAGCTTAATTCAAATTGAACTCGTCATGTGTAATTTCTCATAACGGAGGACGACTCTCCAATCATGGTTGGGCAGGGCCGGTCAGTTCGAAGTAGGTTATCTTCTGAGGTTCCTTGTCTGCTATCTTTCCTGTTGTATAAATCGGTCGAATGCGGGCGCGCCATTCTTCAGGTTGTGCGTCGATCCAGGACCGACGAGCAACGTAGAAGCCAGGAATATTCCAGGATTTGCCATCGTCTAGCCGCTTAACGTGCCGACGGAAGTAGAAAAACAACCCGTCAAAAGAATCCTCTCTTCCGACTCCTAGTCGTTGATCGTCCCCAGTTCGTAAGACCCAGTGTAGTGTTTGATCGGTGGGTATTAGCGTTCTGAACATCCGCCCCACGGATGCATAGCTATGAGTAACTCCCTTAATGGCACGGCCGAGGTGCGAATCAACACCGATAAGTAGCACGAGGGTGAGAAGGATAGCCGGCCCTAAGCGATTCAGGGCGCACGACTGCTGCTTGTCAGCAATCAGGTGGTATATTATGAGCGCACACACCATAGCATGGACGCACCAGAAGGTCGCACCGCTGCCGCTAAACGCCTCTGGTAAACTTGCTACGGTTCGAGCGAGGCCCTTTGACTCCGGCAGAAGTTGTAAAGTTGCCAAGATAACAAAGAGGGGGGCGATAACCATTGCAAGAGCCATGACTACACGGAGAATCCTCTCGCATCGAGGCCATCGAGAAGGCCAAGTGACTACATGAGTGAACCAGATGGCCACGGCGATGCAGATACCCGGAAGCATTGGTGCAAGGTACGACGGATGTTTTCCAGCGGCTAGATTCAAGAAGCAGAATACGATACAGGACCAGACTATGCCGATGCGAATTCCCAGCCACGTGAGCGTGGTACTTTTGCCGAAGATGTCGCTTCCTCTCCGAGTAATCTGTTGCAGAAGTATCAGACAGAAAGGAATGCTCCACGGACCGCAGTGGCGGATGAGGTGAGGAAAATAGAACCACCAGGAGCGCTTTGATATGCCAGCTCCGCCCGTAAAACGGCGAAAGTTTTCGTAGATGAACTGTCGTCCCACGAAATTATCTCCCCCGGCCTGCGTTGCTAGTAAGTACCAGGGTGTGGGAATTAGTAAAGCCCATACCCATTCAGGGCGCAGTAGCGAAAAGACGGAACGAGGTCCGCCATGGGTGATGCTGATCGCACAGATAACCATCCCCACATGCACAAAACCGAGGGGGCCCTTCGTCAGTACTGCGAGGCCGCACGCTATAGCCGCATATCGGTAGTAGCGCGCTGGGATTCGGGCGATGCCCTCTTCTCGGTGACGCACGAATCCGGTTAGCCATGCGGCAATGGAGAGCGTTACCAGAAAGTTAAAGAGGCTATCGACGCGACCCTCTTGGGATATTGCAATGAATCCATAGGTGGAGAGTAAAAGAAGAGACGCTAGTGTACCGGAGGCAGCGTTTGAAAAAAGTGCTGTGATGTAGAATGTGAGGAGGACGCTACCGATGCCAGCTAAGGCGGAGGGGAGGCGAAGCGCAAATACATCCATTTCAGTAGCTTTGCCGAGTAGTTTTGCGAATGCTGCTCCAATCCAGTGAAAAAGGATCGGTTTCGACGGCACTATCTCGCCATTTCGAAGCGGTAGGATGTAGTTTCCAGAGTCAAGGATCTCCTCGATAACTATACCCTCACGACCCTCGCCTACGTTGTATACTTCACCCATGCCGATTAGAGAGAGCAGTACAACAGCGCTGAGAGCGAGCACGAGAAGTAGGTTAGCTCGATAGCTTATGAGGGTATGCGAAGAACTTTCAATCTTAAAGGAGATCATGTGGTTGCTGTTGGTGGTCATACCAACGCGCACGAGATTTGTATAGCCTCTGGCAACTTTCTGTATGAATATGAGCCAAGTAAGTCTTTCAAAAGAAATTTCCAGTGCGGGATATCCTTTGGTAGCGTCTGCTGCTACCAAGCCTAGTGTAGGCGATGTTAGAGCACGGCTGTTTGAGATGAGTGTATCTGATCTTGAGGCGCTTGCGACCGAGTGGCAATCGCTAGACCCTCATGAACGCAATCAAGCACCCTTCTTCCAGTCGTATTGGTTTAAGGCGTTTGCAAGTACATTTGCAGCAGGACAGCCCGTTCCGGTAGTTGTCGTGCGGCGAGGCGAGGCGCTAGCGGGCATTTTGCCCCTTATGTACCAAGAGCGATTTTTGAATTATATACCTGCCCGAACTCTCGGAAGTTTGTCGGGGATTCACTCTTGTCGATTTGATTTTTTGTGCTTCGATGAGGACTGTGAGGCTGTTTCTCTAGCCGTCTGGCATTGCCTACGAGATAACGCCCGGTGGTCGGCACTTGAGATGCGAACGGTGCCTGACGATGGGGCCTTCGGTTTAATCCTGAAACACGCAGCGCGAGAGGGCTTTCTTACTTCGTGGTGGCCGACACTCTGTAGTCCCTATCTGACGCTCCCCGAACAGGGGAGCGATCCGCTTCAGAACTGTCCTGCTAAGTATAAACCTGACCGCAAGCGTCTAAAGAAGTATGAAGGACGGCTCAAGGAGCTTGGAGCGATTTCGTTTGAGGTCTACGAAACTTTTTCCGAGCGGCTTTTTAGCGATTTTTTGGAGCTGGAGGGCGCTGGATGGAAAGGTAAAGCTGGCGGTGCGATTCGATGTAGTCCTGTAGTCACACAGTTCTATCGAACAGTGCTTGAGGAGGCGTCGAGGTATGGCCACTTGCGGATGTGCACTTTGAGGGCTGGGGATAGGCTGGTGGCGATTGAGATGGCATTTGTAGTGGGGGATACCTGCTTCTCTCCAAAGATCGCGTATGACGAGCAGCTTTCGCGTTGTGCGCCTGGACATATTTTGACGGTTAACGCCATTCGTGACCTCGCTGCGCGGGGTGTGAAGGTGTATGACTTCTTGGGAGCAAAGGCCAGGCACAAAAGTTTGTGGGCAGGTGAAGAACGCCCTCATGGCACAGCCTTTATTTTTCGACCGACGCTGCAGGGAAAGGCATACCATGCAGTTGCAGCTAAAGTAGCGCCGCAGGCTAAGCGGATAAAGCACTACCTCTACGGTGATCCGCAGGGTAAAAAGTAAGGCTATCTCACGCAGTCGACGGCTTTTAACCCCGAGGAAATCCCCTGACCTTGATCGCATACTGTCCGCGCACATCACGTGTGACTTGTACTGTTGGCGTATCTCGGTCGTGCTGAAAGCACACGAGGGCGTCTTCATTAACTGCTCGCTCTAGGAAATCTTTCTTCTCTGCGAGCAGCGTCGCTGCGCAGACATCGTATCCCATATGATAGGGGAGTGAGATGTGGTGCGCGGTGGGGATAAGGTCAGTAGCAAAGAACAGCGAAGCTCCGTCATCCTGAATTTCAATCCATTGCTGCCCGGGGGTGTGTCCATCGACACGGTGTACTGATATTCCTGGGTGAATCTCAGAGTCTCCTTGGTAGAGTGATAAGAGAGAACCCTTTAGTGGCAGGACGTTCTCTGGCAGGTAGCTAGCACGATCCTTCGGTGTTGGATTCTGTGCATGTATCCAATTCGCCTCTTGAAGGTGGATTCGTGCTTTAGGGAAGGAGAGCTCGGGTTCGTTAGCTTCGTTGTAGTGGGTAATACCGCCTGCGTGGTCGAAGTGCAGATGCGTCAAGATTATGTCTGTTACCTCATCGCGGTTAAAGCCCCACGTATTGAGAGGTGTGTTTTGGATGGCGAAGATCTGACGTTGCTTTTCGCCCCACTTATCGCCCATGCCGACATCGATCAGGAATGTGCGCGCACCATCTCGAATCAAGAGCGAGCGGCACACTAGGGGGATGCAGTTCTCTTCATCTGCTGCGATCGATTTGGTCCAAAGGTTCTTTGGAACCGAGCCAAACATACATCCGCCATCAAGGCGGAAGTTTCCAAACAAAACCTCTTGAATGGTAAAGCGACCTAGTTTCATCGATACCTCTTATGCTTTACCAGGTGTTTGCGGTGGTAGTCGCCATGCAGGAGGGCGTTTCTCCGAGAAAGCGGCGACGCCTTCTCGTGCCTCATCACCAACGCTCAGTATTGCGCTCCGGTCGGCTAGCTCATGCATAAACGCAGGGTACTCGCGTTCTGTAACATCAAGGAGTACAGCCTTAGTTGTTCGAATCGCTGCTGGGCTTTGAGCAGCTATCGTCTCGCAAACCGCGCGGGCCCGCTTCTCTAAATCGCCTTTGGCTACTACCTCGTTTATGAGGCCATACGCGAGCGCTTGAGTTGCGCTGATTCGTTCTCCAGTAAGAGCAAGGTGAGCTGTGTGTTTTGGACCTATGGCACGCACGATCGGTGCCATGACCACCATCGGAGCAAGACCGATGGCGACCTCTGGAAGTCCAAACTGTGCATCGTCGGCGGCTAGGGTCAGATCGCACGCTGCGGCCAATCCGCATCCACCGGCAAGGGCAAATCCGTGTACCATGGCGACTATCGGTACTGGGCACTGTACCATCGACTCAATCAGAGATGCGATGGAATCAAAGAAAACTCTCCTGTCAGATGGCGACTGTGAGCTAGCTAGTTGAGCAAGGTCTGCGCCTGCACAGAACGCCTCAGAGCCCTTACCAGAAAAGAGAACACATCGCGCATTTGGGTTGCTACTTACGCTATCGAAAGCACTGCGCAGTAAGGTAATTGTTTCAGCCGTGAGGCTGTTTCGGCACTGTGGTCGATTGATAGTAATTTCAACTGTGACCGAAAAGCTGTTAACTAGTACCGGTGAGTCAGTCATTGTTAGGTACCTCGTGATCGAAAGAAAAGGGCGCGTGTGTTAGCAGAGGTTATCGCACTCGTTTGTTCTAAGGTAAGCCCCTTTATTGCGGCAAGTTGTTTGGCGGTCTCGACGACAAAAGCCGGTTCGCACCGTTTCCCGCGATGCGGCTCAGGGGCCATAAAGGGAGCGTCTGTTTCAACCAGGATCTGTTCCAGGGGGATCTCTGAGCATATCGCGCGGGTGTGGTCGCTCTTTTTGAAAGTAATCACGCCTGGAAAAGAGACATAGAAACCGATCTTCCACAGGCGCTCAGCGAAGGCTGCGTCTTCGGCAAAGCAGTGAAATACCCCACCCACCTGCTGAGCATCATGTTCAGTAAGCACGCGCAGGCACTCTTCGCCTGCGTCACGCGAATGAATAACTAAGGGCTTCTTCACCTCTTTTGCGAGCTCGATCTGTGCTTGAAAAGCTTGGTATTGTCGATTGGGTTCAGAGAGCTTTTTAAAAAAATCGAGACCAGTCTCGCCTATGGCGACAACTTTTGGGTGTTTTGCCAGCTCTCTTAGTATCTGAACATCGAAATGAGCATCTGCATCGTGCGGGTGTACCCCGACAGTCGCCCAGATAAACGGATACTTCTCCGCTAGCTCTATAGCCTTGTAGGCAGAAGACAGCCCGCCATACCCGGCTCCGATTGAGATCATCGTCGATATACCCGCGGCGAGGGCACGCTGAATGCACGCATCCCGATCATCATCGAACGCTTGCGCGTCGAGGTGCACATGAGAGTCGATGATATCAGTCGGCATGGTCATTGGTGCAGACTAGCGCCCCGTAGGCGGTTATCTCTACCTAACGCGAGAGCCCGCAGTAATCGGCTTATCTGGTGTTAGAAGAGCAAGCGCGGTGTCCCCCTCGGTTGAAGCGGCCAGAAGCATCCCCTGGCTCTCAACGCCCATCAGTTTTGCCGGCTTAAGATTTGCGATTATGACTATCTGCTTCCCGATTAACTGCTCTGGAGTGTAGTGCAGAGCAATACCCGAAACGATCTGCCGCTTGCCGAGATCTCCCACATCGACCTGGATTTTATAGAGCTTCTTTGACTTCGGAAGGGGCTCAACGGCCTCAACGGTTGCAGTTCGAAGTTTGACGCGAGCAAAGTGATCAATGTCGATTTCGTCGTCTGCCGCAGGGGCAACAGGGGTGCTTTCAGCTGTGCTACACGCTGAAATGGTGCACGAAGGTTGAGCTGAGTTTTGCGTTGTAGCAGATTGTGTTGCGGTAGTAGTGTCGTCTTGTGGGGTGGTACTCATAACTCCTCGTAGTTAGTTCACAACAAGGGGACAGTGTGGGCTAACAGAACGAGAAAGTCTAGCGGGTTAAGGGCGCGTAGTGACGAAGAGAGTACAGCTGTTCCGCATAAGCAGCAGCTCGAAGGTCTGTGGAGCTTACGGCCGATCAAGGAATTGGCTCTAGTATGTAGAGAAGAAGGTGCTCCCTTCCTCGATCCAGTGGAAGCTTTCAGGCAGCGGCTAGCAGGGCGCCCGCCCAACGAAATTTATATTCCGGGCGGTATGCATTTCAATCCGGCTGGGTATCGGATGCGGGCTGAGATACAGCTCGAGTTCCTGCGGACGCTTATTCCGGGGACGACCTTTCCTGCTGCAGCGGTTCAGCCTCGTTAGCTAACACCGCATGGTCTGTCATAAGCGAGTCAACGCCCCGTGCCCTAAAAAACTGCCACGTTTCGTGGTTGTCGTACGGAGGCGCAGAGACATTGAAGACGACAGCGATTTTTGCGTCGTGGCACTTGGCAACTGCTTCCCCTGTTATCCACCGTTCGAGTTCAATAAACTCAACGCGTGCAGCTATTGCTCGGTCTAGCTCCTGCACATTTTTGCAGCGTGCGAGTATTCTGGTTGTCGGCTCTGCGGCGCGGGTGCGTTCTATCCGCGTGGGGTCCTTGAGTTGAATAATGGCGCGAGAGATCTTGTGCTCCCGTTTCAGAAGGTTGATTACAGCCTGAAGAAGCTCGTCAGATTCGCCCTTAAGATCAAGTTGTAAGGTTGCGGTCGGGCTCTTTCCGATTAAATCAAGTGCCTCCGTGAGAGTTGGAATCGGTGTTGTGCCGGCGGGATCAAGTCGCACCGACTCGCGCTCGTAGCTGGCAAGGTCATACATCTTTCTCCCTTTAAGACTTTGAGGAGAGTAGAAGTTTCCTTTCTGAAGTGAGCCGTCGTGAAAAAGATAGAGCGTGCCGTCGGCTGCCTGTCGCACATCGACCTCAAGAAATTGTACTCCTGAAAGGATCGCTTCATTAAGGGCAGGTAATGAGTTCTCTGGAAGTCCGTGATGGATGGAGCCTCGGTGGGCGATGCTGTAACGATGACGAGGAGTTTGGAGAGGAACCGATTCAAAATCTTTCAGAGAGGGGGCGAAAAAACATCCGACCATTAATGTGGCCATAAGGGCCAACAGTAAACGGTATGCTAGGCTCTTCCTTTTTGACCTCGATATTTGAGAGTGAAGCCAGGCCATTGATTACATCACATCATCGCCGAGCGTCTGAGAGAGATTCGGAGCTCTTTGGTAGGCGGGCGCATGTTTTTTATCGCAGCTTGAAAGGATCCTCACAAAGCACAGGGTGGGATTAACGTGTCTCTCGGTAGCAAGGTAGGTGGCATCGAGAGCATTTTGAAGGGCGTGAGCCCACACCGTTGCAGCATCTCTGTCTGCGGCGTCTTGTACGAGTTTGGCTCGAATAGCACAGCGCAGGAAGGTGAATCGATCGTGCAGTAGGCTCTTATCGCTGCCCCATGCTAATCCTGCTGCCGCAACGGCTGAGGCGTCACCGCGATGAGCCTTTTCGAGGGTCTCTTGAATCTCTATCCACATCTGTGAACGATCCTTGATGGTAGATATAGCAGACACCGAACCGTCAGCGAGTATGGCGAGCGTGTCGCTGACGTCCTCTTCGCCACGACTCTTTATGATGTGGCGAATCTGCTCGACTGTTAGTCTGTCCAAGAACCAGCGTTGACACCGCGAAAGGAGCGTTTGCGGAAGTCGTGATGGATTAGACGCAACCAGAATAAAAAAAGTCTCGGCGCGGGGTTCCTCAAGCGATTTTAGGATGATGTTGGCGCCAACTGTTGAGATAGCATCGATGTCATCAAACAGGGCCACTTTTCTTCCGCCCATGAAAGCTCGAAGGCTTAAGCCCGCAAGAGTTCGGCGTAGATCATCTACACTCACCCCTTCTTCACTACCGAAGTGTAATGTGTGCAGGTCAGGGTGATTACCTGCTTTGATTAGGCAGCAGGGTTTGCACGAACCGCAGCCGCCGCGAGGGGCCTGATGTTTCTGTTCGCACAGTAGTTGAGCTGCCAGCTCCCGCGCTACCAGACTCTTGCCGATCCCCTTAGTGCCCGTCATGAGCAGGGTAGAAGGGAGCTTCTCCGAGCGCGCAAGCTCAGCTAATCCGTCCCGTTGATTGAGATGTCCAATGATTTCTGTCACAACCTTTCAAGGATATTGCAAGAGCGTCGTGTAAGGAAGGGTTTTCTATCACTCAAGTAAAGCCGCCAGACTCTCGGCAGCCAACTCCTCTGGTTTCTTCGTTGCATCCAGAACCAGGAAGGGCACTGGCGAGGTGTCCGCGCATTCTAAGAAGCCATCTCGAATTCGTTGTTGAAATTCGATAGCCTCATCCTCAAACGAGTCCCGGCCACCATCCTTTCGATTCTGAATCCGTTTGCAGGCTTCCGCTACCGGAAGATCGAGGAGGATGACGAGGCTAGGGAGTCGCTCTTGTATCGCTAGGCTATTGGCTTGATCGATCCAGTTACGATTGATTCCTCGGCCGTATCCTTGAAAGCTCACCGTCGAGAAGAGGTAGCGATCTGATAGTACCCAAGCGCCCTTGGCCAGCCCCGGATTTATCACCTTATCTACGTGCTCTGCCCTGTCAGCAGCGAACAGCAGTAGCTCAGCTCGCGACGATATCTTCTCGTGCGGCCACTCAAGGACTAGTTTTCGTATCTCTTTCCCAAGCGTAGTACCGCCTGGCTCGCGAGTATCGATAACATTGTGGCCCGCTGCGGTTAATCCTTGGGATACGAGACGGTGTAGGGTGGTTTTGCCGCAGCCGTTAATACCTTCAAAGGTGATGAAGCGGTCTCCGTCGTTAAGCCTGAAAGAGGACTGGATTTTCATTGCAGGTGGATGCGTACTGCATAGCAGCCTAAAAGTACAGAGGCAGGCAGAGCTTATGAGGCGGATAGAGTTATAAGCACAGCTCAATTCCGAACCGTAGCTGTTCACGGGTAAACGGCTTGGTGATGTAGTAGTCTGCGCCGTTTTGATAGCCGGTTAACACATCCGCATCACCGTCCTTTGAGGTTACCATTATCACCGGTATATCGCGGAGCTGTGCGTCGCTTCGAAAGTGCTGTAGTAGCTCAAACCCGTTAACATCTGGCATCATGACATCGAGAAGAGCGAGATCCACCGGATTCTGCTCAAGATAGCTGATGGCATCTTTTGCGCTGTCGAACCCTACCGGTGAAAAACCAAGGGTTTTAAGCATTGCCAGCGTTAGGGCGCGTAGGTCCTGGTCGTCCTCAACAACTAGAATCGTCTTTGACATCCTATGCGCTCCTCTGATTTGTGCCCTCTAAGGACAGGTTCCCGTTACTTAAAGAGGAGTCGGAACGACCTTGAAAAAGCTCAAGAATTGAGCTCTTTTCAGTTTGGCACCGAGATCGAAAAGTTGCTCGTCCCTAAGCAACGACTGACTTTTCGGCCTCGGTAGATATCCTAGTGTTATTAGAGTGTTATGGTTTTCTATCGCCATAGGCTATAGCTACCTCTTAACGCCCTTTAGGAGGTCGCCAGCAAAGTTAGCCGCTCCCTTAATAACTCGCTCCACTAATGGGGGCAGGAAGATCAGCCCAGCAATTCCGGCGCCGATGGCTACGACGGGGGACCCAACTACGAGCCCAACGGCCGTTAATCCCAGGGTGGCACCAGCTACAACCGCGGATGTGCTAGTGCGGGCTATAAAACCAATTGTGTTGCTTGCGCTCTCCTTGGTCATTCGCCCGTCCTCGCACAGCTCTCGCGAGATAGTATCAACGAATGGTCCGACATTAGTTAGGTGGTCTATGGCCTGTCCGCTCAAGCTTCCCGCTTCCGGTAGCCTCTCTCGCACTGCTGGAGCTACGACGTTTGAAAAGTAGTTTGGATAAACACAGTTTGTCTGAATGGGGTTGCTCATAGTCTGCTCCTCTGTTGTTCGCCCGATAGGTCCACTCTGTGGGCTTATCGAGGCCCAAAAACTACACCCAGTGCCCTCCAGAGCGCGTCTGAGGTTATGGTGTGGTTTTAGTAGGTTATTGTTTTCATTGTTTTTATTGAATTCTCCGGTTTGGAAAGCGCTCTGACCGGGAGGGGGCCCAAAGACCTTCCCTGCAGTAAAAGGTGTTCGAACAGAATCTGGGAAAGTTGCGTTAGGTCGCTTGGCTGTGAAAGAGGCCAAGCACAAATTTAGGGTTGTCGAACCTACCTTTAATTGGAATAGTCCGCGTGTGTAAGTTCGTTAGAACTTCTTTTGGGAGAATATGTGATATGAAAAAGTTTTTTAGCTTGGCTGCTGTTGTAGTCGCAGGCTTTTCATCCGCTGCTTCAGCGGACCCGCTCATGACGTACAACTACGTAGATGCTGCATATCAGTGGCAGTACATCGACGAGAGCGGAACCGATAATACTAACGGCGTAGATGCTAAGGTCTCTTACTCTCTCGCTGATAGCTTCGCATTGGAAGGCGGTTATGCTTATGCTGATAGTGGTCAGAACGTTAGTGCTGCTGAAGAAGCTGCAGGTGTTCGCTCTATTCGTAACAACAACACCTTCCGTTACGGCGGACTTGGTCGTTACCAGTACTGCAACGGCATTGACCTCGTAGGTCGTGTCGGAGGTATCCACGCTGATGATAACGCTGCTGATCTGCTCAATTCAGACCAAAATGGCGTATACGCTGGCGCTGGAATTCGTAGTCTCATCACTGAGACCTTCGAAGGTAACGCAAACATCACTTACGATCGTCTTGGAACAGGTAACTGGACTTACGGCGTAACTGGTCTTTACGCAGTTGCTGAGAATGTTGCTCTCAAGATTGGGGGAGATCTCACCAACGATTCTAACGTAGCCCTGCTCGCAGGTGTTCGCTTGGGTTTGTAATACAAGCCTGAGACGTTATGTTTCGCTAGACGCGCCCCTCGGGGCGCGTTTTTTTTGCCTGTTTCACCGAACTACATCTGACTCAAATGGGTAAAAACCCATTCCCCAGCCGCATAATCTCGTAGTACAACTAGGCGCCACGTTAAGAGGGCGGCACAAAACGCAAAAGCATCTGTTCTAACGTTTTTACGCCTTAGCCGTAGTTGAGGAGCTTCATGGCCACAGTTCAGACAAGTTTTAAGCAGGAATCGCGAGATAGATACCTCACATACGCGCTCAGCGTAGTGTCGGGCCGAGCTCTGCCGGACGTGCGCGACGGCCTTAAGCCAGTTCAACGTCGTATCCTCTATGCGATGCTTCAAAACCTTAACTTAAGGCCATCGTCGAGTCACCGTAAGTCAGCTGCGGTTGTCGGAGAGGTATTGGCGCGCTTCCATCCGCACGGAGATGTCGCCTGCTACGAGGCGATGGTACGTATGGCGCAGGATTTCTCGTTGCGCTATCCGCTTGTGGACGGGCAGGGTAACTTCGGATCGCTCGATGGTGATAACGCGGCGGCGTACCGATACACCGAAGCGAAGTTGCGTGAGCTTGCGCTCGAAGTGATCGGTGAGATCAATCAAGAGACGGTGGCCTTTCGTGATAACTTCGATGCAACCGTTGTTGAGCCAGTAGTTCTGCCAAGTCGAGTCCCCAACCTTCTCATAAATGGCGCCACCGGTATCGCGGTTGGAATGGCGACAAGTATCCCGCCACATAACTTGAGGGACATCATCAAGGCTCTTATTGAGCTCTCCAAGGATTCGTCGCTCACCACATCAAAGCTTGTAAGCACCATTAAGGCGCCTGATTTTCCGACCGGGTGCAGCATCTTGAACACCCAGAAAGAGCTCGTTGAGATGTACGAGACTGGCCGCGGCTCGGTTCGTATGCGCGGCGATTGGGAAGTTGAAGAGCAGGCGCGGGGTAAGCAGGTGATAGTCGTTAGCACCATCCCGTATGCGGTTAATAAATCCACGCTCGTTGAGCGTATTGCAGCCCTCATTATTGACCGTAAGGTTCCGCAGCTAGTTGACGTGCGTGATGAGTCGACGGCTGAGGTTCGAATCGTACTTGAGCTCGCCTCGGGCGCAGATGCGGAGGTTGCCATGGCGTACCTCTTCAAGAACACGCCGCTTGAGTCAAACTTTGCTGTAAATCTTACAGCGCTCGTACCAACCCAGGGAGGTGCATGTAAGCCGGAGCTGTTGTCGCTCAAATCTTGCCTACAACATTTCCTCTCGTTCCGCGCAGAAGTCACTCATAAGCGATTGTCCTTCGAGCGCAAGCAGCTGCTTGAGCGTATCCACATCCTTGAAGGTCTCGCTATAATTTACGATGCCCTCGATGAGGCGCTAAAGATCGTGCGCAAGAGCGACGGTCGAAGCGATGCAGCAGAGAAGCTGCGGGCGCGCTTCAAGCTGACGGAGATCCAGTCGTTTGCCGTGGTTGATATGCGTATTTATCAACTTTCGCGCACCAATATCGATGAGATTCGTCAGGAGCTTGCAGAGAAAGAGAAGCGCGTTAAAGAGATAGACCGCATATTAAAGAGCAGGGATGAGATTGAGCAGATCGTTCGAGAGGATCTTGAAGCCATCTCTGAGAAGTTCGGCGATAAGCGTCGTTGTAAGTTGGTCAAAGATAACGTTGATATAGAATTCGATGAGACTCAGTACGTTGTGCAGGAAGATGTACACGCTATCGTCACAACTGATGGTTGGATCAAGCGAATCCGCCGCACAAACGATCTAGCATCAACTCGTATGAGAGAGGGGGATGCGATTTTGTCGGCGCACGCCCTCACAACGCTTGATTCGGTTGCGCTCTTTACCAGTCAGGGCACGCTCTTTGTGTTGAAGGTTTCTGATTTTCCAGCCTCAGGTGGATACGGCACGCCTATACAGAAGATCCTAAAGTTTAAGGATGGTGAGCGTATTGTCACATCGTATGGTATTCGAGCTAATCAGGGGGAATCTTCCACGAGTACGGCTGCTCAAGGAGAGCTGCCGCTTGGAAATGCCGCAGTTTCGTTCGGTTCAGACGTGAGTCTTAAGGATGGAGATACGGTTGTGCTGGTTGGTCACCAGGGTACAGGATTTGCCCTCACTCTAACTGAGCTAGGTCAAACCAAGAGGACCGGACGACGTGTTATGAAGCTTCGTGACGGTGAGTACATGGCAGCAGTAGAGCCACTTGCTCCGTTGGTCATCTTTCTCACTCAGGATGGTTCAGGGCTTGCGATACCACAGGCAGAAATCCCTGTTCGTGACTCTGCTGCCGTGGGTGTTTCGCTCATGGGGGTTCGAGATGGTGACGCTATAGTTGCTTGCTGCGGTGTAATGAAAGGCAAGCTCAAGGGCACACTTGTTCTTAATCTGAAGTCGGGTAAGACAAAAGATGTGCCGCTATCAGAAGTTACCAAGGGGCATCGTGCACTCAAGGGCACTAAGGTGTATTCGCGCGACCAGATCGCCGGTGCTAAGGTTATACAAGATTAGTTTCGGTTGGAGAGAACGATGGCGAAGGGAAGTTCATACAGCGCAGTCGACATAGAGGTGCTTGAAGGGTTAGAGCCGGTTCGTAAGCGCCCTGGAATGTACATTGGTGGTACGGATGGACCGGCTGGTCTGCATCACCTAGTCAAAGAGATCCTCGATAACTCCGTCGATGAGGCAATGAATGGGCATGCAAATACTATTACCGTTACGCTGCACAAAGATGGCGAGAGTGTGACCATTGAAGATAACGGCCGAGGTATTCCGGTCGATATTCACCCTAAATTTAAAAAGCCAGCACTCGAAATAATCCTTACAACGCTGCATGCCGGCGGTAAATTCAGTGACCACAACTATGTGACCGCGGGCGGGTTGCACGGTGTGGGCGCTTCTGTAGTGAACGCGCTCTCCGAAAAGCTTGAGGCCACCGTTTATCGTGAAGGTTTTGAGTGGAAGCAGAGTTTTTCACGTGGCAAGACAGAGGGCACCATCAAAAAGCTTGGCGCCTCGCGAAAAAAGGGAACTCGAATCTTCTTTCGTCCTGATAATGAGATATTCAAGGTTATTGAGTTCTCTACAGAGCGTCTTGAGAAGATTATCGAAGAGAAGTCCTTCCTCTATAAGGGTCTAAAAATCATCTTCAAGAACGAGAAGGACGACACCGAGAAGACCTTCTTTTATCCAGAGGGTATTAAATCGTTCTTAAAATCGCTGCTTGAGATGTCGAATCAACCGCCTATAGGTGGGGAGTGTTTCGATTTAGATCGAGCTAACGGCATCAAGATAGAGGTTGCTTTCTGTTGGACCGAGGCCACTCAGGAGCGAGTTTTCTCATACGTAAACGGCATTCACACCAAAGGTGGTGGAACGCACGAAGATGGCTTTAAGTCTGGTCTGAGTAAGGCTCTTCGTAACTACATGTCCGTGCACAACAGCTTGCCGAAGGGAATAAAGCTTACTGGCGAGGATATTCGTGAAGGGCTTGTTGCGGTACTCTCGGTAAGTGTTCCAGGCGCTGTCAGTCAGCTCCAGTTCCAGGGGCAAACCAAAGACCGCCTCAATAACCCAGAGATCGAGGCACCGGTAGATGCGCTGGTTAAAACATTTGAGAACGTTCTCAATTCAAAGCCAAGCGTGGCCACAGCGTTAATTGAGCGTATTACTCTAGCAGCTAAGGCGCGCGCTGCTGCTCGCTCTGCGTCTCAGAATGTCAGCCGAAAGGTGGGCATAAGCCACCGGTTGAACCTCCCGGGAAAGCTCGCTGATTGCTCATCGACTAAACCGGAGCTGTCAGAAGTTTTTATCGTTGAGGGAGATTCAGCGGGTGGAAGTGCAAAGCAGGGGCGGGATAGGTCGATTCAGGCCGTTTTGCCGTTGCGCGGAAAAATCCTTAACTCGGTGGCAACAACGCAAGCCAAGCTACAAGAGAATCGAGAGCTTCTCGACCTGGTGTCCGCGCTTGGCTGTGGTCTTGGCAAGGATATTCGACTCGACAAGCTGCGTTATTCCAAGGTCATTATTCTTACTGATGCCGATGCGGATGGTATGCATATCTCAGCGTTGCTGATGGCGTTCTTCTTTAAGTTTCTCCGTCCGCTTGTTGAGGCAGGACACCTTTACATTGGCATTTCGCCTCTCTACCGGCTTAAGTTCGGTTCTGGTTCTAAGGAAGATGTGGTCTGGGTGTACTCGGACGAGGAGAAGGAGCGAGTTCTCAAGGAGAGGGGTCTGCGAGGAAAGGTGCTCATCACTCGGTTTAAGGGATTAGGAGAGATGAACCCGGAGACCCTCTGGGAAACGACCCTTGACCCAAAAACCCGAAAACTGCTTCAGGTGCATATCGATGAGGCTAGTGAAGTTGAAGCGATGTTAGAGAGCTTGTTCGGAAAAGATTCAAGTGATCGTTATAAGCTTATCCAGGAAAACGCCCATCGTTTGGATGTTGATATATAGAAAGGTATTGTAAAATATCAAGTAACACCGGGGGGTTCGCTGTGTTAGTACGGTCGAAAGGGCGTTTTCAGCGGTGTTTTGTATCTGCTAAATTGTTCTCGCACTAAAGTGTTTAAATCTCAGCGTATTTACACACATACGGGCAATATACTATGTATCCACCAGTGATAATTGGAATTCACTCACCAAAGAAGTAGGTAGTTAGGCCCGCATGGCTAAAGGTATCTTTCAGTTTCTAAAAGACTCGATCCCAGTTCTTGGTTCTGCTGACCCTTTGTGGCTTAAGCAGGAGAAAGAGCCTGAGTTCAAAACAGTAGAGATGGGAAGTAGCGCACCTGAGATGGTTCTGCTGCACGGCTTGTTCGGCGCGTTGTCGAATTGGGATACGGTGCAGCCGCTTATGGCTCGTTACTCTAAGCCGATAGCACTTAGCTTTCCGCTCCTTACTGCGCATCGGTCTGAGGTTAAGGTGAAATCTCTGGCGCTCTACACTGAGTACTTCGTGAGGTCGCGCGGCTTTGCGCCGGTGACCCTATGCGGTAACTCTCTTGGAGGGCACGTGGCATTACGGTTGTACTTAGCCGCACCTCACTTGGTTGATTGCTTGATTCTCACGGCGACGAGCGGATTGTACGAGCACTCGGTTGATTCTTTGCCGGTCCGTCCGGGGCGACCGTTCGTCGAAGAGCATATGCAAAAGGTGTTCGTTAATTCTGAGTTTATTACTGAGGATGCTATCGAGGAGATAGTGAGCATCCTTGAGGATCGGCAGAACGTTTTGAACCTTATCCACGCCGCTCGTAGTGCCAAGAAGGACAATCTAAAAGATGTGCTTGGTCAAGTTAAGTGTCCAACGCTTCTATTGTGGGGCGAGGACGATCAGGTAACTACGATGGAAGTAGCAGAGATGTTCCATCAACTAATCCCCAACTCAAAGCTCGTTTCGATCAAAAACTGCGGTCATGCGCCGATGATTGAACACCCTGAGTGGTTCTCAGGCCAGGTTGAGAGCTTTCTGAGGGAGCATTCTCGTCATTTTAAGGCGGCTGCAGGATCTTAGAGGGTGGGGCCGGAAAGGTATTTTAATCTTTTTGGTCAGTTTCACCGGCCTAGCTGAGAGTGCTGGCAGGCAGTCGCTTTTCATTCTGCTGACCTATTATTCATTTGTCACGGGAAGCCTGGGATGGTAACCATCAAGGGGCATTGCCTGGTCGAACATAACAAAGAAGGAATGACATCATGGAGCGAGAAAAGAGCAGTCAACGATTTCCCCTCGGTTCAACGTTGCCGCAGTTTGCTTTGCTGAACGTCGACGGTACAACGGTTGATAACTCCTTTTTCGCGGGCGCATCCGCGTCTCTTGTGGTGTTTACCTGTAATCATTGCCCATATGTTAAAGGCAGTGAGGCAGCTTTAAACGCAGTTGTGAATAAGTTTTTACCTGATGGGTTGAAGGTTGTTGCGATAAGCAGCAACGATGCTGTTCAGTACCCCGAAGATAGCCTCGACAAGATGAAGGAGAAGGCTGAGCACTTAAAGCTTCCGTACCCGTACCTGTACGATGAGACCCAAGCGGTGGCAAAAGATTTCGATGCCGCCTGTACTCCCGAGGTTTACCTATTCGATCGCAATCACAAGCTTGCATTTCACGGTACAGTGAATGACAGTCCGCGAGATCCCTCTAAGGTCACCAAGGAGTACCTTTCAGAGGCCATAGCAGCTGTGCTTGAAGGCGGTATTCCTCCGCACCAGTTCGTTCATTCGATCGGTTGTTCAATCAAGTGGAAGCCAGTTCGATAAGCGCCAGAGAGATGATTAAAATAATCAAACGACACGGAGACACACGATGACATTAGATGTAGCAAAGACCCAAAGGTTGGCAACGGCAGTGCGCACTCTTTCGATAGACGCCATCCAAAAAGCCAACTCCGGACACCCTGGATTGCCGCTCGGCGCAGCAGATTTTGCGTCGGTGTTGTGGGCCAATTATCTCCGCTTTAATCCTCGTGACCCGAATTGGCTAAATCGCGATCGCTTTGTGCTCTCGGCTGGTCATGGATGCATGATCCTCTATTCACTCCTCCATCTATTCGGGTACGACGTGCCGATGTCTCAGATTCAGCAGTTTCGGCAGTGGGAGAGCATCACTCCTGGGCATCCTGAGTTTGGATATACTCCCGGCGTTGAGAGTACTACCGGGCCCCTCGGTCAGGGCTCGGCAAACGCTGTAGGTCTTGCGCTCTCTGCTAAGATGTTGGCTGCACGGTACGGAGCCGAGCTGTTCAACCACCGGGTGTATGCTCTTGTGAGTGATGGCGATCTTATGGAGGGTCTATCAGGTGAGGCTGGATCTCTTGCAGGTCACATGAAGCTCGACAACTTGGTGTACCTCTACGATGACAACAAGATCTCTTTGGCTGGTGAGACCGAGGTTTGTTTTACTGAGTCAGTTGCCAAAAGGTATGAGTCGTACGGGTGGTTCGTGCAGAGCTGTGATGGACACAACATGCAGGAGGTTGCTGCGTGTCTCGACAAGGCGTTGGCTCAGAAGGAGCGACCAAGCCTTATCTGTTGTAGGACTACTCTTGGATTTGGTAGCCCAAACAAAAAGAATACCCACGACGTTCACGGGTCTCCCTTGGGCGCAGATGAAGTCAAGGCGACCAAGAAGAATTTGGGGTGGCCTGAGGATGCCCAGTTCCTGGTGCCTGATGATGTTCGCGACTTTTGTGCTGCTTGCGTTGAGAGTAAGTCTGTTGAGTACACAGCGTGGGGATCCCGGTATGCAGCATGGCGTGCGTCGAATGTAGATCTCGCTGCTCAACTTGACCTTCAGACCACAAGAACCATTCCGCCGCAGCTTAAAGAGGATCTTCTTGCGGCCTTTAAGGAGCCTAAGAAGGACGCCACTCGTAACCTTTCGGGTGTTGCGCTTCAGGTTATAGCGAAGCACCTGCCCGGGTTTGTGGGTGGGTCAGCTGACCTTGATCCGTCAACGAAGACGTACATCAAAAATGGTGGCGATGTCGGGCACGATGGTTTTGGTGGAAAAAACATTCATTTCGGAGTGCGTGAGCACGCGATGGGCTCCATTGCTAATGGCTTGGCCTATACGCAATCGTGGATTCCCTACACCGCGACCTTTCTTGTGTTCTCCGATTATATGAGGCCAGCGATGCGGGTTGGGGCGATCTCTCACCTGCAAGCTCTCTACATTTTTACCCACGACAGCTTCTGGGTCGGCGAAGACGGCCCAACGCATGAGCCGATTGAGCACGTTATGAGCTTACGACTTATACCAAACCTAAACGTGTACCGCCCAGCGGATGGTGTAGAGGTGGCTATGTGCTACTACGCGGCGTTGGAGCACAAGAAGGGGCCAAGCGTTCTGCTCTTTAGTCGTCAGAACTTGCCCGTGCTTACAAGACCTGCTTCGTTTACTCCGGACGATGTCCTCAAGGGTGCATATGTTGTGCGCGACAGCCACAAACCAGATGTTGTGATAGTGGCGACAGGTTCTGAGGTAGGTGCATCAGTAGAGGCTGCTGTGGCGCTTGAAGCACAGGGGATAAACGCACGCGTAGTATCAATGCCATGTGTTGAGCTGTACCAGGCTCAGCCTGAGGCCTTTAAGAGTGTCTTGGTACCATCTGATGTGCCAGCAGTTGTCGTTGAGGCTGGCTCAACTCAAGGATGGCATTCGTTCGTATCTGCCAAGCGCTTGCTGGTTGTAGGTATCGACCACTACGGCGCTTCTGCTCCTGGCGAGTTGTTGGCGGAGAAGTTCGGATTTACCGCCTCAGCAATCAAGGAGAGGGTTGCTGCCTGGTTAAAAGCCTAGGCTAGTCGCTTAAATCACGCACCGCGGACCTTCCAGGTCCGCTGGAAAATTACGTGTCTGACCCAAAGACAGAGGGTTGTGTCCCTAAAGATAGGACCTCAGCGCTACAATCGCTACTGCTAATCATGCCCCCGAGCTGCGTCGCTTTGCATGGCTCCATCGCTTGAAGGCTGCAAAAGCCACAATCCCAAGAGTGATCAGTCCTGCCTCTGTGAACGCTCCAATAAGGAGCATTAAGAACACCACACCTGAACCGGCGGCATACCCAGGGCCCGCGATTGCCCATGCCAGCGCCATTACCGGTATTCCGATCCACAGCTTACCGTAGTCCAAGGGAATGACCGCGCCGATATTAGCCAGTGAGAGAAGACCAACACCTATCAAGAAGAGAAAAATAAAATTGGAGCCAACCGAGGAGGAGGGCGCAGCCGACAGGGGGGGGGGCACCGTACCGGAATTATCAGAGGGTGCCTTGGTTACCTCTGGTTTAGAAACTAGTGCGCGCAACAGCATCAACAAGAGCACAGCAAAAGAAGTGACCAACAGAAATATGGCCAATCCCCAGAAACCGAGGAAAACCATAATGCTATACCCATCGTAGGACTGCACCAAACCTGGAGATTTGTGTTCCCCAATTTTCGAATAAAGTAGCCCCAGAAGGACAAAAAAAGGGACCACAGCCCAGAATAAAACCGTCCCCGAAAAGATCGAAAACTCGGAGAAATCTAGCCATATGCGGGCAAAAGAGCCAGGCTTCGGTGTGATGTCGCCCTCTTTGCTTCTCTTCTCTATATGGCTCTCCATAGTAAGCTCCTGTCTGCTCTGTGACCTTTCCCAGCTAACGTGGGGTATCGACCATCCCACCTTCTCGCTAAAGGATCCTAAAGGCAGCGCGATGCCATAATCATTCACCGCCGGCTACATACAGGGTAGAGCTGCCTGGTTAAAAGCCTAGGTTAGTCGCTTAAATCACGCACCGCGGACCTTCCAGGTCCGCTGGAAATGTACGTGTTGCACCAAAGATTGCAGACAGCTAATGAAACTAGGGGAAGATTCCCCGTAACAGGTTGTGCTAATTCCCGAGCGAGCTTTCCCTAGTAATCTCTCTCAACCTCTTCGTCAGTGATCGTCTCACCGTTTATCGCACGGCGTAGAAGCTGGCTGGGTTTAAACTTAACAACTCTGCGTGCGCGCAGGATAATCGTCTCGCGGGTCTGTGGGTTACGACCGCGACGAGCAGGCTTTGACTTTACTTCGTAGCAGCCAAAACCGGAAAGCATAACTTTAGCGTCCTTATCGAGAGCCTCTTTGATAATTTCAATGTAATCTTCAACGATCTGTGCAGATTTCTGCTTGTCGATATCGATTGCGGCATAGATAGCATCTGCAAGGTCGGCTTTCGTTAAACAGTATCGTGAATTACCCATAGTGAGCACCCTTTTAGACATCAATCGATGTTCAGTTGTCCTACAAATCAAACAGTAACAAGTGGTTACGTCAAGTTAAAAGCTTCTCAACAGGCGGTAACCGGCAAAAGAGGGACCGTTTTTGAGCTAATTTGCCAAAAAATAACCCGATCGTATTGCCTGGTTAAACAACGTTCATTTTACCCGCTCGTCTCTTGTGTTCATGATTGACCAAGAGCCAAAGCTTACACTGTTTACATAAGACGCTAGCAACTCCCTTCAAGGATTCAGTAAGTTAGCGGTCGCAACCGCATTTTTAAAAGAAAATTCGTTTAAAACAGCTAACGTAAGCCGATAACTCGAGTATGCCAGAAGAGATCTCATCGCTTGCGCAGAACGACTTCGATAATCACATCGCGCAGGAGCTTATCAATGGTCAGCAGGAGGTAGTTGAGTTTACTCGCAGCGCAAATCCGGTTGATGAGCGCGCTGAAGAGTCCTACACGCGTGCTCGCGAGCTGGTTAATGCTGCGCGACCTGTTCCTCAGATTATATGGCGTATCTGTAGCTTCGTTTTGGGGCGGCCTAATAACATTAATCAGCTATCCGAGGGGCTCCTGTTTGGGCTTAAGCGGTTGGTGCTAGCGATAGGAAGCGACCCTACCTTAAGCGCGGGCAGGCGCAAGCTGTCTTCGGTTCGCGAAGTAACAGAGGTGGTGCCAAGTGATCTCCTTGCAGCCTCAGCCGTTATGCATGCGGTGTGTCGTAGGTTGCAGACCAAGGACCTGCGAGGGGTATGGGGGCCTGTTTTGGAAGATGCGCTTCTAAGGGCACATATCGGGTTCTTTGTGGGCTCGACTTTGGAATCCTTTGGTTCAGGGCGCGGCATGCTAGCGGGGTTTGCTGGTCGAGTTGGGCTGGCTGTCCTTATCGCCCAAGGAACGGCAGAGCAGGCAGCTTCAGCCATGACGGCCCTATCAGTTGGTCGACAGGTGGATGAAATTACCCTCGAGATATACGGTGCAGCCTCTTTGCACGTGGCAGGAATGGTACTGTTAGCTGCAGGGTGCGGAAGGGATGCCCTTATCGGTATAGGCTCCTTTGGTATGAGCAAGGCGCATCAAAAGTTAATGCACCCCGAGTCACGTCGTTGGCTTGCAGCGTTCTCCATCATAGAGAACCTTCGCGCAGAGACCTCAGAAAAAATTCCCGAGGATGTGTGGGATAATCTTGGCCTCTTGAAGCCATCTGATCGAAGTGAACTCAAACAGACCGCTGCTATGCTCGCTTCAACGGGACATCGTTGGGGTTGGTTGTTCTAGGAAAGTCGCTAAAAACCTCCCTTTGGAACGGCCGTCAGCAAGCAGAGCTAGCGCAACGCAAACACCTTACCGAGCACCAATGCATCCAGCTCTTTCGGCGGTCAATTGATAAGCCAAGAGAGAGGTTTTACGCCCCGTCATCAAAACTGAAGAGGCTTTCAAGATCATTCTTAGACAGATTGATCGTTGATAGGCCGTTTTCATTGATCAGTGCGTCAACAAGCTTCGATTTCTTTGACTTCAGAGCCATGATCTTCTGTTCTACTGAATCCTCTGTAACTAGCCTGTAGACCGATACCGTTTTGTTCTGTCCAATGCGGTGTGCACGATCTACCGCCTGGCTCTCTACGGCTGGATTCCACCACGGGTCATAGATAATAACCGTGTCGGCGGCCATTAAGTTCAATCCCGCACCTCCAGCTTTAAGGCTTATCAGGAAGAGGCGAACTGACTCGTCCTGTGAAAACTGGTCGATTAGATCCTGTCGATTTCGAGTCGTTCCATCAAGGTAGAGGTATTGAGTGCCGATCTCATTGAGCCACGATCGGATTAACGAGAGCATTCCTCGAAATTGACTGAAAAGGAGGATTTTTCGCCCAGCTTCGAGTGCCTCGGTTGTAAGGTCCTTGAGTAGGTTAAACTTACCGGAATCAAATCCTTCAAGATCGCTAAGGGCATCGATCGAGTTTGGATGGTTGCATACCTGTCGAAGACGCAGAAGTGCCGCCAGAATCGAAACGCTTGCGCCCTGGATACCTTTCTTCTTAACAGCGTCAAATACTTTTGGTCGGACCTCAGCCAGGATCTGTCCATAGAGTTGCTTCTGGCTCGGTGTCATATCGACATGCAGAACGGACTCAATCTTTGGTGGAAGTTCCTTCTCTACATCTGCTTTGAGGCGCCGCAGGATGAACGGTCGAGTTTTAGAATTGAGCATCTGAGCAACCTGAGTTGCTGTTCCGCCCTCCATAATCGGACGCTCGATGTTGTTGCGGAAGAATTCTTGCGAACCAAGGTACCCTGGAAGGAGGAAGTCCATGATAGACCACAGCTCCATGGGGCGGTTCTCGGTCGGAGTTCCCGTGAGGGCTAGTCGATTTTTACAGCGCAATGCTTTTGCTGCTTTGGTTGTTGTTGCTGCCGGGTTTTTGATGTTTTGTGCTTCGTCGAGAACTACGTATGAAAATTCATACCGCTCCAATTCATACCTATCGAGGCGTAAAAGTGCGTATGAGGTAAGCACAAAATCTACTTCCGGAATCTGGCTAAACAGCGCCTTGCGTCCAGGTCCATGCAGCAAAAGTGCAGTCATTTCTGGAACGAAGCGTTTAATCTCATAGAGCCAGTTGGTAATTACTGATGTTGGAGCGATAATAAGAACAGGCTTTTTGTCTTTCTTCTTTACCTTTTTGTCGTTTAGGTACTGGAAGAAGGCAAGTGCTTGCACGGTCTTTCCAAGTCCCATTTCATCAGCTAACACGCCGCCAAGCTCAAACTCATGCAGGAAGTTAAGCCAGCTGATACCCTCTTCCTGGTAGTGGCGCAGCTTTCCAGTGAAAGACTTCGTCGCTTTTATCGTTTTAATATGGGAAAAGGTCGAAAGCTTTTGGTTTAGCGCTTCAAGTCGCTTATCGAGCGACACGGTGAACCCTTCGTCGTTCACTCGGCTGAGGCTGATAGCTTGCGCGAGCGACAGTTGAGCGCGTATCGTGTTGCTGACCCGACAGTTAGGATCGACCATGCCGAGGATAGTGCGCAGTTGCGCGATGTTGCCGCCAGGAACACGAGCGTATGCCCCGCTATCGAGGCGGGTCCACCTATCAGTGTCAGAGCGCGCGTTCTTAAAGACCGCAGAGAGGGGGATGTTGGCGTTGTTTTGAGTCAGCACGATTCGACATTCAAACCAGTCGATCGCCGCCGAGCCGCCGCGTTGTTCATCTCCGTCATCAGAGGTGCTTTCAGAGAGGGATACAGCGATATCGAGATCTGAAAATCGGACCCCCTGCTTGATTGCTTCAAGGCCAGTCAGCTTCCATTCCCCTTTAATCTCAGAATTTTTATCGTAGATGAAATCTAAGGCTGAATCTCCTGCGAGAAAGTAGCGCCTTTTCTCTGCAGTTGGGGTAAAGCCAAGGTCGATAAGCTTCTGATGTGCAGCATGCTCAACCTCTCTATTTCCTAGGAAAACCACGTTGGAGTTCGAAGGGGGAGATGGATAGTCAAAGTCGAGTGCTGCAGAGATCTCAACAGTTTTAAACGAGGCAAAGTGATCTGAAGCCACATCCTTACGCTCCAGTATTAGCACAGGCACGGGTGTCTTGATCTCTACCGTTGGCTGTTTGGAGGGGTTTGTGACTAGCACGGAGCTGCGAGGAGATTCTCCAAATTCGTGCAGCGTCTCAAGTATCGGTCCAACTTGGGTACGCGGCATGCTAAGCGCTGAGGAGTGACCAAAGATCGACGCTATTCGCGCGGCGTGGGGGGTGAGTCGGTAGATGGTGTTGTTGATAAGGGTCCAAAAGGGACCATTCCCCAGCACTTCTTGAGTCCGTGGAGCTTCCTCTATTGAAGTCGGTGTGGGTACCAGCCAGTGCATGGTGAGCTCAAGAGAGGTTGCTTGCCAGGTTAGGATTAGCTTGGCTTCGATCGGGTCACGCCCTACGATAATCGGCTTTAGGTCGGTGATAGAGAGAACAGAGGGGTACTCATTTATCAGTCCCAGCGTTATTTCGATTCCGCGGCTCGAATTAATGAACCACAACCGACTCGCTTCATCCCAGGACCCCTCATCTTCAAACGTTTGAAGCAGGATG
The DNA here is from genome assembly GCA_044360195.1 of Bdellovibrionota bacterium. GTDB lineage: Bacteria > Bdellovibrionota_C > UBA2361 > UBA2361 > OMII01 > OMII01. Next base: position 3,555 of record JBIKKT010000035.1, on the reverse strand, counting down.
TTGTCGAGAGCGCGACTTGAAACCCTACGAAAGCCGTCAAAGATAGTGGGCTCCTGTTCAATGTCATCGAAAAGCACTCGTACTCCGAGGCGGTCGCTCTGGAGGTCAAGAATCAGCGTTACAGCGGGTGTATATGCCAGGTTTGAAATGGCGCTTACGGAAGGCTCAGGCCCGATCGATTCCGGTTCAGCAAGGTATAGCTCCCGTATGGAGTCAGCGATCTCGCGAGAGGAGTTCTGATTCACACGAAAAGTTGATTCTCGATCATGAAATCCACTCCTTTTCTCAAAGAAGTCAAGCTCAGCTGCGCGCCAGAGGAGTGCGACTGCGTGGGGGCACCACTGTTCAGTCATCTCTGTGGACTCGCAGCAGCTACACGTAGCTTCGATCTCACTCGCTGACAGTATCGATAGCTGAATTGAGTGCGACGATGCGTCACTCTCTTTCACCAGGCCAGAGAAAACGGCACCGCTTCCACTACATTCGACGACGTGCCCGTTTGAGGCGAGGCCGATTCCCTTTTCAACGATGGAGAACGGAGCAAGTTTGCGGAGGTGGCTGAGAATCTTGGCTTTGCTTGAGGAGTGGTTTCCGATCATCCGGTTAGTATATCACGCCGCGTGTCCTTAAGGCAGAGGGGAAGAGCCTTTAGATGGCCATTTTTGCTTGCAGATAACGAAAAAACCCTCGAGACACCTTCCGTTTGAATGTATCCCGCTATACGATGGCCAAATGACGAGTAAACAGTATTCCTATCCGCGCGAGAAGATGAAGCTCCTGCTCGTAGAGGCTATCCACCCGGCAGCTGTTGAGCGTTTGGCGCAGGCCGGCTATCAAGCTGAGTTGTTGAAGGGGGCGCTCAGCGAAGAGGAGCTGTGTAGAGTAATATCATCAGTCCATATCCTTGGCATTCGCTCAAAGACACAGGTTTCCTCTAAGGTGCTTGATCTTGCTAAGAACCTCTTGGCGATTGGCTGCTTCTGTATCGGAACAGACCAAGTTGACCTTGAACACTCAGCGCTCCGCGGAGTTCCTGTTTTTAATGCTCCCTTCAGTAATACTCGAAGCGTTGCCGAGCTAGCGATTGCTGAAGTTGTTATGTTGGCGCGCCGTGCTGCTCACAAGAGCCAGCTTCTCCACCGTGGTGTATGGGAGAAATCTGCGGATGGGTGTGTTGAGGTTCGAAACAAGAGTATCGGAATTGTGGGTTATGGACACATAGGACCGCAAGTCGGGTTACTTGCTGAAGCTTTTGGTATGCGAGTTTATTTCTACGATATTCTCGGTAAGCTTCCTCTTGGGACTCATACCTCGGTTGGCTCGCTCGATGAATTGTTGCAGCTCTCGGATTTTGTCACGCTACACGTGCCAGATACCGCAGAGACCCGCAATTTAATCAGTGCGCGCGAAGTCGGTTTGATGAAAGATGGCGCGTGTCTTCTCAACTTGAGTCGAGGGCGAGTTGTAGATCTTGATGCTGTTCGAGATGCATTAAAGTCCGGTAAGCTTGGCGGAGTTGCAGTTGATGTTTTTCCTGATGAGCCCAAGACAAATGATGAGGTGTTTCAGTGCCCTCTATCTGGCCTAGATAACACCATTCTTACGCCCCACATTGGTGGTAGTACGATTGAGGCGCAGCGCAACATCGGGCTTGAGGTTGCCAACACGTTCATCAAGTTTATTGAGACAGGCAGCACAACAGGGGCAGTAAATTTTCCTCACGTTGAGCTTCCGTTGGTCAGATCTAGTCATCGCATCCTAAACATTCACCACAACGTGCCAGGTGTATTGAGTTCCATCAACTCGATCATCGCTCAGATGGGAGCTAATATTCGTTCTCAATATCTCGGTACGCAGGGTAAAGTTGGTTACCTGATAATCGACGTTGATAGTGAGATTTCAGGTGCAGTTAAAACAAAACTCGACGAGCTTGATACCAATATTCGCACGCGGCTACTTTTTTAGGCTCATATTTTAACTAAGGCTAATTATGATGCCGGTCGTCATCGGTGCGGGAATCACGGGGCTGGTGGCTGCTTACGAGCTCATGAAGCGGGGCGAGAGGGTTGTTGTTCTTGAGCCACACCGTCCAGGCGGGATGATTAGGTCGGTGCAGCGCGAAGGCTTTACACTAGAAACGGGACCTAATGTTCTTGTGGAGCGACCTGACTTCTCTGAGCTCGTGTCTGAGTTGGGCTTAAGAGATCGGCGACGGTATTCCGTTGTTCCACAGTATGGTCAGTGGGTGTGGGCTCAGAATCGCCCGCTAAAGGTGCCAGCGGGTGTTTTTGAATTGTTAAGGAGCCCCTTATTCTCTCTAGGAACTAAGCTTTCTCTGCCATGGAAGCTTTTCTCGCGCGGCCTCATGAAACCAAAGGCTGAAGACGTTTCGGTGCTTGAATTCTTCACGCCGCTTATCGGAGAGCGGACGGCAGTGGAGATGCTCGACCCGGTCTTAAAGGGCATCTACGGCGGAGATGTTGGTACCTTGAGCGCGCGCTCAATCTTCTCCGGTCTCTGGAATTCGGCTGTATCTGGGGAATCATTAATTCAGTACATGAAGAGTAAGCCCAAGGGCGGAAAGCCGGCGGTGGTTGTGCTTGAGGGAGGGATTGAAATCCTCATTACTACTCTTGTGGATCGACTACGAGAGGGAGGGGTTGAGTTCAGGGGCTGCGTCGCACGTAGTATCACCAAAAATGACTCTGGTGTTTTCAGCATAATGTGCTCTGACCAGAGTGTGGTCACTACTGATCGGTGTGTGGTTACGGTAGCGGGGAATCCTCTTATAGAGCTACTGGAGTCGCTTGGTCCTGCTCTTGCGACTGAGTTGCGTTGCATGGCGTATGCTTCGCTTACTGTTGTCCATGCGGCTGTTCCTCGTAGCGAGCGACTGATACCGGATGCGTTTGGTATTCTCTTTCCCGGAGGGATGCCGGAGGATCTGCTTGGAGTGATGTTTAATTCCATCATTTTCCCTCACGTGGCGCCGCCTGATCAGCATATTGTAACGGTTATTCTTGGGGGCGCTCAGGCTGTAGGCCGTCCAATAGATAAGGCTCGCGCACGGGTGCGTGTGCCTGAATTGCTTGAGGAGTTGCTCAATATAAATGGTTGTAAGGTGTTGGAAACAACCGAATGGCGACATGCCATTCCGCAACTTTCTGTTGGGCACCATCGCATCGTAGCGGCGTGTGATGCGTTCGAGGCATGCAATCCCGGGATCTTTCTGGCGGGTGTCGAGCGTGGCGGAGTGGGTGTTTCTGATCGAATTAAGATGGCGAAGGCGGTTGTTGCGCGCTGCGCCTGATTTGGCGAAAGCCCTGTTCCTGTTCTTTTTTCCCTGTTCTTTTTTCTCAGAGAACGCGCGGAAACCAGTCGCCCCCGGTCGTTTCTTCTCAGAGACGACGCGTAAAATAGCGCCTCTGTGGCAGTCTAGTGGTGAATTTTGGGTGTGGCGACAGCCTAACAGCGGCTCAACTAAAAGAATTCCGGCGCATTTGACGGTAAAGACGGCAGTGGATAAGAAATTTTAGCTTGGCGGCCAAGCAGCCC
>JBIKKT010000067.1:0-12679 GCA_044360195.1 Bdellovibrionota bacterium | reverse complement strand
GTTTTCTCCGGTTGAGAGATGTGAACACGCGCTGAAAGCACGGCATCAAGGGACATAATTGTTCGTTCTAGCTCACCCTGTAATGCTCGCTGCTTTTTGACCATCTCACCCATGGTGGTGGTGGTCAGGTTTGTACCATCAAAGAGCTCGTAACCAACGGTGCCAGTCTTTGGGAGCCCTTCGGAAGCTAGCGTCATACGCAACTCATGTACCATATCAGGAGGAGAGATAGAGATCGTACTACCCTCGATACGGTAAGCTATCTTGAGCTCTTTAAGTCGCTCAACTACACCTGCTGCATCAGCGGTGCTCAAGTCAGAGTAGAGTAAAGTATAATCCGGCTGAGTCGCCATCTTCGACACATACATGATGGCCGATATAGAAAACAGTATCAGAAACGGAAATAGAATCTTTTGCGTAAGTGGAAGTTTAAGGTAGCCCTCAAACAACTGCGAAGCGACGGCTTTTGGATCAAGAGTTAGTGCCACAGTACCTCATTACCTAGTTATCAAACTTGTGTGCGAATTACTTCTTCATATGCTCGGATAATCTTTCCCCGAATCGCAGACATAAGCTGGAAGGCTGTATCGGCTTTTTCAAGGGCTACCATAGCTCCGTGAGGGGTGTATCCTTCCTTGTTGAGAGTAAGACCTTCTATCTGTTTGTCTGCCTCGTTCTGTAAGTTGTTTACTTCATCCAGGGCGTCGGCAAGCATATCGCCAAATGAGCTTGATTGAGCGCTCGGGGCACCTCCCTGTTGAACACTCTCAGACAGGGGTTTAATCCCTTGAACCTGAGGAATCGAAGCGTTAATTCTGTTTATCGCCATAAACTAAAACCTCCGTGTTGGCTTCCTTTACGCAGTTAAGATCTCATTCGCTGCTTTCTTGATCGTCTTAGCCGAGTCAATCGCAGCAACGTTTGCTTGATATACGCGTGTTGCAGACATCAGGTCTGTCATCGTAGAGATCATATTAATATCAGGGTAGGCAACGAAGCCCTGCGCATCGGCGTCGGGATGACCCGGTTGATACTCGCGCCGTACCGCATCACTCTCGAGCACCTGTGTGACAACCGGAGCCTTGAGCGTTGCTTTCTCCAGCGCGGATGAGAAGGTACCAGGGAGATCTATCGCCGCAACCCTCAGTTGCTTAGCCTTATACGGTTTACCGTCTCCTGCATTGGTTACCTCCATGTTTGCGAGGTTCGAAGATGCTATCTCAACTCGCTTACGAGCAGCCTGCATTCCGAATGCGGATACCTCTATAGAACTAGTCATAGATTATCTCCCTTCTCTAATAGCCGTACGAAGTAGCCCAATCTGTCGCCTTATGAGGCGCGCTGCCATCGTGTAGTCACCACTATTATCTGAGAGTCGTCCCATCTGGAGGTCGACGTCGACGTTGTTGCCGTCAGGCTTCGTCATACTTGAATTATCTTGAATGAGTCGTGAGCTCTGATTCTGACCGACATCAAGGTGGCGCCCATCGGTACGCATGACGCTCTCCTGCGCACTACCGAAGGCCCTGTCGAGCTCTTTACCAAACGTCAGATCAACCGCCCGATACTGCGGGGTCTCCGCGTTTGCCACGTTTGCGGCTAACGCATTGTTGCGCCTCCAGGAGAGGTCCATCGCCTTGGATAGGCCGGTCACTGTTCGATCAAAAATAGTGTCAACAAGTCCCATATATCCACCTCTTCAAGAACATGGTAAGCAAAAGGTATGCTAATCGAATACTTCGTGTATTCAGTACCTTAGCTGCTCAACCAAGCGTCAATTCCGTGACACAAGGGGTTAGATGTCAGTTTTTCAACATTCGAAGCGCTTAGTTTTAATAGCCCTTATGTCCCTAGCCGTGGCGGTGGGGGTAATTTCACGGGGAATGGCCCTCTTTGGTGAGCTGTGGCTAGACGAGCAGTGGTCATGTCTTCAGGTAAGCTCTATATCATCACCCCTTGAAATAGTTACTGGCCTGCTCCACGACAACAATCACCCCTTCAATAGTCTGTGGATATTCCTTACCGGTCCGTTCTCATCCCCTGAGAAATTACGCTTCCCCTCCCTCCTCTATGGAGTTGCAACTCTCTTCCTGATCGCGCGTTACGCGCCGCGACTCTTCGGTGCACGAGTTGCCGGGTTGTGGCTGCTGATGTGCCTCTTTTCATACAATCTTATACTTTATAACTCAGAGGCCCGTGGATACTCCCTGTTGGTACTGTGTTCAACGTGGTGCATCTTCCTGGTGCTGCGCGCACGGGGCGATGATACTGACCGCCCCTCCCCGTTCCTATTTTCAGTCGTAGCTACCTTTGGCTGTCTCGCTCACGCAGCCTTCGCCATGGTGCTTGCACCACTGATGGTGTGGTCGTGTGCGATGGAGGCAACCAGAACATCACCGCTTGGCTTGAACTCATGGAACCGGTGGGCATTCATTCCCATATGCATCATCGGCAGCATACTCGCGCTAATGTTTTACAGCTCTCTTACCATCGGAGGTGCCCCGCTTCTTCCTTACCTTCAAGTATTCCTTACAACACTCTCAGTCGCGGTAGGAGGGGAAGAGCTTTCTGCCAGTAACCCTGCGATGAGCGCCTGGATGTCTCTGCTGGCACTAGGGGTTATAGCCACTATTGCTGCTGAGGTATTCGCATGGTGCCGAGAGGATAAAAAAATTGGCCTACTCATAGCGCTTCTCCTCATCACACCATTCATAGTGGTAGCAGTAAGCTCTCCGCCTTTTATCCTCCCGCGATACTTCCTCTTTCAAACCGTGCTCATACTCCTAGTGCTCTCGCGCTTTATGGTACGGCTCGCTGAAAAGAGTAGGCTTGGTACCGTTCTCGCCCTATGTTTGATAGGCGGCTACATCTCTGCAAACCTGCGGCTTACATGGCAGCTCTTGACGTGGGGCAGAAGCTCATTTGAGTTACAACGTCGTACCTTGATCGAGCTCTATCCCGCCGAGCAGCGCACACTCGGCTCAAGCCAGGAATTTCAAGCACAGATTCGAATGCAGTATGGAGAGGCTTGGTTTGTTGCTCACAGCAGGGGCTCTGCAGAGAAGGTTATCCTGCAACAAGACTATACCAACGCAAGCCCTGGGCCGTTGTACGTGCTGCGCGAAAGCCCGGATAGGTATGAGAACTTTCCGCCGTCATTCACCACAAACGCTGGCGTGACCTACATCCGCGCCTGGATCAACCGTGCCCCCATATCCAGCGGCGCCCAAGCTGCCTGGTATATGAGAGAGGATCTCTATCGAGAACAGAATCGCTAACGAAGCCCAGGCAACCGCGTATCGTGCGCCTCCTTCCGAATACGCGCGAACCGTTTTCGAGCGATCGGACTGAGAGTGTGGGGGGTAAGCACACGAGGCGACGGTAATATCGCCGCTAACGCACTTGCTTGGTCGAGAGAGAGCTCGCGCACCGATTTCTGAAAGTAGTGATGACTTGCTGCACTAATACCGTAGACCCCTTCACCCCACTCAACAATATTAAGATAGAGCTCAAGAGTTCTCCTCTTACCCCAGACAACGCCAGCGATAGGAGTCATCACACCCTCAAGCACTTTACGCACGTAACTCCGGCCGGGCCACAGGTAGATATTTTTTACGGTCTGCATGGTAATCGTGCTGGCGCCCCGCACTCGCCGCGAGTCGGTGGCATCGTCCAGCACATCGTCGAGTGCCCCAAAGTCTACCCCCCAATGCCGCATAAATCGAGCATCCTCAGCAGCGACGATAGCCTGCTGCACTCGCGTCGGAACGTCATCAAGCGCGATCCACTCGCGCTTCTGGGAAACTGATTTTCCTTGCAACCAATACTCAACTGCTCGGATAACAATGAGGGGTGTTGTTGGAGGAGCGATAAAGCGCAGAAGAACAACGGAGATAAACCACAACGAAGCGAGCCAAAGCGCCCACCACCTCAACCTTGATGCCCACCCAGTCTTACGTTTTCGTCGCTGCGAGAGACGTTTACCCATGCGCTCAACACTGTAGCGCAGAAGGGAGCTCGGTTCCACTACACGGTTAGCAAAAGCTACCTATGCTGATAAGGTGCAGGTTTCAGTCGCCCTCAATAACAACACCAGCTGCCCTATACTCATGCAACTTGTTTCTGAGCGTTCGAATACTGATGTCGAGCAGACGTGCTGCCTCTGTTCTGTTATTATCCGTTGTGCGGAGAGTTTCAAGAATGAGGGTCTTCTCCATTTCAGCCACGGTAACACCGGACCTGATGCGCAGAGCCGCATCACCGCTGTGTCCCGAAGCCTCAACGGTACGCTCAACAGCCTCATGAAGCCTCGGTAACGGGGCACTCTGGTCGTTACGGAACGTGTCAAGCTGAGTTGCTGGATTCATCGATAGCAAGAAGTCTGACTCGCGTGGGACCGCACCACCCGACAATATTGCAGCACGTTGCACAGCGTTTTGAAGCTCGCGCACGTTCCCTGGCCATGAGTGACTCATGAGCGCCTCAGTTACAGGCGCCGGTAGAGTCGGAGCCCGCTCTCCAAGAAACTGCCTCATGAAATGCTCGGTGAGTAACTTAATGTCTGAACGTCGCTCCCTGAGTGGCGGCAGGGTAAGCGGGATAACGTTCAAGCGATAATAGAGATCCGCCCGGAATTTCCCTTCGCGTACGGTCTCCTCAAGATTCCTATTGGTAGTCGCCAATACGCGTACATCAATAGATACCGGCTCCTTTCCACCCACTCGATCTACTTCTCGTTCCTGCAAGACACGCAGGAGTTTTGCTTGTAGGGGTAGGTCCATCTCTGAGATTTCATCGAGCAGTATCGTACCGCCATGTGCCAACTCAAATTTTCCGATCTTGCGCGCTTGAGCCCCTGTGAAGGCTCCCTTCTCATGTCCAAACAACTCGCTCTCAAGAAGGCTTGCGGGCAAGGCAGCGCAGTTAACCGCCACAAACGGATTGTTTGAGCGTGGGCTACTGGCGTGGAGGAACCGTGCTATCAACTCCTTACCTGTTCCAGACTCTCCTTGGATCAAGACGGTAGCTTCACTGCGCGCTACCGCTTCAGCTACCTCTAAAACACGGATCATTAACGGGTCATTGGTGATGATTGGCCGTCCGTGCGGCTGGCGGCCGCTGTTTTGCCGACACGCCTTGGCTTCTGGCAGCAGCACTCGCTCAACCACCCGCTCAAGCTCGGGCGCAGTAAAAGGCTTAGCTATAAAGTCGGCAGCCCCTCGCTGCATCGCCTCTACCGCCTGCGTTATCGTACCGTATGCGGTAATAAGCACCATCGGCACTTCGATTCCCCTACTTTGAGCTGAGGCCATTAGCTCAGAGCCTGACATCTGGGGCATCTGTTGATCAGTAATGACGAGGTCAAACGACTCCCGCTCAAGGAGCTCCAACGCCAGTAGTCCATTATTGACCACTACAAGCTCAAACTCTTTGCGAGCAAGGCAGGTCTTAATTGCTACCTGCATGTGGGGATCGTCATCTGCGATAAGAATACGCGTTTTAGAAGACGCCACCGCTTTTTCAAGCCCTTCGTTGTTCGATTCTTTGAAGTCCATTATTCTAGTCTCCTCTTCAAAACTCTTCTATCTCCGCGAGCAACGCGGCAACATAATCGCAAATTCGGCACTCGGCGTGTTACGAACACTGATAGCGCCCCCATGTGCCTCAACTATGCGTTTGACTATCGATAGTCCCAATCCAGTACCCTCTCTCCGCCCCGAAGCAAACGGTTCAAACAATCGTGGAGCGACCTCGGCTGGGATACCCGGTCCGTTGTCAGAAACGACTACCGTTACGTCTCCGTCTTCAGCGGAATCTGACACGCGTATAGCTATAGCACCGGTGAATTGAGTCGCCTGGAGGGAGTTCATAACTAGGTTGTACATAACCTGACGAAGCGCCTGAGCATCGCCAACGATCAACGGATTTCCCTCCGTTTCCAGCGAAAAAGACGCCTGAGCCCCATGCACACTCGAGAAGTGCTGGGCCACCTCTTTCAGTAACCCGTGCAGATTCATCGGACTGCGTTGCACAGCATTGTTCTTTGCAAAGTGCAACACGTTGGACACCACACCATCAAGGCTCGTTATACTGCGCTCAATCTCTTCGACCAGGGTCAATGACTGGGGCCGATCCGACAGATCGCCCTTCAACATCGAGATAAAAAGGGTTATTGCACCCAGTGGATTACGAACCTCATGCGCCAGTGCTGCTGCTGTCTCGCCCAACATCGATAAGCGCTCTGCGCGTTTAATCTCTTCTTCCTTCGCCTCAAGCTGCTTACGCAGCTGCTCAACTTCCTCCATCAATCCGGCATAGCGGGTTTCAAGTTTACCGCTACTCTCCGTGAAGCGCTGCAAAACATGAGACAACTCGCTCAGAGACTCTGGGACCTTCGGTGCTATCTTTGTAGCAAGCATACTGTGTGTCATCGAGCCTCCAATGATTGCTGACGTTCCCATTCGGATTCCTCAAGGGCTGCTTGCATCAAGATCAACCAGGAATCCGAGGGTGCAAACTGCTTTCCAGCCTGCTCGACGATCTCGCGTGCTTTAAGCATATCTCCCTCAGCGAGACTTGCCCGCACCAATCCGTAGTCGGCCCAACTATCAATAAAGCCCTCAGGAAAATCCTTCTTTCCACGCTCAATCCAAAAGCGCGCTCGTTCGTACAACTGGGTTTCAATGGCGATTGAGGCAAGCATTCGAACTGCAAACGGGGTCTTTTCGTGATCAAGCGGAATAGCCCGTAGGTTCTTCTCTGCGGAAGGGTGCTTTCCTAGCCTCATTTCCACTCGAGCTAACGTGAAATGAATCTCTGGCTTATCTTCAGTATCTGCATCATTAAGCGCGGCTTTGAGCTTCTCCTCGGCAGTGCCAAACGATCCCGCTCGCACAAGCGCCTGTCCCCATAATAAGTATCCCCGCCCCCTTAGTGGTGACGGCTCATGCAGGAACGAAATTGCTTTTTCTGCATACAGCGACGCCTCTTGGTAGCGCCCCTCTTGGTACTCGATCGCTCCACGTGAGAGAGTAACTCGTGCGCGCATCTCTGGAGAAATAGCCTCATCACGCAGGACCGCATCAAAGAGCTCACCTGCTTGACGATTAAGACCAAGCGCCCAAGCACTTTTAGCAACAAATAGTCGTGTGTCAGCTCCTACCTTCTTGCTCGGCAACAACTCAAAGAGTGTAAGCGCCTTAAAATGTTCTCCTTCTGCAGAGAGCTTCTGAACATCGACGGGATGTTGCGCATCGCACTGAAGCGGAACGCCTGTCAATACACCCAGCAGCGCGCACGCCACTATGGCTTCCCGTAACACTCTTGGTAAGATATCTCTTCTACTCATGAGGCCTCCTCTGCGCTGAATTGCCTACGCTTCAAAGACATCGGTGTCAGATGAGACCTCAACCTTGGCTTCCAGCCCCTTCTTCTTGATCTTTTCTACTAACGTTGTGCGGTTAAGACCCAAAAGTTTAGCCGCAGCTTTTTTATTACCATCAGTCTGGGAGAGCGCCAACGAGATCAACTTATTCTCGTACTCTGCTACGAGCGCGTTAAAATCCACACCTGCTGATGGTAGTGTCATGTCTGAGAACACTATACTCGTCGGTGCTGCTCGCCCTTCACGGAGATAGTCAGGCAAGGCATCAACGGTGATCTCATCACTGTCGTTTAAGATAGCAAGCCGCTCAACTAAGTTCTCAAGCTCACGGATATTTCCTGGCCACGTGTAGGCACACATAGCCGACATCGTTGATGGGGCAAACGACAGACCCTCTCTACCTAGCTCCTCTGCGTGACGAGCAAGAAAATGCTGCGCTAGCAAGGCGGTGTCGCCATCGCGATCGCGAAGCGATGGCAGCTGCACCGGAACTACCTGCAATCGGTAGAAGAGATCTTCCCGGAATCGACCAGCGCGAACCTCTTCTGCAAGATCTTTATTAGTAGCTGCGACAACTCGAACATCAACGTCGATTGAACGGGTAGAACCGACGGGGTCTACCTTCTTCTCCTGAAGCACCCGTAGCAGCTTGACCTGCAATTTTGGGCTCATCTCACCGATTTCATCGAGAAAGATCGTTCCATTGTCGGCCATCTGGAAGCGCCCCATACGGGAACTGACAGCTCCTGTAAACGAGCCCTTCTCATGTCCAAAAAGCTCACTCTCAAGGATATCTTCAGGTATAGCACCGCAATTGACAGGAACAAGCTTACCAGAGCGCCCGCTCATCGTGTGAAGCGCTCGAGCTATAAGCTCTTTACCAGTACCACTCTCTCCAAGAACTAAGACCGTCGAACGGGTTTTAGCTACTTTTTCAATAACGCCAAAGATCTTCCGCATCTCAGGACAGTGACTGACGATCCCACAGAATCGATCGGAGAGTGATGCGTAACGGGAGGGGGATACCGATGCTGGTGCAGTTACTGCAGGAAACGAGCGAACATCATCAGCGGCAAATGCGGCGTTGTGCAACATAAAGAACCTTCCTTGTTCATGTGGAGCTTTGGTTTTACAACCAAGCTCGAATAACCTGTGGTAGTTTGCGTCCCCATTCCTTAGGGACCCAAAAATCTACTGTCACGTTTTTGGCAAACTTCGTACCAGCAACAGGCTTGCAATGTTAGATTCTTGACGTTCAGAAAGAGCACCAAGAGTTTTCGCCCCTTTTTATCTGTAAATTTGGGAGGTTAACATTTTTGGTACAATCTTTTACTCTCTGACACAGCCTCCCAAAGCGATGTCTGCGACTGAGGATCTGCAAAAAAGTTGTTCAGTTTTGTGTCGTATCTGCCGACAAGCGGTGCGCAGTTGGTGTGGGGGATAGTGGTCCACAATCGCGGTTAAGGGTAAAAAAGCGGATAACAAAGATGCAAATTACAAGGACCTGCGCCCTCAGCGTTCTCCGCGCCTCTGCGTTAATTAACCAAAAAGCCACGCTAGCCAAGAAGGAGTAGAATTTCATAACTCAGGCTGCAGGGTGCGCCCTCCTAAAAGCCTGTGCTGATTCCTGAGAAATGAGAAGCACGCCATTTCTGCTTTCACAGAAGAAAGTTACTTTACTACCAACTCCTCTGATTTTCACTTAGAGAGCCACTGAACTTCCGTCAAAAGATATCTGCAAACGCTTACCACTGGCCCCTGAATTGATTATTCATTCCGCGAGAAGGATTTCAACAAGAGTGGAGCACATACGCGAATAGAGTCGCTTACTTGCCAACTCACGGTAGGACCATATCGCGGCAGCGGCTTATTTCGCTCGCCCGATACTACGGGGTCTTTGGGGAGACCCACTCCGTATCGGCGAGCGGAATAAGCCGACGTTACACCGCATTTGACCTTCACTCTCTCACCCCAAGCCAAGCTTCCCCTGGTGGAAGTAGACCTTCTCCCTTCCAAACTCTAACTCCGCCATAAGGAGGTTATGCGCCCTACAGAGGGTCCTAAGATTGGATGCTTCGGTTTTACCGCCTTTTGCAAATGGAACGATATGGTCAATCTGCAAGCCTGCTTCACCGCAACATCGAACTCCTGCTGGAGAAACAAAGCAGCATCGGCCCCCATCTCGCTCTAAGATGGCTTGGCGGAGGTGCTTGGGAACATACCTGCCCTCTGTATTGAAGGTTCGAACTTGGCTGCTCCTAGGAGCCCTTTCTTTAAGGTATGAACGCATAGCAGACTTTAAGACTTCGATTAGTGGCTGATGCCCAGTGTGGACCCTTACTGCCTTGAGCAGGTCGTCAAACTCCTGGTCAGCAAGAAAGGAGTAACTCGTCCTTACTGAAGCCGTAGGTTGAGTCTCTAGGCTAGGTTTAGAGGAGGCCGGCTGAGGCTCCGGGGTAAAGAGTAGTGTGCTGTTTACCGCCACTGGTGGAAGTACCGCTGACGCCACATGCACCTTGCGGATCTTCTCCTGCTGTACCATCACTGGTGGAAGCTGCTTCGCCACTAAAGCTTCAGTTTTTCGCTTCGAGAGCCCCTGTACCTCCGCCAGCAGAGCGTCTGCATTCTCGTCTGTGATAACCTTTGACATCTCCGCCATGGAGCATAAAGTAAGCCTTCCTGCTTCTAGTAACCCTAAGCTCTCTGGCCTAAGCCTTACTACTCTCGCAGCTGCTATACGACGGTACGCTGAAGCCTCAGAGTACCGACAGCGTTCAGTAAGAAATGCAAAGAGCGAGCTGTAGCCAGCCTCAACGTAGAGCCTCTCATCCATTATTGGAATAAGGCTACCGACAACCTCTGCTGTTGCTGCTCGTTCTTTGGTGTTTGCTTGAAGAAACCGTTCAATCGCTTTGTGCATACTCTAAAAACTCCTGCGCCGATCCGCATGGCGAGGAGTAGTGTAGCATGTGATTTTTTGACCCCGTTAAAGGCTCTCTGTCTGACTTTTGAAGGATTCCTCTTTTGCTAAAAGGATCGTGCTAAAAGAAGAGCGCCTGAGTGCGCGTGCAAGGATTAGAAGCGTTTTTACAGCAAAACCGTCGAATGGTTTTTTAAGTGCTGCTTTTTCGTGTCAAGATAATTCGGAATTATATTTGCAATATCAAAAATTTCTCGTCGGCTTATTCCGCTCGCCGATACGAAGTGGGTCTCCCCAAAGACCCCGTAGTATCGGGCGAGCGAAATAAGCCGCTGCCGGAGCGCGAAGCTGGTCCGGGTTTACAGCGTAGGGAATATGAATCAGCGTATGCGTATGTTGAGCACCATAGTATCTCTATACGATATGGCCTTATAAAATAACGACTAGGCAACCCATCACACACAACCTCGTTGCCGAGGTATGCTGCGAAAAGTACCCGTTGTGAATCAGAACGCTCTCTTTCTTAAAAGAAGCCAAAAGCACGTTGAATTATCCAGCAGGGAGCCAAACTCTAGGGTAACCAAAAGGCCACGCAACCACTGACGATTACTGAAGAGGGGACGTAAATTCATTTGGTTGTATAGGCTAATTTATCACCGAAGGAACATCACCAATAAGCAGGTCGCGGAGCGCTAAACCCAACGCTACGCGAAATGACTCGGCTCGCGACTCGATGTGACCACTGGTGGATTGTATAACTGTTTTGTAGCAGACCTGTTTGCTATTCATCTCAAGGCCAGCGTGAAAGATAATCGCTTGACGCGCCTCAAACTGCATAATCATTTGCTCTACGGTCGGAAGCCATAGAAATGAAGCGCGCAGCTCTTCGGGGGACATCCCTTGCGGGTCTACAAGGATAGCGATTGGAGAGTTGCCTTCGCGCTCAAAGACCTCGTCACCCACTTCCGGGTGCCAGCAGAGCCCAGCAACTTCAAGATCCTGGGATACATGAATTAAGAGGTCATGCTTTGCGTCGTTTTTTTGCACGGTCGCCCTACAAAAACCAACTCCCTACTACGGATATCGTCAGATCACCGTAGAAACTAAAGAGAAAATCTTTACCCGCTAAATCAGTGGGTTATATAGTAAGATGCTCACGAAGGGGCTGTGGGAGTTAAAAAATCTCTAAAAAAGAAGCACTCGATCTAAATCGTTTTAACCCTCAAGAAAGATCGCGGTCCGAGGCAGTTATAACTATAAGATAAGCAAGGGTGGCTAGGGTTACAATCAGGATAAAGAGCTTATAAAAAAGTACGATTACGATGCCAAGCACAAAGCCCGCTAATGCAGCCTTCTCGCCATTCGCCTGTACAAAAGCACGCAGCGCCTGAACCTTTCCTTGGAAATAGGCCCGCCACTCGTCCGACGTTTTAGAGCGTATCGTATTTTTTATGTTGTCTATAACGCGCCGCATAAGCTTACGCCTTCCAAGCACCAGTGAACACAGGTATACTCGCTGAAGAGTGAGGTTCTTACAAGAGAGCGGAGTGCGTCCTAAGGCGGCGCACTGACTCCCCAGGTTGTTACCTGTAAGTTAACGTTCTCTTCAATTTCGGAGTTTACCACATGAAATATATCCCTATCTTTGCAGCAGCTATTGCCATGACACTAACCTCAAGCGCAGCCTTCGCAGCTGACACCGCCAGGGGTAAGGCCCTCTTTGCACAGCGGTGTGCAATGTGTCACGGGGAGAAAGGTGCCGGTGATGGGGCCCTTGCAGCCACAATGCCCGAGGGACAGCGACCGCGGAACCTCATGTCCGGTGAGATGAAGTACGCTAAAGACGACGCAAAGCTCACAGAAACGATAAAAAAAGGCGGTGCCGCTGTCGGTCTAAGCGTAATGATGCCGGGACAGGTTGACCTTAACGACAGCGACCTTGCAAGTCTGGTGGCCTATGTAAAATCGCTTAAGAAGTAATCACTTCGCATGGCCTCAAGTAAGGAATCTACCGAGAGTGCAGCGTACGCTGCTTTGGGCGCCTCTTCTGCTAAGGGCGGAGTACTGAAAGCCGTAGGCGAGCACTCAACGAGTAGGTATTTCGCCACTCCTATAGCAGATCCGTTTGGTGATCCGACTCAGTCATTTTTTCTGCATGCCGACGGCGCTGGAACCAAAAGCATCGTTGCCTACCTTCTCTACCGTGAGACGGGAGATACAAAGTGGTTTCGATCGCTTGCTACCGACAGCCTGGTCATGAACCTCGATGATATCGCCTGCTCGGGGGCACTCTCTGGCCTAGTACTCAGTAACACGATCGGACGAAACCGGCGGCTTGTGCCCGATGAAGCGATTTCGGAGATCATAGCAGGCTA
>JBIKKT010000066.1:0-12739 GCA_044360195.1 Bdellovibrionota bacterium | reverse complement strand
AGGAGCGACTGGAGCGCCCCTTCCAGGCACACATTCTTCGGTACGGGATACAACTTGTTGCACATGCGGTGTTGTTGCATCACGCAGCTGAGGTGATCGCAGGAACAAGAGACAAGGCCTCCTTCCTGAGATCGCTGCAGGGTAAGACACGGCTGGAATATACATTTAACGAGGGCAAGGAGGTTATCGGATCTCTACGCGCTCTCTCGAAACTGTTTTATATTCCGAAATGTGCGTTTCAGAACGGGTTGACCCTTAAAGAAGAAGCCGACAAGCCTGTTGTGTTCTTTAGCGTTGACCTTGCAAATCTCTTCTATGAACGCGGCTCGGGTTTAAAGGGTGCTCCGACATTTGGTGGAATGGATACGTATACCAAGCGTGTAAAGACTCTTGAAGACATACTACGCAGGGAGACCATTGAAAAAGGGCTCGATCTAGTGGCAAGGGGTTACAACACTGAAGTCACAACTTACATTCAAGAGCTAATCACAAAAGGTAAGGCTGGCCCGCTAGGAGCCATCTCACTCATCCACCATTACGATGCCCTGATTACCTTCCACCGAGAGCAGACTAAAAATCTACTAGAGAAAAAAGGAGTCAGTGGTGGTCGAAAGCAACGATAGGAATCATGGGAAATCAGATCCAACTGACTCCCTCGCCGACCTTCAACTTCTACATCGCCATCACGATCTTTTCGACCTCTTTATTCTCAGCAAACTTCTCCGAGTAAAGCCCTAACAACAAGAGCGTAGGAGCCCATTCGCCAACGAACAGAGCATCGTGCTTCCTGCCAAGCGCTCTCAAAACGAGCGAAAGCCCAACGGAGCACGCCGCCCCGACAAGCAACGCTTTCGGCGCTGCTGATACCGCTCTCTCGCTTATCGCTCGACTAACTTGTCGTATATCTTGTTGCACATCCGGCGCTTCAAAAAATTCCATAGTAAGCAATCCTCTCTATACATTAATCACGGTAAGAATCGACGCTTGACGATCTCTCCCACGATTTCTACTGCCTTGAATGCCAGAGCATTCCATACTGAGGGCTTTTCCGGCGTGATTACCTGCATGATGCGGTCATGCTCCTGAGCCTGCTCTGTCCGCGACTCTATCGCCATCCTGCTCAATCCCACTCGCCGACTTCTCCTCCGAGCCCCGATGACATAACCAAGCGCTAGTGCGACCCCGCAGCATACGAGCGGATGTCGGCGCACGTGACGAGCTATGTCCACAGTTTCCTGGGCCTCATGCACTCGCTTAGAAAGCATCTCTTGCGTATGCTGGACAACCGAGCGCACCTCTCCGCCAAGCGCTCTGCACTTTTGCCGAAGTTGCTCCTGAGTATGATATATCTCCTCCCGAATGTGATCTGTGTTGTTGCGACCGCTGTAATGCCCCATCAACATGAGCCTATACTAGAGTAAATGATTGGTAGGATGACTAAGGTCATCACACTGGTGGGGGGCACTTGGTTATGGAATCGCGCTCTCTCTGTCGCCAGAAAATAAAAATAAATTAACGCGAAGGATCGGAAGGATTTCCCGGAGAAATCGAATGGAATTTGCTTACTGGCTCGATATGCGTAAAATACAGAGAGAACCAAGCTTAGGTGGCAGATTGGTCGATTGACGGTAGTGATTTCAAGACCCTGCTGGGCCGCACTAGGCAGCCGTTATGCGCCTCTAAGAGTTTTTGAAGTAAAGGCGTAACAATGAAGGTACTGCCAGCAACTACATCTAAGCCAGCAGAGGACTCCAGAGGCCTTTCCGTATCGACTCAGGAAGTCGAACGAAAGTGGCTGGTGACCGAGCCGCCCAACTTGGACGGCATCAGGGGCAAGGAAGTTATCCAAGGTTACCTTGCAGTTAGCATCGATGGGACGGAAGTGCGAGTTCGAAAAAAGGCAGACAAATATTTTCTCACAACTAAAAGTGACGGTGGCCTAGTACGTCGTGAGATCGAGGTCGAACTGACTAAAGAGCAATACGACGCTTTGTGGCAAGCGACCGCCGGACGCCGCCTCGAGAAAACACGATACGAGATAGAGTTAGTCGGAGCGACGATTGAACTTGATATTTACAAGGGTAGTCTCAATGGACTGATAGTTGCTGAGGTAGAGTTTACTTCGGCTCGTGATGCTGAAAAATTCTCTCCTCCTGGTTGGTTCGGTCGAGAGGTGACTGAGGACAAGCGATACAAAAACAAGTATCTAGCCTTAAATGGTTTTCCAACGAACGGATAACAAAGGAGCAAAAGGGACGGCCATGCGTCAACGCTGCTCGCCGCACTTTGCTGAAACATTATGTCCTAGCGCGTTTCGCAGCGCAAAGACCTCCTCTTCATCTTAATCCTCCTCCTCATCCTTCTCATCCTCCTGCACCTGCTTGCTAATCGGATCGAATTTCATGCATCTTCTCCCTGCCAGTTTTTCAACGCTGTAGCCGCGCTTCCTAAAGCAAAATTTATATGCAGCCGAATACGGTATCGTGCAATGTCTATACTGCGACAATCAAGCAGCACCTCGGAAGGCTCTTTGCGACGCCTGCTTTGCTACGCATGCAGCTCCACAGGAATACGAAGAGGAACCCTCTCCTGAACTCAATTTTCCTCCTACCGAGCTTCACGATCTACGAGGTGTACCTCCTCATACCACACGCGCGGCCGCCTTCCTGCTTGATGCGTTACTACTCTCGCTTGTCGCTGACCTCGTTTCGATCGTAACGGTCGGTTTATTCTCTGTTGATACTGACCTGATGACACGATTACAGGCTTCAACAGCACACGACGCCGCTTTAGCTACCCAGCATCTGGCAGAGTTTCGGATCTTCGCCGTGTTCATGATTGGAGCAAATCTAATACCCGCAGCACTCTACCACCTCTTCTTTGAGTCGTTCTTTGCTGCGACCCCGGGCAAAATGGTGTGCGGATTAAAGATTGAAAGTTCAGTAGACAACCCCCTTTCGGCAATCGCTGTTCTCAAACGGTTTGCCGTAAAGGGATCGGCCTATGTGTACTATATTCTTTTAATTCCGGGGATCAGCATTGGATGGATGGAGATGGGGTGGCTCTCTCTTGTGCTAGCGATACTCGGTGTCATGATCACGATTATTAACCTTAGTAACCCCTTTCTCGTGGTGTTTCAGTCCGAACACCGCGGGCTGCACGATATGGTGGCGGCGAGTCGCGTTGTCGTTCACACCGAAGCTACTGCCGCCAGATATACTGCGTGGCTAGCGATTGTGGGGCTTGTAATAGCTGCACGCAAGATTTTGAGTGGGTATTAACGTGTCCTAACACTCCATCCAGCTCTATGCGCACTACCAGTGCATAGAAGCAAATGTCTATTTATTCCCCATTTATATTCTTTAGCCTGTTACTTTTAATACTATATTGGACCGTATTATGAATACAAGCATAACAGAGCCATACACAAACAGCATGCCTATTGGAATGTTCTTAAGAGGCTCCCATGACAAATCCCCTACACACCAATCCCGTCGCACTGAAAGATTTCGCCACCCTGCTCAAATCGATAGCGCCGAAGGATGTACGTACAAAGACGGCTGATACTTTCGGTATTCCGGGCACTGAAAGACTTGTTGAGATTCGGGAGATTTCAGACGACCGATCAAAGCTTACAACTGCACCAAGCCTCAAGGTGGCTTACGCACAGATAAAAACTGAGCCTGGTGATTTTCCAATCAACGTTAAGGCTCACACTGAAGCGATGAAGGCTGCCTACGAACGTGGCGTGCACCTTGTACAATTCCCTGAGATGTCCCTCACTCACTACTGCTCGCTCGATCTCTTGCTCGACCCTACGTACCTCAAGGCGCAAGAGCTCTGGCTTCAAGAAGTAGTAAAATTCTCCAAGGAAACCCCTGGACTGACAGCGGCAGTTGGGTACGTTGATGTCGACTGGACCAAGGCTCGACCCGGCGACCGACCGTACAGTCGAAATAGCTTAGCTATCATTCGCGACGGAAATGTCATCGACATCATTCACAAGAAGCTCCTTCCAAACTACTCGGTATTTGATGAGGTACGGTGGTACGAGCCAGGAAAAGACACGAAGGTCGTTGACATTAATGGTGTCAAGGTCGGGTTCGCTATCTGCGAAGATATCTGGACTGATGGTTACGCTGTCGATCCGGTAAAAGACCTAATCGACGCCGGAGCACAATACATAACGCACTCTGCTGCATCACCCTTTCACATCGGCAAGAATAGAACTCGCGCTGCGCTTGCTGAAGGTATTACCACAAAATACAACGTGCCATTCGGTAGCGTAAATATGGTGGGCACATTCGATGGCTATGAGGGCGACCTCCCCTTTGATGGCCGCGGAGTTGTTCGCTCAAAAAATGGTGACTGGCTCGCTATGGGAGCGCCATACAAAGAAGAGCTACTTATTCTTAATCCGTTTACCGCGGCAAAGCAGCAGATACCCGAGTTAATGCCGGTGCAGGAGCTACTTCTATCGCTGGTTGATTCTATTCAGAGCTACTTCATAAGGCTCGACGCGGCGACCGGAACGAAGAACTGCGCTGTAATCGGAAACAGCGGAGGTATCGATTCGGCTCTCGCGATTGCACTGTGTAGCCTTGCGATCGGCCCCGCCCGAGTGAAGGCTATTAGTCTGCCAACGGTGTACAATTCGACTGAGACCAAGACTGATGCTCAGCAGCTCGCTGATAACTTCGGGATTGAATCACGTGAAGTACCGATTCAAAGCGTTTATGAAAGTGCGCAAAATATGCTCGCTGAAGCCATCAAGCTGGATCCTACAAACGACAACCGCGTGCGTCAGAACCTGCAGGCTCGCATTCGCACTATGGCACTGATGGCCTATGCCCAAGCGCTTAACGGCGTGATGATAAACACAAGTAATAAAACCGAGCGGTGGACCAATAATTTCACTATCTATGCCGACTCTGCAGGAGTTATGGGGCCGATAGCTGACGTCGATAAAGACCGAATCTATGACCTCTCTCGGTACCTCAATCAGGTATTCAGCCAACTTGATGGCGCCCCAAAAATACCTCAATCCATTATCGACCGCGAAGCTAGCGCAGAGCTTGATTTCAACCAGGTTGATGCCAAAGTCATGGGAGACAAGCCTGAGATCGTAGCGCCGCATATCCGCACTGTGATTGAGGAGGGGTTGAATGACTTCGCATCAGCACGAGCCAAACTACCGGCGACTGTTCCAGATGCACTAATACACCGATGGCTACGAGCGATCGGTGCCTCAGAATGGAAAGGTCGACAGCTTCCCCCGGCAACACGAGTTACCCCCCTGTCAGCTGGGTTTAACCGAAGAATACCGATAAACCATAAGTGGCGGGGGCAGTTGCCGGTATAAGCAGTAGGCCCAGCGCTGCGCCTTCCGCCCAGGCTCCGGGCCTTTCGCTGCAATTAACCAAAGAGCCCCGCTACCCATCGATAGTTAGGAGCTATATTGGCACAAATCGCACCACAGTTACCCAATCTAAACAGCGATAGGTCGATTTTCTTTGCGACGGTATCGTGATACCTTCGGAGAGTTTTAATACATCTACAAGCGGCGTCTACTATGGGGTTCGTACAAGAAGATCGTTTCTTTCGCGACCAAAGAATAGTTGCCGCCACTCAACAAGACGCTTCTCTCCAGTCGCCAAAGATACAGAAGCATCTGTCTCCATCCCATTCTTCGCCGTGCTCCATAGATATACTGGAAGGGCTTACTCCGCCTTCTAACAAAGAATTCGCGTTTACTAGCCATCGCATTGGAAGCGGATCCTACAACTCTTTGGAAAAACACCCTGTACGAACCGTTAAGGGAGGTATCGTAGGGGTTGTTGACCGGGTAAACGCCGGGATGATCCACAGAGATGCCAAACACCTTGAAGCGGCTCGGCAAAAACTTCACACCCTAGGGCCTCGAGAGATAATTGTCAGGCTTCGCCACGCCGCAGATCTATTCCTCGACGGCGAACTAGTCGTTGGCGGGGAAACCATGTCGGCTGATCGTTACTGTCAGGTGCAATCCATGGTTACCGGCTCTCCCGTTACACATTGCCTCCGGAACATGCACAAGATAGCCACCGTCATGCGCAGTCTTGACGTTCTATTAGGTAATCACCTCGCGTACTGGCGCCACGACGTTGGATTACAGGGCTTATTAAGCGGTATGGAGTGTCAGGTCAGAGCCCTCGGCGCACAGCTCCCCTCTAACTCCCCTGGGGTGCACCAACTCTGGATACCGTTCTTACCCTTTGTGCCTGTGGTTCTAAAACCTGGTGTAGGCGATCCATTTTCCCCAGACCGCATAAGAAGTGCCTGTATTGCTGCCGGACTACCTGAAGAATCCATCTCCCTCTACTACAGCAGTGGTCCCGAGGTCGGACAAACGATTCGAGATACGTGCGGCCACTTCATGATGTTCGGCTCGGCCGATGCGATTCGGCCATATCGGACCGATTCGCGAGCAGATGTTCATGGCCCTGGGTACAGCAAAGTAGTGTTTGGTCCAGATCTCGCCCCAGATTGGGAGCGATTCTTACCAATTCTAATAGAGGGTATTATGCACAATGGCGGCCGAAGCTGCATTAATACCTCCGTCATCATTGCTCCCTCACCGCACGCCGAAGCGATAGCACTCCGACTAGCTCAGGAGCTCTCGCAACACAAACCGAAATCTGTAGGTGATCGTTCAGCGAGCCTTGCTTTTTATCCAAACCCTCTGTTGCCGTAGTTAACTGGCAGGGAGAGGACCTTGCGCGCGCACTCGGAAGAACCCTCATCTGTACCCCAATAACTGAGGATCGTGGCACCCTAATCGCTTTACATCGGGCGCGTAAACTTTCCGTACTCAATACACTTGCGATCCCCACTTCTCAGATAGACCCGCTCAAGCCTATTGAGACCAACCTTGTGCGATTTCTTTTCGGGAAAAATAACGGCGCCGAGGAGTAACTCAGCAAACCATCTTCCGGGTGAGAGTGTATGTAAACTATACAGACGAAAGGAACTCTTAGGCTAATGCCTTGACCCTTCGGATAAGCGGCGACACCGTCAGACCTTGCACAACTATCGAGAAAACAACTGCGTGAAATACTGCCGTTATAATTAAATCACGCTCGGGAAAGTCATCCGGCAACCCGAGCACAAGCGCAATTGAAAGCGCACCTCGCAGGCCACCCCAAAAGAGCAGGTGCTGCACGACGGGCTCGACCGCACTCTTTGTTCGCTGCAGCGGTAGACACCAACCATACACTGCAACAGCTCGACCGAGCAGCATACTCACAACCGCAACACAGCTAAGCGCGAAGACCCCTGGAATACTCCACACCTTCAGCTCTAGACCGATCAGGATGAAGATAAAAGAATTTGCAACAAAGCACGCAAACTCCCAGAACGAGTGGGCAGCTTCACGCCCCTTCTCAGTGATTGCTCCGAAACGGTCTAGATTTCCTACCACCATACCTGCTGTTAGGGTCGAGAGGATCCCTGATGCATGCAGACTTTGGGCGAGAAAAAACGATCCAAAGGCAGTTACTACGGTAACTGCTATCTCAACAAGGTGGTCTTCCGTTCGACCAGCGATCGCCATAGCTGCAAAGCCGACTAACGCCCCTATGATGAGCCCACCAAAGACCTCCGCGCACGAGAAGGTTATCACGCCAAAAACCGACGTAGTACCGGCTAACACGAGTGGCGTTATCACGAAGAGGATCGTGGCTGTCCCGTCATTAAAGAGGCTCTCAGCTTCAAGTAATTTATGTATCCGAGCCGAAAGCTTTGCTTCCTTGAGAAGAGCGAGAACAGAGACGGGATCAGTGGCTGAAAGCACGATACCGATAATCAAACACGCCATCACTGGAAGCTCGGTTAAACCCATCAGGATACCAGCAGCCACGAGCGCCGAAGCTACAACACCACATGTGGCAAGCAACCCAACCGGCACAAGAGAGGGCTTCAACTCCTTCCACTTCAAGTGAAAGGCCGCCTCAAAGATAAGCGGCGGCAAGAGCAGCTCAAAGACAAGAGAGTGCGACAGGCGGGTCGACGGCACCGCACCCCAATATGCAAGGGCGATACCGGTAAATACCAGCCCTACGGTGTAGGGAATCTTCGTGCGACGGCAGACAATCGCAACCACACAAGCAACCAGCAGGAGCGTCAGATCGGAAAGATTCATAGTGCCCCACGATATTCACTTATTGCTTCGTTGTCAGCACGAATTGTAGTAGGATTGGGCGATGGATGCAGTCACCCGCTCCGATATATTTGGAGCTCACATTAATTCCCCTACACCGTGTACCCCTCCTACTATCGCTTCCTCAACTATCGTGTCACAGCTCTCTGAGCTTGCAACCGAGGTAGTGAGTCAGGCCCGCAAATACAGCGCCGAGGGACTATTGAACCCCAAAAAAAAGAATGATGGCTCATGGATAACCGACGCAGATCTAGCGTCCCATCGTTTTCTCTCTGAGAGGCTACCCTTAGTTGTTGATGTGCCAGTGCTCTCTGAGGAGGGATACCCTGATTTTCGTAGCCGAAGCGACTGGCGAAACTTTTGGTTGATAGATCCGATCGACAACACCCAGGGATTGGTTGAAGGCAACCTCGCTACCTCAAGTGTATCGATTGTACTCATTATTGATGGAGCACCTCGCCTTGCACTCGTGGCATATCTCGATGGCGATCGATCTCTTCAAGTTCAGGGGGATATCGTTAGCGTCCACACTTCATCAGACGGACTTCGGTATCTCACGTCGCAAGAGGCGGCAGCGCCTCTCCGGTTTGTTAGCTACCGAGCCTCGTTAGGTGAAATGTCGGATTTAACTCGCTCTGCTCTTGCGGGGCTTGGGGTACAGGAGCAACAACTAGTAGCGAGAGAGCGACTCTACCAACGCTTCTGGGCCGTTCTGAATGGCGAAGCGGATGTATATCTTGAGCCCCGTTCATTACCTGGGTGGGATGTAGCCCCACACATATGTGGGTGCCTGGCCCAGGGCGGAACCGCCATCTCTTTGCTAACCGGAAAACAGCTTAACTACAACTCAAAAGACATGATGGTCGGCCCTTTTATAGTTGGCAGACGGGGTGTTGATACCGGGGAAATTCAACGCAGGGCGAAGATAATGGTTAGGTAGGACCGCCGGAAACCGCCGTGAAGCTCGCGCGGCGCCTGAAACGGCCCTACGTCGATTAAAGGCCGAAACCGAGCCTAGTAAGGCAGTCACGACGACATCTTTTTGGGGCCTATGTTCAATACGCCCAACAAGATACCCTGCTTTTAAGTCAGCATACTTCAAGCTTTTTCAACACAATTACCACTAAAGAAATACACTCCGATGGCCGTTATTCCAATTAGGGCTCGAGTACCTGAACACAGACGGCTAGCATGCATTTTCAATTTGACTTTACTCCCGACAGCCCAGACGACGAGACGTTCCGCTCGGTAGCTAGCTTGTATGAAACCGGGGCCTTACGAGAGGTGATCTCGCAGGCCGAAAGCACACTCTGCGGCGATCCAAAACACACGAATCTGTGCATTCTGAAATTACTAGCGCATCATGCGATGCAGGAGTACACCGCGGTGGCTAAGACAGCCCAACTCCTCGCAGATCATCGTGGCGATGATTCGACTACGGCGCTCCTCCTCGGTCTCGCGGCTTTTTGCAACAAAAGATTCGATGAAGCGTATTACCACCTGACCAAGAGCGCTCAGGCCGATGATAGCAACCCCTTCCCGTGGCTCTACCTTGCGCGAACTGCATTTGAAACTGGCGCTATTGAACAGGCGATTACCCTCTACAACTTCACCCTTAAGCTGGCGTCCCATAATTATGCCGCGCGCTCAGAGCTCTCTTTCTGCTTACAGATACTGGGCAGGCACCTCGAGGCTATCGAGCACCTAGACTTTCTCATACAACGACATTCCTCTCCGGAACTGGCTATGAGGAAACTAAAATCAGTGCAATACCTGTGTGATTTTCGCTTATACGGTCAGGTTGTTTCAGCACTTACGTTTGACTCAGAACACCCGATGCACCCGATTACCAGCATGGCATTGAATGTCTCAGCGCAGCAATTACGCGACAACGCCATCGCCTTCGCCAAACGCAACTGCTCTGCCGAAAACACTCCCCTTGACCGGTCATGCGCACGGAGACCAAAGATACGGCTTGGCTACTTTTCGAATGATTTTCACACGCACGCCACGATGGTGCTGATAGGAGACATGTTCTCGTTGCATAACCGTGAACAATTTGAAGTAATTGGATTTGACTATACCACCGCTCATGACTCAGTAACGCAACAAACAAGAGCAGAGTTTGATGAGCTTTACGCCATCCACACGTTAAACGACCGGTCAGTTGCGGAGCTCGCACGACAGAAGAAAATCGACATTGCAATCGATCTTAAGGGCTGGACCCTGAATGCTCGACCAAACATCTTTCAACATCGTGCAGCGCCCTTACAGATTGCCTATCTTGGTTTTCCAGGAACCTCAGGCATGCAAGAGATAGACTATATTGTAGCAGACCAGACGCTCATCCCTTCCGAACATCAACACTACTACACCGAACGTATCCTTTACATGCCTGAGTGCTATCAGATAAATGCTCGAAGCCCTACACCCCTCATCGATGGTGAAGCAATTCGCAGCGCATATGGACTACCACGTGATGCATTCGTGTTCTGCTCATTCAATAACAGTTTTAAGATAACGCCCGAACTATTTGAGGCATGGATGAGGATTCTAGAGGCAACCCCCGAGGGAGTCCTTTGGCTTCTCCTTGACGATGAACACGCAAAGCAAAACGTACGGCTAGAGGCCTCTCGTCTAGGAATTAACCCAACGAGAATTTTCTTTGCACATACTACAAGCTATGCTGAGCACCTGAGCCGGCTCGCAGCGGCAGATCTCTTTCTTGATAGCTGGTTCTACAATGCGCACACTACCGCAAGTGATGCGCTGTGGGCGGGCCTTCCGCTAGTAACCCTCTGCGGTCAGACCTTTGCTTCACGCGTAGCAGCTAGCATCCTGAAGGCAGCCAACCTCTCAGAGCTGGTAACGCACACACCCGAAGAATACATCAACAAGGCAGTAGAACTTGCTCGGTCTCCAGCTAACTATACATCTCTCCGCTCGAAGACAGAAACGCAACGGACCAGCGCCCCGCTCTTCGACGCGCAACGCTGGGTTCGTAACTTTGAGCAACTACTTCTTGAAGCGGTGGAACACTATAATCGGGGCAGCACACCAGCTGCTATAGCGCTGTCACACATGATTGATAGTTGAACAAGACAAAGGGGACTATACTTATCATATGTACCTATTTCTCGCCTTGATCATTATAGCGCTTCACATCCTGTTGTTATTCTATTTCGGTTACACCTTGATAGCCGTCTTCCGTGGCGCGCCACCGATCCCTTCCCTCTCGTCGACGGTAAAACGTATGATGCGGCTTGCCGAGATAAAGCCGGGCGAGGCCCTCATCGACCTTGGGTCTGGCGATGGCAGAATACTTCTTGCCGCGTCTAAACTCGGAGCACAGTGTCTCGGAATTGAGATAAATCCGCTGCTGGTATGGTACACCAGGATACGCGCGTGTTTAAGCAAGGCATCGTCGGTGTCAGTTCGTAGAACAAATTTATGGAAAGTCGATGTAAGTCAGGCAGATGTAGTAACGATCTACATGGTGCCAATCTTCATGCAGAAGCTCAAGGAAAAGCTTCAAGCCGAGATGAAGCCCGGCAGCAGGATCATAGCCGCCGTTCACCCGTTTCCAGACTGGCCACCGACGGCGCAGGAGGATAATGTATTTTTATACCGAATCCCGCACTAGCGTCTGTCGCCGCAACTACTCACTGACACTTACTCTCAAAGCGTGGCAACTGTGCCGACCTCTCTTGGACCTGTCGATACATACGACGCGTTGATGCGACAGCCGCGTCGGCACGTCTGCTCAATCGTCCTCGTGAAAGCGTCTTTGCCAGCGCCGAACTTGACCGAGCCAAACTAACAAAGGTCGATGATCGCGTATTGATTGCAGATATAGCAGTGGCCTTATCCACACTCGCACAACTTATCCCTACACATACCACCGTGATCTTGCTAAAGTTCGACCAGATACCGGTCCACTGCTCAAGGTATAGCCTACTAGCTTGCGCTATCAGACGATTCGCTCGCGCAATACCCGTTCTGTTGCTCTTTGTAAGAGCGATTGTACTCTTTAAAAGATTAACGACCGCTGCGCGTTGCTTCGCGGCGAGGTTGTCGAGTTGCGCTAAATTACCGTCGTCGTCGGTCTCTGTGCATGCCAGCGCATCTTCTCCTTGGCACCGCACGGTTGATATACTAGCGGTCGCTGTGGCGTCACCAAGCGTCCATGTTAGCTTATCCGTTGCAGCAAACTTTGTAGTAAACGAGTTAACGACGCGCCCCTTGACGAATGTAGTCGATTGCCCTCGCTGTTTATCCCCAGGAGAAAAGAAGTTATCCGCGGCCGGAATGACAACCTCTCCCGGACCGTTGTTCTGGTATCCCCAGTGTGCGAGCAACTCGCCGCCCGCGAGAACATCAACGCACTCTGCTATCGGAGTCACAGCGCATGCTACAACTGCAGGGCTAGGCGTTGGAGTTGGGGTTGGAGTTGGAGTCCGCGTTGGAGTGGCTGTAGGCGTTGGGGTACGAGTGGGGGTAGCCGTCGGCGTACGCGTTGGCGTAGGAGTTGGCGTAGGAGCT
>JBIKKT010000065.1:0-12989 GCA_044360195.1 Bdellovibrionota bacterium | reverse complement strand
CACCCCTTGAGCACGCCCGGGTATTCGCGGTACTCTCAAGGCCAGTATAGTAATAACTCGAGGCCCTAACCCTATGGAGTCAAGCGACATCCTCCCCAAGATCGTCTCCCTGTGCAAAAGACGCGGCTTTATCTTCCAAAGCAGTGAAATATACGGTGGTCTCAAGAGCGCCTACGACTACGGTCCCCTAGGAGTTGAACTAAAGCGCAATATCGCTGCAGAGTGGTGGAAAGCCATGGTGCACGAGCGCGAGGATGTAGTTGGGATCGACGCCTCTATTTTGATGCATCCATCAGTATGGAAGGCGAGCGGCCACCTCGCAGGATTCTCAGATCCCCTCGTCGACTGTCACAATTGCAAAGAGCGATTTCGTGCCGACAAGCAACCGCAGATACCCCCCGGAACCCCAACTGAATGGATCAAGGGTGGGAAATCTGGCGGCGAGAAAGTTAAGGGCGCTGTTAGCGATTGTGGATACGTTTGTCCGCAGTGTAAATCATCAGACCTCTCTGATGAACGGCAGTTTAACTTGATGTTTAGAACCTCAATTGGCCCGGTAGATCCGGTCGAGGAGCTCCTCAACAAGATTCACGGCAAAGAGATGAGCCGATCGGAGCTTCGCGATAAGCTCGACGAGGCGATTAAATCATCTGCGATCTACCTTCGCCCCGAAACCGCGCAAGCTATGTTTGTGCAATTCATGAACGTGCAACAGACCCTCTCAATGAAGGTCCCCTTCGGAATAGCGCAACAGGGCAAATCGTTCCGCAACGAAGTTACCACTGAGAAATTCATCTTCCGTACAGTCGAATTCGAACAGATGGAGATGGAGTACTTCTGTGAGCCAGGAACGCAATCAGAGTGGCTCAACTACTGGACTACATTCCGAATGGAGTGGTGGAAGCGGTATGCAAACGACCCTTCGGCTTTTAAACTCCGTCAGCATGAGAGCGATGAGCTAGCGCACTACGCCGACAACTGCTTCGATATCGAATATCGGTATCCGTGGGGATGGGATGAACTTGAGGGTATCGCATCACGAACAGACTACGACCTAAGCAAGCACGCTGAGGAATCAGGAGTAAAGCTTAGCTACTTCGATCAACAGAAGAACGATCCAGCAACCGGCAAACCAGGCGTGCGGTATGTGCCGTACGTAATAGAACCCGCCGCAGGTTTAACACGTGCATGCCTTGCATACCTATGCGACGCCTACGCGGAAGAGTCTGGAACTGATGCAGAGGGAGAGAACAAAACCAGAGTACTCCTTAAACTTCACCCTAAGCTTGCTCCGTACAAGGTCGCAGTGCTCCCCTTGCTTAAGAAAGAAGGGATGCCAGATGTTGCCCGCAAGATTGCCCAAGACTTCTTCAAGGCCGGAATAAACGCGAGCTATGACGAACAACAATCAATCGGCAAACGGTACGCGCGCCATGATGAGGTGGGAACACCGTACTGCTTGACCGTAGATCATCAAACCCTTGAGGATAATACGGTGACGATCCGAGACCGAGATACTACAAAGCAAGATCGCATCAGCGTAGATGCGGCGCTTGAAATCGTTAAGCAGAGGATAAACTCTCTGTAATGAAGGACATGCAGCAACAAGAGTTGAAACTTACCAACGCGAGCAAAGAACGTGGTGGTATGGCCTTCGCGCTCCTGCTGCTGGTCTTCTTCTTCAGCATTGTTTCTGCTGGAGTCTTTGGATTTATTCAGATCTCACACACCAATCCACTAACTCCATTTTTTCTTGAGACGACCCCTCCGTCGATTACATGGATTCAGGAACCGGTTGGATTCGGCGCAGATCCGGCCACCGTCTCGTTTGAGGTGCTCGATGAGGGAGCCGGCTTAGACGAAATAATCGTGCGACTCGCTCAGAACAATGCTCCGAAAGCCAAGCAGCTAAAACGCATAACTATCGATCAGACTGGCGTTTCCAGCCAGCGAGTTGACTTTACAATCGATCCAAAAGCGCTGCTTCTTCGGGAGGGAAAAGCAGAGATCACCATCCTGGCCTTTGATAAAAGTTTGTGGAACAACAGCTCAAAGATACCTAAAACCGTGGAGGTAAACTTCTCTAAGCCACATATTGAGGTGGTAACACCACAACAGAATGGGGTGATCGGCGGCACTGAACTCGTTTTCTACAAAGTCACGGGCAAACGTCCCTATGCGCAGGGGGTGACATCAAACGGCTCACTCTACCCTGGATTTCAAGCCCAAGGATGGGATGCATCGTTCCAAAGCAATCCGGAGCTTTACCTAAGCTTCTACCCCATGCCGGTTACCTTTGATGAGCAACGAGATGTCATGGCGCTCTCTGCGCGCGATGAGATTGGAAACAGCGCAACCGCCAACTTCAATTACCGCGCAAAGCAGCGGCGTTACTCTTCATTTAAATTACAATTCTCCCAGAAGGATGCTGACCTCCTTTCAACCTCCTTTGGCGCTTACGCCCGCGCAGCGGGACTCAAAATAAAGCCGAGCGGAGATACCAACGCCGATCTTGCAACCCTCATAAAGGTCTTAACTCGACACGACGAGAGCGTCTTGAGTGATACCTGGACAACTGTCTCATCGACTCGTCATTGGCGAGGCGCCTTTCTGCGACCAGTAACCACCTATCCAACGAATACAAGCGGTGACACTCGCCTAATAGCAGTCGACAAAACCGAGATTCTAAAAAATGCCTCGCTCGGTGTGCGGTTCGCAACGCCGAACAGAACCTCCGTTGTAGCTGCAAATGCAGGAGTAGTACTCTTTACAGGAGAACTGGGCACTTTGGGCCGAGCGGTTATTATTGACCACGGCTTAGGACTAACCACTCTCTACGCTCATCTCTCCGAAGTGCTTATTAAAGAGAAAGAAGGGGTAAAACAGGGACAGCCGATTGCACGCACTGGAAAAACGGGACTCTCCCCAGGCGAAGAGGTTTACTTTGAAACGCGAGTACACGGGGTTCCGGTATCACCCAACGAGTGGTGGGATGAAACCTGGATCAACGATCACATCGAAGCCAAGGTGGCCTTTGTTCAGCGAACGATACTTGGTCAGGAACCCGGATAAGTCGATACAGCCCGCTAGTGCGCTACAGACTGTCCAATTGCTACGGCTGGCTAATTGCGCCTTCATTAAGATGTGAGCCGTACGACCAGCACGTTTCAGTATTGGAGTAAGAGTCGCGGCAATCCAGCGAAGCTCCGCGCTCCGCCTCCTAATTACAGCCCGAATCGCACCGCCCCCAACTCACTACCAACAAGCGAGTAGGTACGCGCTGCAAGGAGCTTAAGATTTGGAGCTCCAAGCGATGGAGCGCCACCGTCTGCGGTTGCCACTTTTCGGTACTGATTGATAAGAGCAGTCATCGCTGGTCGTGATGGGATACCAGCTTTTTCAACGAGCTCAGCAAGTGTCTCTGCTACCTCACCAGCTACGGCGCGCCCGTCACCAGCTCCGCCAATTCCAGCAAGCCTATCGAGCCCCTCAGCGAGGCTCTTTAAGTTCTCCGAAACTTCAGAAGAAAGTCCATTCAACGACGACGCTTGATATGTAGAACGCGCATCGGTGAATATCTGATCGATCGTATGAGACTCGCCGCGCGGCTCACACCCGATAACGCCTGCGATGAGGCATGCACCAATGACAAAAAGAGTAGCTGTTCGTGGGAATTTCATAGCGCAACACCAATTCAACAAATCTGAAAAACTATATATGAATCCAGTCGGTTCATTACCGCTAACGATCCTTAAACAGGAGCGCCCTCCTGTCAACCACTTAATCCCCTTTTACGAGATGATGGGAAGAAAAACTATTAACTTCTGGCAACCCAAGCCCCGGTATTATCCCGGTATTACTCCCGCTCTGCCATAGTTGACTCAAGTAGCAGGCTGAGGTGTTCAAAGAACGCCTCACCCAATGCTGCTGGCACCTGACATGCAGAAGACCCTGCCGCCCAACGGACCCCTACCGACTGAACCAACCCGGCTAGCCGCTCAGCAACAAGCGGTGGACACCGAGGCTCCCGTACAGGCATCCCCTGACCAGCATATACAACAGAGAAGAAACGCTGCCACTCAAAGAGCCTCCCAGGGTCTACCTTGCCGCGGAAGCCAGCGATCTGTTCATGACCTACCACTGCGTTCGGTTTACGTAAAGCTGGATACAAAGCCTTAAGACGCTCAAACACTGCAAAGAGCGCCGCATACTGGGCATCGGTATAGGGAAAGAGGTTCCCATTTTCGTTTACAAGCTCGATCCCTAGAGAAAAATCGTTAAAAGCTTCAAGAGTCCGCTGTTCGGCTCCGACCGATGCAACCCACGCACTCCGTCCGGCGTGCCAGGCTCGCAAAGGCCTACCATCGAGGCAAGGCACCATCTCATACACCGTACCATCTCGGTCAATGACGAGGTGTGCCGAGACCTCCGAAGCCTTATCTTCTAAGATCTCTAGGGTACGCTTAAGAGACGCCGCAGTGTAGTGAAGAACCACGAAGTCCACTGGGATCTCTAGATCGGTAAAGTTTGGAGAGCGGTGCGAGGTTACAATCCGCATACGCTACCCACAGCTACAGCTACAACACTCCCCTGCCAAGCGCGGATAATCTGTGTACCCCTTCTCGGCTCCACCGTAAAAGGTCGCGCGATTATACTTATTGAGCTCAGCATCCTTCATTAAACGATCCGGAAGGTCCGGGTTAGCGATAAAGAGACGTCCAAACGCAACCGCATCAGCAACACCAGATTCGACGGCACGCACGGCATCCTGACGATCATACCCACCCGCCGATATCAGCACTCCGGTAAAAGCTTGGCGGAAAAGCTCCGCTGCGTGCGGCGCATCCTGAATAGTTCCATCCTGTCCACCCGCATTAGTCGAGCGCGGCTCGATGATGTGCGCATACGCTATTCCCCGCTTATCGAGCTGCCCTAAGACGTACGTAAAGAGCGCTACGGGGTTCGAATCCTTCATATCATTGAAGGTACCATACGGTGACAGCCGCACCCCCACACGCCCCTTGCCCCACACTGCAATCGCTTCATCAACTACTGCAAGCAGAAACCGGGCGCGATTCTCTATTGAACCACCATACTCATCAGTGCGCTGATTTGATCCATCTTGCAAGAATTGATCGAGCAGGTACCCGTTGGCACCGTGCACCTCCACTCCGTCAAACCCTGCCACTTTTGCGTTTTGAGCAGCAACACGGTACTGCTGAATTATCTCATTCACCTCGGAGGTCGCAAGCGCGCGCGGCGTTTCAAACTCAACCGGCTTCCACTGCGCTGAGAACGTGCCACCCGACGGCTTGATAGCAGAGGGAGCAACCGGAAGAGCTTCACCTTCTTGGTGCGAGCGGTGCGAGATCCGCCCAACGTGCCACAGCTGCAAGAAGATACGACCACCTTCTTTGTGCACCGCTTCCGTAACGAGCTTCCATCCAGCAACCTGCTCCTCAGAGTAAATCCCAGGCGTTGCAGGATACCCCTGCCCCTGCTGAGAGATCTGAGTAGCCTCAGAGATAATGAGCCCCGCCGATGCGCGCTGCGCGTAATACTGCGCATTTAGCTCCACCGGTACATTCCCCGGCTGCTTACTACGCATGCGAGTAAGTGGAGCCATAATGACGCGGTTTGGAAGGGTAATATCTCCAACGGATAGTGAATCAAAGAGTGAGGTCATAGTGGTGATACCTTTAACAATAGGCCGCGGGTGAGAGGAAAAGGTAACAGAGAGCTACCTCCCGAAATAACCTTTGCAGCAAAGCTTTTATCCCCTCGCTTCGCTACGCTACCACAATAGAGGCTTTTCCGACGAGAGCATCTTTGGCATGCCACCCCCCACCACTACCTTGCAAGCAGTCGTAGTCGGCAACATGAGTTCACACCAGCCTTTTCGCGTGTTGAGCCTGGTTAAAAAACGGAGTATCCTGGAAGGGTAGGCAGTTCAAGAATTATCAATTTACAGGAGCACGGTTGTGCGAATTAAAAGCCTTCTATCTTGCCTTGTGCTCGTTACGCTCTGGGCACTCATCCCTGTATGTCACGCTCAAAGAGCGCAGAGTCCGGAAGATCCCGGACAGGCTTCACCTCAGTGTGGACCAGATGGCGCTGCGTGCCGAGGTACTCTTCCCCCAAACCTAGACTGGGACCAATCGTGTTACAGCTTTGAATGCCGACACGACAAGTGCGTTCCGGTACAGAAGAGTGGCTCTTGCGGCGAGACAAAACAGATTAACAGGTGCAGAGATCGGGTGTTTAACTGTACCAACGGCAGATGCGTGTCTCAAGACCGCGAATACCAGAATTGCTGTGGAAACGGAAGAAGGGAGAATCTGGAGCAATGCGATAGCTCTCACGGCTGTGACTCAACCTGTAAGCTTTCAACGTCGCCACCAAATCCAAATGCAGGCCCGCCGGTTAACTCAGAGATACCCCCATCACAACCCCCACCCCAACCCACACCCCAAACACCACCTGGATGTGGGCAATGCACCAGCGGTCAGTGCTGCTCTAACAGCCCCACGTGCGAAACGAAGCAAATCGCTGATGGCGCAACCGGAAACACGTGTGACGAGGTACGGAGCACTAACTCGTGGAGCGGTGCTTGCTGTTGTCCACCGTCTGGAACCTCAGAGACGGGTTGGCAGAAGTGCCTAACCCCAGCGGTAGCATTCTCCTACGATATAAACTGCATCGGCTGTGCCAGCGGTTTTGATGATGGTGTCGCATGCAGTGGCACAACGGGGCGCGCCTGCACCCGTACCTGCTTCTGCAGGCCATGCTTATGCGGCAACAATACAATAGACGCGGGTGAACAGTGCGACGGCGACGGCTCGGCAGCGTGCACTCCCGACAAGAAAAACTGCATCGATTACGTCTGCGATGGATGCGTCTGCAAACCAAAACCGCTCTGCGATTCGAATAAATGCCAAGAGTGTGATGGCAACGGGGCCTGTAAGGATCAGTGCGCCGAACGCACCAAGAATGATAAGTGCAATACTTACAGGTGCGACGGCAAGGGCACCTGCAAGGCAACCCCAAAGTGCACTAGCCCGTGCGCTCCAACGTGCAACGGTAAAACCGGCAAGTGCGAACCAATCTGCGATCCGCTCGAGTGCAAGAAATGCGTTCTGAAAACCGAGTATAAGCCTAACGAGCAAAACACTCCGATTCCGCAAGTGGTGCCCAAATGCGAGGACGACCTGGCGCTATTTAAAGAAGAGTGCTGCAAAGTCAGTTGCTCCGGTAAGGGCAAACCGATGTTTATGGCGGGAGACGATTACATTAGAGCTTACAATTCTTGCAACGGCACTACAGTCCCCCGCTGCGATCCCACTACAGGCACATGTTGCTACCACCAAGGGGGAGGCGACTACAAATGTTGCATCAAGAAGTGCCCATCAGATGCGTGTCGTTTTCCGAAAGCGAATACGTCATGCGCTCCCAAGCTAGAAGGTGGCAACTGTTCAGGCGCCGCTTGCACAGAACCGGATGCAAGCAACCCAACACACTGCATGCCTGGATCCGCCTCCTGCGAGGGAAAAAAGCCCGATTGGTGCGACAATCCGCCCGCAAAGGCTACTCCACCCGCAAAGGCTACACCGTGACTCCGCTTTGCGGTTACTGCGAAGGGAAGAGCACACCGTTCTGTCAGTGCTGTCGGGCGCTCGGCGAATATTAGCACATGACGCGAACGGGTTGGTGGTTCACTGCGCTGTATCTTTGCCTTTTCGGATGGCGTGTGGGTGAACCAAACTCGCAGATCTACGATGAAGCGCTCTTTATTAAGAGCGCCCGCCAGTTGATCGAGTTGAAGGGATTCACCACCTGGGATCACCCACCGCTTGGCCCGCTACTATCAGCGCTCTTCATTCTGCTCCTTGGAGACACCCCAACAGTGTGGCGCTTACCATCACTACTCGCTGGATTAGGAACTGGATTAATGTGCCTCGATATCGTTCGCAGACTGGGAGGCACACGGGCCCAACAGCGCTGTGTGGCGGTTATGTTTCTGTGCGACGGCCTCTATTTTACAATGGCACGAATCGGAATCCCCAATGCGTTGATGGTATTTTTTGGAATTCTTGCTCTTTGGCGAACAGTTGTCCATTTTTGGTCGGGCGAGTCGAAGCGACTACTAGCTATGACACAGGTGGGCATAGCGTTCGGACTTGCATGCGCAACAAAATGGGCAGCCGTTGGTATGGCTGCTCCTATTGCAACAGTGATCCTGGTTGCCATCAAACACAACAGAACTGCTGCACCCCGACTTTTGCACCTCGTTCAGATGTTCGGGGTGCTGCCCCTAGCGGCATACCTGATGTCATTTTTAGTTCTGCCGTTTCTTCCTGGATACTCCTGGGCCTCCGTTTTTACCCTGCAGTATGAGATGCTCATCTATCACCTCAACGAGACCTGCAACCATAGATACCTCTCGAATTGGAGAGGGTGGCCACTCCTGATTAGGCCGATCTGGTTCTTCTTTCAGAGAGACGCTGCGGCAGACACAAACGTCGGGGTAATATGCCTAGGGAATCCAGCTGTATTCCTGCTTACTATGTGCGGCGGCGCCTTGGCGCTGTATCGCTCGATAAAGAATAGCTCGGTGCTAGCGTTACTTGTACTGATCGGGTACCTAAGCAACTGGCTACTTTGGGCGCCCGTATCGCGCGCTACTTATTTTCACTACATCTATCCGGCGCAAATATTTGGGTCGATCGCCGCGGGTTTGCTGGTCGGCGAACTGTTTGACTGCAAAGACTTCTTGCGACGATGTATCGCCGCTCTGAGCCTTCTTTTGGTTGTGGTAGTATTTTTCTATTTCTATCCCCTCCAGGCGGCGCTGCCAATCCACACCGACTCATTTTTTCAAAAGATGTGGCGCGATACGTGGATATAGCATCCTGTCCTTGATTAAAGTGGACCATGCGGTATCATCCCAACCGATGTTCGGTAATCCAATCAAACATGCACTGGACGGTGAAGGCGGCGGCGGCAGATTCGGCCTTCCGGTACTCGCCCCCGAAATTGCTCTAGAATTCCAATTCAATCGCTTTGTTGAGTTCAACCGCGATACCCGTTTTAGAGAGGCGGACTTCTATAATGCCTTTGACCCTCCAGCTGGCGAGCTGGTACACAAATTCCTCGCGCACCAACTTTTACAGGGGGACGTTACTGGCGCGAAGATAGCACTGACACGTCTACGCGATGGACATACTAACCGCCTACCCGTTGAGCTGATCAACACTCTGCAAGCATATGAGGCTGAGGCGAAGCCATCACTCTATCATGTACTGCTGTCATCCTCCCTCCCTCCGGCTGCTATCTATCGCATGCTTGAACAGTTGCTTCGAGCGGGCTATCCAACCGGGCAGACAACTGATAACGACTCGCTCTTTGAATACGCGATTAAGAACAAAAAATTCTATGCTCTAGGACCAATAGTACGCTTAGACGTCGATATCCGACTCTCCCCCGGTGAACAAGCGGCACGTCACTTGCACCTCGTTGAAGAGCGCCTGTACAAGATTACTGCCGGTGCCAACTATCGAAAGCTTGAACAAACAGAGCTTGATGAAGCTCAGGCTCTGCTACGAACTGCAAAGCGTTTGATGCCACTAGCACGCAAGAAAGTCGATGAACAGCAAGCCTCACCTCAACATAGAGAGATGCCTGCTCTTGCAATCCTCTTTCATGCACACCCTGATCTTCGGCAAAAATATAAAGTTGCTGACCCTCGCGGCGATATCAGGCGCAACCTATTTGAGCAAGAGCGCGACCCAAAGGAACGTCAGAAGCTAAAAGAGGTGCTTGACTGGCTAGCCACAGCGCAAGCGGCCAAGGTTAAGAATCTATACGGGATTATGGTAGCGTTGGTTGAAGCGCGATGCTCGCTCTCTACAATGGTTGCCGCAGCTCAGGCCCTCAACGAAATTGGTTCACAGAGTAAGCTTGATATAGGCAGCATCCTAGCACCACACCTGAACGAGCTCACTTCACAGCACGGGATGCAAGCATTTCTTGGCATAGCTGACCACGCTGATGAAAATCTTTACAAAACACATCGCAACTCTTGCAACTCAGAGCTGCTTGTTCTTCTGGGAGAGCTTCAAGCCACTGGCAATTCGGTCGAATCAAGCCGAGTTACCAAAGCTCTGACTGCGCCCTTTGATATTCATCAAAAAGGCGTGACGGACCTCTCGTGGCCGTGCGTCTATTTTTTGTCTGAGGTCGGTGCGCTTACTCATACCCACAGAGCACTACGCGCGGATACTGAGCGTTTTATGGTCACCCGTAATGGCAAGCGAGAACAGCTCTGCCTACTTGAACTCAGCGGGTTCAAACGCCTCGGCTTTTGCGAGTTACAAGGACATATATTTCGGCGACTAGTTAACATCCAGGCCGACACCTTTACCGTAGACTTTAGTCGTATTGGAATAGCTGCTTCCCACCCCACGAAGGGGTACATCTTTATACGAAACTCCTCTCCAACATATATTGGTCGAGAATACTATGAGTGCCCAGCGTATTACCTCGATAATGCACCGACGAGGAGAATACGCTTAGACCATCCAGAACAAACGATTATACTTGACAAGATAGGCCCTCGTTACAGCGTACTAGCCCACCACTTCCTGGGGCAAGATAACAGAATACAGAACGCTCTACTGCTGTCATGGATCATACGCCAGTGCTTGGCTAAACATGCTGCATTTAAGTGCAACACTAATTACAGAGACATCACCACAGCGAATGCTGAGGGACTCTTGGTGCCCCGACCTAATGCACCGTATGCCAATGAGTACTCTCCTGGCCTCAGCTACGTACTTGTCAAGGCAAGACAGAAGATCTCAGAAGGCAAGCGCCCGGAATTAGCATGGGTTGATGGGTACCCAGACCGCTATCCGGCAGAGCTCAATCAAAATATTGTGAGAGCCCCGATACGCTTCTATCCGTTTACTGGTCCTGATGGACAGGTTCACTACACGTTAACTCTCACAACCCGCGATATCGATCTTTTGCAGAGGCGTATTAAGGGAGAGTCTTCTTACGAGTTTCGACAGAGGCTTCACGGCTTCTTTCGCACCGGCCTGGAGAAGGGCAATCGAGTGCAGTTAATGTTAAAAGATTGGGAGTGAGCAGCCATGATATCTTGTTGTACTTCAATACATTCTGGCCCAGCAGCAGTACCAGACGAAAAGACACAACCGGAGGCACCACCGAGTACCGCACCTTCGAAAGAGGACGATGGCGACATTGAGTCTGCCCCCTTTCAACCCGAGACAGAACCGTGCCGCGGACCAGGCGGACCAGGACCAGAGACGTGTCGTGCGAGAGTGGATAGTCTTCTTGCGGAGTTAAGACATCCGCAGCGAGGCTAAATGTGCCATCAAATCTGCACAGGTCGTAACTAAACCTAACCCGTCATCCAAATCTTGGCGAAGCCAAGTTTGGATAGCTGACGTAAGCAGCAGCGGGGCCAAGCCCCAATCAGGGGCGAGAGCCCTTCGACTCCCCTCGACAAACTCAGGGTCGCTCAGGCAGTTGGGGCGGCAGCCCCTGGGCCCGAGCGCCGAGCGGGGAAAGTGGGGTGTAGTATCTGAAATGGTCTAAGTCGCTGGTATTAGCTGGCTTATATTTACGTTGCAGCTTTTTTGCAGCCTACTTTTGAAATGTCCTGAAATTTCTTGAAATGTCTTTCAAGCAGCCGATCAGCGAGCTAATCCGATTGGAATTCCCCCTGCTTTATACGAGACGCATATTTTGGATTGACCATCATCGAGTATTAGAGGGTCAGAATTCTGAATTCTTTTACCATCCAGCACCAATCTCGGCATCGTTATCAGAGATTCATTGTGACCCAGAACCTCATTTCCAAGATGAACGTCTATCCCAACGCAAACCACAGACGACTCGCTAATAGAACGCTTTAGCGCGAGATCAAAGGTAATTTTTTCTAACGGATCCCCAAATCGATAATGAATAGTTTGCTCCCATCTGGGATTCGTGACAGCGACCTCCTCAATAACAGTCCGAATCTTTCGTTCAGAATTTCTGATCTCTGACAGTGGAACTAAGCCGATCTTGATATCTACACTTTCGGGTATCATTCGACCATTTTCGTTGAGGTGCGGGCGAAGATTATTTAGAATCTGAACCACAGGTTCTCCACCTAGACCGGCTTGTAGAGTTTCTGATACGATTATGTGAGCTTTGTTCTCCGGCTTATACTTCGTGGCGTCTGCTTCAATCACTTTAACTTGTTTTTCTAGTCCAAGTGCTTCCACAATTTGACGTGCCATTGCAGCCGACGCAGGATTGAACATCAAAGCTGTTACCATCACTCGCGGGTCTGAAATTGCAGCTTGAATTGCCTGAATTGGAACCGCCCCGCAGCCGGCATCTATTACTTCGATAGTGGGAATGCCGGACTTGCCTACTTCCGCAACCGCATCTCTTACTGCTGAGAGAAATTTCTTAGTTCTTGTTTCGTCAGTAATGCATCGCGCACTTTCAAGCAGAGAAAGCGTTCCTCCCTGTGCTTTGCCTACCAAAATGTGCAGCGCAGCCTCATCCTTAACAAACGAAAGAAGATACAGTTTGAGCAATTCACTTGGCGCAAGCGCGTTCCCTTGGTCTCTATCTGAGTATGGAATGCCGCCTCTTAGCTGACCAACCAGCTCATTGAAATGTGTTGCAAATTCGGCAGTATTTGCAGTTGGAAAGAGCTTTCGCGCAGTACGCGCTAGATCCAATTCATTACTTAGACGGTCTGGAACTTGGGGGAGTGGTTCTGTTCGATGATCGTCGAAATCTAGTCTGCGTTCGTCGTTAAGCCGATTGGAGAATTGTAAGGTAGAAACACCAACTCTTGAGTATTGGGGCAGTTCAGGCCGGACAAGTTCAAAATTGCTCGCAGTCGCAGAATGTAGCAGTGAGATTCCATAACCTGTAAGCTGAATACCGCCATCTTTTTGCCAACA
>JBIKKT010000064.1:0-13205 GCA_044360195.1 Bdellovibrionota bacterium | reverse complement strand
ATGGGTCGCCGAGCCAGACGCCGAAACCCGTATGGTCTTGCGACAAGATCTGCGCCACGTCATCGTCAGAGATAAGCTCTCGCTTATGGAGCTCGGCGAGTACCCGTTCAGCGAAGGCTTGTTCGATTGCTTTGAGGTCTACCTCAGTGAATCTGCAGAAGGTACCGTCTTTCCAGTACCCATCTGCCAAGATTCCGTGAAGGTGCGGATGATAGTTGAGCGCCTCGCCTGCGGTCTGCACCGTAAAGATAGCTGCGAGTTCACGTTCATCAATGTCGAGTACCTGAGACAGAGCTCCCCATGCAGCGCGAAAGAGGATGGTATTGAGTTTGCGGTCGTGCTTAAAGAAGGCTCGCAAGCGTTTGGGGATGGTGAAGACGGTGTGGCGATGGGGGACATCTTCGATGACTTCGTTGTAGATATGCTTCCGACTTCGCCAAGGCTTCGTCGGACAAGCTGCGAACTTCACCGCTCGCTTAGCTCCACAAGAAGGGCACACCCCCCTACGTATTCGGGGATTTACGGCTGCTGGTTGTGGCAAGGAGTGGGGATAAGGATTCAGGTGAGTCGGATACGGTGATCACGATCAACGGCTGTTAGAGGGGCTCGTACAACTTAGCTTCCCAGCCCCATCTCCCCTTGGACCCTTATAACCCTCCCCGGGAGCTACAGACCTCGCATTTCGGCCCCAATCTGATCACTATCGGCAAGACCATCATCGACCCGCTACCACGGTTCAGCTACTTACAAGAATGCAATCGATTCAACTATGAATTTCCGCACGGCTGTTTACTAGTCGGGCCCTCTCGAAAATCACCGACCGACAACCGAAAACACTCCCAACTACCTAGCTTGCAGATATAACTCGGAAATTAATCGATCTTCTTACCCATCATCCCCGATCCCCAACTACCCCCTTGCAAAGTTCACACTTGTATACTTTGCACTTTTGGCATAAAGTGCAAAGTATAGCACCTCCTACTTTGCACCAGGCTATAGTTATATGATCTCAACAAGTTACACAGCTGAAGACCTGCTTTTGAAGCAAAGAAGTGAGTTTTTAGGGTTTAAAAAGCTCCCCTATGTACAAAGGGCGCGAGAGTCTGACTTGCGACGGCATGCAGAAAGTCCACTTATAAAAGTGGTTATGGGACCACGTCGTGCTGGAAAATCAAGACTGATTCAGAAAGTTCTTGAAGAAAAACAGGTTGCCTACATAAATTTTGAAGACGAACATATTCAACGGCTCTCTGGAGAGAGCCTCATCGCCGCTGTCGAAACCGTGTATCCGAATGCCACACATTGGTACCTCGATGAGGTACAGGATTTTCCTAATTGGGAGAATCTTATTAACAAGTTACACCGTAGAGGATTCAATCTTTTTGTTACCGGATCTAACGCGAATCTGTTGAGCACCGAGCTTGCAACCGCACTTACCGGAAGACATGTTCCCATAGAGCTCCTGCCATTTTCGTATGCTGAGTTTTGCCAAGCAACAACCGCAGAGTCTTCTTGGGAAAGCTTTCAAACATATCTTACCTTTGGAGGATTTCCCGAAGTTGTCATCGGATCTGCCTCTGATAAAAATTCCTACCTCTCAGCACTTTTTGATGCAGTTATCCTCAAGGATCTGATTAAAAGAAAAAAGATAAGAACTCCAAGCTTTCTTACTAATTGCACATCGCTCTTGATCGATAATATTACTGCACGTCTTAGCGCTCGCTCAGTGAGTAGATCACTTAATGGATCACCAAGT
The DNA here is from genome assembly GCA_044360195.1 of Bdellovibrionota bacterium. Classification (GTDB taxonomy): domain Bacteria; phylum Bdellovibrionota_C; class UBA2361; order UBA2361; family OMII01; genus OMII01. Next base: position 11,449 of record JBIKKT010000064.1, on the reverse strand, counting down.
GCTGTAACAGTTGAAAAGTATTTGGGCATGTTGTGTGAGGCATATCTGATCGAACAACTTTCCGCCTTTAGTGCAAAGCCGAAAGAACGGATACACAGTGAGCGTAAACCATATGCAATCGATACAGGACTGATCACGGCGAAGGCTCGGGGAGTATTTCCACTTCTTGGCAAACAGCTAGAAAATGCAATCTATTTAGAACTCCGCCGTCGTGGCCATACTCCTCAGCATTCTCTCTACTTCTATCGTTCCGCTGACGGAAAGGAAGTCGATTTTTTATTACGAAATGGGCACAAGACTACCGATCTATTACAGGCATGCCTTGATCTGACATCAATAGAAACAAGAGAACGCGAAATACACGCTCTTAAGATTGCGCAAAAAGAACATCCTGAAGCAAAACTAACAATTGTTACAGCTCAGGAATCGGGGACAATTACGCTGGAAAATGGTTCAAAAGTAACGCTCGTACCAGCGTGGCAGTTTTGTGGGTAGGGACAACCAGAGCCGTAAGTATTATGGCGAGTACCGTGGGGACGGTAGCGAGCTCGATAGTTGCTTGGGTCTTGTGAACTCGTACATAGCTTGGGCAGCTACCTCTCCCTGGACTCGCATATCACCAAATTGGGCTAGGCTTTGCGCTAATGCTCGGATAGAAGCATGGGGTTACCCCTCAAAACGGTAAACAGTATTCGCCAAAATACTTACTAGCAAAAGGCTCCTACGACTTAACCCAAAAGGATCCACACAAATCAGAAAAAAATGGCTGGAGCGAACTTGTGCGCCTTGACATCTCGATTGTTTCCTTAGAAGCAACTTAGTAATCATGGTGGCATCATTTCTTGTGGGCCACATGGTCTCACGCCAAATCCTCGGGTTGGCATCGTACACACCCTTAGGAACGTCCAGCATTCGGATTATCGAAACATATACGAGATCCTCGTAGGTCGGCTGACAATAAGCTACTCAGAGCTCCGCGCAACCTATAACCCTTCCAGGTTCTCGGATTGAGATGTTTTTATGGTTTTTGTTTCCGACAAAATACGCTTACTAAAGCCCTCTCAGGAGCGGCCCTCAGGGGAAAAGGAAGCCGCTCGTCCACTTCCATCGATGGAAGAACCTCATCTCGACCGCAACTCAGCACACGTCGACTCCGCGGAATCAACCCTTCCACGCACTGCAGATCAACCACAGAGAGATCCTCGTATTCCACAACCAACGGCCACCATCGATGAGATCTCTAGGGACGTGGCCAACAACTCAACCACAAAGCTCTCTCTCGCGCTTCACCGTGTATACCCAGGCGAGCGGCCCTACGTTCAAGATTTCTGCCATCTGATCTCGGAGCTTTCGACCCGAATGATCAAAGCAGTCCCTGAGTATATGGCAAAGATCGATCCTGATGATCTTGCCATTCACCTCGTCGACAGACCTTCTGCGAATGCGTATGTGATTCCCACCGAAAGCGGAAAATTCTCCATTTACATCCATCGCGGGTTACTCGAAGCGCTCCTTACAGCGCCGGAGTTGAAAAATAAAAATATGTGCATTGACGCTCTCGCAGGTGTTGTGGCGCATGAGATCTGCCACGCCAATTTTAAGCGACAGTTTCACGACCGCGGCAATACGATGCTACAGGAGGAGTACTGCGACCTACTTCCAGCTAAGATGCTTGAGCGTACAGGATTGCGACCGGAAGCGATGAGCCTCGTGTGTGACCTCTTGAGTCGTCTGAGCAGAGGAAATGCGGCTCAGAAAGTTGCCGCAGATGAACCACACGCCAACCACGAGATTCGCAAAGAAATCTATGAAAAGGGAGCGTGGCAAGAGTACGAACGAGCGCGCCGCAAGGAGCAGCCCCTGTCAGTTCCCCGAGCCGAGTGGCAAGAGCGAATTGAATCGATTGTAAACGCCTCCAAAGATCATCGAATCGTGTCGTTTTTGGAGCATGCGCTCCTTACACGTGGGGGCGCAGACGCCTCTACTGAAAAAAAACTTTCCCTTATTAACCAGATCCTGACCGAGTACGCGGTCCTTTTTTCTGAGCGCGGACTCCATCAACCTATTACGGAAGCTGCCAACATCGTAGCAAAGATATTGGGGCAGGAAGGGCCACAGGCTAAGGCCTTTGCTGACCACCCATGCCTGACGGCCCTAAGCATAGCGCTATATAAACAGGGCCATTACTCAGATAATACCGTCAAGAGCTATCAGCGTATCGCTTCCATTCTACAGAAACCAAACTTCGGCGCCATGGCCACCATGGACGCTGCGATTACGGAGTTTCTACAAGCTACTACCAAGGAGGGCGTGCAAGCGGCGATCCCCAAGTGCACGAAGGCCTTCAGTCACGGAATCTGTCCGAATCTCTTAGGGGAACCTTGGGGCCCTGCGATCTTCCCTGGGGCTCGCGAGCAACTTGCCCGCATCTTCTCAAGCGATGATTCTCGCAAGCTTCTTGAGGGGCAAACCATCCCGTTTCCATTCGCGGCGCATCATCAATTACAGGCTGAGCTCCTTGATTCTGCGCGAACCCCGCGCGGATCTAGCACCCCGTTCTGGGAGCTTTGCAAATTGATGGACGGTGCAGGCATTAGCTGGGCAAGCAAAGAACTACTCGAGCCTTCCCCTCACAGTAACCCTCGCTTGTCTGCGATGGATCCGGCTGAAAGACTTAAACGCGACACAGGATGCAGTTCCCTAGCGGCATTTTGTATATCACAGGAGCACGGCATCGCGATGCTCTATCCCCCGCGGGTGACTTTAAATCAACCACAAGATCTGCCTGCGGTTATTGAAGCAGAAAAAAGATATGCGGAATTCATTGCCCGCAGAGGTGCGACGCTAGTCGATGAAGCCTCCAAGCTCACACACGAGCAATTTTTTCAATTCACGGAGCTGCACGGACACCTTATTATGCCGCAGCTACATCCTGTGGGAACCCTGTCAGAGAGCATTACTCACGATTCGCACAAACTCGCGCAAGCCATAATGACGAGATTCTCCACCCTTTTGGAAACGGCGCCTAACGATTCCTTTCGGCAAGATGCTCTCAAATTCCTCACCGATTTCAGTCCAATTAAGAGCTGCAAGGCCTTGCGCATCTATAATGACTATCACTCTAAATTTAGCGCTTTGTATCCTGGACCACGGGTAGACCCAACGCATCCTTTGGTTGATTATATCCTCAAAAATCCCGTTCAACTACTCTCGCGCTCGCAACAGTTGCTCTCGATCACCTCACTCAATGGCTTTCATGGAGGCCACCACCACAGGTGCTTAGCGTCTCAAGACCTGCTGAAGGCTTTTAGCCTCTTTAGTGGAGGAGATGCCCAACTGGCACAGCTCTTCTCGGCAGATTTCTCGCAAAGACCGGAGATATTTATCGCAAAGCTCGCGCGAATAGATCACAGTGGACCGGACTGGTACAACGATAAACGGTGGGGAACACCAGACTTAGCTGTCCGGGAGATTCGGGCTCAGTTGATCCAGCGATATCTTGATACGACACCTCCAGAACGATTTACCCTTGACCAGCTGCACACACTGCATGACCTCTGCCGGGGTGGCAACAGCCTACTAACAGCTCGACACATCGGCACCATCGCAAAAAACCTCGCTCTCACGGGCGATCTCTCCAGGTTAAACAATGACGACTTTGTAGCTTCGTATCAGCACCTGGTGTGCATGGGAGCAACGGATCGGTCTGTACAACTCGAAACCGCATGTAACGCTGAAATTATGCGTCGCTACAGTGCGCTCCCTTCGGCAGAAGCCCAAGGACTATTTCTGAATCAGATTATCTATCCGAAGACTTTTTCCTGTGGGGAGCCAGTCCCCAACCGTATTGAGCTCCTGCGCGCAGCACCAGCTCAAGTCAAGGACGTTTTCCTTATATCTTCGGTATACATTCCTCGATTAGCAGACCCCTCCTTTGAGCGCTTCATCGTAAAGGCAGCGGTTGCTCACCATGTCACCGCAATTCGCTCGGCGACCGGTTGCCGCTACGATGACTCTTCTCCTGCATTTAAGGCACAGTGCCAAGAGATGCTCACACGCTTTGATGACCAGCGGCTACCGGTGGGTATCCGGACCAAGGTTTTACAAGGGGTTGCAGATGAGCTACTCCTACAGCGCGATGCGTCCTTTCTTCTTAGAGATAACTTATATGCACACAGCAAACTTCAGTCCCATCTTACCTTTGCTGATGTCATGACAGCGACGCATCAAGACAGTAAAGCAACGAACTGGCAGGCCACCCAACTGCACAACGGACTTGTTGAACTTCGTTCTCCCTCGGAGAATCGACTCCGAGAATCACTCTTTCGCTTCTTCCTGGAGCACAAACCCGATGCGGAGTTGTCCGTGCTTACGGCGCTTCTCGCAGAGAAGCTCAAAGGTAGTGAAACAACGAGCAGCTATCATATACCTCGCTTCTTTCAGACTTTAGGAATTGTCGGTGTCGGCCATTTCTCAACACCTGAAGAACGCAAAATACAGGAAGAGATAATCGAGTATCACCTCCGTGGACTCCACCAACGTTTCTCTGAGCTTGATGTGAAGTCGAAGGGCGCCGCGCTCTCAGCTCTTGCCGTAGACAACGACCCCTCGGAGCAAAGCTTTGAGAAATTTAAGAATGAGGTACTTCTGCCGCGCATCCTTCCCTTAAACGGGCCGTACAATGCACTCCTCCTTGCAGGCATAAACGACTATTTCAATTTTTATAGTGATGCCCTGCATCACAAGTACATGGTGGCGTGCGCGATCTTAGCTGCATCTCGAGATGACTCTTCGACCATGTCCGAACTCGGCAAAGTGGGACTCATTACAAAAAACTTCCTAGGTGCCCACGGTACTGCTGGCTATAAGCTCCTGCAGCGGATTCGCAATTATCCATCGACTCCACAAGAGATAAAGGACGTGCTCCATAACGTGCTCGATGAAACGATCTCATTGCCACGGTGGACTATCCACGAACGCATCGCACAGTTCGGACCTCACGGAGCACCAGAACAGTGGATCGGAAGGGCCAAGGCAGGTTCGATGTGCCTCTCTGTACCGCTCAAAGAGCAGGACGGGGCCGAATCATTTCTCTCCATCATTCACCCTGGCGCGCACATTGATAGCCTCTACTGGCTGCAGAACTTTACGAAGATAGCCTTGAGCCTTGAGCAGATTGATCCGCGGCTTGACGTCCTCGCTCCGATGGCCCAACAGACACGACACCTGATTAAGAACGAAACAGACTTCGCGTCATCCCCTAAAACCCAGCAAAGAATAGCAGAGGAAGCATACAACTACACGATGGAGTTCCCACAAGACGCCATCACAGTCCACTCCTCGTGCGCCCCGCTGATATCCTCAGAGGCAAAGCCTCACCCCACCGACACTATGCTTAACTCCGGCAACAAAAAGGCTGGTCGCGTCACCGGCCGAACGCTCCTGGAGCTAGCATCTGAGCTTCGAGACAAGATTGAGTCTGAGTCATGGAACAAGGAGGCTATCGAAAGACGCTTCGCCGTTCTTCGGGCCGCCGCGTTCTCCGTTGTGGCGAACGAAGTACGGCTTATCGCTTCGTGCCACGGGAAGGACCATGACAGGCACCCCGGGAATTATCTCATCGACCTCGATGAGAGCGCAGCCCAGGGCCATAGGATTCTCCACCTACATCACTTTGATTTCGGATGCACCGATGTCGTTCCACCAAGCGAAACTGTACGCAAGGAGCTCGGTGCTACCCTGGCGCAATTCTGCGAGCAAGTTGGGATCTTCGAAAGCATTTTCAGGCCAGGCTCAACGACCAATAAACTCACCTCAACCCTCTTTGAGAAGGGCAGCGCTGTTCCCGAGATAGCCGCTATCCCTCTTGGACTACTCGCGGCTACTGGGGCGAATGAGAGGATAAAGATTAACAACGAGGAGCGCCCCCTACTCTCGTCCGCCGACCTTCTGCGGGCCTTCAAGGTAGGGCTGCAGTCTGCTGATGTTCCGCAAGAATTGGCATCAGTGATCCCGTCGGGATTAAAAGGCTGGTTCCTCCGCGGGACCTATGCCCGCCTAGATACTCAGGGAATATCCTTCACCAGCGGAACACTTACTTTTGAGTAAAGTGCTACCCATATTCGGAACCTCGTACTACTTCTGCGCGTGTAGCGACTTATCACTTTTATACGAGGCTTATGATTTCAGTTCTCAGTCTGAAGCTTGAGGCGCTCCGCTTCAAGTCTTCTGGCCTTCGTTTCTCAAGTCTTCAATAGTATACGTCTCGTCCCTGAAATGTACCGATGGCCCTGAGGGCTTGTCGTTTCTCGTTCGAGCGAGCACTCGACGCTATTATTTCCTGGCCCTCAGAAGCGTCATCCTCCGAAACATGCCGAACAACGAAGAGATTGCCCGCGAGGTGCAAGAGGTTGTTAAAAGACATCCAGCGCCAGAGTGAATCACCTTTGGCTCTAGCTCTTTTGCATGGCAGCGCGAAAGGGTGAAGGTTGCATGGTGGATCAGCCCTCATTGACCAAGCTCTCCTACACCGCATCTGCCGCAACAATACTCTTTTGCAGGGAGCGGTAGCGATGCACTTCAACCTGTTGCACAGCAGTAAGGCGCGGCGAAATGATTATACGCTCTGGTATCCCGATAAGATCAGCATCGGAAAACTTTACTCCGGCCGAGACGTTACGATCGTCGAAAAGTACCGCTCGGCCGCGGGCTCGAAGTCTACTATACAGATCCTCTGCCAAGATCTTTACCTTCTCATCGGGTCCTAGCTGAAGGATGTGTACGTCGTATGGTGCCGCAGTCGACGGCCAAAGAAGACCGTGTTCATCGTGGTGAATTTCGGCAAGTGTTGCGATAGTGCGACCGATACCCAGGCCGTAGCAACCCATATAGAACGGACGCTTGTTGCCATCTGATGAAGTGAATGCCGCCCCCTTCATTCGATCTGAATACCAGGTGCCAAGCTGAAAGATGTTGCCGACCTCAATGCCGCGACGTTCTCGGAGAATCTGGCCGCACTTTGTGCGGTGGCCATCATGAGCTACTGCAAGGTCACACAACACATCAACTTCAAAATCGCGACCATAATTTACGTCTACGGTATCCTGCTGCCACGCATCCGCCCCGGTGACGAAATTAGTAACGGTCGTTAGCGATAGATCGCCGAATTTTCTCAGCGCAAGGCGCAGTGGTGAGACGAAGCCCACCACACTGCCTAACGCAGCTACCTCCTGTTCCGTAGCCAGTCGTATGGCGTCACATCCAACTGCGCGCAGGAGCTTTGCCTCACTCACTTCAAGATCCCCGCGTAGCGATACAAGCACCTTCTCGTTAGTATCGGTGACATATATCAGGCTCTTTATCTGTCGCCAGGCTGGCGCGCCGTATAGCTGCATTCCGTCAGCTATGGTTGGCCCCCGGTGAGCTGCCACAACATGAGCGGCACGTACGCTCTCTTCGGCGTTCATACGCTCGCGCTCAAATTCCGCTACGTCCTCGTGCGCACAGTACGCTCCATCGTCAGAGACGAGGTAACGGCTCTCGCCGACCTCGTGTTGAACGATTACTTCGTGGGAGTAGTCTCCGCCCATGTAGCCATTTCCTGCGGCGACTAGGTGAGCCGAGAGGCCCAGCTGCTCAAAGATCGTCAGGTAGCTCTTACCCATGCGCTCGTAGAATCTCTCAAAATCATCGCGAGACGAGTGGAAAGAGTATGCGTCTTTCATGAGGAACTCGCGTGCCCGAAGAAGCCCTCCACGTGCGCGTAGCTCGTCCCTAAACTTTGTGGAAAATTGGTAGATGCAAAACGGCAGGTCTCGTTCCGAAAGAGCGTACTGTCGCACAAGCGCTACCATCATCTCCTCTGCAGTTCCCCCAAGCACAAATGCGCGACCGCTGCGGTCCTGCACCTGCATCAGCTCAAAGGAAACGCTTTCGGTTCGATTGGTTTCTTCCCAGAGTTCGCGTGGATGAAGGACTGGTGCTAGCATCTGCTGGCACCCCACCCGGTTCATCTCCTCCTGCACGATTTTTAGGACACGTTCTTGAACCTGCAAACCAAGTGGTAGCAAATACATGCGGCCAGAGCTTGACTCACGCAGGTAACCCCCGCGTAGAAGATACTCATGACCCTTAGAGCGCACCTCCTGCGAGACCTCGCGAATTGTTTTTCCAAATAGTTGAGAATAGCGCATACACACACCGGTCTATTAATAAGCTTATAGAGATGGCAAAAGAGATTGAATTACAGGGCGGCAGCTGTTAACCCCAGCGGGGTGTTGGAGGAGTGATGAGAATGAATCGCACTAGCATGCCTTTCAAGGTATTCCCTGGGCCCCGCGAAGTCAACAAAAAAGGGGAGCTCTTTCCCCCTGTAGCGGGGCTACTTTTCTCTGCCTTGTATGCCAAGTCTAATTAGTCTGTTCCTGTTACGTATGATTGCCTTTAGCCCTTGTAAGGGGCTGTTTATCCCCGGGTATCGACTGTCAGTGACAAGCCTTAGGCATCTCGTTGTCGTGGGCGGGACTATTTGAAAAAGTAGCCCCGCTACAGGAAAATGGAAATTATAGGTATCAGTCCCCCAAGTCCCATCCATAACTCCGACATGGGGAGGACATCTGTGGCGCAGTGCGTGACGAGTTGTCAATCAAATGAATAGATCTCAGCCCCAGCGATATACGGGGATATATGAACGCTCTTAAAACAACCGAGAGACCGCACGTGCATCAGGCATCTGCCGGCGTTGAAACCACTGCTATTAAAACCAAAGCGGAAGACAGCGCAACTCAGTTCAAAGCTGGGCAGTATCTGCGCGCGTATACACAGGGGCTTCTCGACACCTTTCAAGCGGTTAGAAACGAGCTTGCACACTTCACCAGATGGGATGGTGAAAGTCGCGCAAAGCCACTCGACCTTCTATTCGAAAAGTTATCACCCACTAACATTTTTTTTGGTGACACCTGGAACAACCTTGAAGTTAACAATCTCATTCTAAAGATAGTAGGCTGCTGCGAGCAATCACAGATTGGACGCAACGAAAAGTTAGCGGAAGCAGTAGGACTCTATCGAACATTCGCGCAGCTACCGACGGACCCTGCTGTGATTCGATTGCGGCAGGAAGCAGCACAAGAACTCGAGGCGCAGAAGCCAGGAGCAATCGCCCTTAGCAAATTTTTTCGCCATTTTCCTCCGAAGTCCTTGGAGTCGCTCTTTGAGGATGCCCCTCTAGGTGATGGGTATGAGTGGTACCACAAAAATGCCAGCACGATTAAGGCCATGGTACAGGATGTGCGGAACCTACCGGAGCCAGAAAGTGCACTCCTCAGGGAAGTATGGGCAGAACTCAAGAAGCTGGCCGATACAGAGGTTGGAAGGCAATACTGTCACGGCAGCGCATTCACGAGCGAGGGTATAAAGCCTGCAAATGAAGTGGGCTTTTTGTCGCGAGCTTTCCGATTTTGGCCCTATAGTTTGGATCCTATGTCTATGACGTGTGCGGCCATTCCGGCTGGAGCAGGACTTTCCTCTTTGGCGGCGCTTGCCTCTGGCGCTCCAGGCGTGGCGGGAACTTGGGGGCTTGTCGCGCTAGGAGGCACCATACTCGCTGTGTTTGTCTACTTTGGAAAACAGGTAGCAGATGCTCGCATGGTTATAAAGCCCCTTGTAAGCAAGGCGCATCGGCAGCTTCAGCCTCTGTTCGCCGGCTCGGTGCTTGTGCGCGAGCTCGACTTGCTGAATTCGTTCACGGCGAATACATCACAGCCAACGTCGTTTCTTTCGGTTCTGGATGAGCGCCACGGAAAGATCGAAATGGAGCGCATGGGATCACCCCTGCATGCCCACCTTGCCCCAATCGCAGATGATGACCTGTCAGTCGAAACGCTGGACAAACTAAGGAAGCGCGAGGCAATTCGTTTGAATGATATCAATCAGCCTGATGACGCAATTCAGCCAGATGTCGGCCCCAACAGCGGTGGCAAAAGCTTTAGGAGAAAAGCCCAATTTTTGAATACATTGCTTTTTCAGGCCGGCGCCAAAAGCTTCTGTCAACAAGGGCGGTGCAGCCCATTTACAAAGTTCTTCTTTACCATCCCTAAAAACAGCGAATCAGGGTCATCGGAGGGAAGTCTCGGCGCCGAGCTTCAACCGATAGGCGAATTTCTCAACAGGACAAAAGTCGACTCAAAATCTCTCGTTTTCTGTGATGAACTTGGTCGCGGCACATCTGAGGCAGCGATTGCACCCCGGGCAAAAGATATTTTGCACACATTGCAAATTGCTGGGGCCCGAACCAGTGTTGCTTCTCATAACCAAGCACTTATTACCGCCCTACAGGATGGAGATCTTCGCCTAAGTCCATTGATAGGCAAATCGATTGCATTCTTGTAAGTAGCTGCACAGTGGTAGCGGGTCGATGATGGTCCTGCCGAGAGTGATCAGATTGGGGCCGAAATGCGAGGTCTGTAACTCCCGGGGAGGGTTTTAAGGGTCCAAGGGGAGAGGGGACTGGGAAGCTAAGTTGTGAAAAGTAGCATTGCGGATACACGCCTCCCGCTCCGTCACAGAGGAAGCGGATTTTAGAAGTCATCCGGCGACGGCTCGAATGAGTCATAGGAGGGGATTTCATCGATAGCGAGCGCGGTATCGATGAATGTGGGAATAGGAGGCGGCGCCTGGAAGTCTGGGATTCCTTGAGACTTCATGATGTCCTTGATTGAGTGTTCGTCTTGGATGAAGGCGATAATCCTCATTTGCGCTTTGCATTTGGGGCACTCTAAGGGGTCTATTTCGTATATGCGTTTTATGCACGCGGCCCAACTACTCCGACGGAACTCTCGCCTATAGTCGCTTTCTTGTTCCTCAGGTGGAGGAGGGGAGAGCTTAGCGCGCTCACCTCGACGCCTACAGGGTCCGTAGTACCTGGTGATGGACTCGTAGGTCTTCGGAATATGAACTGAAAGCGCCGCCAAAAACTCCAGAGCGTCAAACTCGTGAGCCGCGCCGTCCTTAGTGGTGTAGGTAACGATGTCATCTTGTATTGAGAGTTTCTCAAGAGAGAGGGGCGAACGCTCGATGTAGCGAGCGACGAACTGCTCGCTCTCTTTGTCGTGAAAGGGGTCTCCTAACCATACGCCAAAACCGGAGTGCTCCTGGGAGAGGATTTGTGCTACGTCATCGTCAGTGATGAGCTCTCGCTTATGGAGCTCGGCGAGTACCCGTTCAGCGAAGGCTTGTTCGATTGCTTTGAGGTCTACCTCCAAGAACCTGGTAAATACGCCGTCTTTCCAGTACCCATCTGCCAAGATTCCGTGAAGGTGAGGATGATGGTTGAGCGCCTCGCCTGCGGTCTGCACCGTAAAGATAGCTGCGAGTTCACGCTCGTCAATGCCGAGTACCTGAGACAGCGCTCCCCAAGCAGCGCGAAAGAGGATGGTATTGAGTTTGCGGTCGT
>JBIKKT010000111.1:0-3727 GCA_044360195.1 Bdellovibrionota bacterium | reverse complement strand
GACTCCCCCATCGCAGAGAACGGATTCTCAGGAATCGGTATCGGAGCTGCTATGGCGGGCCTGCGCCCAATCATTGAGTTCATGACATTTAACTTCTCGCTTATTGCGATCGATCAGATCCTCAACACCGCAGCAAAGGCTCGCCTTATGTCTGCTGGCCAGCTTCAGTGTCCGATCGTATTCCGCGGCGCAGGTGGCGCTGCATTCCAGCTTGGAGCGCAACATGCCAACTCGTTTGAGCACATATACGCCTATACTCCAGGACTAATCGTAGTCTCTCCGTCGACGCCGTACGATATGAAGGGACTTCTTAAGAGCTCCATCCGTGACGATAATCCGGTTATCTTCCTTGAGTCCGAACTGACCTATGGAAAGCGTGGGCCAGTGCCTGAGGGTGAGTACCTAATCCCTATTGGAAAAGCCGACATTAAGAGAGAAGGCTCTGATGTCACGCTTATAACCTGGTCAAAGAACGTGTTTCTGGTCCTCGATGCAGCCGAGAAGCTCGCCGAAGAGGGCATCTCAGCCGAGGTCGTTGACCTTCGCACCCTGCGTCCACTCGATAGAGAAGCTGTGTTGACCTCTGTTGCCAAGACCAATCGCTGCGTAGTGGTTCAAGAGCAACACGAAGTAGCAAGCTACGGTGCATACCTGAGCAGCATGATTCATCGCGAGATCTTTGACGAACTCGATGCTCCAGTTGAACTCGTATCGACTCTTGAAGCTCCGATGCCGTACTCGAAGGCCCTTGAAGTAGTCCTTCTCCCAAGCGTAGAGAGGATCTGCCAGAAGGTGCGTGAGGTGTTGGCCTAAGGGGGCTGCTGTTGTCGTATGCCGATAACGCCCTTTGGCAGCAATACACCCTCGATTGATGCAACAGCTTTTGTTGCTCCGGATGCTTGGATTATCGGGAAAGTCTCAGTTGGTGCGCGCACGAGCATCTTTTTCAATGCAGTCCTGCGCGGCGACATTGAAGCTATAACAGTTGGGTCTGGAACAAATATCCAGGAGCACTGTCTCATACATACATCGCACGGCATGAACCCGGTCACTATCGAAGACAACGTAACTATTGGGCACCGCGCTATCATCCACGGATGTACTGTGGGCTCGCTCTCGCTAATCGGCATGGGAGCAACTATTCTCGATAACGCTCGCATCGGAGAGCGGTGCATCGTCGGCGCCCACTCGCTCGTCACAAAGGGCATGATTATCCCCCCTCAAAGCCTTGTTATGGGGACACCCGCAAAGGTGATTCGCGCGTTAACAGAAGATGAGATTCAATCTCTAACCGCGTCTGCAGAGAGCTACCAGCGATTAGGCGCGCAGTACGCTAGCATATTTGTTGCTGGGCAGTAGGATGTCTTTCCCCTTTGACGCGCGCACCCTCACGGGCGACAATCCCGGAATTAGACGTGCAGTTTTCCCCTGGAGCATCATGAGATACACATCGCACCTTCTATGCACCCTACTAGCGAGCACCCTTTGCACCCTCTCAACGGCGCAAGCCAAGACGGTGAACCTCTGGAGCGGACAACTCAAACTATCCGTACCGAAAACTGCCGGCAAAGCAAAGAAGCTCACCGGAAACTTCGAAGTAAAAATCGAAGGCTCAAAGACTACCCCTAAGTTAATACGTCCAGGAGAAGTTGCTCACTTCGCTCTTAAGAGAGGCGGATTTACTGTTATTGCAACCGACCCGGTATACCCCACTCTGACCAAAGAACAGAGTTTCATTACAAGCCTACCGCGCATTAACTACATAGCGGTCAACAATTCCGATGGGGTGATTACAATCGCGCGTACCAACTCGGGATTTTAACAGACTATGCTCTAAGCGTTTAGGGGGCGTATCGCTATCCTTCACACAATCGTCGCTGCAGGGCTGTGCTCAGCGGGCATCATATTTCCCAATCTGTGGTTCCTTGTCGTCCCGGGATTGGCCCTCTTCTTTCACTCTATCCTGTGCCCTCGTTCCTCTAAGAGGCGCGCGTTCTACCACGGCCTGTTATTTGGAACGGTCACGGGATGTGCAGGTACAGTCTGGTTCTTAAGCACCCTGCCCCTTGATTTTCTGGGGATTCATAGTGAGACAGTGCAGATCTGCGCTGTCACCATGACCTGGCTGTATGTAGGCGCTAGCCTTGGTGCTCCTGTTGCTATAGCAGCACCAATCCTGCATCTTTACCGCAGCTCGACGCTCTTCCCGCTCGCTGCAGCCCTTATATGGACTGTCACTGAAAATGGAAGGATGTGGTCCTTTGCGGCAACAACGTGGGCACCCAGCTCCCTCTTCGGAGCGCATTTTTCTGTCGCTTCGATCGGTTACGCACTTACCGAGAGCTCCCTACTGCGGCAAATAGCTGATCCACTAGGCATCGACGCTCTCAATTTTTGCGCCGCCTTCCTAGCGGCTCTGGTAGCGGTCGTTCCGGCAACCCTGGCAGCGAAGCGCGCACATACAGCTCTCCCGCTACAGGCGCTCACACTTTTCCTTCTCTCTTTTGTTTTAGTCGTAAAAAAAGACCCTTCCATTGATCACAAACAAACTACCCTGCGATTCGCGATTATCTCAGAGAACCTGACAGATGTTAGAGATTTCAGCTCACACGATGTAGTTCGACAACTCTTAGCAAGAGCTGCGGCGTCGCAGCCACCAGTTGACGTCATCCTTCTACCTGAGGAATTTAGCCTTACCTCTCTCTTCTGGAGCAGGGAAGAAGCAGACACGTTTATTAAAAACCATTTTGGTGAGCGAGATGTGCTCATCCTCAATTCGCGGAACGATCTATTCCCTGCTGAAGAGACAAACGAACTGCCAGATCAAAAAAAGCTCGTATACGACAGCACTCGCTCCGGTGAGCGTGCTCGGTACAACAAGCTTATGCTTATGCCGCTAGGAGAATACGCACCAGCATTTACCAAAACGTTTTTCTCTGTGATAAACGACCCCGAACTTCAAGGCTACATCGACGATGTCACAACTCTACCCCCCGCCGGTAGCACAGTTACCAGCGCAAACTTTCGGGGTCTTACCCTGGGGGCACTCCTCTGCTCAGATATTTTATCGCCGAGCCTGTATCGGTCGCTTGCCAAAGACCACAACGTGGGTGTGCTTGTAAACCTCGCTAATCCGTTCTGGTTTCACGGCTCGCGACTGCTGCACTGGAAAACTCTACAAATGGCGAGAGTTCATGCGGTGCAAAATCGACTCCCCTTCCTACTTGCAAACAACGTCGCGCCCTCGTTTGCGCTCGACCCACGCGGAGAGCTCCTTACAGAATCTCGTTGGGGAGTGCGAGATGTATTGTATGTTGATGTACCTACCCAAACCACGGTGAAGACATCGACCACCGTTAGCAATTAGTTGAGCGTTGGTGAATATAAAAAACATTTGACCGTACATTCCCGTGATGAGATACTTTCTTTGGTCGCTGCGCATGGTAGCCGTACCCATCACGCGACCGACCTTCCACATCCTTCGTTATAGGTGAAACTATGAGACCACACTTCGCGTCGGCGATCTGCGATTGGGTAGCATCACGCTTGTCGACCCTCTCTCTCTGCGTAGCTGTTGTTGCTGCGACATTCATTTCGGCAGTAACGACCCAGAGCTCTGAGGCTGAGGGGTCTGTAACGTCGCAAGCCGCAAAGCGGTACAAGGTGACGGCAAAGATCTCTGGGGCAAAAAACGGAGCTATATCCCCATCATCCTCAAGGACTATAA
>JBIKKT010000110.1:0-3735 GCA_044360195.1 Bdellovibrionota bacterium | reverse complement strand
GACAAAGAAAGCGAGCAATTCGTCGCTCGCTACATAGAGCGTTCGCCCCTCTCTCTTGAGAAACTCTCAATACAAGATGACATCGTGACCTATACCACTAAGGACGGCGCGGCTCATGAGTTTGACGTTCTGGAGTTTTTGGCGGCGCTTTCAGTTCATATTCCGAAGACCTACGAGTCCATCACCAGGTACTACGGACGGTACTCCTGTAGGCGGCGAGGTGAGCGCGCTAAGCTCTCCCCTCCTCCACCTGAGGAACAAGAAAGCGACTATAGGCGAGAGTTCCGTCGGAGTAGTTGGGCCGCCTGCATAAAGCGCATATACGAAATAGACCCCTTAGAGTGCCCCAAATGCAAAGCGCAAATGAGGATTATCGCCTTCATCCAAGACGCACACTCAATCAAGGACATCATGAAGTCTCAAGGAATCCCAGACTTCCAGGCGCCGCCTCCTATTCCCACATTCATCGATACCGCGCTCGCTATCGATGAAATCCCCTCCTACGACTCATTCGAGCCATCGCCGGATGACTTCTAAAATCCGATTCCTGAGAGACGGAGCTACAGAGGTGTATCTTACATGCGGCTTCTTAGCGCTGCTTGGTGTCTGTAGAGGCTATCAGGTGCGACGACCAGTGCAGAAAACAAGCGGAAAATGAGCCGCCAGACTCAAAAAGCCTTCTCAGCCACCAATTCCGCACGGCTGTTTACTAGTCGGGCACTCTCGAAAATCACCGACCGACAACCGAATCCACTCCCAACTACCTAGCTTGCTGATATAACTCGACAATTATTCGATCTTCTTAGTAATAAGCTTTCCAATCGCTCAGGACTTTTGGAAAACACTATAAAATACAAACGAGAGCGGTAGTTGTAGCATGTTTTCCTGTCTGGGGGAATTTTTGGTGGTGGTAATCGCGCTTTAGTAGCGTTTTTAACTATGCTAGGTTCTCGATAGGACTAGCTATACGGGTAGAAGAAGGTTTGCACTGCAATAAAGGGGTGCCTTATTAACTTTAAGAGTTGATAAGGCACCCCTTTAGACGCAAAACGCGTCAGAGAGCGTCTTATCAGGATAAAGATTCTTGAGAAGAAGCTATTTTAACTCACTTCGTTTGAAGTGGGGGTGCGAGAGGTTTAGAAGTATGAAGAGCAATGCATCACGTTCGGCAGTCGCGTTTACTGTGATTGAATTCCTAATTTTGCTCGGTATAATCGCTGTGCTAGCGCTTATGATTCTCCCTAAATTGCGGGAAGCTAATGAAGAGCAACAGAAAATCGGCAATGCCCCCAGGATAATAATCATTTTCGAAGACGGCGCGCCAACAAATGCAGTAATCCGACTGTCATCAGAGCTTCGTCAGTTTTACGAGCGAGCACCGTTAAAAGTTCGTTTTGAACCAATAACGAATGTGGTCATCGAGACAAGAACTAACGTGACCCGAGGAGACATCTTAAGAGCTCAGATTGTTCCCGTCCCGTGATGGTTCCACAGAAGTTGTTTGAGCAGAGATGGGCCCACCCCCATCTCTGCTTGGTAGAGAGGTTCTTATAGTGATATTTCTACGATGTATAGCTAGTTCTCTCTAACAATAATATTCCAAATTATACCGTTACAGAGTATTCCCACAGCCTGCTAGGATCTCAGCTATAAAGTATGCAGTAGTGGGTGAAGGTGGATTGCTATACTAACGCAACACACTCTTCTCAAAAACCACACGATACAAATCTCTTGAAGCTGGCGCATCACTACGTAATTTCGTCAATGCAGCTATAAGCTCCTGCCGCTCCGGTTTTAGCGCATATCTCTCTGTTCTGTCGCAGAGATGGGTGATACTAAGTTTCTTTTTATAGCGCGCTCGGAGCTGAGGCATTACTTTTTTACAGAGATACGCTACCTGGCTAGAACGGTGATAGAAAAAAGGGATGCCGTAGTGACGAAGAACGGCAGCGAGATGCTCACGTGCAACCTTAGAATAGGTATAGGTAGGGGCAGGCTAGAACGTCATACAGAGCTCTTCCAGTGGCTGCGGTGTGTGATAATCATAGTAAAAAGGCACATAACTAAATTAAGCACCGAGTTAGAATTATAACCATTCACGGGAATAAAATACTTCTTTATTCGTAATAGATGTTCGAGTAGTATCAGCTTCATATCGTGGTAGTTATTAAAATCTCTCCCCCTTAAAAACGGAGTTGAAACTATATGATGCAGGCTAGTGCGAGCGAACAAAAATCTCTTCCTCATAATTGCAGTGTCTCAGCTCTATTGAGAGTGATTGGCGCCTTCGTGGTTGCTCCAATACTCTTTGGTATAGGTACATCTGAGCTTGAGTCTCTTCTAACGAGGCGGCCTGAAACACCATCAATTCCAGCTATAGACCGATTGAGTCTGACAAACGGAGTGCCGTTGCCTAATCTTAAAGGGTGGGATACGAGCAGATAAGCATCGCATGCAGTTAGTTTTCTTGGTGTGATAAGGCACCCATGAGTACCTTAGCCCGCAATCCCTACATCAACGCAAAATCAACCGCTGCTTCTGCATGTATTCTCGTCGTATCATATAAACGCATCGCGCTATGAGCCTCATTAAGGAGCATGCCGATCTCTGTACACCCTAGAATGATCCCCTGCGCACCTTGAGCAGTAAGCTCTTCTGCTATGGTAAGGTATGCCTGTCGAGATTCTTCTCTGATAACACCTTTGCACAGCTCTTCATAAATCACGGTATGTACTATAGCGCGCTTGTCTTGCTCAGGTACGATAACGTTTAATCCATGGGCTAAAAGCCTTCCACGATAAAAATCTTGTTCCATGGTAAAGCGCGTGCCAAGTAAACCGACCGTAGTGATGCTTTGATTCTTGAGCTGTAGTGCCGTCGCATCTGCGATGTGCAGTAGGGGAATAGTAACAGAGGCAGCTACTGCGCCTGCCACCTTGTGCATAGTATTCGTGCAGATTAATAAACAATCAGCACCGGCATGAGCGACTTTTTTTGCGCCATCGACTAAGATCTCTGTGGCGGTATCCCAGTCGCCCCGTTGTTGTAAGATCTCAATCTCTGCAAAATTGACACTATAGAGAGCTATCTTGGCAGAGTGTAGCCCGCCTAGTTTCCTCTTTACGCCCTCATTAATAAGCTTGTAATAGGTAGCTGTTGACTCCCAGCTCATGCCACCGAGTAGACCGATTGTTTTCATGGGTAAGATGATGCCTCTAGTTTAGACGATTAATTGTGCTGGTAGTGACTTGGTATTGCAGCAAGCGCCCAGGTAGTAAGGATAACATCTTCGGCAGCGCTTGAAAAATTGTGAACACCGAGCAGGTGGGTATGAGTCACTGAGGAATTTTGGAGAGCGAATGAAGTTATGCATTATTAAAAGCAACAGCCGTTAAACATGCTTTCCAAGCTATGACCTCTCCCCCCCTCCTGAATCCTTATCCCCACTCCTTGCCACAACCAGCAGCCGTAAATCCCCGAATCAGCCTGCATGCTCAGGCGCTACACGTGGGACAAAGCAAAGCAGAAACTCCAACACTACAGGAGAAGAACACCGGAAGCCTCGGTGCTCTACCAGATTGTCTACCACTTCAGGGACGACCTACAGTTCCAGTGGGAGGAGCGATTCCAGCACCAGTATGGGTGCTTGCGGGATGAGGTGTTAAAGACCTTCGACGAATATCTTAACTGCGGAGTCCTCGCTCACGGCGCAGCTCGGGTGTATTGCGACGGCTG
>JBIKKT010000063.1:0-13604 GCA_044360195.1 Bdellovibrionota bacterium | reverse complement strand
TTTTAACCTATCAACGCGGCGGATGGCTGTCGTACCCGATAACCCTCATAGCAGTGTGGGCAGCGCTCTACGTTGTGCGATTGATAGAGCAGCAAAAGGTTGATGTTCTCCCTGCCCTGCGCCGATCTGTAGTAAAGGTGCTTATATCCCTGCCGCTTACAGTTTTTGCAAGCCTTGCGCTCGTGTTCCTCTTTCAGAAGGGAGACTCGGCGCAGGAAGCCCTATCACCATACGTCTCTCGATTCAAACAGATTCAACGGACCGGTGACCGTACAGATTTCCTCTTTGCCGGAGTGCTCATCGGTTCGAAACACCCGATTCTTGGAGGGGGAAGTGATTCATTTGCCTGGCAGTTCGAGCGCGAGTTCGATTCACCAACCGGGAGCTTCTATCAACGCTTTAACCTGCCGCTCCATGGCTCTGCACACAATGTGTATGCCCAGACGTTTTCTGGAAAAGGTTTTGTTGGACTCGTAGCACTCCTAGCATTTCCATATCTCCTGATAAGTGGCGCTCGGCGCTCTCTCACACAACCCGCCTTATCAATATCATCAAAACTTACACTTATAACTGGGGCGTGCTTTGCCTGTGCGTTTCTGGTGTATGGGAATGTACAAGAGGTGTTCTATATCCAGGCGCTGCAGTTTCTCTTCTTTGCTATCATCGCAGTCGTAGCTGCAGAGTCAGTTCAAACAAAGGACTATAGTGCGCGCAGCCTCCTGACATCTCCCAAGACCTTTATCGTGCTCTTCCTTATCCACCTTGGGTGGGAATACATCATTCCAGGGCCTACTGCAGCCTGGCTCCGACAGCCACGTGAATTTGGATGCTATGGCCTCGAGTCACCACCGCAAGGACCATCCTACCGTTGGTGCGGCGAGAGAGGATTAGTGTTCCATGCTGCCCCACCCAGTGGTTCACCGCTACTAATAACTATTGAGGCGGGTCCTCTCGCTCAAACCATTACGCTCTCAACCGGAAACTCCTCCACTACCGTCTCCCTCGCCCCAAGCGAACGAAAAACGATCGAGGTACCACTTGCATCCACTGAGACATACACTCCCTGGATTCCGGTGCGTTTTGAAGCAAGCGCTGCCTTCGTTCCGATGAGCCTTTGGCCAACCTCCGCAGACGCTCGCCGGCTGGCGTTCAAAGAGATAACCGATCAGCCATAGTAGACCGGTCTGGCATTCTCCCACACCAGCTACTTTCCAAGCTCGCGATCGGAGTAAGGTCTTGCGTGATTTCTATCCTCGTTGTCACCCACTCGATTCCACGAAGAGCCTATTTTTTTCACCACCCTACTAGTGCGGTTACCCTACTCCCCCCGGCAGAAGTTCTGATATGGACGAATAGCCGAACGGACGAGGGAAAAGGGGTCTGCATCAAGCTCCCTTTTAAGGTTACTGCGAAGAGTCTCTGATATCTCCTTCCCGCGCTCAAAGAGAATAGTATCTTCATTGGGGTAGCTGCGTGCTACCGCTGATACGGTTAAACCGTGCCCGTGTCTTATCGACCAGCCACGGAAGAAGAGCCGAAGCAAGAACTCCTTCACAGCCACACACAGCTCTTGGCTTTCACAAAACGGCCCCAGCTCTAAACAGGCAAGCCGACGCGCAACAAAGTGCGGAAACATATGAGGCGCAGCGAGAACCTGCCTAATATCGATTACACCGTCTCGCAAAGCGAACGCTGCTGCGATATCAGACCTTCCGATGTCGGGGACAACCAGCCCAAGATAATCACGCGCAAATAGATTGAATACCTCCAGAGAGAACTCACGCGGCACGCAATCACCGGGGTGCAAAAAGGCAACCAGTGGTGATGCTGCCACTTTAACTCCGCGATTGAGGGCGCCTACAACATTCGATGACCACGCCCTCTCATACCGCAGGGTGATGTGGTTATGCTTTTCGGCTAGGTCAAGCACGTACTCGTGGTTCTGCTTCTGTAGTGTCTGCTCCTCAGAATAATCAACGAGTACTATCTCGTAATTAGAACAGACCTGCTCGAGGACACTCGTTACTGTCGAATCAACTTCGTCACGACTAGCCGAGAAGGGAACAATAAAGGCAAGGTCGCGCTCGTGAAACCCCCCGAGGCTTGCATGCCTGCGGAACACCCTTGAACACTCACGCTGCGTAGCGAGTGGCCGACTCCCAGTCTTGTTTGTGTCGTAGATGCGGTAGTACGCCAGAACCTTATCGATGCGATGAACGAACGGCACCTTTGCTGCCATGCGCATCCACAGCTCGTAGTCCATCGTGAGGAAAAATCCTTCGTCGACGTACACACCATCCTGAAGCTTTACCTCCTCAAGAAGCGATCTTGTAAAGAAAATAGGCGGCTGCGCAAGCCACGCATACGGAACCCAGTAACGCCACAGGTCGTACACGCTACGCGCAATGTTTGGGATAACTTCGGTTACATTACCGGCTCTATCTGTCTGCGCCCCGGCACCGAGCACTACGGGATACTCCTTAAGAGACTCTACCACCTCCTGAAAGATGTTCGGAGCATACCAATCATCTGAGTTGAGCCAACCGATAATATCGCCCGTGGCACGAGAGAAGCCTTTATTGAGTGCGTCGGATTGTCCTCTATCTTTCTCCGATGTCCAACGCAGATGGGGATAAGACCTCAAGATATCAACAGTCTGGTCCGTTGACCCGCCATCAACGATGATGTGCTCAAAATTAGGATAATTCTGTTGCAGAACCGACTCGATGTTTTGTCGGATGAATTCACCGTGGTTGTATGAAACGGTGACTATCGAGATCTTCGGATGCTTCATGTAGGTCAGGTTGTTTAGCTCTCTTGAACCACCCCACTATGCCGGATCATCTGCCGACTTAGTAGTCGCTCCCTTTTGCGGTACAGTAACAGAAAGATTGCGCGGACCGCCATCAACTTTCGGAGAGCTCCATAGAACCACATCGCTACGATCGATTAGGTCTGGCACCGAGGAGGGGTCTGCTGCCATCGCCGTTAGGATTTTAGGAATATTATCCGAGAGGTCAGGCCCCTGAAAAACACCAACCCGACCAATAGAACCTAGAAACTGATTGGCGCTAAATGACCCTAGGAGGAGATCGGACTTTGTTCGTGGAGCTGAAACTCCTTGCAGGTCATATCCCCCTAACACCTCCACTCGACCCGATTCAAGTAACGGTCTTGAATGAAGCCCTACGTACCGTCCCTCTCGGAAGCTTAGCCCAAGAAGCGTCCATTCATCAGGAACAAGGTTAACAGAGCCAAACGTCAGCCACCGACCCCGCCCAGCCTCGTCCTGCCAATAAACCTGCGGGCGTACCCCGTCTGGCCCATTACTAAGAGCCACAGCGTAACCCGGTCGTTGGGGCGTTCTTCCACCGAATTTAGCGATAACAACAACCCGCTGGCTGTCAGCGAGGGGCTGATTTAGTTTTAACCAAACGGTTAAGAGAAATGACTTATCGAGGTGTGGATTGAGGTCCTCTTGATGAGCCACTCGCACCGCCCATCCACCAGAGGCGATAGACACCGCATCGGGAAACAACTCTCCATCGCCCTGCTCCTCTACGGGCGCACTCGTTACCACTGCACTGTATTTGGGCAGCAATGAACCAACGGCAACAACAACGATGTAAGCTAAGAAAAACGATCCGAGAAACGATGCAAAAAGCATCACGCGGCGTAATACTGCTCCCCCGTTATTACGAGTTCGCCGATCTAGCTGCGCGCGACCACCGCCCCGAGCATTCAGCGGCTCGGAGCTACGTGAATCCCTCGCTTTAACTGCACGAGCCGACATAGCACACACCTAGCAGAGGGCCAGTCACAGCGCGGCGACGCCTTAACTATTCCTCGGTTGTCTCTGATCCTTCTTCAGACTGAGCAGCGGACTCATCGCTCTCCGCACCCTCTTCGTCTGCTGCGGCAGCCTTCTTCTTTGATTTCCTGCGACCCTTAGCCTTCTCGCCGGACTCATCAGCCGCAGGAGCAGCAACTTGAGCAGCCAACACCTTTACGTTAACAGGAACAACAACTTCCGAGTGCAATTTGACCTCGACCTTATACTGTCCGACGCCCTTAATGACCTCTGTCAAACGGATCTGTCGACGATCAACGGTGTAACCGAGGGTCTTTAGACTCTCCTCGATATCTTTCGATGTGATCGATCCAAAGCTCTTACCCTGGCCGCCGACCTTAAGGGTCAACTCAACAGTTACCTGCTGAAGAACGTTTCCAAAAGCCTCAGCTTCGGACTTCTTCTTTACACGAGCAGCTACGATAGCCCCAAGCTTGTGCTTGAGAGCGCGCTCGTTAGCGCCTGATGCCTCAACTGCGACACCGCGGGGGATCAGGAAATTACGCGCGAAGCCACGTCGCACCTTAACTCTATCACCTATATAACCGAGGGAGATATAATCCTCGCGCAAAATAACGTCCATGATAAGCTCCTCTACTTAACTACTAACGGGACGGAAACCAACCATCCCGCACGGGAAAAACTAAATTACTCGAACGACTCGGCTCCAAAATCAAACTCATCACCTGAGCGCGGATTTTGCAAAAGCTTGGGGTTACCCTTAAACTTACGAACCTTTGATCGGATCAAGTGAGTCTGGAACTTGTTCACGCTTTCAGTGATACGCAGAATGCTCTGAAGAGCGTTTGGAGCTTCATGGTTAGAAGCCTCATAGTTAAAAGCTACGTAGACTCCGGTGCGCTGCTTGTTGAAAGCAAACGCAGCCTCTTTGCGTCCCCACGTATCTACAGAAGTAACCTTCGCCTGATTTGACGCGAGGATTCCCTCAAACTTTTTAATCTCGTCCTTGATCTGAGAGTCGCTCAGACGGGGATCAAATACCACCACCGACTCATACCGACGTACTTCCATGCGACACCTATCTCTTTCTTCACTAATAAACGTAAGCAGTTAGCGGTTACCGAACTGCTCTTACAAACATTTGTTTCTCTTGACTTCCCTGTTACGGGAATCATCAAGGGCTCTCAAAAGCCGGGGGAGTCTACCAGATCTCTCAATAAAGACAAGCTGGTTAGCCCATTAACGATTAAACCGGTTCTGGGTCTCCTTAACCCCCCTAATCCCCAGCCATGCCAGGGCTTCGACCGCCTTAACCACCACCTCCTGGGCATAAGGAGCCTCCTCTGACGTGTACCGACCAAGGACCCAGGTAGCGATCCCGTCAGGCTCTGCTGCTAATGGGCTACCAGGGGGAGGTTTTCCAACACCAACCCTTACCCGGGTATAACCTCTACCCCCGCACAACTCGGAGATAGATCGGAGTCCATTGTGTCCCCCCTCTCCACCATCAACCTTGATGCGCACAGCGCCTAGGGGGAGGTCAATTTCATCGTGAACGACAACCACCTGCGAGATAGGTATTTTTTTAAAAGCGGTGTACCGTTGGGTAGACTCGCCACTACGATTCATGAAGGTTTGTGGCTTGAGTAAACCTGCACTCCACCCCAAGATAGACACTGAGGATTCGAAAGCATCACCCTTATCGCTCCACCCATCACGGTCCAAGCGTCCGGACAATGCATCAGCGACCCGTGGTTGGACCACCCCTTTGAGGTCAGAGAGATCACGAACGCCCGCGCACAGACGCAACGCATCAACTACCGCAAAGCCAATATTATGACGGGTTCCAGCGTAGCGTGGACCGGGATTACCCAGTCCAACTACAGCGAGGAACCCGCTCATCATAGTTACGCTTCTGTATTTTTGTTACTTAGCAGGAGCCTTTCCGGCAGCAGGAGCTTTTCCAGCAGCAGCAGCAGCAGGAGCAGCCGCGGCCGCAGCACCGGCAGCAGGCTTAGTCTCCTCTTCAGCAGCGCGTGCAGCTACAACACTCACGATCGTCTCGTGCTCATCACCGGCCAACTTAACGCCTTCAATGAGCTTGAGGTCAGATGAGTGGATCGACTGTCCGAGGTTGAGATTCGAGATATCAACTTCGATTGAGCCAGGAATGTTCTTGGGCAAGCAGCGAACAGATACTTCGTGAGTCACAACGGCCAAGATACCATTCTGTACCTTAACGCCTGGAGCTTCACCAACCACCTTTATTGGGATCTCGAGGGTAATCTCCTCCTTCTCATTGAGAGTTTGGAAATCCACGTGTACCACCTTACCAGCTATGTAGTCCTGCTGGATCTCTTTCACGATAGCGACCTTCCCAGACAACGCTGCATCTGTGCTCTTGAACGAGAACACCTGAGAACGACGCGCCTTTTGCGCCATCAAGGTGAACTCCTTGTAGGGAACTTTTATAGCTACTGGCTTCTCACCCTTGTGATACGCCACGCCAGGGATGAAACCCTCACGGCGACAACGGTTCGATACCCCTTTGCCTGTCTCCAAGCGCTCAGTTACTTCAATAGTGAAACTTTCCACGGCTTTACATCCTTAGTAAAAATCGAGGGCAAAGGCTACCAGAAGGCCGCAACGAGGTAAAGAGCTGACACCACTTTGCGTTTAGGGGATGTATGCAGCATGAATGATGAACGGTGACAAACTGCAACATATTGGTATTACGGGAAAAACCGGAGGATACAACTGGACCAGAATGAGGAACCCGGAGTAGATGCAAGAGCCCGGAGTAGTTGCAAGAGTAGATGCAAGATTATGAGAACGATAAAGAGCAGGAGGAAGAGGCACGCCATAGCCCGCCACAAACTCGCTTGAGACTTCCTCTCTACCGAAACAAACCACTTACCGAGTCATCAACATGGATACGGCGGATGGCCTCGGCGAATAACGGTGCCACTGAGACAATAGTGAGCTTATCCCCTCCTTCCGCTTTTTGCTGCGAAATGGAATCGGTCACTATCACCTCTTCGATGCACGAATCGTTCAGACGCTTGCGCGCTTCACCCGACAAAACGGCGTGAACACAGCATGCAATTATTTTCTTCGCCCCAGCTTTCATGAGCGTATCGGCTGCTTTGATGAGGGTTCCACCAGTATCTGCAATATCATCAACTATTACACAGGTCTGACCCGAAACATCTCCAACCACGGTCATCGAATCAACTTTATTCGGACCAGAGCGCCGCTTATCGATAACAGCAATCGGGCAGTTATCAATTCTAGTTGCCACCAAACGAGCACGCTCAAGGCCACCAACATCTGGCGAAACTATCGTTATG
This sequence comes from Bdellovibrionota bacterium, assembly GCA_044360195.1. Lineage (GTDB taxonomy): Bacteria > Bdellovibrionota_C > UBA2361 > UBA2361 > OMII01 > OMII01. The sequence goes on along the minus strand of JBIKKT010000063.1, from coordinate 6,443 downwards.
TCCTTAGTGCCATAACGTGACGTCAGATACGGAGTCATCACAGGAAGAGCGTAGAGGTTGTCTACGGGGATATCAAAGAAGCCCATCATCTGACCTGCATGCAGGTCTAGGCACAACACGCGGTCGGCGCCTGCTGTGGTGACCATATCGGCCACAAGCTTTGCAGTGATCGGCACTCGCGGCTTAACTTTTCTGTCCTGCCGCGCGTAGCCAAAGTAAGGCAAAGCGGCGGTAATACGCCCAGCCGAGCTACGCTTCAGAGCATCAATTATGATCAGCAGCTCCATCAAGTGATCGTTGCACGGCGTACATGTGCTCTGCACAACAAACACATCCCCACCTCGCACGTTGTCGCCGATCTCAACTGAGAGTTCACCATCACTAAACCGCACAACCTCAATGCGCCCAAGCTCAACGCCTAGAGTCTTGCATGCAGCTTGGGTAAAAACCGGATTAGAACGACCGGAGAAAACGAGCAGTGGACGTGTCACCAGAACTCTCCTCGAGGGGTTTGAGTTGCCCGGGCAGGGGTCGAACCTGCGTGTGGCGGAATCAAAATCCGCTGCCTTACCACTTGGCTACCGGGCATCAAAAAGTTACGCCTTGTGAGTAAAACAAACCGCGCGCTTTGGCAAGTGCGGGGTTGAGAGAAGGCTGCATTACTACAGATCAAATGAGCATCTACGTACACTAACCCCCCGAGTAGAGAGCTCCTGCTCAAGATCTCTGATTTTACCCCCATCAGCATCTGAAACAACAGTAAAAAAAGCGCTCCCTGACCCTGTTACCGCCGAGCCTAAGGGGAAGTATCGCCGGACTACCTCAAGCCCCCACCCTACCGACGGAGCAAGCGTAACCACGCACCGTTCAAAATCGTTATCAACAAGGCCCGATACAGCAGCAAACTGAACCTCTCCTGAGCGCCCCACCTGCTCCATATCAGAGTCAACCTGAGAGTCGATGCTCGGGTGTAGCTCACGGAACGCTTTGTAGAAGGCTGCTGTGTTAACCGCTTCTTGCGGCGACATAAGGAGCAAAGTCCCTTGCCAGCTACCAGCCGGCTTTAGGGGTTTGACCTCTTCACCGATCCCCGATACCCACGCAAGCCCGCCGCTAAAGGCGTACGGCACATCAGCGCCGCACTCAAGTCCGGCCTGCACGGCCCTGACTGCTACCTCGCGTTGCGCGAGCCCCAACTCCTCAGAGAGAACCCTTCCAAAAGTCGCAACCAAAATTCGAAGTATCGCTCCAGCGTCGCTACTTCCACCACCGAGCCCTGCTCCGATAGGTATCCTCTTAGTAACGTGACAGATTAATCCTATCGGTGGCTCACTAAAACCAAAATTCCTCCAGAAAGCTCGAAACGCCTTGGCAATTAGGTTCTGTTCAACAGGCCCGACAGCCACTCCTGCTGGTTCACTAACGATATCGATCCCCTGCTCTGTAAAACGCACCCCCAACTCATCAGCTAGGTCAACAGTGACGTTAAGCATACTCAAGAGGTGATATCCATCTGGGCGCCGCCCGGTGACCTTCAGACGAAGATTAACTTTGGCAGCAGCGCGTGCGGGTATGACAGATCCAGATAGACCGCGGGCAACCTCTATAACTTGTAAAGCTCTGGAATCAACAACGCTCACTCTACACCCCTGTATATCTTACCCGACACAATGTGTGGCTTATCCTGGATGACGTGAGGCATCACCCTTAACAGCGTGGTGAAAAAAGGTTCCGTTGTGAGCATTTTGAGAGTTTAGGCGAAACGAGGCGGAGACGCCGAAAAAACCGGAGGCGTATCCTCTGAGATACGTTGAGGATTTTTTCGGCATCTCCAACGAAGTTGCCTTGTCCTCCGAAGCCTTGGCGCAGGAGGAAGCCAAACTATCAAAATGCGCAACAGGAAACCTTTTTTACCACCCTGTTACCCATCTCTTTCAATATTTGTCATAATGCGAGAAGTAAAGCACTAACCTCTTCGCCCCAAACGTAGGATCCGTACCATGCAATCACCCTTACCGTCACCCGCTGAACTTTTGGAGGTCGCGACCCTCGCTGCTCATAAAGCAGGTGTTGAGATAAGCGCACAACGAGCGGCACACCAAGTAGCAGTCTCGTTTAAAGGTTCACGCGACCTGGTAACATCGGCTGATATCGCAGCCGAGAAGATAATCGTTGAAGCGATAAAGGCGCGCTATCCAGAGCACCATTTTCTGGCTGAAGAGAGTCACCACCGCGACCCTAACGCCGATTACACCTCTGGAGTCTATTGGGTTATCGACCCGATTGATGGCACAACAAACTATGCCCACGGTCATCCGCACGTTGGAATATCGATTGCGTGCGCCGTACATGGTGAGGTGGTAGCCGGTGTTGTTTTCTCGCCGTTTCAAAACGAGCTCTTTACGGCAACTAAGGGTAACGGTGCATCCTTAAACGGAGAGGCGATATCAATCTCATCAGCTGAGTCAGTAAGTCAGGCGCTAATAGCTACCGGCTTTCCCTACTATCGCACAACCGTTCACACTGTCTGTGCCCGCCTTGAGCGCTGCCTTGAGCGCTGCCGTGACATTCGTCGCATCGGCGCAGCATCGCTTGATATCTGCTGGGTAGCGTGTGGTCGCCTCGATGCGTTTTTTGAAGAGAGTCTAAACCCGTGGGACGGCGCGGCGGGATGTCTCATCGCAAAAGAAGCCGGTGCAGTCGTGGGGCACTACAAGTACGATAACGACCTGCAACGCAAGACAGAAGGAATGCCTGCCGACCTGCATATGGACAATCTCATAGTGTGCGGGCCAAAGCTCCTTGAGGAGCTGGTGGGCATTCTAAACGCAGAGTAAAAGGATAACTACCGGGAGAAGAACAGCACACCCACGTTGCGCTCCCTGTCTCACCACACCTCTCCAATCTACCTAGATATCCTCAGACTCCTCCGGGAATCCGTCGCCATCTTCTTCCTCTGCGCGATCTGAGTAGCGACGCTCTTCGTTCTCTTGCTCGGTCTTACAATCGATGCAAAGTTGAGCAACTGGCCGTGCCATCAGTCGTGCTACTGAGATCTGCTCACCGCAGCTCTCGCACTCACCGTAGGTGCCATCCTCCATCTTCTTGAGGGCTACATCGATCTTCTTTAGGTGATTAAGCTCTCGCTTGCCGATCTTCTGGAGCGAATTCTGGTTAATTTCAAGAGAGGCTATGTCTACTGAGTCTCCGGAAGCGGTGTCGAGGTCGGCAACTGACGAGTCACTTAGATCCTCCAGGTGGCGGCTAATGCGCTTCTTCTCTTCGTCGAGCAGTTCCCTGATAGTATCTATATCTTTCTTCTTCATACGCACGACCTCTCTGTAACCGCGGGGTAACTCCCCTTTTAGGCGCTATACTTTGGCACTGTGAACTACCGTACCTATAACCAGCCGATTAGGATAGACGACCCATATTCCAGATACAAGCAAAATAATTTCTCAGCCCCCCTTTTTCCGCCTAACCCCCTCGATACTCCCCAAAAATGTCCCTCAACGCATCAGAGATCTCCCCCAGAGTGCAGGAATCACGCACACAATTGACTATCAGGGGCATAAGCTCCTGAGACTCAGAGCTAGCAGCCGCTCGCAGGTTGTTAAGGGCCTGAGCAACCGCGTTAGAATCTCGACCAGCTCGAAAGGCAGTCAACCTCTGACGCTGGTCACCCTCCACAGACGAGGAGATCGCCAGCACAGGCGGCTCAAGACCATCCCCACCCTCATACCGATTGACCCCCACCACGATAGCCGACCGGTCCTCAATTGCGCGTTGCGCTTTGTAGGCTGACGCCTCTATCTGCTCCTGAGGAAAGCGCTTCTCTATCGCTGAAAGCATCCCGCCTAGTTCATCTATCTTTGAGATGAGCGCCCGCGCATTCGTTTCAATCTGCGTGGTCCACGACTCTATGAGGTAACTCCCCCCGAGCGGATCCGCTGCCAGTGCTAGCCCTGACTCCTCTGCAATAACCTGCTGCGTGCGCAGAGCGATACGCGCACTATCTTCAGTTGGAAGGCCAAGCGCCTCATCGAATCCATTCGTGTGAAGCGACTGAGTTCCTCCACACACGGCCGCCATAGCCTGAATGGTTGTGCGGATAATATTGTTATACGGCTGCTGTGCAGCAAGCGAGCTGCCGGCAGTCTGCGTATGGAAACGCAACATCATACTGCGCTCATCTTTAGCACCGAAGCGCTCCTTCATAATTGCCGCCCACAATTTTCGCGCCGCGCGAAACTTAGCAACTTCTTCGAGAAAGTTGTTGTGGCAATTAAAAAAGAACGCCAACCGCGGCGCAAAATCATCAACCGCAAGACCGCGCGCAAGAGCTGCTTCCACGTAGGCAATACCATCAGCCAGGGTAAACGCGACCTCCTCTACTGCCGTACTACCTGCCTCTCGAATGTGATACCCGGATATACTGACAGTATTCCACAGCGGCAACTCACGCGCGCAGTAGCTGAAGATGTCAGTTACCAAACGCAGTGCGGGTCGCGGGGGATAGATGTAGGTGCCCCGCGCTATGTACTCTTTGAGTATATCATTTTGAGTGGTTCCTCGCAGCTTGGCGGGCGATATCCCGCGACGCTCCGCGAGTACGATTAGAAGCGCCAGCAATATGGGAGCTGTTGAATTAATAGTCATCGAGATTGAGACATCCTCAAGGGGAATACCCTTAAAGAGCCGCTCAATATCTTCTATCGTTGCTATCGATACTCCCACTCTACCGACCTCACCTTTAGCAAGAGGGTGATCGGGATCACGTCCCATCTGAGTGGGAAGATCAAAAGCAACACTGAGGCCCGAGATCCCCTGCTTGAGCAAGAAATGGTACCTCTGATTCGTGTCATCGGCAGATCCAAAGCCAGCATACTGCCGCATCGTCCAGAGCTTGCCGCGGTACATACTACGATGAATACCGCGGGTATATGGATACTCACCGGGCGGCGGCAGAGCGCACCCCGACAGCTCCGCCGGCCCGTAAAATTCCTTTATCTGTATGCCGGATGTGGTCTGCGGAAGCTCTTTGTGTGGGGTCATAGACCTCTATTGTAAACGAAGAGTGGAGCGAACGGCTACTGCAACCTGCTCAACAGCGGCCCTCTGCTCAGCCGGACCAACCACCGTCAATGTAAGGAGCTTTCCATCAAAGGAAAACGTGAATGCCATCGTACTCAGCCTGCCACGCGAGGAATCACTCTCAAAGTGGTGAACGAGCCGCACAGGCCCATCATCTTTACGAAAAGCTCGCGAAAGCCACACCAGACCTGGAACAGACTCCTGATACGCAGCCTCAAGTTCGGGTTTGAGATCTTCTAAACCTTGCGGTGCGAGGTCGATCTCACCAAACCGAAGCGCTACTACAACGCGCGAGATCGGATCTTCCCATGCGACATCAGGATACGGTGCTCGCCCCCAACGAGTTTGGATATCACTACCTTTAAGTATTAAGAATCCATGCGGCACCATTAACGATACCCTGCCAGCGGCTATTGAGACCGAGCGCGAGTCATTCGCTGACAACTCCGGAGCACACTTTGGCGGAGCGATGAACGCCACATTCTTTGCAGCACCTGATGCATCACGAAAACGCACCAACGATGCGATTGCCCGCGGGGTAGTCAGCTCCGCCTGCTGAAATTCTTTAACCCATGCCAATTCTTTGAAGCCATCAGCGAACTCGCTCCAACTCTGCGGCCAGCGCTTGTGCACGCAATAGAACGCACTCATCTCTCTGAATGCGATCTGCTCAGATGTCTCTGGAGGGCGCGGTGTCTGCTGCACTACTGTCGCAGGCGTCGGGGGAGATGGCGCTACTTCGTTAGAGGGTGAGTGGCACCCACAAACCCCAACGGCACCAACCGAGAAACCAACAAGCTGCATCAGTGCACGTGTCCATGAACTGGTACAGGCTGTCAAAAAAAAGCAGTTGGTCTTTGTGCTCATATCCCCTTTTAAACCCATCGTCGTAGACGATAGCAGAGCGGAGGGTGTGCCAGAAGGGGAGATTTAACCTTGGTCTCGCCTCACAGCGACAAGGACAAAACAGACGCACAAAACAAACAACACCCCTCGCCCGCTCCACGGTTCATAATGCGCCTCTATTGAGTGTTGTCCGCTCGGCACGTCAATCGCGATAAAACCTGGTGTCACCCACCTTGTAGGCACCCTCTTACCATCCACCTCAACAAGCCAGCGCGGATGGTAGCCGACTTTAAATACCACCGCTCCGCTCTGCTCCAACGTCACTTCACTTCGAACACGGTGGTGTTCACGGGAGCTGCTTAAAACGCGACCCTTTATAGGAACAACGGCAGCGTCTTTAAAGTCACTCTCAAGCGCACCCACAAACTCGCGCCCCATTTGAGCGGCAGCACCGTCAGTTGGATAGATCTCACCGTAACTACCACCACGCGCTCGCTTAGAGC
>JBIKKT010000062.1:0-13706 GCA_044360195.1 Bdellovibrionota bacterium | reverse complement strand
ATGGAGGTAGGCGAGTGAGAGAAAACCACTGCAGAGTTAATCGAAGATATTTGAAGAAAGTTGCTACAGGAGGAAACTATAGTTCTGCAGCTAACGCGCGATTGAGCTGCGGAACGAGAAATGTCAGATTCTCAGTGCATTAGGGGCGGTAGGTTTAAGCGTTTTAAAGTTGAGAGAGGTTGCCTTGGAGGAAATGGTTTTGGAGGAAATGGTTTTGGAGGAAATGGTTTTTCGGGTACTCCGGAGCGCGCTAAAGGAACTTCAAAAGTCCTGCCCAGCGGAATCAAGCGACCAGATGGAACTGCTGGTGTTTGATAGTCCCTTCGACGACGAGTAGCAGCGAGAGGTCCGATCAGCGAACTACGATACGAGCAAAACACGTGCGTGCGTGCCATCGACGACTCAGTCTTGCCTGCAGTTGGATCAAGATTTCGCGCGTATCTCCAATGACACTCAGAGATAGAAGATAGAGTGGACGGGGTTTTGCTCACTCGGCTAAAGCCGCTCAAGGTCTCTGCCAATGCGGACCAGAATCTCAGCAAGCGATGGACGCCCCTTGAAGTACAGGCTCGCGCTCCGAGAGTACTCTTTCTCGAAGACAGCACGATCGCGCGGGTCTACCAGTGTAAAAGCATCGCTGCGTGCGACCACGGTATCGTCACCACCAAAACGCTCCTTCTTGAAATGCTCATACTCTTCGGTTCCGATGAATTCCTGAATATCTGCCCGATCGATAAGCTGGAAGAGGTCGTAGTAGTGCCGAATGAAGTTAGCAGGGACGCTTGAGCTTGATCCCCCTTGCTTGTACATGCGAAACTTTCTAACCACCGCTTGGAGCTTTTCTACAAAGGTGAATTTGGGCTCGTAGCACGGCACTTCAAGGGCACGGTTATCGATAATGTCTATCCCCTGGACAGTCACTGCGCGTTCATAAGCCCATGAGGTTATAAGCCGCGGCTGGTTGGGTGCGGTTCGATCAAAGCCTACTTCGAGTAGGATTCCCTCTTTCAGACCATCCGCCGCCGCAAAAAGCGATGGGTAATAGAGCCTGACACCGCCGCTCCTCATTTTCTGAGAATCATCGAATGTGGTGTCCCGCTCAATATCCGTTACGCCTGGAATCTTACCTTGTAAGTAACTTGCCAACCAATCAAAGTACTGAGCTCGTGACTCGCGATGTTTCGGAGCGTCGTGATTCCTACCGCCATACACCTTGAAACCACACCGTCCCTCATCAGGTTCAATCTTGATATCGATGTCTTCTGAAAAGCGGTGGATGCATCCGTATCCCTTCGAGAGGGAGGTCCCTCCCTTGAGGTGAAATACAAAACCCTGCTGTTGAAGCCCCCAAAGAACATGCATTAGCCAGTAGTCCTTCTCAACGAGAGAGGGATCTATAATTTTTATTGCGGCCGCGGTGATCTCAACCAACTCCCTAAAGTCCGCTCTATTATGGAGCCACACAGTCACGAGATCCCCTCTAGTTCGTCTCCACGTTCAAGCAGCCGCTTTAACCTCTTTTGTGAAGAGAGCGTGCCGTATTTAGAGGAAGCGATCAGAAGCCGCCTACGATTAAACCCTGCCAGTTTCTGCTGGAGAGTTGTCAGCACTTGCTGACGATCTTCTGCAAGCTCATCAATACGGTTTAGTAACTCAACAACAAGAAACTCGCGCGTTAGTTGCTTCGGGGCCTCTCTCCAACGATGGAAAGAATACGTGCGCCCCCCTAGGTTAAACTCGCCAACACGCTTACGATTAAACACGATCAGACGATTGTACAGCTGCGTCGTACCTAGACCCAGCGCATTAAACTGACTCGGTCCGTATACAACAAAGTGATCATCCTTTAGAAAACTCTTCAAAAGAGATTCGTTATTGGGCGGAGCCTCACCGAATTCAGTGTTCTTCGGTGCTGCATACATTCCTTGAGAGATCTTTTTCAAATGCCCTTCGGCCACAAGCTTTGCGAGATGGCGATCAACATTGCTTGATAGGGGCGCCAGATCAGCACGACGATACACCTCCCCGGGCACGAGGGCAGACTTTAGCTTAGTAAGGGTTGTGTCTTGGCGCACGTTCGGCTCTCTCCATACTCTTAGGATGCTCCCATGCGCTACATAGTGTCAATTTATTTCGTAATATTTCATGTATTAAATTCGATTTAGCAAGCACTTTCAATATATTATAGAATCCCCTATAATATTATAAATATGCAGGACAAGCTAGCGCATGGCTCTGGCACGTATTCATTCGGAGCAAGAGAAGAAGCGCATTCCTGTTTATAGGTCTCCTTGGTAAAGGCCCGCCAGACGTCGCTCCCGAGCGTGAATGATACCATCGGACCGTTAAAACAGGTGCCACGGTGTGGCGAATCTTTCAGCGTGGCCCCCTGGCGCAGCTTTTGAGTAAGCCCGCCCGTGGTTAGTCACAGAGCGAGGGGCGACGACTCAGCATCGGAGCATTTCGGTCCCTGTACATATTTATAGTATACCTCAAAACTGCCTAGTTGATTTCGACGGCAGCAATCATGGAACGAATCCCGCGAACTAGTTCACCGTTCCTCAGGCATACTCAAAAGTGAGTAGTGATATTCTCCAAATATGCGCTACCAACGAAGGATAGTTGCTATGTAGCCTCATAAAGGAATCCCTCTCGACTCGTAAGTAATCGACGGAGCCCCGGGCCTTATGAAGTCTAGGGCAACATACCCAGCTGCAAGGGTGGCGTGACCACAGAGATCAATCTCTGCTTTTGGAGTGAACCACCGCAGGTAAGGCGAGGTATCTCCTGCCAGAAAAAAGGCAGTCTCGGAGAGATTGTTCTCTGCAGCGATCTTCTGGAGCACCTCATCGGGTACCCACTCATCGAGAACGCATACAGCCGCTGGGTTCCCAGAGAAGAGTTTGTTGGTGAAAGAGTCTACTATGTACAGTTGAGTTGTCATAAAATTATCCCTCCTTTTTTGTGAAGAAAAATGGATCCCGAATCGTAAAGCGCCGAGTCGGGACAGCTTCCAAGGTAAGAAAACCTTCAATGTCTGGGACAAAACCGGCTGATAATAGGTAGTTTCTAACATCAGCCTCAACACCGCGAGAGTGCAGACCGTCTCCCAAAAGCACTCCTCCAGGCTTGAGTACCCGCAGCATTTCCCGCGCCAGGCGCCGGACATATTCATGCTCGCAATGTGCGCGTGTCGCATCCTTCGGACCATTGGCTGGAAGAAAAAAGTGCGGTGGCGCGTGTGCTGGGTATTGTAGTGACATTGGTTCATTAAACACCCCAAACGCCATGATCGTGCTGACGGAGTTGCTATCAAGCAAAGAGAAGAATGAGAGTGCATCAAGAGTGACAGCACCGTGTTTTTGCGAATCACGGTTAAGGTCAGCACTGAGGTAGTGAGACGCGCCAAATGCACTTCGCATCAAAGAAGTGTGTCGCCTTATCTGCTCGCCGGGGCCAACCTCAACTACCGCTTTGCCACTAACGTGGCGCAAGAGGTAGTTCTTGAACGATGAACTTGTATCGCTCCGTAAAAACGGCTCGCTTAGGAGGCTGCTCCACCAGCCTGAGCGGAGCTCCGTCTCTGTTGCATGGAAAAAGGCACGCTTTTCTCTCGCTAGCTCAATGAAGTTGCGTAATGGAAGGCTCTCAAGCCCAGTGTCAGCCAGGAACGCCGGCGTAAAGAGCTGCCGAAGGAGGTAGCTCAGCGATCGGTCAGGCTTCACGGGTAGCTTAAGCTCATGCAGCGTATCGGTACCCAGAGCCGCTCGAAAGGGATAGGTGCTAGTAGTCGCTCGTATTGATGAAAGATCTTTGTTTTCTGCTGTTTGCATACTGCCTCCTTGACACAACGAGGGCAGTGTAAAGAGGCAGTATGAAATGTTATACAGAGCTGATAAACTTTAATAAAACGGATTTGTGGAAGTACAAAACGATAAATAATATGAAAACCTTTGACGCTCTCGATCGAACTATATTTCGTATTCTTGATAGTGAGGGAGAGCTATCGGTTTCCGATGTAGCAAAAAGAGTCCGGCGTGGCCGTGATACCGTAGCCTACCGGCTACATCGTATGGAGGAGGATGGGGTGTTGCGTGGGGTAGAGCCTATCCTTGATCCAGGAGCGCTTGGGTTGGGTCTCTTTAAAACGTATGTAAGTTTTAGCAATTCTCCAGCGAGCGTCGAGAAGGTGCTTAAAGTCTTGTGCAGTCACCCGCAGGTGTATTGCGCCGCTCGCGCTTATGGGCGTTGGGATCTGATGTTCAATATGGTGGCTCGGGATGCGCGGGAGTTTGCAGGGTTACGACATGAGGTGCTTGGCCGAGTATGGGCAGGTATACGGGAAATGGAGTCAGCTGTCTTTACAGAGATGGTATACTTTAATCGGAAGTATTTGGGCGCGCCTCCGTGCGCATGGACGGCGTTAGTAGGTTCAAAAAGTGGAGAGTTTGACGACGCATTTAGAAAGGTTTTGCGACGCATGTGCGCTGACGCAAGAGCCACTGAAGTGAGCATCGCTAAAGCAGAGAAGCTAACCCCAATAGTTGTGCGTACGCGACGCGAGCAGGCAGAGGCGAAGGGGGTAATCCTTGGTTACCGAGCGCGCTTTGATCGTACAGCATTTGAACTCTCATCCTATAAGCTTCACATTCAATTGCGAGATCACTCAACAGAGTCAGTCTCAGCGCTGCGGACTTTCGCAAAGAAGCACCCATATGTTTCCCAGTTTATGCTGCACATCGGTGGCTGGCCGTGTGAGATGAACATCGAGGCGCACGATAACCGGCACGCGGCTCAGATTATCGACGAGCTGCGCGAGCAGCATGGAGAGCGGCTGGGCCTGATAGACATCTCGCTATACGACAGGGAGACCTTTGCGTGGGGTTTTGGAATGGGTAAATTATCTAATGATTCCATCGGTATCGGTGGAGAGTCTTTCGCCAGCGCCGTGTAAAAATCACTCCATATATACTCATGTTATGCCGATAAACGTACTGAACGTTTATTGGGCATTATCTTATGGGCCTCATACTGATTGTTGAGGATTCTGATTCGCTGCGTACGGCTCTGTGTGCGGTGCTTGACCACCATGGGTTTCAGGCTCTTGGAGTGGAATCTGCCGAGGCGGGGTTGCGAGTTGTTGCCGAGCAAGACGTTGCGTGTGTCGTTGCAGACCTTCGTCTACCAAAGATGGATGGACTCTCTTTCGTGAAGCGCGTTCGTGAGGAGCATCCAGCGCTTCCATTTCTTATGATGACCGCTCATGCGACTGTTGATTCCGCTGTTGAGGCGATGAAGGTAGGAGCTACTGATTTCATCGCCAAGCCATTTGAGCCCGAGAGGGTCGTTCCAATAATTAGGGAGCTGCTAGACCACCACCGTATTCTTTCGCGTCGTACTCTGTCCGCCCACAAATCATCAACGGCGCTTCAGACATCATGCAGTGAGCTACAGAAGGTTTTCGCCCAGGCGCGTCTCGCGGCTCGGGTAGATAGCTCGGTGCTATTAATCGGTGAGAGTGGTACCGGGAAAGAGGTATTGGCTCGCTATATTCACGAAAACAGTCCGCGGAGCGGCAAGCCCTTTATCGCGATTAATTGCGGCGCTATCCCCGGAGAACTCCTTGAAAGTGAGTTTTTTGGGCACGAGGCAGGTGCCTTTACTGGCGCAACGCAGGCTCGGCCTGGTCTCTTTGAAGTAGGATCCGAGGGAACGATCTTTCTTGACGAAGTGGGGGATATGCCGCCGCACCTGCAGGTAAAACTGCTAAGAGCCTTGCAAGAGCATGAGATACGCCATGTAGGTAGCAATCGCTATATATCAGTTTCTCCGCGAATCATAGCTGCTACTAATCGCCCACTAGATGAGGCTCTCGCACAAGGTGCGGTGCGGGAGGATTTTTACTTTCGTCTAGCAGTTGTCACGCTTACCATTCCGCCGCTTCGGGATCGGAGAAACGATATCGTACCGATGGCTCGTGAGCTGATTAACTACTTTTCGGTGGCAGCAGGAAAGGACCAGCTTGAGCTTGATGCGACCGCAGCCGAGATGCTTGAGGCCTATTCATGGCCCGGTAATGTGCGTGAACTTGAGAACGTCATTGAGCGAGCAGTGCTTGTTGCTGATAAGGTCATTCATCCAGAAGATCTTGGTATACGGGTGGCGCTCGACATAACCGCGCTCTCTGAGGCTTCGAAAACATTGGAAGAGATCAGCGCTGGCGCTGTGTATAAGGCGGAAGTAGAAGCTATTGCCCGTGCACTGGCATTAACCGGTGGAAATAAAGCAAAAGCCGCAGAGCTTTTACAAGTTAGCTATAAAACCCTTTTGAATAAGGTTAAGGAGTACGGTTTGGTGAGCCGGTGAGGTACCTACATGAGGTCGCGAAAGAGAGCCTCAGCAGTTTTTTGCGAGTCCATTTTGTAATTACCGCTTTTTACTTTCTCTGTGATCCTATCTAATTTCTCACGCCGTTGATTGTCGGCGGCCGCTGATTGTTTGCTTTGTTCCTGCATCTGCTGCGAGAGAACCACGGCATCGCCTTCAGGATTTACGACCTGGGTTTCTCGTATAGGCGCAACTGGGCTAGGGCTCTGCGTAGGAGCCACCTGCGGTGCGCTTGAAGCAAATAGACTTCCTATTCCGGAGATCTTCATGTTCGGATAGCTAGAAATATGGTTTTCTAAGAGACGTATCGGAGACGGTGGGATATAACTTTAGGTTTTTTTGAGGATAGGCGTAGGATTTTTTACCACGCTAGGTAGTAGCGCTCGATGAAGGTAGTCATCATAAGTACTGGAAAAGTAAGGCAATCTTTCATTCGAGAAGGAGAAGCTGAGTACTTACAGCGAGTTAGGGGGAGCTTTCAGCTTGAAGTTTGTGAGCTAGGGCTGGAATCCCCCGACTCTATGAAGGCTGAGGAAGTCCAGGAGCGGGAAGCCAAGGCGATTCTCAAGAAATTAAATGGCTACGATTACGTGATAGCTCTTGATGAACGTGGGAAGAGACTTACCTCCGAGACGTTCTCGCGACTACTTGAGTCTCGCATGAACGGCGGGACTAAAACGGTCGGGATAGTTATCGGGGGTGCCTACGGTTTGTCGGAAAGTGTTAGACAGCGAGCCGACTACGTCTTATCGTTGTCCGATCTCACCTTTCCTCATCAGCTGGCTAGACTTGTTATTGTTGAGCAGTGCTACCGAGCGTACACGATGTTGAAAGGGATAGGTTATCACAAGTAGAGCGGGCTCGATGGGTGCTGTAAGCAAGATAAAGAAATTCGCTACTTTTAATATCCGCAAGATAGTTGGCGGGCGCGACCCTGTTCGTATTGTGGAAGAGTTTATCATCCGCAAAGGTTTTGAACCTGAGAAGTGTCGGAAAGATAAGAGCGCGGATGGTCAGCGCTGGATGATAACCCTCCGAGATGGTGAAGAGCTTGAGATTCTCGTAGAGAGCCTTCGAAAACCGGCTGAGACAACGGTGTACATGGGCGTTAATATCCTGACTGTACCGCTGCGAGGGGCGGCCGATCTTTTAGCGGCAGCGTTAGAAATAGCTGATGGCTTGATCGGTATAAAGGTGAGCCTTGTGGGGCACTACCTCGTTCTTAGTTCAAGTCTCGGTGCGGGCTCACTCAGCGTTGAAGAGCTTGAGCATCATTTCCACTTGATAGAAGCGCAGGAGACCTGGTTTAGAGACGCGCTTGCGGCGGAGTTGCGGTGGGAGCAGTTTCCGGTTGACTAGCAGGAGCGTGATCAGCGACGAGACTCTTCCAGAATCTCACTAAAATTAGAGATCCTGTCGCCCTTGTAGGCAGCGATTGAAAAGAACATCGGACCCGCGGAAACGACATCTTTAAGCACATAACGATACACGGGACCGTATTCGGGGTCTGATTCTTCCTGAAGTTGGCTCGTTGCAAGCTTAATTTCTTTTGGAAGAGAGTTCTTGTTATCGCCGTAGCGGATCACAAACCCATCAACAGCTTCGCCAGGAACCTCCCAGGTAAGTTGTACCCCCTGGTCCTTTTTGCTGTCCCCCGTTTTTGAATCGGATTTGTTAGCTCTCTCGTCTGTAGCTGTTGTGGCGGGGGTTTCTGTATCAGAGAGGAGGGAGCATCCGCTGAGGTAAGCAATAAGGGTCAGGAGGAGGATGAGAGTAAGGGGGCGTTTCCGTTCCATAGAGGTGATAGTCTATGGCCAAAGGAGCCGCCTTCTCAATATAAAAAAACCGGGCCGAAGCCCGGTTCTTGAGACGGTTCCTAGCAGGGACCGTTTCTAAGCTATGAGCATCCTGTGAGTCCACCTGCAGCGCTATCCCACGAGCAGGTCTTGGATCCGCTGGCGTGCCGAGCGGTGCCGGTAAATGTTGAGCCGCCTGCTCCTAGAGCAATCGAGAGCGATATTCCACGCGATCCCGAAGCCATTCCTGGAAGGTTCGTCGTACAGGCGCTATTAGCTGCTACGTTTTGACATGTTACCGCAAGATAAGCATTGTTTTCAGCAAAGTACGCTTCCTCTGCTGCCGCCACATTCCGCAGGTCGCTCGCTGCTGCAGAATTGTATGCGTTGTCTTTGTAGCTTGAATATTGCGGAATCGCGATCGCCGCCAAGATTCCGATAATCGCCACTACTACCAGAAGCTCAATTAACGTAAAGCCTTTTTCGTTCTTCATACTTACTCTCCTTCACTACAACCTATGCGGTCAAAACCAATTCCTCAGTCGTGCGACCGCCAGGCTCCTGGTGATTCGTACGGCGTGTGGGACGCGAAGCTGACCACCGCTTCAACATCTCTACATTCTCTGTATGATCTAGTTTGCAAATCGGATGCCAGCGGACAAAACTTAAGAGTAAGAGAGAAAGGTAAGGAAAAGCGCATAGTTGCACAACTGCTGAGAGGGGTTTCAGATGCGGGATGCGCAAACTTTGCTAGGTGTTGCAACGGGCTTTCTACAGAACTGTTCCCATCTGAAAGATAGGTAGGTACATGGCCACAACAAGGATGCCGATTAGGACGCCGAGGACAACGATCATCGTTGGTTCAATAAGCTGCTTCATGGCCGAAACTGCGTTGTCGACCTCTTCCTCGTAGAAGTCAGCTATTTTGTGCAGCATCTTATCGAGGGCACCTGTGGATTCCCCAACAGCGATCATTTGAACAACCATTTGCGGGAAAACTGATGACGAAGCAAGGGGTGAGGCGAGGTTTTGGCCTTCAGCGATAGACAGTCGGGCGTTCCTTATGTCGTTTTCAACAACCTTATTGCCTGCGGTCTTCGCGCATACGTGGAGGGCTTCAAGGATGGGAACGCCTGAGGAGATCATAGTTCCCAATGTGCGTGAAAAGCGTGCAACGCACACCTTGCGGATGATGTCTCCAAAAACCGGTATTTTGAGAGCTAGTGGGTGAATTGTTTGTTGCCCACGCTCTGTCTTGAGAGTGCGGAGAAAGGCAATGATTCCACCTGTAGAAAACCCCGCAATAACGTACCACCACGCAATAAAGAAGTTAGATACATCGATCACAGTCTGTGTGAGCCACGGGAGCTTTGCGCCAAAGCCCTCAAAGAGGTCTTTAAAAGTTGGAATCACAAAGATGAGGAGAATTGATGTCACAATCAGCGCTACTGCTACCACTACCGAGGGATAGATCATTGCTGTTTTTATCTCGCGCTTAAGTTTAAGAACCTTCTCTAGATGCAGAGCGAGGCGCGCTAGGATGTCATCGAGCACGCCGCCACTTTCTCCAGCCGTCACCATGTTGACGTAGAGGTCGTCGAATACCTCAGGGTGCCGTCGGAACCCGTCGGCGAGCGAGCCGCCTGTTTCAACGGTCTCTTTCACGTCGGTCAGGGTTTTCTTGATGGTCTTCTTTTCGGCCTGTTTCGTGAGGATGTCTAGCGCTTGAACTATTGGCAGCCCTGAATCAATCATGGTTGAGAACTGTCTTGTGAAAACGACGAGGTCCCGTCCAGCGAACGATGAGCCAAGCCCTGGGATGGTTAATTCGCGATTTAACCCGCGCCCCTTCTCGCGAATTGATTTCGCTGCTGGGGTGATGTTTCGCCCCTTTAACAGATTGAAAACGGTCTGGATATCGATCGCTTCCATCTCGCCTGACACGAGACGACCTGCACCATCACGACCTTGGTACACAAAAACGGCCATAGTAGAGTCCTACGAAAGATACAACGCTCCCGATCCGACCCGACCCGCCCCCTGCCTGTCGACTAACTGATTCGACTAAGTTACCGGGGCGCTTTATCTTTTGGAGCGCAAATTTTGCGGGAAAGGTGTAACCCCTACAATCGGCTACTTTTTGCAGGGGTTGCGTGGATTTGGGGGAAACGTAAGTCGCTTGCTGTTAATGAGCGTGTACGTTGCGAGTGATTTCCCCTTTGAACAGTGCTTGGAGGATGTCTCTGCGCACAAAGTCCGCTTTCTGAAAGTGGTCCCAGCAGAACTCAAGCTGGTCCTCTGGAATACCTTTTTCGGAGCTAACCTTTTTCTTCCAGTAGGCCTCTGTCGAATGCTCTGCAAATTCGGCCTGAGTAAAAGTCAGGAGAGGGTTGCCTTCGGGCTCGCCCTTGCGTCGGATGTAGAAAAGGGCGTTTACAGAGAGGATGTTCTTGTCGATGTCATTAAACACTATCGAACGTCTAGTGCCGAGGACTACCGGCGTACTTCTATCGAAAACCTCTCGGAGTTTTGTAAGAGAGGGCTCTACAGGAAGTTTGCGACCGTCATAGACTTTTATAATGTCTGGCATCCAGCGGCCTTGTGAAATTAACTCGGCGATAATTTTTTCGCTTCCTTGTTCAGGTGGTTGTGTGGAAAGGTACCGAGCAGTCAACGAGGCAACCAAGTTGGTCCAAAATTGTAGAGAGTGTGTTGCAGCTATGCCGTCCCGCTGATACGCATCATTTGTTAATTGTTCGGCGCGCTCGTTTAGGCGCTGCTCCCACTGCGGGGTGCGGTGCCACATTCCTACCTGATCCATAACGTTTGCACAGACGCTACGAATCAGACAGTGCATCACTGCTTTAAGATTTTTATCTTCGTCGTCGATGAAGATAATCTCGTCAAATCGCTTGCCAACTGTAATCGGAACAACAGCACCCTCTTCGTCTTCCTTTAAGCCGTTTGCAAAGTTTGTCAGTACGGTAGCTTTTTTCACAGCAGTACTGACAGCTTTCCCTCCAAGCCGCCTGCTGTACTGAAGATCGTTTACGTAGTAGACCAACTCAGTTTGTGGGGCGAACCCGAACATCTCGCTAATCGTTTCAATTTGAGAGGCATGATGAAAGTCGCGTGACTCCCGAGCGGTTAGAAGACCGTAGTATCCCCCGGTGTAGATGTGGGCCAGGGTATACGATATGGCGGGGAGTTGCTTTTGTAGATCTTCAAGCAGCTTTTCGATTATATGCTGTCGCTCAGTTGGGATCTTAAGCGCCTCCTCTAGCCATAATCCTAGCGCTTTGTGTGGGTAGTTGAGGTAGTAGTTTGAGGCTTGAGCAAGCGTGAAGTCACTCCCTTCAGGTATAGTAAGGTGAGCTCTGATGACTTTGACGGCGAACGGAACGATAGGGCTGCCTCTATGGCCATCTTGGAGTCTGCAAACAACTTCGCCCAGCAGGTCCGCTTGCTCTTGTACGGTCTTTAGTTTGAAGCGGTCGGTGCAGAATCGTAAGGCTGGGTCGGTAAGGGAAATAGCTTGCTCGGCTGGAAGGCTCGCGTTGTCCAAACGCAGCACTTCAAAGCTTGTTCGGGGAGCAACAAGCGAGGGAGTACCGGGTGGTTTAGGAGTAGTGGAAGGTTCCGAGCTCATGCGCGGATTCTATCGATTTCCGCGAATTAAGGAAGGTTACCCCAATTGCAGGGTGTTTGAATTAGTATTGAGGAGTAGTAAAACGCTCGCAACGGCTGTAGGAAGGGGGGTGCCTCGCTTCCCTAGCCGGTAGTTTCACCTGGTAAGAGCCGTCACTCCTGCACGGTGACCCGCAGCACTTCCTCGAAGGATGTTGTGCCATCACGTAGCAGTCGCAGTGCCGAGCGCCGCAAGGTATGCATGCCAAGGCGTAGAGCTTCCTGTTTAAGTCGTAAAGTCGAGGCTCCCGACAAAATCAATTCGCGCAACTCGTCAGTCACCTGCATCATTTCGTATATCGCTATTCGTCCGCGGTAGCCGGTATTAGAGCACTTGGCGCACCCCTTACCCTGGTACGCCCTGAACGTTTCACTCTCCCTGTCAGATACTCCGGCCGCGATGAGAGATGTAGTTGGAATCGAAGTCTCGCATGAGCAATCAGGACAAATTCTTCGAACGAGACGCTGCGCAACGATGAGATTAATCGACGAAGCAACCAGATAAGGTGCTACTCCCATATTGAGAAGGCGGCTGATGGTTGATGGTGCATCATTTGTATGGAGCGTCGAGAGAACGAGATGGCCTGTCATTGAAGCTTTAATCGCGATCTCTGCTGTTTCGGCATCACGTATCTCACCCACCATTATCACGTCTGGGTCCTGACGGAGGAAGGCGCGTAAGGCTTCTGCAAACGACAGATGTATTCCTTCGTTGATCTGTGTTTGATTGATACCAGGAACATGCACCTCGACGGGGTCTTCAGCGGTACAGATATTTGTTGAGACCTTATTAAGGCTTGCAAGTGCGGCGTAGAGGGTAGTCGTCTTCCCTGACCCGGTTGGTCCCGTAACAAGGATCATGCCGTGTGGTTGAGAAACTGCATGCTCGAAGAGCTTGCGTTGGTCGGCGTCAAATCCAAGACCAGAAATATCGCGGGTGTTGAACGAGGTGTCGAGGAGGCGCAGAACAACTTTCTCCCCAAAGAGTGTAGGAAGAACGTTCACACGGAAGTCGGTATCACGTGTTCCTCCACATCGAAACTTCAAGCGCCCGTCTTGCGGTAGGCGATGCTCAGCGATATCAAGGTTCGCCATTATCTTAAGACGCGCTGTGATCGCAGATTTGAGTCGTAAGGGTGGGTTCATTATTTCGCACAGCACTCCGTCGATGCGAAAGCGAATCCGTAGCCCCTTTTCGTACGGTTCGACGTGGATATCAGAGGCCCGCTTCTTTGCGGCATCAATAAGTAATGCATTCACGAGTTTGACGATCGGGGCATCCTCTGTGGCGCTAGAGATATCAGAGATATCTATCTCGGGTGTCGCACCGGTTTGGCCGTTAGTGCTTTTTTGAACTACATCGCCGATTAAGGAATCATATGCGGGAGCGCCCTCATAGAATTGTTCGTGTAGTTGATGAATAGCTCGTGAGGTGGCAAGGCGCACGCTCAGGTCGAGCCCGGTCATGAACTTGATCTCGCTGAGCGCGGAGATGTTTGAAGGATCGTTTATGACAATTGTCAGCACACCATTAGACTGCTTGACTGGCATCACGGCGTGCTTTGCGGCGAGGGAAAAGGGAAGGAGTCTGACGGCTGTTTCTTCAATCGCTAGTTCAGGTAGTTCGGCCACAGGTATGTTGTAGTGGTGCGAAAGGACGGTTAGTAGCTGTTGTTCGTCGACTAGACCGAGTTCGATTAGGCGGCTGTCTATGGCTCCACCCGCGCTTCTCTGAAGTTCCAAAGCTCGCTGCAGCTGATCTGCCGTTATAACGCCACGTTTAACGAGAATTTCTGCGGTTTTAGACGCTGCCATACCAAGGGAGAGTCGGCACGG
>JBIKKT010000033.1:0-42977 GCA_044360195.1 Bdellovibrionota bacterium | reverse complement strand
CACCGGCCTCTAAACCCCGGTCTGGGGGGCAGTAGTTCAAGAAATTATAGACCTTTTTGCTGTCAGTAACGCACTTCGTGCATCTACACTATCAAAGGATAAGAGTTACGATGTGTAAGGGGGTATAAAGTACCCGTCTTTTTCGCCCCCGTGTCGTAAAACCTCTTTTGAGTTGACGCGTTGTGATTCTATAGTCCTGTAGTCGGTTGGTGTGTAGCTCAAGCGTTGGAGTATGACCACCATGCTTAAAATTCAAGCAAGGAGCGTTGGTATGAGAAGAACAGGTGCGTTGCGATACCTCACCCTGCTGTGTGCTACCCTTATATCTATCTCGCGACTTGCACATGCTGTGCCGAGCGACTTTGATTCAGATGGTACCTCTGACCTGGTAATAGTTTCGGTAAATTCAGATAAAAAGCTTAAGTGGACTGCTAAGTTGTCATCGACGGGAGCTTCCTCAGCGCTTGGAACGTTTGGTGTTAAGGGAAATCATCTCGCGATGGCGCAGTGGCAGAGTACTGGAACTCAGATCGGAGTAGTCTCACTTGTGAAAAGCACAGGCAAAATAAAGTGGACGGTTAAACTTAATGATGGAACGACCCAGAGCCGTACCTTTGGAAAGAAGGGCGATCTCGTTATCTCTGGGGGTGATTTGAATGGCAACGGAACGGCCGATGCGGCTGTGGCACGAATTGTGAACGGGGCGGTTACCTGGGAAGTGTGGTACGACATGTTCGCCTCCTCAAGTGAAAATAAGCAAACCTACACCTTCGGAAAAAACGGAGACCGAGCGTTCTTTGCTCGAGTGGGAACAGATGCAACTGATTGGATAGGAGTTCTCCGCAAATCTGGTACTACGCGTTCGTTAGCGCGCATGAAGAACCTTGTAACGGGTGAAGTTCAACAGTTCGCGCGTCTTCCGAAGTTTGCGTCAAATGGGGCGCGACCCAGAGCATTTCCAATTCGTCAGGCATCAGGAGCGGATCTGTTGGGGTTCCATGTTGAGGGAGAGGAAACAACGTCGATTAAGGTTTATAATTTCGACGGAACGGTGGCGGGTACAGCGGATTTTGATGGGTCAGGAACCTCTGTTGTCGGGGAGTTTAGGACCACGTCTGGATACGAAGTCAAATTTTTGGGAGATAAAGACGCTGCTGATTTCAACCCGGTAGCAGCGGAGGTGATTAACATCGCAGAGGTAACAGGGATTCCCGTCGATGAGATCAACATCAACACCCTAGGAGCCGAGAGTACTTCAGGTGGTGGAAGTGGGAGTGGAGGAAGTGTATCCAGTTGCTCGAGTATTGTAGGATGGTCCTCAAGTTTTATTTACAAAACTCGTGGGTCTGAACATTTCTCCCCCGGCGATGTTCGGCGCAATACAGCAGGCCTCGTGTTAAAGAACGGCGCACCTGGACCCTACCCGACCTGTGTTGATGCTGTGAGTACCAATGGCACCGTCATAGCTAAGCTAGGTCTTTATCAGCGAGGCAACGGATGGGCTGCTCGTTACTATGCTGGGTGGGGTTGTGGAGCGAGTACGGCGTTCGGTGGCTCTCAACTCGCATCGAGAGCGAGTGCAGCATCAGGTAGCTCTAGTATTTACATGAAGCTCGGTAGTACCTGTTACGGCCCTATTAACGCGAGTCAATGCGTGGGGAGTTCCCAGTGCTAAGGTGGATAGTATCCACGCCGGTACTGTGAAGGTAACGCTTGTGTCTTCAGCATGCTTGCGGTGAGAGCGCGGCAACTAACGTTTCAAGTCTGCCGAGCCGTGTAGGGTGCGAATAAAATACAGCAACCTCCAATATAAGGGCGGACTTCTCAGCTGCGTTCATCTCTTTCCCGGCCTGTCCTTGAAACACTTCAACGTATTGCTTGGCAAGGTCAAACATATGTGGTGGGATTTTGGCTGCTTTTTCTGGTGTGATCTTTGGCCGTTCAATCGGTTTGAGTTGTTCAGTTGTGGCTTGGTCAGTACGACCATTAGAAACAGTTTTCTCGAGTGCCACTTTAGGCTCATCTCGAGAAGGAACTTGATTGAACATCACGGGAGGCTTTGTGGTGGCAGTGGGTGCGCTACTCGTACTCGAGACAGAGCCCACCGTGTTAATCCTTCGTGATTGATATTTCGCTAATCCTTGCTGCATACCCATACATCCTCTTAGGGTTTAATAATGAATTCCTATACTCCTCTTTCGGAAGTCCTCGTATAACCTGAATGATAGGGAGCATTTTTTTGTTGCGACGCTAGTATTTCTGAGAAAGACCCTAAATAGACCCAATCTCTTCAGTTTATTAGCTAGTGGTCGACCCTTCCTCTATGGGCGGATGTTATCGCTGTGGACTTCCCGATGGGGGTCCCGAAAGGCTGTGTGAAACGTGCTTTAGGCTTCGATTTTATCGTGGTCCCTCTACAGCTTTATCTCTCGACCCAGAGACGATAGAAGGAATAGAGCTTTCTCCGCGCACCAACCGTGCAATACTTGCAGGTGGAGCGCTTTTTTATCTCCTAATAGTTGGGTTTTTTGCGCTCACCATGGGACATCCGCGTGTTGTGGTTGACTCTCAGCGCCTAGAGTTTGTTTTGGACAGGGAGTCTACCTATTCGCCAGAGCAGGAACGATCATTTGGGCGGGTGCCTGCGCCGCAGTCGTGGCGATAACCACCTCGTTTTCTTATGAATTCAAACCCGGAAACGAATATTTTTCACGGTGAAGAAGCTGTGCGCGCGGCAGAAGAGGCTATACGACCTTACGTGCGAGAGACCCCGGTCGAGCCAAGCC
This sequence comes from Bdellovibrionota bacterium, assembly GCA_044360195.1. Taxonomy (GTDB): domain Bacteria; phylum Bdellovibrionota_C; class UBA2361; order UBA2361; family OMII01; genus OMII01. The sequence goes on along the minus strand of JBIKKT010000033.1, from coordinate 40,191 downwards.
CTGAGCTTTCTGCTGGGGCAGGAAGCGTTTGGTTGAAGTTGGAAAGCCAGCAGGTTACCGGGTCCTTTAAGGTACGTGGGGCGCTCAATAGACTGCTCAATCTAAACGAGAGTGAGAAGCTGGGAGGTGTTGTTGCATGCTCAGCGGGAAATCACGGGCTTGGTGTCGCCTTTGCGTCGCAGGTGTGTGGGTTGCAGAGTACCGTGTTTGTGCCACAGTCTGTTGACTCCCAACGCAGACGTGAGCTTGAGCGGTTCCCTATCGATCTACGAGTAGAGGGGGCTTCGTACGCACACGCCGAACAGAAGGCTCTGAACTTTGCCCAGGAAAAGGCGATGCCCTTTATCTCTCCGTACAATGATCCATACGTGATAGCTGGTCAGGGAACCATCGCAATTGAGCTTGCTCGACAACTTCCTGAGCTGGATATCGTTGTAGTAGCTGTTGGAGGGGGAGGGCTAGCAGCCGGTGTGGGAGCGTACCTTAAAGCGATAAAGCCGCACGTGCTTGTTGTTGGCGTATCTCCGGTGAACTCAGCGTTTATGTTCGATGCCGTAAGTGGTACCCCTTCTGAATTTTCAGCCGACCTTCCAACGCTCTCAGATAGCACAGCGGGTGCTATTCAGGAGGGCTCTATAACGGTTCCGCTCTGTAAGGGGGTGGTTGATCAATGGATACTCGTTGATGAGGATGATATCCGTTCAGCGATGCGTTATCTCTTCTATGAACATAGATTAGTTGTCGAAGGAGCGGGTGCATTATCGGTTGCTGCGTACGTAAAGGAGCAGGACCGTTTCAAAGATGCTCATACAGCATTGGTGGTTTGTGGTGGGAATATCGATTCGAGGAAGTTTCTGTCGCTAGTTGGGTGATGGAGCGGTGTCAACTTAAGGAACACCTATATCTGGTGATGAAGTACCGGCGCTCTCTATGTAACCGATGACGCACAACAACATCGGCATCATTTTACCCAAGCCTATTTGCTGCGGGCCTCTTTGCCGACCCCATTGGCGCCAAGGTAAGTGAGCAAAGCTGCGCAGCCAGAAGCGCATTTCGGTTACGCATGTTCATTCCAGCTTCGACAATTCCCTATCCGGGCACAGCCCAGCGTCAATTACACGGAGAAACGGTCGGCATGCTTCTGCAGAATCTTAAGCGGAAAATGTCGAACCCAATCTTCGGATCACCTTCCCTTTGCTGCCATGAGGGCGCCATAGAAGCGTCTAAAGTTCACGTCCGATTTAGTCGATTTGGAAATGGGGAGGTATCTGGAAGCAGATGCTCTCCAGGCAGTAAAAGCAGTAAAGCAGTTTGTTGTGGCAGTAACGATCGGCAGTAACAATCGGCAGTAACATAGCATCTCTTCGAGGTATACGAAGCCTCGATCGGGTGAGCTCTGACCTCAGTGATACCCTTCAGCGGTTGTCATCAGGTCAGCGTATCAATCGCGCAAGCGATGATGCGGCCGGGTTAAGTGTATCTTCCTCCCTAACTACGAAGTCACGAATCTATGCGCAGGGGATGCGCAATGTGAATGACGGCATATCGATGATCTCGATTGCTGAGGGCGCACTTTCTAACCTCCAAGATATCGTCACACGAGTAAGTGAACTTGCTGAGCAGGCGGCAACGGGCACCTTCTCTGGCAAACAGCGCGTAGCTCTCGACCGTGAAGCCGATGCCTTACTTAAGGAGTACAATCGCATCATTCAGGGCACTAGCTTCAACGGGACCGCTATCCTCGACGGATCAGACGATACAGTTCGGCTACAGCACGGCTTAGGAGTTGCTCAGTCCACCAGCGTAGCGATTGGAGCTGAGCTTGGGGATCGCGCTGGAAGTGGTACGCTCGTTCCCCAGGCTGCCTCCCACGACGTGGGGGATGCTGACCTTTTCGTGGCCGACTTCAATCGCGATGGAAAGGCCGATATAGCATCGCCTGGTAGAGTGGCGCTTGGGAATGGTGACGGAACCTTCCAAGCCAGTTCTTCGTTCTCTGCGGCGGCCTCCGCGGTCAGCGTAACAGGCGCTGACTTCAATGGGGATGGAAAAATCGATTTAGTAACGGGCGAAACGAGCGCTAGCTTCGTTAGCGTGGCTCTTGGGAATGGTAATGGTACGTTCTCATCACGTACAACGTTCGCAGTCACGGACGCTGTTTACTCGCTCATAACTGCTGATTTTAATAATGACGGAAATATCGACATCGCCGGTGCTAACTTGTTTTCCGGCCATGTGAGTGTACTTATCGGTAATGGAGATGGTTCTTTCAGGGCTCAACGAACCTTCCAGGCCGGCAGCGCGCCAAGAGATCTGATTGCCGTGGATGTAAATGGTGATGGCCAGACTGACATCGTAGTCGCAAATTCAGGAGATTCAAGTTTATCTGTTCTGGCAGGGAGAGGGGACGGTACCTTTGGGACGGCAACTAGCGTGTCTGTCGGCGGCAGCCAGCCTGTTTCTGTTGCAGCTACTGATTTCAATGGCGATGACAAAGTCGACCTCGCCGTCACCTCTGGTTTTGGCTCCGCAAGAGTGTGGATGGGGAATGGCAATGGGTCCTTCTCCGGGGGAGCTTTGCTTGATGTCGCTGGAGACAATGCTGCGGGCTCGGTGGTTGGAGACTTTAACGGTGATGGCTTGATGGATGTTTCGGCGTATGACACGGACCGAGTCCAGCTCAATACATGGCTTGGCAATGGGAATGGCTCGTTCGGAGCAGCTAGTGTGGTGGACGACCCCATGGGGGCGATTGGTGGGGGGCTATCGCTGGGGGATTTCAATGGGGATGGCGCTCCTGCAACAACTCTGCCGGGTTGGCTACGGCGGACACCGCAACCCAACAAAGGACGTTATTGAGTATCCAAAACACGCTGCACAATATCAGGCACGTGCGCGAATGAAGAGATATCTTTCTTAGGTCCCCCCGCGCTGCCGTTGCAGCCAGCAAGAAGGTGCCTGCTATCAACAATTCAATGCCGGCAGCTCTCATGGGCCCAAACGCAGTGGCGAGAAGATTCATCACCAAAATCGCACAGCTCCATATGACACAGGAGACAATGCCGATAGCTGTCCCTTTAAAGACCGATACTGTGGAAGATGACGCGGACATGAAGTAGCACTTGGTATAGCCAACAACAGCGCTGCGATCAATCAGTAAAAGCCAATAGCTAGTAAGATGGCTCTTCGTGGAATCGAGTGGGTAATACTCGGTATTATGCGGATGTGCACGTGTTCGTGCACGCTTACGTTTACTTCCAACGTCTACGTTAACGAGCACGTGAAGAGGCGCGAGTTATGGGTCAAAACAAGGGCTTGCGTGATCTCTATCCTCGTTGCCACTTTCCCGGCGCCAAGGGGGATATCTCGATAAACCCTGAAGGGTCGTCACGCCTACCGAAAAATGGAATTAGTTGGATTATATCGACGACTCACCGTTGAGTAGCTCTCGCGCTATAATCATACGCTGAATCTGATTGGTGCCCTCTACGATCTGAAGCATCTTGGCATCGCGCATGTAGCGTTCTACCTGGTACTCTTTTATGTACCCAGCACCTCCCAAAAGTTGCACTGCGTTGGTGGTGATATGCATAGCCGCATCGGTAGCAAAGCACTTAGCGACTGAGGAGGACAATCGCGAGTTAGAGGCGGAGTTCTTGCCTGACCGTTCAGAGTCGATATCAGCGGCGGCTTGCTGGGTCAGGAGTCGAGCAGCTTGCAACGATGAATACATGTCAGCGATCATAAATTGCAGGCCCTGGAATTCAGCGAGCTGTTTTCCAAACTGTTTACGTTCAGTGAGGTGCTTTTGTGCGCAGTCAAGCGCAGCACGAGATAAACCGTTTGCGCACGCTGCAATGTTGACGCGCCCACGTGCAAGCCCCGACAGAGCTACCTTGAAGCCCTCATGGAGTGGGCCAAGCAGCGCTGATGATTCGACAAACAGATCGTCAAATCGAAGCGAAGCGATAGGCGAGAGTTCGCACCCCATCTTCCGCTCGGGTTTACTAATATATAGACCAGGAGCAGAGCTGGGAACGAGAAAAGCTGATATGTCGTCCGTAGCGCCTGAGTCTGAGCGAGCAAAGACGAGGTAGAGATCGGCAAATCCAGCACTTGTGATGTAGCACTTCTCGCCGCGCAGGGTGAAGCCACCGTTACGCGGCGTTGCTGTAGTTGTTAGAGCCGCTGCATCCGAACCGGCGCCAGGCTCGGTGAGAGCAAAAGCAGCAAGGGATGCGCCCGATGCAAGTTTTGGGAGAATTTGTGTGCGTTGATCCTCTGACCCGTGCCGATTGATTAGAGAGCACACCATCGCATGCACCGAGATGAATATCGCGGGACCGAGATCGTACCGAGCAATAGTATCAAAAACGGCTGCCGTTGTGGCTGCAGAAGCACCAACACCACCGAGCTCTTCAGGCACAGAGAGTCCGCCAAGTCCGGCCGCACACAGCGATTGAAAGAGGGGGCGGGGAACTGAGTTGTAGAAAGTATCGGTTTGATACTTAGGTATCTCGGTTGAGCACACGGCTTCAACAGCTTCAAGGATTAGGGGATCAACTGAGGAGAATGTCATGGCACTCGCAAGAAAGACCTTGGAAAGCGCGACCCAATATCCGCTTCTTCAGCAGGAACGGGTTTTGCCGCGCTTCCCTCGCGGTATATAGAAATTCTACTACCTTTTTGGTCTGAGGATAGAGGAGTTTTTGATGGCATAGATAGACAAACCAGTATTTGTAAGTGGTTGAGGGGTGCTAGCGCTCCGCATATCCACTGTATAAGGGTTTTAAAACGTAGCTACACCTGACGATAGACGACCCACGCTGGACTGTGTGCTAGCCGTATCTTTGCCTTTGCACCGCGGGGAAACTGTAGCTTTTCCAAAGAGTCCGCTTTAATTATACCCTCGGAGTCATTCAACGATGTGATTATCATCTCCTCTCCATCAACGATATCACCTGCGGTCAGAGGAGGAAGTTCTTGGGATTCCTCGGTGATACCTGGATGGGTGTTTGACGGTTCAGTTAAGATGAACATCGCCTTGCGCGCGGTTTTGGGAAAAGATAACCCCTCGGGGAATATGAACCTACTTGCCGCTCTCGACCATGCACGGTTATTTGCGCCAGCTCCCGTTGCAATAAGAAGACCTGACGATTTTTGGGAAACTCCTTTTTCGCCCACGTTGTGAAGGCTGTCACCATGAGCGTCTTTTATCGTTAAAATGTGGCGAGACATCTCGGACCGATCTCGTTCAGCGATTAGCAGGTCACATAGCGCAGGGGGTAGCTTTTGACCTTGCACTTCAACCTGCAGCCTTGGCCATGCAGCGAGGTTGTAATTGCCTTTCTCAAGATTCGACAGGAACCCTTCAAATTCCTCCGCGCGGCAGGAAAGCAGAGCTCCATAACTTCTTCTATCTGAGCTTACTCCCACGATAGGCGTATCCCCATCTATGCGATGTGAAACCGATTGAAAGTGGTTGTCGCCACCTAGGGCAACTACGAGCGCAGCACGGTTTAATTCTTCATCGGAGTACGCTTCTCTAAAGCGAACTTGGTTTGGGCTTAACAGTTTGGTAATTATCTCTTTGTTGCGAAGTTGCTCGTTATGGCTGGCCACCAGCTCCGTTACGTTTTCTCCACACTCTTGATATTTTCTCAGAGCATCGTCATAGGAAATGTTCAGCACTTCCATATCTCGCTCGATCCTCGTTCTCTTTGCTACGACCAGGATCTTTGATCGCTCTATAGGAAGCGACTCGCGTGCGGGACTAGGTTCGAGAGAGTGCGGCGAGCGTAGCGGAGTAATAGTGGGGGGTAATGCGTTTATCATACTCTTCCGAGTATGGTAAAAATCGCTGATGGAGCCTACAAAGTCTGATTATTTGCAGAAATATAGCGGTTGCATGATTGTTTATGCAGAGCAACTGAGGGATAGGAAACGCAATCGCTTTTTTTGCAAAAGAGTTCGCTGAAGCCGTTAGCCGACTTTAAACCGCTAGGTGGGTGGTTACCCCCGCCAGTTGTCTTCGTGAACAGCTCCAACAACGTGTCGCGCATCTGAGTACTGCAACCCCGTCATTACTGCGGTTAAAACATTTTGAGATACCTGCTGCCCACCGAGCTCGGAATTTACGTGAATTGCATGGATGAACCCTACCGGGGTAGACAGTTCCAATTGATTTACATAGGCGCTAGCGGCGTTTTTCTTTTCCTGCAAGCTCGTGGTCCTATCGCAAAACATGAAGGCACGCAATATGATAGGTTGACCTATCAAATGTGATAGGTTAGCCTATTGTTTATGATTAAGACGATAAATCTTAATTTTATCAAGATAGTAAAGGCGCGGGTTGAGTCTGCCTCTGGGCTAGTGCAGGTCATACTTGGGCCGCGGCAGGTTGGAAAAACCACGACAACGCTGAAGCTGCTGGAGGAGTGCTACCGGTCGAAATCAATCTATGTAAGCGCAGATAGCGTGTTCAATGCCGACCATGGCTGGCTACGAAGTAATTGGCAGTTGGCGCTTCAGGAGAAGAAGATTCTGGTCATTGATGAGATCCAGAAGTGCTTCAACTGGGCTGAGTCTATAAAGGCTCTCTACGATGAGACTAAGCGTGAGAAGAGGCAGCTTACATGTATTCTACTAGGATCAAGCTCGCTTGAGATTCAAAAGGGGCTTTCTGAGAGCCTTACTGGCCGTTTTCAGTTGATCCGAATTCCGCATTGGAACTTTGCTGAATCACGACTGGGCTATGGTTTAAGCTTCGATGACTTTCTGCACTATGGAGGCTATCCCGGATCGTATCAGTTAATTGGCACTAACGATTGGTACGACTACGTAAAAAACTCGATTATCTCGACCGTGGTTGAGAGGGATATATTGCAGTTCAATAAGGTTAGGAACCCAGCCCTTTTTAGACAGGCCTTTGAGCTGCTCATCTCATATCCGGCGCAGGAGATCTCGTTCACAAAGCTATTAGGTCAATTGCAGGATAGAGGAAATGTGGAGCTCATTAAGCACTACATTAGCCTGTATGAAGGAGCCTATTTGATTAAAACTCTAGAGAAGTACTCACCGAAATCGGTCAAGGTGAAGTCCTCGTCGCCTAAAATTATTCCTCTAGCACCAGCCTTGGTCTCTCTGTCAGTTCGTTCTCGCTTCTCAACAGAGGAGCGCGGACGGGCCTTTGAAGCTTTAGTCGGTGCGCAGCTTGTAAGAACTGGTGAGGAGCTCTTTTACTGGCGAGAAGGGCATTCTGAGGTTGATTTCGTTCTTAAGAAGGGGCGATCCCTCTGGGGCATAGAGGTTAAGAGCGGGAGAAAGAAGAGTGTGGCAGGTCTGGATGTATTCAAGAAAAAATTTCCAAGTGCTCGAACTATACTTATCACGCTCGATAACTACGAGAGGTTTGAAAAAGCCCCGATGGAGTTCTTGGAGGGATGATTATCTCGCGGTGGTTGGGCGATTATCACCATGCTGGTTCAGCTACTTTGAATCCGTTACTCCTACCGAGCTTCTTTCGTGCATCAGGCGCGGGAGGGGTGGTGGTGAGTGATTTGTAGGTTGACCAGAGCCGCTTTTCTGTTGCTGAGACGGGTTCGTCGTAATGAGGGCTTCGGACCGCGGACCTTCCAGGTCCGCCTTTGTTTTCGCAGGTCGCTTAGGTCCTTTTGGCGGAGCCCCTGATTGCTAAGAAAATCGATCGCTTCTTTGTAAGTAGCCGATCTGCAGTAGTCTGCGGACTCCGGAGCTGCCGAATTCGATAGGATGTGGGTCGAAATGTGGAGTTACTTGCTCCGGCGACTCCGGCGCAGGGCCCCAAGCCTACCAGCTTCCCCTCCGCAGCCGAGAGTGGCTACTGTGTGCGGGGCAGGGAGTTCCCGAGCCATGATCCCATTAGAAACTTCTGGGGGCTCTCCGGGGTAAGCTCGGCAACTTTTGCAACGAGAGGGATGATCGCTCGCAGCTCAGTTTCAGAGAGAGGCATACGCGCATGCGAATGGCCTTCGTACCCCGTCTCCATAAATCGCTCGCTCCACAAACGCCTCTCGATATTTCCGCTCTTGTTGACCGTTATAGCGAGGACCTCGGGTTCTCTCCCGAGGGGCGACAGCGTCAGAGAGATGGTAAGAGTGCTTCCATCGCCATACGGGTTGGTTTCACCATACCACTCGGTAGTACATAATACTTCAGTTATCGGTGCTCCCTCGAGGATGGTCTCTGTTTCCTCATCACGCTTGGGCAGAAGTTTTTCCAACAACCCCGATTGGTCAAGGGTCTGACGGATCTCCGTTTGGACCTCCTTGGATAGCGTGAAGCGACTTGAGCCAAAGTACCGCTGCTGAGCTATATCGGGCATAGCGTCTTGGTCAAACTCAGAAATTAGAAGCACGACCGCACCTTCCGGCCTCTGCCGCGAAGCATCGAACGGATCCCAAGCTTCAATACTAGGGAAACCGTATGCGAATTTTCGAAAAATCCATTCCGAAAGTACCGAATCGATGCCGCTTTCTCGCCACGTCTTATTCACCTGGTCGACTTCATCGCGGTGAAACCACAGCGCCGTTGCGAGCTGCACCTCAGGTGGCGTTTGTGCAAGTGAATCTAATCGTGCAAGGCTCGACGCAAGTTGTCCGAGCAGAGCTTCGCGTGAGAGGCCGGTCAGTTGAGAGGGGGGCGAAGAGGGGCCGGTTGTCTGTGCCTGCATATGCTTTGTGATTAGCATGGATACCTCACGACCTCCAGCTTTAAGTGGCGCCCCCTCCTTACTATTTTGCTCATCCACCCCGCGGGGGCATTAGTCACTGAGCCTGTTTAAAAAACATATTTTCGGCAGACGCCTCTATGTTTTGCATCGACCAGATCATCAGCGCCACGACCTTCATTCGTAAATTTCAAGAGAACGCAGAATGGCTGTAGCTGCACCCAGAGCCATGACAAATAGCGCAGCGAACTGTAGCCTTAATTGTCATTATGTATGGGGCATTTTTTGAGGCTGTCATGGACTCGCTGAAGCGGTGAGAGAGGACCCCGTTCATCTGTAGGGGGTGGGGCTAGAATGTCGCTGCGTGAGCTGCTACGAGGCGCGTCGAGCGACTCCGCACCAGGTTCGTGAGGTAGCGCCTAGAACTAGCACTTGCAGTGCTAGGCATGCCCTACTCAGCCTCCGAGCCCTCAATCATCTGACCATCCCGCAGAACAACCTCGCGCATCGTAATGCCGAGCTCGTCGCTTATTTTTTGAATAATACGTACTTCGGGCGTAATAACAACTGAGACGGCGACCCCTTTGGTCCCCGCTCGCCCGCTTCGTCCTACGCGGTGAAGGTAATCCTTCCCTTTGCTTGGGAGGTCGAAATTGATGACGTGCGTAACTCCTGGAATATCCAGCCCACGGGCCCCTACATCGGAAGCGATCATGACCGTTGCCTTGCCACTGCGGAAGTTTTGCATCGCCTGCTTGCGAACCTCCTTTTCGTGGGTGCTGTGGAGGTCTGCTACAGCGACCTTGTGGTGTTCAAGCCTAAGAGCCAGATCCTCAGCAGCTTCGTTTCTATGCGTAAAAATGATCGCTTTTTTGGTCTTCGTCGCATGGATAAGCTTTCGCACCGTATCCATCTTATCACGTTGATCTACGACGACGTAGAAATGGTCGATATTGGGATTCACAACAACATCGAGGGCATGAAGTCGAACAAGGGTTGGCGAAAGTCGCTCCATCTCCTCCTTGCTAAGTGGCTGCTCAGTAGCAGAAACAAATACGAATTGGCGTCGGCTTGGACAGGCGCGGATGATCTTCTGAACCATCTCTAGGCTATTATCCGCTAACAGCCGATCAGCCTCATCAATAACAAGCGTTTTTATCTCCGCGAGTTTAAGCTTCCCTCGTTCAAGCAACTCAAGGATTCGACCCGGGGTCCCCACGACTATCTGAGGCTTCTTCTTTAGCCTCTCAATCTGGCGGTCGATTGCGGCTCCACCAATGAAGGCTGCGCTCCGAATGTCTCGTCCAAAATGCTGCGCCAGGTCGCACGCTACCTTGTGAATCTGCATCGCGAGTTCGTGCGTGGGCGCTATGATAAGAACCTGCGCAGCGCGTTTCTCAACATCGATCTTGCCGAACAGCGGCAGCAGGTACGCTAAGGTCTTTCCGCTTCCAGTTTCGGCATTTATGTAGGTATCACTCCCTGCCTGAACAATAGGGATCGCTTGGACCTGCACCGGGGTCGGAGTTGTGATTGAGAGCTTTGCCAACGCTCCCACCAGATATGAGCAAAGTCCTAGTTCTTCAAATGACATAAAAGCCTTATTCGATCGTGCCGGGTCAATCGGAATCTCGATGGGGTAACAGTAGCACCTCTGAATCGGTAAGCATAATCATCGTGGAGGAAGCCCAAAGGCATATCTCCCCTGGCGGCAGATGAGCGTCATATCCTCAGCTATGGAGCGCGTTTACAATTGTAGGAGGTGCTGCCAGCCGCAATCGTACTACTTCCTGGACTGCCATACTGCTACATCTTCCACTCCAGCATCAGGCGGGCCCGGGGGAAGCAGTACAAGAGGACTTCTCTATGACTCGCCCACACAACCACGCTGCATTTCTCATTAGCTGCCCTGACCGCAAGGGAATCGTGGCCTCAGTCAGCAGCTTCTTTTTTGAGCGAGGCTTCAATATCGTCCACTGCCAGCAGCATACCGATCCGCTCGAAAGCCGCCTCTTCATGCGAATCCTTATCGACCTCGATTCAAGCCCGATGGCTCGAACGCACCTCACATCTGACTTTGCGCACGTTGCCGCGCCGTTTTCGATGCAGTGGTCCGTTCACTTCTGCGCAGACCCAGTTCGGGTAGCAATCCTTGTAACCCATGAGCGGCACTGTCTCTTCGATCTCTTATGCAGAGCTGAGAGCAACGCTCTCGCGGGGGCACAGGTTGCATTAGTGATCTCAAATCGGCCCGATCTTGAGTCAACTGCCGCGCAGTTTCGAGTTCCATTTTTCTGCCTACCGATCAACGTCGAGCTCCGCAGAGAGCAAGAGGGACTCGTCGTACAGCTTCTCAAGCAACACCACGTTCAACTGGCGGTACTCGCCCGCTACATGCAGATACTCTCCAGTGACATGCTGCATGGGGTTGAAATGCCGGTCATAAACATCCACCATGCATTCCTGCCCGCGTTTCAGGGGGCAAGCCCTTACCGACGGGCCTGGGAGCGTGGCGTAAAGATGATAGGCGCCACCGCACACTATGTGACCGAAGCACTCGACGAAGGCCCCATCATCGAACAGGACGTCGAGCGCGTCACGCACGAAGAGAGCATGGAGGCACTCCAAGCAACCGGTCGAGATATCGAGCGCATCGTGTTGGCTCGCGCTGTGATTGCGCACCTTGAACATCGAGTTATCGTACATGCAAATCGGACAATTGTGTTCTCTCGAGGGTACTAACGGTAGCTCCTAGGCAAAAAAAGCGGCCCTCTGTTTCACCGGAAGGCCGCTTCTTCCGCCGCCTCCCTACAGCAGCTGGGGGCATCTGAATTTATATCGCAGAAGGAGTTAAACATTTTCTTTGACCCTGTATGGCTACTGATATAATGAAGGATACGGAACTTTGATATCTTATGGTTCAGTTTGCGGCGCCTCCTATTATTCCAATGTACCGCGCTGTAGCTCAAAGCAATACGCTCACCATCTATCATTCCTCGCTGACATTCCCTACGAACGTTGTTCCGTTGAGAGCTTCTTTTGATTGGCCATCGCAGATGGCCACCAATGAGCGACTTCTAATGGACGCGGAAAGAATTTGTTCGAAGATCCAAATTGGACAAAAAGTATCTCCTTTCATTCGAATGGTAGATTCAGTAGGAGCTTATTTCGTAACGAAAGAGACACAAGATCGTCTAGCAACCAAGGCTGCACTGATTGATCTTTTACCTCTTTTGATAGTTGAGTTAAAAGATTCGATTCGAATGCAGCGAAACGAATTAAAAGTGATTGAAAGAGAGGTGCGATCTGGGAGACTTGCTACCAATGAAGCTATGGTTAAACTTCTCGGTGCTCAAGAACAAATCACTCCTCTTGTCACGCTAGCTGTATCGCCGGGAGCAATCAAAGCGTTGGCAGAATCCGGCCCATTAAAGATAGTTCCTATAGTTGTTGCACTGTATCCTTTTGCTCCAACAGCTACTATCAAAGGGAGTGTCCACCTTATCCGGTATATGGAACGAAACCCAAAAGTTCTTCCTGAAGGGGAGTGTTATTCACGTGCTGCAGTGCTCGATGCTGTCAGAGCGAAAAATAATCTTTGTGCAGAGAAGATTGAAGAGTCGCTTGGCGCTGGGCCTGTAGGTAAGTAGTTGGCGCTACGCCCCGTGATCCATTTGAAAGCCTGGCTGATTTTCTGTATCCGAATGACCCCAGTCGAACTATCGAAGGGCATCCGGCACCACATACAGCCGCAGTTTTTTTGAGTAAGGTATTGTAATCATTAGCTTTAAGGTAATTGCGTCTGGCTGCTGGAGCTTTAACCTTGTATTTCTGTCTAAAACTGGCTATTTTAAGATTGCTTTTTTGTCGCTTGCCACCGGATTATCCTTGTACTTCCGTAGAGCCGTGATATGCCTAAGATTGCGCGAGCTATTCTAGACGACTTAAAGCGATGGGCTGTTAACCCTCTGCGCAAAACTCTCCTCTTGCGTGGCGCCCGCCAGGTTGGCAAGACTTTTATCGTTCGTGAGCTAAGTAAGGGCTTCGAAAATTTTGTTGAGATCAATCTTACCGATCAAGCTATTCTAAGAAGCCTGTTTACAGGACCGACCCTCGATCCCAACGCAATTATCTCCGCAATCAGCGCTTTTACTGGTCAAGCGATCGTTGACGGCAAGACGCTACTTTTCATTGACGAGATCCAGTCCTGCCCAGAGGCGATCACCGCACTTCGTTTCTTTTATGAGAAGAGACCGCAGCTACATCTAATCGCCTCAGGATCGTTACTAGAGTTCGCTTTGAGCGAAATCTCATCTTTCGGTGTTGGACGAGTTGAGTATCTGTACATGTATCCGTTGACCTTCGAGGAATTCCTCGTTGCAAAGAAGGAAGAGCTTCTCCTCTCCCAAATCAAAACAGCATCAGCCCAGACTCCGCTGGTCGAGGCTTTACATGCTAAAAGCCTCACCCTTCTCAAAAGCTATTTAATGCTGGGCGGTATGCCTGAAGTAGTTGCTCGATTCATCGACGCTTCAGATATCTTAGAGGTTCCAAAAGTATTGAGCACTCTCACAACTGGATACGAAGATGATTTCGCTACATATCGTGAGCGCCTGAGCGCGAACGAGCTCCGTGAAACCTTTCGCTCAGCTGCACTCCAAGCTGGAAAAAAATTCGTATATTCGCACGCATTTCGCGATGCTAATCCCCGAGCGGTTCACAAAGCCTTGGACCTCTTAATCAAAGCGGGAATAGTGCATAAGGTTTATCATTCCTCAGCTAATGGAGTACCGATTGGCGCAGAAGTAAATCCAGCTAAATTCAAGGTGATTCCATTTGATGTGGGAGTCTTTAACTATTTGAGTGGCTTGCCATTGTCTGATCTTGCTGTGCTTGATCCATTCTCTTTAATTACTAAGGGCACTCTTGCCGAAGTACATACGGGACTGCATCTTATGTGGCATTCAGAGCGATATAAGCCGTACGATCTTTATTACTGGCATAGAGAAGCTAAGAGCAGTAACGCTGAAATAGACTACGTCATTCAACTTAACGGGCGCATTGTGCCGATTGAAGTAAAAGCGTCCGGTAAAGGAGCCATGCACAGTATGCATGCTTTCCTTAAAGAAAAGGACTGCCCCCTTGGTGTTCGAGTGAGCACTGAGAACTTTGCGAAATATGCTCGGATCCGCACGGTGCCACTCTATGCGGTGAGTGAAATAGCGAGAATAGTTGAGGAGGAGCAATAACTGAGAAAAAAGGGGACGCAGCTGTTTGCCTGTTTAATACTGAAGGCGTTAGGGATTTAAGTAGGGGAGTCGATAACAAGTATGGGAAGTCTAAGGACTGAAGGCGCCACGTAGGCCGGAGGTTTCCTGTTCCAGAAATGAATTGGGGTTTGCGGTTGGGAGCAGGCGCAGCTACTCCGTCCCTTGCTGTCACGCCGGAAGTACAACCGCTATCCGCGGCGCAACATCCTCGCGCTCTAGCTCTTTGCGAATAGATTCGCTGGCGTGGCTTAAAGCCTCTGCTTGCTTGAAGACAGTGGTGACAAGGTCCTCTACGGTCTCCAGGTAGTCGAATTCAGTGCGGATGAGGTTGCTATCGAGAGGAGCTGAGCCCCAGAGTGGATTTACAAATGGGTTAAGCCCTCCGGGCTTTGAGAGCTGCTCGCGCCGTTTTGCTATGAGGGCGGGCACATCGATCCAAAACGAGTAGTCACGGCTGTCATCAAGGCTGCGCCCATTCCGCCACAGAAACACGTTGCGCTCGGTTTCAGCCAGAAACCAGAGCGGACTCGCCGAGCTTGGCGATAGCCCCAAGAGCTCGCGCCTTCTAAGCTCGCTCTCAACTGATTTAAGGACCCCCAGGAGTACGGCTCCATGTGGAATCTTGTGGGAGTTGGTATGCAACTTCTGCGTAGCCTGAGTAATCTCTTTCAGACCTAAACGAGACGAAGTCATTGATCTCCTTATGCAAGTTTTTGCCAGAGAACTATCAGCCGACACGTAACGCCGTCGACACTCAAGGTGCTGCAAAACCTGGGCCAGGATGTAGTGGGGTAAGAATTATGATGAGGGCCCATTCAAAATCGATTCAGGCTAGGTTATTGAACTTCCTTACCCCATTCGATACAGTCGGCGGATGTCACCTGGCGCCCGACCGGCAACGGCTACTACCAAATTGCGAATATGTCATTTAGCGGATGTTCACCTTGGGTATCGCCGCTACAACAAACTTACAAAGTCTGGCGTTAATCAACGAGAAACCGACGTCAATCTTGCGTTTCAAGAGGCTGTGCGTCGGATAATTCTCTTGAAACCTGATGTAACAATTATCGCAGGTGACCTCTTTCACTCTGTTCGTCCCTCTAACGCGATTGTCACGTTCTGTTTCCGGCAGCTGCGACGGCTGGCGCGTGAGACGGGTGCACCGGTTATCCTCGTAGCTGGAAACCATGAGACCCCCAAACGTGCCGACACTGGCTCTGTGATGCAGCTGTTTGGCGAAATAGAAGGGGTATACGTTGCTGATTCAAAGCTCGAGGTGTTCTCGTTTCCGGAAAAAGGTGTTTCGATCACATGCCTTCCACACGCAGCCTTGGCCGGACGGACGGAGCGCCTTGCGCTTCGCGCGGATGACCGTTTCTCCCACAATCTCCTCGTTGTGCACGCGCAGGTTAACGAACAGTGGGTGAGTGAATTTGGCGGAGAGGAGGTCGAATTAAAGGAGCTCTCACCACACGAGTGGGATTATATCGCTCTAGGGCATGTGCACCTTCACAGACCAGTAGCGCTCAACGCAGCGTATTCTGGGGCCCTTGAGCACACTGCGAATAATATTTGGAGTGAGGCAACGACTCAGAAAGGTTTCCTTGAGGTAACCCTTCCAGAGGGGAAGCGCACCTTTCATCCACTCACCTCGCCGCGGGAAGTTGTTGTATTAGAACCGATCGATGCTGAAACGTTAACACCTGACGAACTAACGGCGATGATTCTGCAACGGGGTGAGGGTGTAGCAGGCGGGTTGGAAGGGAAGATCGTTCGCATGGAGATTCGTAACTTAACACGCGAATCGTACCGTAATTTGGGTCATAAAGAGCTGCGTGAGTTACGAGGACGCGCGTTGCACTTCACCCTGGATCTTTCGTTTGCGGTATCTGCGACCGCCTCACAGTCGGTGCTTCAGCCAGGTAAGGGGCTCTTGCGAGATCAGCTCGTTGACTACAGTAAGTCAAATCAAGTTCCAGGTATCCCTGCTGAAGAGATAGCCGGAGTGCTTGAAGCGTATCTTGCTAAGCTGGAGGCTGAGCATGAAGCTTCGTAGTATCTCACTGCACTTCTTCCGACAGCACATCTCAACGCAGGTTTCATTTCCTGATGGATTGATCGGTATCATCGGCTCAAATGGCTCTGGTAAGACCACTATCGTAGAGGCGATAGGATTTGCGCTTTTCGGCTCACGCGTTCTGCGGGGGCGGGTTGAAGAGGTTCGAAGTCGGACCGCGCCGGCGAAATCTGGTAGGGGTAAGCGGGAGGCAGAGCCTCGAGTGGTGCTCTCGGTTGAACACGACACGGTTTTATACCGCATCGAGCGCACACTCGCAGATGCTTCGCTCTATGTTGGTGGCGAGCCGCAGCCAGTCGCTACTGGAAACCGCGATGTTTCAGCGCGTGTGTCATCTTTGGTTGGGATGAGTTACGAGGAATTTTTAGCAACGTACTGCACAGAGCAAAAAGGGCTTGAGTTTTTAAGTGGCAAGAAGGGCGCCACGGAGCGCGAGAAGTTTATCGTGCGCATGATGGGGTATGACCGTCTTGAAAAGTTGCAGGAGTTACTGCGTTCAGACCGCAAAGAGAAGCGAGTAGTTGTAAGCGCTGTAGAGGCAAGTCTAGGAACACGCGAAGAGCTTGAGCAGCGGGCGGTCGCCGAGCAGGAAGAGCTGTTGCAAGTCCGCCAAAGGCACGACGAGGCGAGTAAGGTCTTGCAGCGAGCGGAGGGAGACTTCTCTACGTTGCGCGCTAAAATGAGTAAGCTCGAGGAGCTTCGTGGTAAAGTCACCCGCGAGCGCGAGGCAATACAGACGCTCGGAGTGCGTCTAGAGGAGCGTGAGAGACGGATGCGCTCGCTTGCAGAGAGCCGGGGGCGTGCAGATTCTGATCTGCAGCAAGGTTTGAAGGGTTTGGTTGTAAGCGGGGCGACGCTCGGGGAATCTGTGGCGGCACTAAAGGGCAGACTCGCGGCCGATAAAGAGAAGGTGGCCGCAATAGTCGAAGCGAAACGGGCAGCGGAAGGTTCGTGGCGGGAAGGGGTTCTTCAGGTACAAGCTGAGAAGGAGGCGATCGAACGGCAGCTTAAAACACTGATCGCAAAGTCTTCCAAAATTGGTGAGCTAAAGGCAGGCAGTGACTGTCCTACCTGTGGTCAGGAGTTGGGTGAGTCGTTTGAGGGTGTAAAGAAACACTTTACCCTTGAGCAGCGCTCGCTTCAGAAAAGCATTAAGGAATTAGAAAGTGAGCTTACAAAGCGATCTGAGATTCCGGCTGAGTTTGCTACAATTGATGCCCAGCGACGTGAACACGAAAACGCTATTGCTCATACAGAGGCTAAGCTACAGGAGCTTCAGGTGTGTGTTCAGCTAGAGGGGAAGCTTGCGGACTTGGACCGAGAGCAGATAACCCTGGTAGGCGATGTCAACGTGCTCAAAGAGAACGTGGTGCGAGCTCAGGAGCGTCTTTCTCAGATACCGTTTGCAGACGATGAGTATGCCAAAGAGAAGGGGGCGCACGATGCTGCGCAGCGGTTGGTTGAGGTGTCACGGCTGCAGCGAGTTCGGCTTGAGGGTGAGGTAAATACGAAGGAAGCGCTCGTAAAGCGTACGCAGGATGAGTTAGAGCGGTACGACGAACGTCGAATTGAGTTAGATCGCTCGCGTCGAGAAGTTCGTATTCTGGATGAATGTGACCGCATCGTCTCTGATTTTAGGCGCTCAGTAAATACTTCGATCCGGCCGCGTATGGCTGAACTCGCGAGTGAGTATTTAGCTGACCTCACCGATGGTCGTTACACCGCCGTGGAGCTAGAAGAGGATTTCACACCAACTGTGCTCGATGAGGGCGAGGCAAAGGGTGTTATCAGTGGTGGTGAAGAGGATATCCTTAACCTCTGCATGCGCATCTCGCTCTCTCACATGTTAGCCGAGCGGGCCGGGCAGAACTTCTCACTGCTTATGCTTGATGAAGTTTTTGGCTCTTTGGATGATGTCAGACGGAGCAACGTGTTAGCGTTACTTGAGAAGCTCCGTAAGCGTTTTGAGCAGATCATTATCATCACGCACCTTGATGATATCAAGGACGGCGTTCAGCACCTCATTCACGTTGAGTACGATGAAGCGCAAGGCTCGTCTGTGGTGCATGCTGCACGTGATACCTTGTCATTCGTAGGGGATGATGTGGTAAACGTATAGTATGACAAGTGATACTATCTTTTCCAAAATCATCCGCCGAGAGATTCCAGCAACTATCGTGTACGAGACCGAGAACGTCTTGGCTTTCCGCGATATTCAGCCTGTTGCGCCGACGCACATTCTTGTTATCCCAAAGAAGCCTCTGGTAAGTGTTGCGCATGCTGGCGCAGAGGATAAAGAGCTTCTCGGGGAGCTGCTGCTTGCTGCGGCTGAAGTTGCGCGCCAGGAAGGATTAGAGGAAGGCGGGTACCGTATCGTTGCAAATACGGGCTCAAATGGCGGTCAGACCGTTTTTCATCTTCACCTGCACGTCATCGGTGGTCGCTCATGTAGCTGGCCGCCAGGCTGAACATAGGGTCCACAAGGACCGCGGACCTTCCAGGTCCGCTAGAAAATGTCGTTAGTCACTAAAGTCGTTGGCAGAGCGAGCGAGAGTTGCTTTGATTTTTTACGGCTATACACCCAGCCGCTTGGGCTCTGAGCATACAAAGAATAGTTCTTCTGTGTTGGCAGTTGGTCGCGAACGCTCGGGGTCAACGGTGTAGACCTTGCCGAATAGCTTCGTAAGCTCTCGGATAATTCGAGGGGTGGGAACAACGATCTCCGGTATATTCAGCTCGTGATGACGAAAGGTCTCTCCACGCACTCGCTCCAGGAGCTTTAGCTGTACGAGGTAGTGGTACTGCTTCTTCTTTGTGACATCCACGATCGCAATTTTGTTGGGAGTTATATCGGCTGCTGCCGGCTCAAGCCGATAGCGCTCCATCTTCAGCTCGGTGTTGACGTCAAAAATGAAAACTCCATTAGGAGCCAAATGCTTATGGGCATTACGGAACACCTTCTTCCACGCACCAAAGTCAGTGACGTGGTTGATGGTGTCGAATGGACAGATGACAGCATCAAACGTTTTGCCGAGATCAAAGTCGGTGATGTCGGCGACCAGGGATGTTGCGCGCGGCACCTTTTTTCTAGCCTCTGCTATCATCCCTGCAGAGCTGTCGACTCCTGTCAGAGCAAATCGTCGAGAGAGAACCTTCATCATACTTCCAGAGCCACATCCCATCTCGAGCACCTGTCGCGCGCGCGGGTTGTGCCGTTTAAGAAGCTTCTCTAAAAGCAGGGCAACCTCTTTGCGGTCGCCAAACACTGAGTCGTAGAAGGGGGCGAAGGTGTCGTAGTTTGACATAGTTCTAGCTGCGGGGTGTGTTCTTGTTGCGCTTGGCAGAGTTCTGCTTCGACATCACAGATAGCCTGAAGAGCGTGCGCTTGAAAGACGTAAACTTGCAAGTCAGCGTTTGCTCCATGTCGGCGGTAGCTATAGTCTGCGTGCGGAAAGCGCCCCTTGGATTGCCCCCCTGAGTTGCAGATGGAGGGGTAATCGAGCGGGGAGTTCGCGTTGCTAGATAGGAGCCTGGCACGAGGTGTTAAAGCGTCTTCGCATAAAAGCGCTTAAATGGTGGTGAGTCCATAAGGGCTTGGGCAAAGTCTGTTGACATCTCCCTGGTTTGCTTCTACTAACGTCTGCAAACTGTATGCAGCGAAAATGTTCAGCGCGGAGTTGTACACATGACCAAAAAAATAAATTCTCTCTCCCCCAGCCTCAAAAAGCTAATCGTTCATGAGACTGCCAAGAGCAGTAAAAAGCCGCTGTCAAAAGCGGTAAAAGGCGCCAAGAGCCCAGTATCTACCTACGCTGAGATGACGCTCAAGCACTGTAACGGCGGGGCTACTCTGCAAGCTGCCGAGTGGCTCAAGGGGCACCTCGCTAAAGGCGGTAAGTTGGTTGTAACGATCTCTGGTGCGTTGAGTTCGTTTCAAGTTGGGGTAATGCTCGCTGAGCTTATTCGTCAGGGTAAGGTTCATCTCGTCTCCGCTACTGCTGCAAATCACGAAGAGTCGTTTTACCGCTACGTTGCGCACTCGCACTACGCATACATTCCGCGATACACTGAGCTTACGCCCGTTCAGGAAGCTGAGCTGCGTGATGCAGGGTTACGCCGTATCACGGACACCTTCCTCCCGGAGGATGAGAGCGTGCGTATTATGGAGCCACACCTTCTGAAGATGTGGAAAAAAGCTCAGAAAGAGGGGAAGCGATATTTCCCGCACGAGTATTTTCGGCGGTTGTTTGCTGAGGGTCTTATTAAGCCTGACGCGAAAGCTAACCCAGAAGATTGCTGGACCTATGCGGCGTATCAGAAGAACATCCCGATAGTTATCCCTGGATTTGAAGACTCAACGATGGGGAATATCTTCGCCAGCTACACTTACAACGGAAAGTATCGCACTGACGGTGGGGTTGTTCTCGATCAGAATATCATGAAGAGCGGGCTAGAGTACTTTACCTTCATGTACGATTGGTACCTCGATAATGCAAAGAAGAGCCCAATAGCGTTTCTGCAACTTGGAGGAGGTATCGCAGCGGACTTCCCGATCTGTGCGGTGCCCTCGATTAAGCACGACTTAAAGATTCACAAGGTCAGAGATTGGGCTGGATTTATCGAGATCGGATCTTCCCCGATGTCGTACGGCTCATACTCGGGGGCTGGAGGGAAAGAGAAGATTACCTGGGATAAACTCTCTACAGAAAGCTATTACCAGATCATTCAGAGCGATGTGACGGTGGCGTTCCCGTGGATTGCAGCCGTTCTGCTGGGGCTGTAAGTCTCATAGTTTCAGTAGGTTATCTTTAATCACCACGAACAAGGGGTGTGATTAAATCGGTAGCCGCAGCGCTCGACACGGGGTAATCTAGATTCGTGTCGCTTTGGGTTAACAAAAAACGACCAAAGTGACGATAATCTCTAGAGAATCACCATGCCTGCACAGTACGAAGAGAGCCCACTACAGGTAGTCCATGAAGGACCGATCTGGACCATCACGATTAAGAGGCCAGAGAGCCTTAATGCGCTAAACGCAGATGTACTGCAGGGGATTATCCTCGAGCTCGAAAAGATAGCGCTCCACAAAGATTCTTTGCGGTGTGTGATAATAACCGGAGACGGACCAAAAGCGTTTGTGGCAGGAGCTGATATTAGTTCGATGTCAGGTCTTGGACCGCGAGCGCTGGCTGACTACGTCGAATTAGGTCAGCGCGCCATGCGTGCGATTGAAAGTTACCCGGTGCCGGTTATCGCTGCAGTAAATGGCTTCGCACTCGGTGGTGGGCTTGAGCTTGCACTTGCTTGCGACATCATATTCTGTGCTGATACAGCAAAACTTGGTCAGCCCGAGGTTAATCTAGGAATTATTCCGGGTTTCGGTGGAACGCAGCGACTCATCCACCGTTGTGGCGTCGGTGCAGCGCGTAGGCTGTGCTACGCAGGAGAATTGATAGCTGCTGATGAAGCTCGAGTGCTTGGAATTGTCGATAAGGTAGTTCCTGCTGAGAAGCTTATGGAAGAAGTTAAGTCATTTGCTTTGGCGATCGCGTCGAAAGCTCCCCTTGCTGTTCAAGGAGCAAAGCGTGTGATCCAACGAGCGCACGAAGCGCTGCTCTTGTCCGGGCTGCGCTTGGAAGTTGAGGAGTTCCAACGACTCTTTCAAACCCGCGATCGCGAGGAGGGGATGGAAGCCTTCCTCCAAAAGAGGAAACCGACCTTTACAGGTTCTTAAATGAGGGGATGCGAGTAGCGTATGGTATGGCGAGATAGCATAGCGTTTCCACTCTCTGACGAAGAGACGATGGCGTGTGATCTGGCGGGCGACTTCGCTGCTAAAGAGGTAGCGCCGCTTGCCGCAAAGATAGACCAAGAACACTACTTTCCCCGTGAATTGATCCCGCAGATGGGGGGTCTCGGACTTATGGGGGCCACTGTCCCAGTAGAGTTTGGTGGAGCAGGGCTATCAACAGTAGCGTATGCTCTCATCATCGAGGAGCTCTCAAGTGCGTGTGCATCGACTGGTATTATCGTAAGCGCTCACACCTCTCTCTGTATCACTCCGATACTTGATTATGGAACACAGGAGCAGAAAGAGAAGTTTCTGCCGATGCTCGCTTCTGGTAAGGCGCTCGGGTGCTTTGCGTTAAGTGAGCCCGGAACAGGGAGTGATGCCGCAGCTATCACCACAACCTACAAGAAGGATGGCGATGAGTTTATCCTTAACGGCACTAAGAACTGGATAACTAATGCCCCTGAGGCTGGCGTATGTGTAGTCTTTGCTAGCTCTGATACTAGCAAGGGAAGTAAGGGCATTACCGCATTCGTTCACGAGATGAACCTGCCCGGTATTTCGCTCGGAAAACGAGAAGACAAGATGGGTATTCGGGGCTCTCCAACATCGAGTATCACCTACACCGATGTGCGACTGCCCAAGGGTTCTGCCTTAAATCTTGAGAACCGTGGCTTCGTTGTTGCCATGACTACTCTCAACGGCGGGCGCATAGGCGTTGCATCACAGGCAGTTGGTATCGCCCGCTCAGCGTTCGATGATGCCTTGCGGTATTCACAAGAGCGCAAAGCTTTCGGAAAGAGAGTGTGTGAGCACCAGTCGATACAGAATTACTTCGCTGATATGGTGTGTCACATCGACAGCTCGCGCTACCTTACCCTCGATGCTGCGCTGCGCAAAGACCAGGGGCGTAGCTACGTACGCCAGGCTGCGATGGCAAAACTTTTCGCTTCCGAAACAGCGATGATGTGCGCTGCTAAGGGGATTCAGATTCACGGTGGCTACGGGTTCGTCACTGATTATCCCGCAGAGCGACACCTGCGAGACGCAAAGATTACTGAGATTTATGAGGGCACAAGTGAGATTCAACGAGTGTTGATAGCCACACAGCTCACGAAGGATTAGCGTATACTATATGGCGGATAAAGATCCTAAACGTCCTCAGTTTACTACGAGCACTTCATACGCGGAGTGGCACAAAAACGTGTATGCGTCTCAAAATGAGCGTAAAAAGAAGTTCTCCTCGATTAGCTTCCGCGAACAGCCAGGGTTGGTGACACCAGAGAACGGGGGTTCCGTGGACTATCAAAGGGATCTGGGGCACCCGGGTGAGTTTCCCTACACCCGTGGTGTGCAGCCAACGATGTATCGCGGGCGTCTCTGGACTATGCGTCAGTTTGCAGGATTTGGTAGCCCTGAGGACACAAATCGGCGCTTCAAGTACCTCCTTCAGCAGGGTCAAACGGGTCTCTCTACTGCTTTCGATATGCCGTCTCTGATGGGGTATGACCCAGATGACGCGCGCTCACTCGGCGAGGTTGGTCGAGAGGGGGTAAGCGTTGCAACGATCCAAGACATGGACATTCTGTTTGACGGAATAGCACTCGACCAAGTTACAACATCGATGACCATCAACTGTACAGCCACGATTGCCTTTGCATTTTACTTTGCTGTGGCGCGTAGAAGGGGGATCTCTTTTGATAAGCTCGGCGGCACCATCCAAAACGACATGCTGAAAGAGTTCATCGCTCAAAAGGAGTGGATATCTCCTCCAGCTCCATCAGTGAAGCTTGTATGCGATGTCATAGAATTTTGTGCTTCATCAGCTCCTAAGTTCAATCCGGTTAGCATCAGCGGTTACCATATCCGAGAGGCAGGAGCTACCGCAGTGCAAGAGTTGGCGTTTACCTTGGCTGATGGTCTTGGATACGTTGACCACTGTCTCTCGCGCGGTATGAAGATAGACGAGTTTGCTCCGCGACTTTCATTCTTCTTTGACGTACACAACGACTTCTTTGAAGAGATAGCTAAATTCCGCGCAGCTCGAAGGATCTGGGCACGCCTAATGCGGGAGCGGTACGGCGCAACGCTTGAAGCATCGTGCAAATTGCGTACGCACGCGCAGACGGCAGGTGTAAGTTTGACAGCTCAGCAGCCTGTTAACAACGTGGCGCGGGTTGCTCTACAGGCATTGGCGGCAGTGTTAGGAGGGGTTCAATCTCTGCACACAAACAGTATGGATGAGACGTTAGCGCTTCCGACAGAAGATGCCGTGCGCGTGGCTTTGCGGACTCAGCAGATTATAGCAGAGGAGAGTGGGGTTGCTAATGCAATCGATCCCCTCGGTGGATCGTATTTCATCGAACGTCTCACAAATGAGATCGAGAGCGAAGCGCTTGAGTACATAAAGCAGATTGATGCACTGGGTGGTATGTTACCGGCGGTAGAGGTCGGATTTCCTCAGAAGGAAATAGCAGAGGCAGCCTATCAGTTTCAGCTTAAGGTGGATGCGCGTGAAGAAGTTATCGTTGGAATGAATAAATACTCTGAGGGTGGCGAGCAAGAGATTCCGACTCTTAAGATTGATCACGCTGTTGAGAAACAACAGGTGGAGCGAATCACCGCGTTCAAAGCGGCACGAGATGCGAGTAAGGTTCAAACGGCTTTAGCGGATATTGAGCGTGCGTGCGTTGAAGATAGAAATGTAATACCAGTCTTGCTTGATGCCGTTGATGTTGGTGTTACGCTAGGCGAAGTTTCCAAGATATATCGTAAGGTGTTTGGCGTTTATACGGATCCGGGGATGCTATGACCGAGACAACAACTAAGAGTGCGCGGCCTGTGCGGATTTTGATCGCAAAAGCTGGTCTTGATGGTCACGATCGTGGAGCGAAAGTTATCGCTCGCGCTCTCAGAGATGCTGGTATGGAGGTTATCTACACGGGACTCCATCAAACAGTTGAAAACATCGTTCGGGCGGCAATCCAGGAAGATGTTGATTGTATCGGTTTGAGCATACTCTCTGGGGCTCATATGACGCTGTTTCCCGAGCTGGTGAATAAGCTGAACGAACAAGGAGCTTCAGATATCGCTGTTTTTGGAGGTGGCATCATACCCAAAGACGATATCGCTGCGCTGAAGGAGCGCGGTATTAAAGAGATATTTGTACCTGGGACCCACACCCAGGATGTAATTTCGTGGATTCAGAGCAACGTATCGGTGCATGAGTAGTGGAGCGTAGCAGTGCCGAGCAGAGGTAGTGTTCAGCAGCCTGTTCGATTTTTTGACCTACTGAGTGCCGTACAAGAGACGCGTGCCGACCACGTGATCTCGGTATGGCAGGGGGCAGCAGGTGTGGCTGCTGCAGAGCGCACGACCCAAAGCCTGGTAAGCGTGATCACCCGAACTGCGTGCGCTATAAGGCAGGTATGTGAGGGGCGAGGTGTTTCGCGCGCTGCTGTCTTTGCCTCAGGGTGCCTGGAGCTGGCGCCGCTCTATCATGCCTTATGGCTTTTGGGAATTACGGTCATCTCTATTCCAAGTACGCAACCGAGCCGTCAGATTGTTGCACAGATAAACAATTCTGATGCAGATATCCTGATTCACGGGTCGGAGCAGAGTATGCGGCTTGCTGCGATACTGCCGCAGCTTACCTCCGTGAAGCACCGCATAGTCCTTGCGAATGTAGGTTCTGGGTCGCGCAAGGGTGGAGAAGAGGTGTCTTACCTCCATGAGCTAAAGCGGATTCCTTCGGAGGTATCGGCTACCAATACGCTTTCGGAATTCTCCGAGCACCGTTTTCGACCAGGCGTTCCGGCATTAGTTGTATTCACAACAGATGACCCGATTGAATCCCATGGCGTCGCTTTTTCTGAGGAGGCTCTGCTTCACGCAGCGTGCTTGCAATCGCAGCTCTATCCACCCCTTAAAGGAGGGCAAGGTCGTAGGGCATGGTTCTTGATGCACGATAAATCATTAATCCGTTTGCTGCATACAACGCTACTGCCTTTGGTTTCATCGATTGCTGTATGTGAAGCCGATTCATCGCTATCATTTGACGGGTATCCATCGTTTGTTCAATCGCAACGAGTTTCAACGATCGTAGTTGATGATGCGCACCTTGAATTGTGCCGCGGGTGCGTGAGTGAGCTATCACCTGAGGTAAAGAGAGAGCTTGAGGTGGTGTTCCTCTCGAGCGCCCCTGTACCGAAGGGGCGAGTTAAAGCACTGCAGAGTGTCTTGGTACCTGTCTACGGCAGGGCAGAGATGGGGGGAATAGTTGCAGCTGGACACAAAGGAGCTGCTTACTTTTGCTCGCAGGGTAATCCGCTGGGATTGGAGCTGCTCTCGTGTGGACATCCGCTAGGTGGAGTAAAGCTCTCCGTGGTTCAAGAGGACGGCGTGCTTATCTCGAACAGTCAGGTTGGCGAACTCGTTGCAACGTCAGCACAAAATATGCTGTCGTACCACGGCTCGCGACCAGGCGACGCTTATCTTGGCCCGCGTAACGGGCTCCATTCAGGAGATATAGGGTACTGGTCGTTTGACGCGCAGGGGATGCCGCACTTAGTGATTACGGGCCGTTCGAGTGCCGCCGTGGAGCGGAGTGGTGTTTCAGTGTATGTCTCTGATGTAGAGCTTGCAATGTACGCAATCAATGGCGTAGAGGCTGCTAGAGTCGTAGCGTTCCCGCATCTTCTCTACGGGCGTGAGGTGGCCGCTTATATTATGGTGAGTCGTGGTGCCTCTGTAACAAGAGCAACTGTGTGGGAGGCGCTGTCGAAGCAGTTTTCATGGCCGCATATCCCCAAAATTGTGCTGTTTGGGCATGAAGATGAGCGACTCCCGCTTCCCTCTCAAGCGGCTCTCCTTGAAACCTTACAGTCTTTCGAATCGACTGAATTCCCGGAAGGTATGCGGGCGTGATATACTAAGGGCTCATTATGAGTAAGGCATTTACCCGAGAAAGTGATTCAGAGCAGCCAGAAGCTGACAACGACAGTGACCAACCTATTCCTGGTGGCAAAAACTACATGACCCCAGCCGGTGCAGAGCGCATGCGAATTGAGCTGCGTAAGCTACGGTACGAAGAGCGCCCAGAGGTTACAAAAATTGTAGCGTGGGCTGCTGGTAACGGCGACCGATCAGAGAATGGCGATTACCTGTACGGCAAGAAGCGCTTACGAGAGATAGACAAGCGCATGCGCTTTTTAGCAAAGCGTCTTGAGTCTGCCGTAGTGGTTGATCCGTTGACTGTCACGGCAACAGTTGTTCAATTTGGTGCGACTGTTGACCTGCGCTTTGAAGACGACACCGAGAAGACTTACTCGATAGTAGGTATCGATGAGATCGACATCGCACGCGGTCGGATTAGCTGGCAGTCGCCCCTGGCGCGAGCACTACTAAAGGCTGCAGAAGGCGATGTAGTGACATTCCAATCACCAAAGGGGATGATTGAGGTTGAGATACTTGCTATTCGGTATGTGGCGTTGGAGTAGCGTCGCGTAAAAAAATCGGCAGCTCCTTAGGGAGGTGAGGAGCTGCCGGTACTGATAGTAGAGCGAGTTAGGCGGCTGCTGACTGGGACGTCTCCTCATCAGCGATATCCTCGATAACTGCTTTATTACCAGGTGCATCCGCCTTCGTCCCTGCTGGAACTACGGCGGACAAGTAAAGAGAATCTACGAGGTAGATCCACTCGAGTGTTCCTAAAAGCGCATTACAGTCCCTTGCTTTTAAGAAGCTTGTGCGAACTGATTCCAGTCTCGTTTCAACTACCCACAAGCGCACTCCCTCAATGAGAACAGAGTGAGAACGATTTCTTACGAGTCACGTTTCGGGGTGAGTATTTTATCGATACCCCTTAGCGCCGATCGCAGTCGCCTCTGGCAGCTTGCGAAACTCATCGTGCCACCTGTCAACTCAACACTGCCCCACGAACGCTCAAGAATGGTAACATCAAGCCCCCTGAAAAATTCAGCAAAAGACGTCGGCGTCTCTGTACCTCTATTAGAGAAAGTCTTTTTGATAGCACCTTTCAGTGTTCTTCGCGCCTTTACCGCGTCAAACAAGATAACCAGGTCGAAGAGATCCTTTGCTCTAGAATTTCCTGAACCTCTGCTTATAAGGGTCTCTAGCTTCTCGGCAAAGATACTCTCCAGTGGATAGATTCGCCATGAGAGAGGAGCCTCTCCCTCGACAAGAGAGCTCACCTTCGCCACCTTGGGCTTGCCCAGAATCACATCTCCAAATCCGATATCCACATGAACGCGAGAGAGCTTCCTCAGCTTGTGCGGCTCTTTTGGCAGAGGACCGATCTGAAAGGGTATCTTGATGCGATACCCGCCGTATTGCCCTTGATCGATGAGATCCTCCACCGCCACCTCTCCAAAGTACAATCCATCGTCCAGGTCAACCGCGAGTGCCTCCGTCATGCGAGCAAGAAGCCTTTGTTTCGGTATATCTTGCGCCAGAGCATCGAGATCGCGAGTGAACCGCTGGCTACCAAAGCTCTTCAACAGAACAAAACCACCCTTAAAAACGAGTTTATCTCTAACCCCCTTGTGAGCCTCGATTCGCGCTACAACCCTTTCAAGAGCAAGCACCACACGCAATTCGTTTATCGAAAGCGTTGACACCTTGGCGAGTCGAGAGAGCTCCCGCAGGATGTGCTTGCTCTTATCATCTTGGGTCATGAGAGAGCCTCAACGTAGGGAACAACTCTGTGGTGCACTCCCATTGCGGATGCAAGGTTTAGAACTTTGGTAGCTGTAGTCTTCTTAGTGGCTATCGCCCGCCTGAGCGCATCGATTCCCATGCGAGGAGAGATTATCGCTTTCAGGGTAAGCGTATCCACGATAGTTCGTTCTATCGATGTGATCGAATAGCTACCGTGAGACTTAACTCCCACCCTCCACATCGGGTCGCGTGCTCTATAAAGTTTTATCGAACTGCTCTTTACGCGCTTCTCTTTTGGTACCATCAGCCACACCTGTTTCGGAATGGCATCCGTTAGCTCATAGTGACTGAGTGCTGACAGCAGACACACAACAGCAGGCTCGCCAACCCTTTTTGTAGCGCTAATAAAGAGGTTCTCATCTGAAGGCTCTTGGTCAGCAGTAGTGTAGAGCCCACGCTCAACCCTCTCGATCTCTCCACTGGTGAGAAGCAGCTTGAGACGATACTGTGTCAATCCTGCAGCGAGCGCCTCTTTGAACGTGAAGGGGGCTTTTTTTAGCCGAGGTGGAAGGTTTGTAATCATTTATACAAAATGACACATTCTGTGTTTTGTGTCACTCTGTATAAACCCATTTCCACGAACTACTCGATGACCAGCTCTGTAGGTTCTCAGAGGTAGACCTCAAGGCCATCGAGCAAGCCTTCGTCGAACAATTACTCGCCGACCTCCATAAGCTAGCGATGAGAAAAATCGGCAGCTCCTCAGGGAGGTGAGGAGCTGCCGGTACTGATAGTAGAGCGAGTTAGGCGGCTGCTGACTGGGACGTCTCCTCATCAGCGATATCCTCGATAACTGCTTTATTACCAGTAAAATCTTCGTAGTAGCGTTGCAGCTTTTTGCGCAACATTATGCGCGAGCGATGCAGACGCGACTTAACTGCAGGGATGGAGAGGTTTAGTATCTCACCAGTTTCTTGGTTAGAAAGTCCGTCCACGTCGCGGAGAACAAACACAGCGCGGTATTGGTCTGGCAGTCTGTCGATTGCCCGCTGAAGAACCTCTTGTAGCTCACGGCTGATAGCGACGTTGTGTAAATGCTGGTTTGTGACAGCATCTCGCTCCATGCAGTATTGCTTTACGGCAGGTGCAAGGTCATCGATAGATACTGTCTGGGTTTGCTTCCTCTTACGGAGCTTCATGAAGGCGGCGTTAACAACGATTCTGTAAAGCCAGCTTGAGAATGCCGATTGTCCGCGGAAACCGTCAATCTTGCGGTACACGGTGGTGAATACATCCTGGAGTACCTCCTCGGCATCTTCCTGATTGCGGGTGAAGCGGAGCGCGAGGTTCATGACCTTGCTCTCGTAGCGTGAGATAATCTCTTCAAACGCTGAGATATCTCCTGCCTTAAATTCATCAACCAGTCCTACATCTGAAATATTTCTATCCTTCATAATTCCTCCCTCGAATTTTCAAGAAGTGTCAGTTGCTAACGTCACAACCAACGAGGGAGAGTTTTCGCACAGCGAACAGGGGGAGTTGTCACAACGTACCGAAAAGGTTGTAATAAGTTTGTCCCATTTTCGAAAAGATTCAACGAAAAGAGGGGTAAGTGGTTGAAAATAGTAAAACCTGAACTCCGAGGTTTTATGCGATTGATCGCCGTACCTCGCTGCTAGTACACAATCTCGCCCTTCCAAAGCAGAGACAAGAAATCTTCAACGGGCATTCCCTCTACGCCTTCTTCAAGGGTAACGGATTTGCCGCGATATATAACGATTGCGCGTGATAACTTCTGCTCTTTGAGAAGTGGGCGAAGAGATTTACCGAAATCGGAGCGCCACATAGAAGATGTTTTAATCTCTATACCGATGCTCTTTGCGCCGCGCTGCCATATAAAATCGATCTCTGAACCACCGCTAGTTCGCCAGTGGTAAATCTCGCCACCACAGTTGAGATAGGAAACTGCTGCTTGTAGTTCGTGCAACACCAGGGTTTCAAGCAAAGCGCCCTTCTCATAGTCGCGAGGTTGATCGCGCGCAAGTCCTTGCATCGCTCGAACAACGCCGCAGTCGAACAGATAAAATTTCGGCTGCGCTACTTCACGCACTTTTGCGCGTGGCTGCCACGCTGGAACCAAGGTTGCTACTAAGGTGTCAACGAGGATGTCGAAGTATCGCTCGACCGTTGTGCGAGCAACTCCGGCATCGCGAGCAACGTTGCTGAAAGAGAGTAGCTGTCCATTCAGGAGTGATGCGACGCGTAGGAATCGAGTGAATGAGGCGATGTCCTTCACTAGCGCCTCTTGACGGATCTCCTCTTTGAGGTACGTGGCGACGTACGCCTCCAACATTTCGCTTGCTACGTGCGGCCTGCTGACGATGCCTGGAAGGAGTCCGATGGTCATAGCTGAGTCCGCTGAGTAGTGTGTGCCGAGCTCTAAAAAAGTCAGCGGAAAAAACTTTCTTTGAATAACTCTTCCTGCGAGAAGGTTCGCTTCCAGCCGACGCAGCTTTCGGGCGCTTGAGCCGCTGAGTACAAAGTGCACTTCATCGCCTCGAATGGAGATGATGTCCTGTATTTGGTTGAGCAGGGCAGGCGCCTTCTGCACTTCATCAATCACAACCCAAGAGCCAGGTGGTAGCGCCTCTACTTGAGCTCGAAATTGGGCCTGGCTTGTTAGTATTGGAATTAACTCTTCATCGAGGAGTAAATTAACCCAGAGCTTTGCCTTAATGGCGTTTCTGAGCCAGGTGGTTTTGCCTGTGGCGCGAGGGCCAAATAGAAAAAATGAGTGGTTTTGTGTCTTTAGCGCTCTTGCATACATAGTGGTTAAATTGCAGCGCAAATTAACCGCTGTGTGAATGGGTAACGTAAGTGCCCCTTTTGGAGCACAGACCTTCCAGGTCCGCTAAGCCTTGTGTGCGCCGCCGAAGCAGCAGTGGAGAGGTGTTTCCGGTTGGAATCGTGGGAGATGTTGCGTCGCGTAAAAAAATCGGCAGCTCCTTAGGGAGGTGAGGAGCTGCCGGTACTGATAGTAGAGCGAGTTAGGCGGCTGCTGACTGGGACGTCTCCTCATCAGCGATATCCTCGATAACTGCCTTATTACCAGTAAAATCTTCGTAGTAGCGTTGCAGCTTTTTGCGCAGCATGATGCGCGAGCGGTGGAGACGCGACTTAACTGCAGGGATGGAGAGGTTTAGTATCTCACCAGTTTCTTGGTTAGAAAGTCCGTCCACGTCGCGGAGAACAAACACAGCGCGGTATTGGTCTGGCAGTCTGTCGATTGCCCGCTGAAGAACCTCTTGTAGCTCACGGCTGATAGCGACGTTGTGTAAATGCTGGTTTGTGACAGCATCTCGCTCCATGCAGTATTGCTTTACGGCAGGTGCAAGGTCATCGATAGATACTGTCTGGGTTTGCTTCCTCTTACGGAGCTTCATGAAGGCGGCGTTAACAACGATTCTGTAAAGCCAGCTTGAGAATGCCGATTGTCCGCGGAAACCGTCAATCTTGCGGTACACGGTGGTGAATACATCCTGGAGTACCTCCTCGGCATCTTCCTGATTGCGGGTGAAGCGGAGCGCGAGGTTCATGACCTTGCTCTCGTAGCGTGAGATAATCTCTTCAAACGCTGAGATATCTCCTGCCTTAAATTCATCAACCAGTCCTACATCTGAAATATTTCTATCCTTCATAATTCCTCCCTCGAATTTTCAAGAAGTGTCAGTTGCTAACGTCACAACCAACGAGGGAGAGTTTTCGCACAGCGAACAGGGGGAGTTGTCACAACGTACCGAAAAGGTTGTAATAAGTTTGTCCCATTTTCGAAAAGATTCAACGAAAAGAGGGGTAAGTAGTTGGAAACAGTATAATCATAACTCCGAGGTCATATGCGATTTATCAATATTCTTGCCCTAGCTGTAGCTTTCTTTGTGGCAACTCCAGCACTTGCTACTCCAAGTTGTCGACAGTGCCCCTATTCCTGCGCGGATCTCGGATTGGGCAAGAAAGATTGCAGTTTTGTTAGTGAGAGTCGGGGAGTTTGTTGCGTTGATCTAACTCAGAAGGGGCTTGACCTAGCGGCCGCCCAGGAGGCTGCATTAAAGCAGAGTGCCACTAATGCAGCGGGTAAGTGTCCTTCAGGTTTCACGCCACGAGAGCAGCGGTGTTCAAACTCTGAGCGCGCGCGCGGGTGTAAGGATATGCGACTTCCAAATGGGCAGGGGTGTGTTAAGCCTTAATCCGGTTCTTACGTAACAAGCAAGGCTGCCGTAGAGGGGCAAGCATGATTGCGAGGCGGGTGAGAGGGGTATCAGGCAGGTCTAAAGCTGCTAAATGTGTTGTGCGTCTGTCCCAGGGTCGATTCTCTCTCCTTGAAGTCGTACGGGTACTTTCATTTGTGCTGCTCCTTATTTCTCCGTTTGCCTATGCCGATTCGCCACGTACTTTAAAAGTGGGTGGAGTCTTCGATCTCACCGGAGGCGCAGCGATCTGGGGCAAATCAGAGCATAGAGCTTTCATGTTGGCGTGTACGGATTTTGAGAAGAAGCACGCCGACATTAAAGTAGAGACAATCGTTGAGGATAGTCAGTTCTCAGCCAAGCAGACAGTGAGCGCATTTCACAAGCTGACGTCTATAGATGGAGTCTCGTTTATAGTCGGCCCAACATGGGAAACAGCCGTTCCTATGATGCCTCTCTGTGAAGCAAAGCGCGTGGTATGTCTCTTTCCCTCATATCACAGTAAGGAGTTCTACGCGCGCCCGTGGAAGTTTAGCTTCTCAGCGTGGTTTGATGACCGTGGGTATTCGGCAGCATTGGCTGCAAAGGCAAATGAACGGGGGATAAAAGACATAGCTATCTTTGCGGCTATCTCCCCTTACTACGATGCACTGGTAGAGAATTTCACCAACACATCAACGGCAGCTGTGGTTGCTAATCGGCGAGTTGTTCTTGAAGAGCGCGATTTTCGAAGCATGATTGTTCAGGTGCCGGCAGATGTGTCAGCCGTCTTGATGCTTCTCGATAATGCAGGACAGATCCAGGCTTTTCTTAAACAGTGGACTGAGTTGCGTAAAGATAGGCCAGTTATCTTCACCGATGATCTTATTCTGTACCTCCAACCCCCAGAAGATGTGCGGCGCGGAGGCTTTACATTCCTTTATTCATATCCGGTCTTCGATGAGTCGCTTCAAAAGCGCTTTCTTGATCGGTTTGTGGGGGAGTATGGCGAACAGCCGGCAGGGTCGAGTGCCTCAGTGGCCTACGATGAGACGATGCTTCTGCTTGACTGCATGAGAACCTCTATGGATAAAGCAGGCGTGCGGGAGTGTGTCGCAGCTACTAAGGATTATCGGGGGTTTTCTGGGGTATTCTCGTTTAATGGAGGGCAGACTGTTACTGACCGAGTTATAGCTGTGCAGCAGTTATAGACTGTAGCGCCTACGAGAAACTCCAGGTAATCGAAGCACGGGAGCGGGTTTCAGGCTTAACAACAGCGCCACTGACATCAATTGCAACGGGTAGATCTACAGCTAGTTGCACAAAGATGCGATTGCTCAGGGAGTAAAATATCTCAGGGCCAAGATAGACGTTGTTCGCTGCCGTGCGTGGCAGTAGTTGACCCTGGATATGATCGCTTCCCTTGTTCTCTCCCGAGCATACGAGTGACAGGGTTAGATTCTGCTCTTCTCCTAGGAGAAAAAGCCACCCCGGAGCGACTGACCAGGTAAGGTCGTCAGCGAATCGATAGTCAGCAGCACCTTCGGTTCGGATAGTGTACTGAGCGCTAGCAAAAAGCGTCGCACGACCCAATCGACCGTAGGTTAGAAGTCCCAGGGGAACATCAAGTGAGCCGCTTCCAAGGGTAAGGCCGCGCCCTTGAACATCGTAGGTGGTATCTGTTGACCCTGCAGTTGAAATTCTCTTGAGTGAACCGGAGTCGCCAGTTGGTAATTTTAAACCAGCAAGCCCGGCGATAAAAAACCGTGTGTCGGTAGATGTGTACGAGTAAGGCGAATACGTTGTCAGTATACTTGCATCTCCGATTCCTGATTCAGTTTCCCTAACTTTTTCGTATCTCTCGAAAGTCTCGTAATCACGCACTATAAAGGGGATGTTCGTCTGTAAAGCCCAAGCGGAGGTAATGTTGTAGGCAGCAGTGAGTTGGGTTACTGAGAGGTTCTTTATCAACTCAAGGTCGCTCTCCGTCGTTCGTAGGTCGTTATCGCCCGTGATACGGAATGTGTTGAGTTGCTCCTGTAGGCCTACTGTGAAGGCTCCGTCCTGTAACCCAGCAGAACGCAGCGCATTCATTACGCCGGGTACTTGGACGGAGCTGTGCATTCCGCAGGGGTCGCACGCCGCCGCATCGTTGGGTGCCGTTGCTGCGGTGAGCAGAAACATAAAACAACCAAGAAGAGAAAGCGTACTAACAAACCGCATTGGAACATCCTGTCTTTGTCTTGTGACTCGCGTAATCAATTACGAGTGATGATCATGGTCGTGTCCGGAGTGGTCTTCGCCGTCGATAAAAAGCTTTTCGATAGTTACTACATTTCCATCCCGGCCGAGCTCTATTACTACATCCTTAGCTGTTGAAGGAATAGAAGTAGACGTCGTAGTTGCAATCCCGTGTCCATCTATCGTCACTACGATATCACCACCAGCAAAGTTATTAATATTTACCCCCCAGCGACCCTCACCGTCAGTGATTGAGCATTCTCCAAGGATGCAGATCTTGACATCTTCAATTCGAGCCCCGACTGCGTGCTTAAGCGCCACAGATTGCGATTTATGTCCCGCACCTGTTTGCGTCAAAGTGCCTTCAAAAACGGTACCGCTGGAGCTAGAGCTTCCACCGCCGCAGGCTGAGAAGATGAGTGAAAGTGTAAGAGTAATAAGTAATGAACGCATGTGACTTCCTTGCGAGTATATTTAAACACTGTCAGCGTTTTACGGGGTACGCCATCGAATGTAAATGCGGCAAAATGTCGCACGGTCGGGCACGATAGTGTAGACCCTGTGGGTTACTAAAAACCATCCCGAAGGGAGCGGTTTTATCGATTTGCTCAGCTTTTAAAGATGTTTCTTAGGGCAAGGTAACGCGCTGCTACCACCGGTTCACACGTTGCAACCTGGGCAATCTCAAGGGCAGCTTTGGTGTTAGCTCGCATACGCTCACGGGTCATAGCCTTCGCATCTTCAACGTTGCGGCGGGTCCGTTTGTTCTCTTCTGGGGAAACTGTTGAGGTCATCTCCACGTAAGCAGCGATGATTCCACCGGCATTAACGAGAAAGTCTGGAAGCACTACTACCCCGCGGCCGTAGAGTGACGAGCGCGCTTCGGCAGTGCATGGATTGTTCGCTCCCTCGATGAGCCGTCGGGCTTTTATGCGAGCAACATTGGCTGAGGTAACTACTTCTTGAACTGCTGCAGGAAAGAGAATCCCGACCTCTTGATAAAGAACCTCGTCAATATCTGTAAGAGTTCCTTCCTTCTGTAGTAACTGTGCCGTTTTCTCCCAGTTGTGAGAGGCGATTGACTCGATAAGGCCCTGGCTTGCCCCATTGGGTAGGAGGTAAGTGCCGGATACCCTCGGATCGGAGACCGCCTTTAATATCCCACCGGATTCACTAAAATACTTAACAATCGCAGCTCCCATAGCTCCTAGCCCTTGAACAGCAAAGGTAGTACCCCGTACAGGAGTGCCTTCGTGTTCAAGCGCTGCTACGGCGCTTTCACTGACACCTAGTCCTGCTATCCCTTCGCGGTCGTAGTCGGTTCCACCCATCTCAACAGGTTTACCTGTGAAGCACCTAGTTGATTTTAACTCGTCACAGATCCAGTGTACGTGCTCGGGTCTACCGCCTATGTCGAAACCAAATCCTCCAAAGATGCCACCGTTCTCTATCAGCGTGGGAGCAGCCAGGCGCGCAAAGCGGCGGTAACGCCTTTCAAAACCCGCAGAGGAGGGGTCATCCTTTAGTCCGGATTTAGCCCCTCCCAGAGGGAGACCAGCGGCAGCGTTCTTGAGCGCCATAATCCGCGCCAACATCTTTATCTCATCGAGCGAAGTAGCAGGGGTGATGCGCGTTCCACCTTTCCCGAAGGGGCCAAGGGGATTTGAGGTCGCAGCAAGGGTTGTCCACACCACAACGTATCCTTCTACCCCAAGCTCTGGGTCGCGCACGGTTAGCTCCATTTCGGGAGCGAGGGCGTCGAAGCGTTGTTCTAGGGTTTTAAGTTCTTCGAGGATAGGGGGGGTGTGCATGAGTTAATAATAGCAAAATTACTGGTCGCAGGTACCCTGTACCTTGCGAGTCAAGAGATTCAAGAAGTTATCCGGCTGGTTGCGAAGGGAGCGCCCGCTAAAGACATCAAATTATATGTTTCTAAAACATATAAACTCAAGTGCAGCGCTAGTCTGCCTTGGGGAAATGTACATGTAACAGCCTGAACCTGCTAGGTTTGTAACAGATTCTGAAATCATAACGAGCTATCGTCTTACCGCGCGGTCTCTGAGAAAGCGGCGGAAAAAAAAATGAATGCATGCCTAAGATACCTTAGTCGCCGAGAATATAAGTTGATTTGTGGTTGCAACCGTTCCGACGAAGGAACTTGGAAAGAAGGTGTAGTTCGCATCCCGTGCCGTTATCTCATATCCCGTATCTAAGGGGATGTTATCGAACCGAAACTCACCGAACGAGTTGGTGATGCAGGTTCCAAGGCTGCCACCATCTACGGTGATGCCCTGAACCGGTAATCCGGAACCAAAGAGCTGTATTCGGCCGGTGATATCGCCCACGAATCCAGCAGCTGAGTTCACTTTTTCAAAGTCTCGGTCGAGGCACTGCTTTTCTAGCTGATCAAGTGACTCCTGAACTGTACGTAGCTCCTTCGAGAGTGTTGTGGGAATTCCCATCATATCACGAATTCTGGCGATGATCTCGTTAGTCGCTGTGAGAGTTTCACGAACGATGTACGCCGCCCCCTGTGCTCCAAGAAAGCCACCGGCGACTACTGACAAGCACACCGTTTCAAGTGCGCGGTCGAGAGCCCGTAAAGTAGTCATGCTCATAAGCTGAGAGGTAATCTTTTCAAGGCCGTCCAGCAGTTGTATCGCCCGTTGTTGTTCATGGGCGGAGATAGTTGATCGATTAGAGGTATCGGTTGATTGCTGTGGCGAAACTGTTTTATCACTGGCCGTGGTACTCGATGGAATAAATGGAGGAGGATTGACTTCGCGCCGCGGGTCAGAGGGTCGCGGTTGGTCGCTGGTGCGGCTTGCAGAGTTTTGAGCTGCAGGCTCAATAGTTGTACTCTCGGTATAGCTTCGCGAAAACGTTGGTGCTCTGGTTTCAGCGATAACGGGAGCTGTCTGAACGACTTCGCGAAGGGTGTTTATCTTATCAAGTACTACCATGCGCGCATCTTCAACCGGCATAGACGGATTTACTTGAGCTCGTGTTGTTTCGATTAATGGTGGTTGCTGTGATGCGGGTATCGTCGGTGTGGTAGCTGGATCTCTTGTTGGTTCTTGGATTAACTCACTGCGTTTTGGAGTCTCTTGGTCTCTGGTCGTCTGCACTCGTTGTGGTACCTCACCTCGAGCATGTGTTTGCGGAGATGCCTCCTGAACTGGCTTATCGACAATTCGTGGCTCAACTGAGGGCTCTTTTGGTGCGTGTTTGTGTGTCGGTAGTGTTTCTTTTTGTTCCTTAGAGGGAGAGCTTTCGGATGGCTTTAGTTCACCCTTTTCCTTGGCTAGAGAGCGCTCAGGGCGGGGTTCCTCCGGAGCTTCGCGCTGTTTGACATCAGGGGAGCGCAGCTCTCTGGTTGCCTCACGCTTTACTACCGCGACTACATCACGGTCCATCATTACCGCTTGATGAGTTAGTTGTCTCGGGTCTACAGCTTTATCGATAGAATCTCGAATACTGCCGAATTTTTCTTGGGCTATCTGGGGTAGCTGGTCGCTAGGCCTGTGCAAGAATCCATCTCTCGCACTGCTTGTGCCAGCACCTCTTTCGGAGTGAATTGCTGGCAACTGTCCATCGCTTCGGGATGGTGCGTGTTGGCCGTGACCGTGTTGGGAGTCGGCTACACCGTCAAGAGCTAGCGATAGGGCGAGGCGCTGAAGTTCAACACGGATCTCAACTCGAGTCGTCGTGGTCGACGGTAAGTCGCCAGTGATTATGCCGGCACTTTGGTCGGTCGTTGTAGACTCAGTAGTAAAAACAGCCGCTTTAAATTCCATGTGGTGCCTGATAACGGGTTCTCTGCGTTATGGGGCTATTACGGTTCTTTGTGCTGTGCGCAAATCAGTGCATGAATGGAGACAGGATCAATTTTCGTGGGGCTGAGATTGTGAGGCAATTGAAAAAGGTCCTTGGTAGCGGGGCTAGCAAGGACCTTTGTTGAAACTGAGCTTAAGTTGTTGGTTTTACTCGCAGCCGCGAGCGCCAGCTCTATAGCTCTATCTGGATCTTAACACTTGTTGGCTTCATATTAGTCGCGTACTCAAACGCCTTAATGCTGTCGGCGAAGCGGTAGCGATCGGTAATCAGCGGCTTTACATCGATCTTTCCTGAGCTCATGAGTTGCAGCGCGCGAGGATAGACATGGGCATATCTAAAAATTGTAGCCACAGTTATCTCCTTAATCATGGCAGCCTCTATACTTAAGGGGACTGGTTTCCCGGGCATCCCGATAAGTACAACTCGGCCACCAGGTCTGACTGTGTCGAATACGCTTTCGAGGGCTTTCGCGTTTCCACTCGCCTCAAACAGTACATCCGCACCGATACCATCAGTTGCCTTTGACAAGGCGTCTGCGAGGCTCTCACGCTTGATATTCACCGGCGTGACTGGGCCAAGCGACGCAGCGAGCTGTAGCTTCTCATCGATTACGTCTGATATTATGACTCGACTGCATCCCCCTGCGAGTGCGGCTAGTGCGGTGACCATGCCGATCGGCCCCGCGCCAGAGACGACAGCAACATCACCGGGCTTAATCTGAGCTTTGTTAGCAGCATGCATACCCACTGCAAGAGGTTCAACCATTGCCCCTTCAGCGAAAGAGATATTATCAGGTAGCTTGAACGTAAACGCAGCTGGGTGAACAACTGTTGGTCGCAGCACGCCGTGGACGGGAGGAGTTGCCCAAAATCGCACGTGCGGATCGAGGTTGTAGATACCGAGACGGGTCTCGATGCTGTTGGGGTCAGGTATGCCTGGTTCCATGCAGACACGGTCACCTTTTTTAAGGTTAGTAACCTCACGACCAACTTCAACAACCACTCCCGATGCTTCATGGCCCAGCACCATCGGTTCTTTAACAACGAATGGTCCGATCTCTCCATGAGTATAGTAGTGTACGTCGCTGCCGCAGACACCTACGGTGTGAATTGCGATGCGTACATCGTGGGGACCGAGATCTTCCTTGATATCGATATCTCTAATTGCAAGCACGCCTTTTTTCTCAAGTACGAGAGCTTCCATGGCTGATTCCTTTTTGTATTACCTCTTCATGTACACAATCACCCCGAATTAGTAAGTGGGGTAAGGTACCGTGTTAGAACGACAGCGAGTTATGAGAGTGACAAACTTCTAAAAGATGTTATCGCTCTACCACGGACGTATCGCGTAATCCATATCGTTCTTGT
>JBIKKT010000109.1:0-3857 GCA_044360195.1 Bdellovibrionota bacterium | reverse complement strand
GGGCCGCCTGCATAAAGCGCGTGTACGAAATAGACCCCTTGGAGTGCCCCAAATGCAAAGCACAGATGCGTATTATCGCCTTCATCCAAGACGCACACTCAATCAAGGACATCATGAAGTCTCAAGGAATCCCAGACTTCCAGGCGCCGCCTCCTATTCCCACATTCATCGATACCGCGCTCGCTATCGATGAAATCCCCTCCTATGACTCATTCGAGCCGTCGCCGGATGACTTCTAAAATCCGCTTCCTGAGAGACGGAGCTACAGAGGTGTATCTTACATGCGGCTTCTTAGCGCTGCTTGGTGTCTGTAGAGGCTATCAGGCGCGACGACCAGTGCAGAAAACGCGCGGAAAATGGGCCGCCAGACTCAAAAAGCCTTCTCAGGCACCAATGCCGCACGGCTGTTTACTAGTCGGGCACTCTCGAAAATCACCGACCGACAACCGAATCCACTCCCAACTACCTAGCTTGCGGATATAACTCGGAAATTAATCGATCTTCTTAGTAATTGCCGTAGCGGTACGAATGCAAATCACATGATTCTAATGGGTTGCTGTAACACGGTCGCAGCAGCGACTCTGTCGACCAATGCTTTTCGATTGACAGGCCCCCGGCGCACTATCAAACTGCTAGGAGACAGATTTTCCAATTTCGGGGAGTTAGCAATGCGAGCATTTAGGTGGGCAATTGTAGCCATAGTTCTTTTGGTAGTTCCTCTCACCGCAGAGGCGGGACCAGCGTTTGAGTTCAAGCCAAAGAAACCCTCCCCCTCTCCGAGCCCTGCACCGAAGCTTGGTCCTGTCTGCAGCGGAACCCGTTGCGTGATCGGCGACCTTTCGAAAAACAACAGACCCTGCTCTGCCGCCGGAGCAGACGGGGAGTGCTATACGTTAGGCTGCGGGGCGGGAGTGTGTGGGCGAGTAGCAAACGATAATCCCAACCTTCAAGCAGGCAGATTCCCCTCGTGCACTGGAGAAGGGTCGGCGTGCGGCAAGACCTTTTGCGAAATGGGCGGCCCGGGAACGGGCTACATCTGCCGATACAGCAACACTCCTCCAGCGGGTGCTAAAGAGTGCACCAAAGACAGTGATTGTTATGGAACTAAGTGCGTTGCGGCGGCGAATGGCCTCAGCATTATGTGCCAAGAGGACAGAAATAGTCTCTCAAGAAATTGCACAGTCGGAACCCCAGAGGGATGCATGGAAAAGAGGTGCATCCGAAGCACCTCAAGAGGCCTTGCTAAAGTATGCACATGGACGATGCCCGGGGTATTCACTGACAACAAAGAGAACCCGCCCTGTGATGTCGTAGGCGAGGTCTGTCCTTCGCCATCTCCAGTCGCCTCTATCACTCCGCGTTGAAATGATTTCGCGGAACACCTTTCAAACAAGGGGCGCACTACTAATAAATGAAGCGTGGACATAGTGCTGTCGTGAAAAGGGGTGCACTTCTCATAGCATGCCTCCTATGCGCTTCGCTTATAAGTAAAGCGAAAGCTCAAGACGCACCACCGTCCTTGCCTAAGGTGGTAGGGATCGTGTGTGAGGACGTTAAGACTGAAAATAATCGCGTCATTTTGGAGAGCGCTCTCACCGGGGAGCAGGACCTATTTGCGCCAGGGGCTCAGGCTTTTCAACGATACCTCGTTAAAGAGATCACTAAGGAATATGTTCTCATAGCTTTTCAGAACGAGCTCTTTCGGCTGC
Organism: Bdellovibrionota bacterium; assembly: GCA_044360195.1. GTDB lineage: Bacteria > Bdellovibrionota_C > UBA2361 > UBA2361 > OMII01 > OMII01. The sequence continues at coordinate 2,148 of JBIKKT010000109.1, read as the reverse complement.
CCATTTCGGGGGGATCTGCCCAGAAGATCGCACACCCAAAGGACATTTCACCCAGCAACACACGACAAGAAAATCCCGAGCAGATGCGTGGATCAAAAGTAAAGGTAATGTACCTCCCAGGCAGCCGGACCGCTGAGGAGGTCCGCAAGCTCGTGAATAAAACCGGAGCCTCCAGAGATGGCGAGAATGTGATCGTTACAAATAACTACGAAAGCTTTCTCAATCGAACGTTCATGACATCTGTGAACAACTCTCCCAAAGATCTTGTTGGGACAGCGACAGGGTTTGCCCCAATCCAAGATCTTCAGGGAACGATTCTTGGCCTGCGCATCTCCGACAGCAGGGCCGCCGGCCTGCTGTCAGCGTTTGGTTTTCGGGAAGGAGATATATTAATCGAGGTCAACCTACACCCCGTCTATTCATACGAGAGCCTGTGCGCTGCCCTCAAAGACACCTCTCAAGGGCGAGTGCTATTCGATTATTTGCGGAACAACCAAAGGGCCTCTTACGCGGTTGCTAGCTACTAGGTAGTAGCGTCCACTTTTCTTACTCTGAAAACGATGCCAGGAGCGCCGTCAGCGCAACTTTTTGCTGCACTGTTCGAATGATCGACGTCTTACAGGTCTCGCTCTGCCATGACTCGATCGTTGCTCAACTGGTTCTCAGGATGCTGCGAGGTTCTCTTTCCTCGCGAATGCATCGTCTGCACTCGTCCGTTAAAGGGGCGATCACTTTGCTTTCGATGCGCTCCGGCACCGCCGACATACACAACACGTCGGTGCCAGAGATGCTATGGCTCAATGGGAGCTCCTACCGAAAGCGGCTGGTGCACCCCCTGCGAGACGTTTCCTCCCCCAACAGCACGGATGCGATATCTGTGGGAGTATTCAGGGTGCGCGCGAGATCTCATTACCGCCATGAAGTATCGCCCCAGTGCGTACCTCGTGAAACACACGGCAGGCATCCTTCAAGAGGAGCTCCCTCGGATGTTTGATGAACGGTCATGGGACCTCGTTATTCCGATCCCCTCGTCACCATCCATGCTCACAAAGCGGCTCTTTCACCCGTGTTATGAGATCGCAAAGGTCGTGACGAGACACCTTCCACACGCAAAGGTTACCCCCCTCCTTCGACACGCGCGCTCCAGAAAGCCGCAGGCAAGGCTCTCTCACGAAGAACGGCTGCGTGGACTACGAAACTTCTTTCACGTGAAGAAGCCACACACTGTCTCCAGAAAAAGAGTTCTTCTCGTTGAAGATGTCATTACAACCGGCGCCACCATAACCGCCGCGGCACACGCGCTGTACGCAGCAGGGGCGACCGAAGTAGATGTGGTCTCGCTTGCCCAGGCTCGCGTCTGGTCTCGTTTTCGGGCGCTCCTCTTTCGAACCGGCGTAGGACATCGCTCGCAAACTTAGACTCGACCGAGTGGTTTTTGTCACCTACCGCAAGTGGAACCCTCAAGCACTGCCTCTCAAAACCTGGCACTATCCGAACTACTCAAGAGAGGATAAAAACTCGAGGCAGAGACGCAGGCGGAGGTCCCATGATGCACAAGATTCTTATCGATACCGATCCCGGAGTTGACGACGCCCTCGCGCTCTTCCTCGCCCTCGGATTACCCAATGTGACCCTCTCTGAAGTCACCACGTGCGCTGGAAACGCATCGCTCACTACAGTATCTCGCAACGCGCACTATATTCTTGAGCGAGTCGAAGCTAACGCGATTCCTGTTTCGCGCGGAGCTGAAAAGCCGCTTGCTCAAGAGCCGATTACAGCAGTCGTTCACGGTGAGGGTGCCCTTGGATGTGTGACGATACCCACTCAGTGGAAACCTTCGACATCTGACGCGACGACCGCTCTTGGGGCAATGCAGCGCTTTTTACGAAACAACGATACAGCCCAACGAACGATCGTAGCGCTCGCTCCCCTCACCAATCTCGCTGAGTTACTTTCGAAGTCGGCCTCAGATCTACGCGCAACGGATCGGATTGTTATTCTTGGAGGAACTCACAAAGGGCAGCGGAAAGGTGCTTATTCTCGCCTCCCAAAATGAGGCTCTTACGCGCTTCGCGAAAGCGGTCAAGGAGGGGGTCAAAACCGAGGCTGAGATCCTTGAGATACCGAGCGGTGCTGACTATCGAGCGC
>JBIKKT010000128.1:0-3914 GCA_044360195.1 Bdellovibrionota bacterium | reverse complement strand
CAGCGCTGAAACCCGAGCAACGCGCACATCAGCCTTCTCCCGGCTCAGGAGTTACACCACTCCAGGGGACGCAATCCACGGGCGAGGTGGGAGCCGTGAACTTTCGCTGGAGCAACCACGACACCGCTGGTTGGTGCGCCCGGCGCCATGCGGGTGACGCAAGAGCAGTGGCCAGTTGCACACCCAAGTTCGATGCCTTGCGTGAGGGCTTGGATGCGGCGATGGGGCGCGAGTAGCCAGCTACCTGAACTTCGTCATCGCGCCCGGTTTGGTATTGTTGCCAGATTACCTGCACCACGGCACACCACTCGAGCGACAAGCGCGCGTCGAAAAGCTGTTCGCAGATGCCTGCCCGGGCAACCAGATCGTGTTCATCGACGCGATAGGCTTGAACTGGTATGGCGGCGGTTTGCATTGCGCGACCTTGAACGAGCCCTGACGGTATGAATTCCATTGCGCCGCACGGCGGTCTAATTCTGGCCAAGTTTGACGGATTCTCTCGTGGCGCCCAGTTTTCCGCGAGAGTGGGCCAGGTCCAAGTCCAAAGTCTTTCAAATTGCAGTCCTGCATAACTGCTGAATCAGCAGCTAATGGTCTTGGTCGATCGCCGCAAGAACCCTCAAGGTTCCCGTAGAACGCCGATGCACAATGCAAGCTGATGTGCGGATGGACGGCGCAGACGGAGTACCCATGGCATCGGATCTGCAGTGGACTTATGGCCGAGACGAGTGCTGGGGCCCAGACGGCGAGCCCTTGCTCAGTGCCGCGTTGGTAGGCGAACAGCTGCTGCTGCGGGTGCGCAACTCGCGCCGCTTCGGACTCGAAGTGGTGATCGCTGCCGTCGGCAGCGACGACCTGCACGGCGGCGACGACGGGCCAACGTTCAAGATCAGCTTCGACGACCGTGCGCTGCAGCCGCTGCAGGCCCGCGTGCAGGACAAGCAGCGGCTGGCCTTCGTCGCCGATGTGCGGCACATCCTTGGCGAACTGAATTGCACCAACCGGCTGCGCCTGCACGCCCGGCGCGATGGCGGCGGCGTGTGGCTGCAGCTGGACGCAGCGATCGACGACCTGCGGCTGGACCGCCTGGTGGAGCCGGACAGCCAGATCCTGCTGACCTATCCACGGCCCGAACGCCAGGCCGCCGTGCGGCAGGAAGCGCAGGCCTTGCACGCGCCCACAGCGTCGGCCGGACCTTCGGCAGTGGCCGAACTCATCAGCGCCGTGGCGCCCCTGGCCGGCTTTGCCGTGGGCGCCAAGCTGGGCAGATCGATGTTCGGGCCCAACCGCCGTGACTGAGGCTGCCGCGCTGGGGGCACGCCCGACCTCGGCCGCGCCCTCGCCGGCACCCGATCGGTCTGCCGCTCCCGCCAACGAAGCACCGCCGCTGTCATTCGCCCAATGGCGTGCGCTGGCCTGGCTGTGCCGCACAGTCGAGGCCCCTGATGCCCTCATCGGCCGGCTGATCGGACCGCGGGCGCCACCATGCGCCCAGGCATTGCGCCAGGCCCAGGCGGCGTGGCAGCGGCGGCGCGGCGACCCAGCGGCTATCCACCACGCGGCGCCGATTCGCGCACTGGCTGCGCTGGCGACATCGGCCCGCGACCTGGCGCAGCGCCTGCAGGCGCGCCCAGTCGGCTATTTCAGGCCAGCGGGCCATGCCATCGGCCAAGGCCTGCTGCTGCAGATGCCGGCGATGAAGGCTTGGCTGCAGACCGGCTTCGTGCAGGCGGCAGCGGTGCCGCACGGCGCACCGCACGACGAAGCCCTGGCGCGGGCCGGTGAAGCCGTGGTGCGCCAGTGCCTGGCACTGAGTGGCGCCGACGACAGTTTCGAGCAGCGCTGCCATCTGGTGCAGTTGCTCAACGACCACGGCCACGGCGCACCCATGCTGCGGATGGTGCGGCGCGCCGGCCACGGCTGGCTGCCCAAGGGCTGGGCTGAAGGCTGGGAGCAAATCACCGGCATCGGCGAGGACTTCGCGGCGATCAGTGCACTGCAAGCCGCGATGGCCCAGGCGACGCCCGCACTCGCGCGGTGGGCCCAGGAACCGAAGCCGGCACTGGCAACAACACCAACGGCCGAGGCGGCTCCATCGCCCGGGGCGTCCGCGCGCGGGCCTGGCCCGCTACCCGCCGGGCTGCCCGTCATCCTGCGCGCGCGGCACCTGCCGAAGCGCTTGCTGTGGGGCAGCGGCGTGGCGGTGGTGCTGACGCTGGCCGCGGGCCTGGCACTGCACCTGACCGCCGGCAACGGCGCTTCCAATGCGCGGTGGGTCGTCTTCCACGTCGACGATGCCAAGACGATGGCGATCGACCCCGCCAGCATTCGCCGCGACGGTCGGCAGCTGACCTACCGGGTGGGCGTGGCCAGGCCCCGCGAACGGCGGTCGTCCGTGGCGGTCTTCACCGCGGATTGCGTGACGCAGCAGCGCCAACTCGAGACCGTGCAGCACTACCGCGGCACGCACTACGAGACAGCGACCCGCTACGAGGTGCTGGGCACGCCGGCGGGCGCGTGGCCGCCGTCCGGTATCGACGTGGCGCTGCTGCGGGCGGCCTGCGCGCAGCCTTGAGCAGCCGGCGAGCGTGCCGGCAGAAGGCATCGGCACGATGCCCTGGCCCGCGACCGCGGCGGCGTGCGTGAGCTCTGCACCGGTCTCGCTGATGAGTACCGGCTTGTCGGACGTGGAGTTGGCCAGCAGCAGGCGCAGACCGTTGTAGTCGGACTCGTACCAGCCGATGTATTCGTTCAGGCCGATCACGCCCAAGCGCTGGGCCAGGCGGTCCTCGCGACGGAAGTGCTCGCGGTTGATCAGGCAGGCCGCGCCGACCAGCCGGGTCGGGTCGGCCTCCCGGGCGGCCTCGGCCAGCGCGGTCCTACCTGCGTACCCTGTGGATACGATGTAGGTAGAAGCCAGCCATCATCACCCAACAGCCTTGGTCTCCACGCCTCTCACGCAGGAAGTACGCAAGACTCATCGCGCGTCTGCCATGCATTACGCCGACATCAAGGGCTTCACGGCGATGATGTCGCGCCTGGAAGCGCATCGCCCTGAAGTGCGCGCCCGGCGCATGCGCCGCTTCGTGAAGGCTTGGGGTGAGTTTAGGGATGCGCCGATTCGGCCGAGGCCTAAGAGGAAGTTCAGCGGGTTCTACCTGGCCAACCGCGTAGGCGATGCCTTCATAGTTCTCGTCTTCCCGGCAGATCCCAAGACCTGGCTCGAATACTTGCGAGGCTATCTGCCCACCAAGTTCGGCAAGCTGGCGAAAGTCATGCAAGGGATCGACCCGGGACTTACACCCCACCTGAAAGTCTCGATGTACACGACCCCCGAGAAGCGGGTGGCTTACTGCGAGACGGACGTGACTTCTGACGAGATCATGGGCCACATGACGATTTCTAGGCGCGACTTCTTCTCCACAGCGAGCAACCGTTGTGCACGCATGGATGCCTTCCCTGCGGCCGATACGAGCGCGCTCGTCTGCAACCAGGCAATCCGGGACTTCTTGGTAAAGGAAGCAGCGGTTTCACCAAGGGAGTTCCGCAGCCTCGGCCTGAAGACCCTGCGAGGCTTCGAGAGCGAAACCAAGCAGCGCCACTTCGCGCTGATCGGAAAGCCTTCGTCCGCCCAGCTAAAGGGGTAGTGAACTGCCTCGAAACTGGCGCAGGCCACCAAGGGCCAACGGCACTGCAAAGCCATCATCCCCCCCAGCAAGATGCTCAGCCCCAGAAGTGACAAAGGGCCGACCACTCGCGTGATCGACCCTCTGGGGAAGTTTGGTGGGCCCTGTAGGATTCGAACCTACGACCAACGGATTAAGAGTCCGCTGCTCTACCAACTGAGCTAAGAGCCCTGGTGCTCTACCTGCCGCCAAGGCGGGGAGGTGGTGGGTTGTGCAGGATTCGAACCT
>JBIKKT010000112.1:0-3639 GCA_044360195.1 Bdellovibrionota bacterium | reverse complement strand
GTTGGCTATTTCAATAAGAGCGACAATCCCGATGATATCGAGGCCTTGGTCGACTTCGTAGCTTCTGTGGCCGTTGCTCGTGAGGTCAATAATTAAGGCTCATTAACGAGATTAGTGGGTATTTTTAATTGAGCCCTGGGCTTTCGTAATCCGCCATAGGTGGAGCATTTTCACATTCCCACCTTTTTTGAATTGCCTGGTCGCGCTAACCTGCCGGTTATATCTTTTGGTTTGCGATGGAAGGGGGCGTATTCGCTCATGATACGAGGTTCAACGTTAGAGAAGTTTGGTTTCTCGCTGGCTCTGTGCGGTGTAGCGCTTGTTTTTAGCGGCACTAAGGCGTGTCAGGAAGACTATGACCTTGGTACGCAGGCAAGTGCTGGCAAGACCGAGACGCCGGCCGCTAGCCCCACCAGTGAAGATGACGCCACGGTAACGCGTACTCCTGCTGCCAGTCCATCCGCGCGTGTTTCGGTTACAGCGGTTGCCTCGGCAACATCGATCGGAACCGCCACTCCGTCTCCAACCGCCACGCGTGGTAGTAGTTCTGTCGTGCAAGGCCCAGGAGCGGGCCGCGAGATATTGCAGGAGTTGTCCGCACTAGGTAAGCACACCGCGGAAGAGAGCGCCGGTGCTGTTAGTGGCGGTCAAAAATCCTCGGCGGGTCAGGGCGATTGGCTGGGTCGCGGTTTTGATAAGAAGAATGGGTCCGAGCAGGCTGGTTGGCAAGATGGGGACCTTGATGGCTTCTCAGATTCTATTGAGTCAAAATGGAGCTCAGATCCGACGGATCCATCTTCAACGCCGCTTAATCTTCTTTCAACAAGTCTTGATGGCAGGCTCGGCAGGGATGACTCCGATTTTGATGGGCTCTCCAATGACGAGGAGAAGAAGCGGGGTACTTCGGCTACCTCAATAGACAGTGATGGAGATGGGAGATCTGACGGTGCTGAGGTTACCTCGGGTGCTGATCCTCTCGATCCTAACGCCGCGTATTCGGATTCTGATGGTGATGGGTTAAGTGACCAGTACGAGAAAACCACAGGATTGAAGGGTAGTGAGATAGATTCTGATGGTGACGGTTTGCGTGACGACCTTGAACTGGTTGTTGGTAGTAATCCGCTAGCGGTTGATTCTGATGGCGATGGTGTCGCCGATGGCCGGGAGTATGACCTCGGATCTGATCCAGTTCTTGCTGATGGGGGACGCTAGTAGTCTGTATGCAGCGTAGCCGTTCAGCAGAGATTTTTTCTCGCGCTAAGAGCTTTTTCCCGGGAGGCGTTAATTCGCCCGTGCGTGCTTTTCGCTCAGTTGGTGGTGAGCCATTCATTGTCCAGAGTGGCCAAGGCCCCTTTCTGTTCGACGTTGATGGAAATCGGTACGTTGATTACATCATGAGTTGGGGACCACTTGTCCTTGGCCACGCCGCTCCAGTGGTCGTGGAGGCTATTGCTCGGCAAGCTCAGAGAGGTACGAGCTACGGGGCTTGTCATGAGCTTGAAAGTGTAGCAGCTGAGGTCGTTCGGGGGCTCTTCCCCTCGCTTGAGTTGATGCGCTTTTGTAACTCAGGAACTGAGGCCGGAATGGCAGTTATCCGTTTAGCTCGCGGTTTCACAAAGCGCAGGAAGTTGCTTAAGTTCGAAGGGTGTTATCACGGACATGCAGATGTTCTCCTCGCTAAAGCGGGCTCGGGGGTGCTGACTTTAGGGCTTCCCGATTGCGCTGGCGTTCCGGAGTCGGTTGTTAGCGATACGCTTATTGCGGAATACAACAACCTTGACTCTGTAGAGAAGCTTTTTTCGTTGTGCGGAGACGATATAGCGGCGGTCATCGTTGAACCCGTCGTAGGAAACTGTGGATTTCTTGTTCCACAGCCGGAGTTCTTACCCGGCTTGCGTCGCATCACCGAAAAGTACGGCGCGCTTCTGATCTTTGATGAGGTGATGACCGGATTTAGGGTAGCCTTGGGAGGGGCGCAGGCGCTCTACAACGTTAAGCCCGATCTTACCATGCTTGGAAAGGTGATAGGTGGGGGTCTTCCAGTAGGAGCCTTTGGCGGAAGGCGCGAAATTATGGAGATGTTGGCGCCTCTCGGCGCTGTTTACCAGGCCGGAACCCTATCGGGTAATCCCTTGGCTATGGTTGCTGGTGTCACAACGTTGCAGGAGTGGAGCAAGCCCGGGGTTTTTGAGCGTGCCTCCGCCGTAGCAGCGAATCTTGTGGGCGGACTTAAAGCAGAGGCAGAACGCCACGGTATCGCGCTCCAAGCGGATGCTGTAGGAACTATGTTTGGGTTCTTTTTTAGCAAAGCGCCCGTTTTTTCGTATCGAGACACTTTGACTGTGGATAAGGGTGCATTTAACGCCTTCTTTCACGCGATGTTGGAGCGAGGCGTCTACTTTGCACCATCAGCCTTTGAGGCGGGGTTCGTTTCGGTTGCGCATGAAGGGGAGGGATTGTCCCATACTCTCGACGCTCTTCAGGCTGGATTTAGCGCTGCTAAGCTTACTTAGTAGGGACCAGTAAGCTTCGAAAGAAAGTGGCTACTTGCTCCGAATAGCCGCTATACAGATCGTCTACCCAAAGCATGGCTACGAGTGACGACGCGTAGATTGCGGCAGCGCAGACTAGTGAGATGAGTAAGCTAGTTGCATCAGAGCCGTTTGAAAGAACCCGGATACAGCTGGCAAAAACTCGGATGGTAAAAAGGGCGGCTATTAAGAACCCAAACGGAAGAAGCTCCACTGACAGTGAGCCGCCGGGGACTGACCCCGTTGCTAAGTACTGAACTACGGCCCAATTGCCATCGAGGCAGTAACTCAAAACGTAAAACCCCAGAGCCAGAGGGATGCACGGACAGAGCGAATAGAGAGAAATCGCAAGCACCTGCCGGAAGGTCGCTTTAATCCGCAGCGCCTTTAAAAGGGTGGTCACGAACGCAATGAAAATGAGCGTTGTGCACGCTGCTGTGAAGGAGATGGCTGACGTAAGGTTTTGGTCGGGGGATACAAAGTCAGTTGAGAATCGATATCCTATCGCAGGTCCCAAGAGAGCAAGAAAAATGGCTATCAAGCTGGATAAAAGATAGGGCGGACGGCCACGCTCGAGAAGGAGGTGCTTTGCTGTTCCATACGGGTCAGAGAACGTAGCGAAGAGGGCATCAAGGGCGGTTAGCTTTTTGTAGAAAGGCGTCATGGTGTACCTTGTCACTATCTTGACGTTAAAACCGCTAGTTGGCGACCCCCCTTATGAAGATCACCTAGTAGTAATCGCTGAGGAGAGAGGAGATTGCTTTTTGTTATTATTTGGTGTTCAATCCCTCGTGTTGAGCGGGAGTAGCTCAGTCGGCTAGAGCATCAGCCTTCCAAGCTGAGGGTCGCGGGTTCGAATCTCGTCTCCCGCTCCATTTTGAACCTACGCAGTCTTTAAACCTACTCAAACTTGGCTGCGCCAAGATTTGAGTGACGGGCAAGGGGGGTCGGCTTCGCCTTCCCCTTGCATCCCCCGGCTTGTCTTAGATGAACCTACTCAGTATTTGAACCTACTCAAACTTGGCTGCGCCAAGATTTGAGTGACGGGCACCGGGGGCGGCTTCGCCTCTTCTGCTCCTTAGAGGGTGTCGCTATTAGATTGAAATGG
>JBIKKT010000108.1:0-3991 GCA_044360195.1 Bdellovibrionota bacterium | reverse complement strand
GGTATAGCGATGCGTCAATCGGTCTTGATGTGTATTACACCTTTGCAACGGAGCTCCGCATCTCAAGCGCTGAGCTTGATTCGGCTTGGCGTGCGAATACTAATCCGGATAAGCAAGAACACCAAGCTCTCGTAGCGGTGGATGCGCGGCCTGAACATGTAGCCTCGTTCATAAAGCGGTGGTACCGAGGAAAAGCGCAAAATATAGTCGATAGGCCCGATTCGGACCGGTGTCTTCTGCACGCTGCAGCCGTGGCTATGGCGGTATACGCCGAGCTTGACCCGCAGCAGCTATTGCGCCCACTGTGTAAAGAGCACGAAGTCTAATAAAGGAGGGCGCAATCGACGCAAAACGAATACAGGATAGCTTCTTTAGTAGACGTATCTGCTTTCAGATAGAGGAGGGCGAAGATGTTGCAGCTACGTGTGCCGATGAGCTTGCCAGACGATTGCCTCATATTGCTAGCGACTCGTGGCCTCTGCGCTTTGAGCTGGGCGGTGTCTACCTTGCTGGATGTCCTGCTAGTCCAACTGCGCAGGTAGTGCCTCCCTGTAGGCTCGAGTATTACGAGCCCGTCTTTGATATATCGAAGGGATCGGAATTTTATCCGCAGTTTTCACCCGAGTGGATTATAGACCTCGACGAGGATCTCGGTATCGCCTACAAGCCGCCAGGGCTGCCGACGACGGCGGCGCGAGACCAGGTCAAGTATAACCTTGCACGGTATCTGGCAGATCACTTCGGAACACACGTTCACACCCCCTCGCGACTAGACACCGGAGTCGATGGGCTTCTACTGTTTTCGCGCTCGTCGCGGATGAATCGCGCTCTGCAGCGAGCATACGATAAGCACCGCATCGAGAAGGTGTACCTTGCTCTGGTTACTCCAGCGGTTGAGTGGAAGATGCTCGATGTGGAGGCGCCTATCGGGCGTGACCCGCGTCACCCTGTTTTGCGGTGTGTCGATGCTGAGAGAGGAGAGAGTGCGCACACGCGTTTAAACGCATTGCTGACTGAAGGCAGCCAGACAATAGTGCAGGCTCAGCCGTTCACTGGTCGAACGCACCAGATACGGGTCCACTGTGCCGCATCAGGTGCTCCGATTGTTGGTGACCCGTACTATGGAGGTGGTGATGCTCCACGGATGCATCTTACCTCGTTTGCACTTCGATTCTTTCATCCCTATCAGCAGGAGTATAAAATGTATGTGCTCCCGAAGACGATGCGCCCTGAGTGGTTGCGTAGCTTGGATGCAAAACACGGGGATATCGCAGAGCGTCTGCTGCTTAGCCCAGTAGCGAGGTATGGCGTATGAGAGTGATTGATGTAGTGGTAAGCGGAGATGTGCGCGATTTTAAGATTGTCGAGGCTCCAGACCCCGTTGTACTGCCGGGGCAACTTCTTATCAAAGTCTCTGCGAGTGGCGTTAATCGAGCTGATCTCTTGCAGTTCGCAGGTAAGTACCCACCACCACCTGGAGAGTCTACGGTTTTGGGTCTTGAGGTTGCAGGAGTCGTTGAGGCAGTAGGTGATGCCGTATCGCCCTTTGTTGTTGGTGAGCGCGTGTGCGCGCTGCTTGCAGGAGGTGGATACGCGGAGAAGGTGCTTGTTCCTTATGGTCAAGTGATGCGCCTGCCAGACCGGTACTCAATGGTTGAGGGAGCTGCGATTCCGGAAGCGTTTGTAACGGCTTATACAAACCTCTTTGTAGAAGGTGGGCTGATGCCCGGTGAGCGAGTATTAATTCATGGCGGGTCGAGTGGCGTAGGCACGGCAGCTATTCAACTTGCTAAGAGCGCAGGAGCTTCGGTTGCTTGTACGGTTGGAAGCGATAGCAAAAGAAGCGCATGTCAGGGGCTTGGAGCAGAGTTGCTAGTAAACTATCGAACCGAAGATTTCTCTCATAAAGTGAGGGACTGGTGTAAGGACGGGGTAGACGTCATTCTTGATATCGTTGGCAAAGAGTACAGTGAGCGAAACGTAGAGATCCTTGCCCGACGCGGTAGGCTTGTGTGTATAGCCACTATGAGCGGAGCTGACTGTGGCATCAATATGCGCGTCCTGATGCAGAAGTGTGCTCGCGTGATCGGCTCTGTGCTACGCAGCAGGAGCCGCGAGGAGAAGGGAGAGTTGGTGTCAGCTTTCCTCGCGCGCTTCGGGCCAGCGCTTGAAAGTGGAAGTGTAAAGCCGATAGTGGATTCTGTATTTTCGTTCGACCGCGTTGCAGAGGCGCACGCCCGCATGCGGTCGAGTGAGCATGTGGGTAAGATTATTCTCTCGTTGGAAGAATAATCCCGACCGTGCTACTTCTTTCCGAGTGCTTCCAGAATAAAAGACTTAAGCGAGCTGCCGAGTGACTGGTGGGCAGACGTAACGAGGCGTTCTAATTGACCGCCGTCGATCCATATTCCGCGCGATTCTTCACAGAAGCCCACTATAACGTCGCCGGTGGTTTGGGTTACGAGCGGCTTACCCGAAACCGGGCTAAGCTGCACGTCTTTCAACGTAACTGCACTACTCTTGTTGGGAAGCGCGCTGATGAAGTTTTGCAGGGTGGCTAGGGAGCTATCTGCTGCTTGAGTAAGTTGCTCAAGCTCTCCAGCATCGAGCCACACCCCACCGGAGCTGGAGCAGAGATCAACTACTACCCCTAAAAGAGCCATCTGCTCCATGGGAGAGCCGGTTGCAGGGCTTAAGCGCGCTGGTTGCTCCTTGCGCCGGGCGAGACGAGCGAGGGCATCCTTGTTTGCTTGGTCAAAGTAGCTCTCTTCCTGTGCCTTTCTGCGCTCATCCCATGAATCTGTCATAATTTTGGTCCCGTCAAACAAAATGCCCCTCTATGATAGCCATTTTTCGCTGTAATTTACAGCCCCTCAGGAGGGGCGATACGCGAGTTTTGGATCAGGTCCCTGGCAGGTTGTAGGGGGTGAAAGGTTGACAAATCAGGACAGTTACAATAAGTATCACGGTCACACGCGGGTGTAGCTCAGTTGGCTAGAGCGCTTCCTTGCCAAGGAAGAGGTCGAGAGTTCGAATCTCTTCACCCGCTCCATTTTATTCCTATCCAAACTTGGCTGCGCCAAGATTTGGATGACGGGTTAGGGGCATTGCCCCTAACGACCCGCGTTTTTCGCGCTCGGCGCTCCGGCCAAGGGGCTGCCGCCCCTCTCGCCCCTGATCGGGGCTTCACCCCGCTGGTCTGGTGCCTGAGCTTGCTTCGCTCGCTCTTCTCGTATCGGCTGTGATGATGGGGGTGCCTGAGCTTGCTTTGCTCGCTCTTCTCGTATCGGCTGTGATGATGGGGGTGCCTGAGCTTGCTTTGCTCGCTCTTGTTGCGTTCCTTCTCCTCATCTTCGTCCTTCTCCTCCTCCTCCTCATCTTGCACCTGCACCGCTCTCCTTATTCTTGTCCGGCACGCGGCTCGGGTGCCTGAGCTTGCTTCGCTCGCTCTTCTCGTATCGGCTGTGATGATGGGGGTGCCTGAGCTTGCTTCGCTCGCTCTCCTCGTAGGGGCTATAGACACCGAGGCTGGCTTGGTAGTGGCCTCGCTCTGTGCCGAAATTTCATCGGCGTACAAACGAACGGTCCAGAGAGTGGGCAAGGGTGAGCTGAGTCGTGAAAAACATAGCATTGCATATGCACTCATCCCGTCCCAGATACGAGGAGTCGGGCTTTGGGCGTGAGGGGAGCAAGTGCGTAGTCGATGATGATCTCGGGATGAAATATGTGTAAGTAGCGGTTGGGTAAGAAGAGGCGACTCCCTACCGCTTAGCTAACGCCTTCACAAAATTTCCCGATAGGGGGTCGTGGGTGAATCCGTGCTCCCTACAGAAAGTGTCGTAGGTGGCTTCCGCATCCTCAAACCTCATGCGTGGAACGCACACATCACTCCACCCATCGCCACCCCCTTTTGATACCATCTCGTGAACCCATCGATTATTGATCGCGCCCTGATACGTGATTGAAGAGCACCCAAGCGTGTCGGCGATCG
>JBIKKT010000107.1:0-4009 GCA_044360195.1 Bdellovibrionota bacterium | reverse complement strand
CTCGGTGTGTTACAGCAGGTGACAGGTGAGCGGTCGCGCTCTGCTATGGAGCGCAATCCGGACGAGCCGTGGCGACAGTTTCTTAACCTCGTATCTCTCCGTATCCCCGAGGTAGCTGATGACGTGCAAGCATGGCACTATCCTACTGCGAGTGAGCTTGTAAGTGACCTCACTATCGTTGGTGAGTCGTTGGCAGCTATTGGAGCCGGTCGGCTGGTAAGGGAAGACCTCCTGCCGGTATTGCAAATCGCGCACACCTTTGGCTTTCACCTAGCCCGTCTCGATGTGCGGCAAAATAGCGCCTTCCACGAGCGCGCCATAGGACAGCTCTTCGATGCTGCGGCAGAGAGTGGGTGTAAGTGGTCAGACCTTTCGCACAACGAACGCTCTCAGGCTATTCGGCGCGAGCTTCGGAGTCCGCGACCATTCGTTCACCGCAGTCAGTCAGTTGGTCCGGAGGGGGACGAGGCTCGAGCGGTTTTTCGAGTTTTAGCAGATCATGTAAGGCGTTTTGGTTCTGAGGGGCTAGGCTCAACGATTGTGAGTATGACGCGCTCTGTGGACGACCTCTTCACGGTCTTTTTGTTGGCGCGCGAGGGCGAGCTTGCACATGCTGAAGGTGGAACGTTAGTACTTCCTCTTCAGGTTGTGCCGCTCTTTGAGACTATAGATGACCTTGAGCGCAGCCATGAGATCATGAGCGAGTATCTGAGCGAAGCGGCGGTTGTAAAGACTCAAGCCGAGTCCGCTCGCCCTCAAGATGTTATGATTGGCTACAGCGATAGCAATAAAGATGGGGGGATTCTTGCTAGCTTTTGGGCACTACAGCGGGCTCAGAACGAGCTGCTCCGCGTAGCTGGAGAGCGCGGTATACCGCTCAGGTTCTTCCACGGTCGGGGTGGCACCGTTAGTCGTGGCGCAGGACCTACCGATCGGTTTTTAGGTTCGCTACCACAACGTTCGTTGGTGCACGGTATCAAAGTCACCGAGCAGGGTGAGACAATTGCGCAGAAGTACGCCAATTTACTCACCGCCTCCTACAACCTCGAGATGCTGCTTGCTGGAACAGTTGGACAAGTTGCTGGGGAGCGCGAGGAGTCGCATGTCGACGCAGAGGTGTTCAGTCAGCTCGCTGCTACCAGTCGCAGTGCCTATCAGAAGTTGGTATCAAGGGATGGCTTTGTTACCTTCTTTCGTGAAGTGACACCCCTTGATGTGATCGAGCAGAGCAAGATCGGCTCGCGTCCTTCGCGCAGATCGGGAGCATCCTCACTCTCAGACCTGCGTGCTATTCCGTGGGTCTTCGCTTGGAACCAATCGCGCTTCTTGCTCTCTGGATGGTACGGCGTGGGAGCAGCCCTTGCTTCTGTGAAGGAGCAGTCAGGGAGTCAGTGGGCAAAGCTGCAAGAGCTTGCAGTGCATTCACCCGGAGCGTCGTACCTCTTTTTAAACGTTGAGACTTCGCTCTACAGCGCAAGTGAGGAGATCATGCAGATGTACGCTTCGCTGTGCAGTGATAAAGCGTTAGCAGAGAGCTTTATGCACGATATTCTCTCCGAATTTCATCGCACGCGTGCTCTTGTGGCAGAGTTGCTTGCAGGCTCCTTTGCTGAACGGCGTCCGCGCATGTCAAAGACTCTCTCGCTCCGCGAGCCGCCCCTGCGGGACCTGCACCTTACGCAGGTTGCAATGCTCGCCGGTTGGCGGAAGAGTGGGGATGCACGGGAACTTGAGCGGTTGCTCCTCGTCACTAACGCCATCGCCGGTGGATTACGCACAACGGGGTAGGGGTGCACTCTACCTACGGTTGCCTGTGACCTGGATCGGCCCTAACTGTTAAGGTTGTGACGTCTTCTGTCGAGACACCCTCGGGATCTCGATTCAGGGGGAAGAAAGCGTGAAGAGAGTCATACAAGCTGTAATCGGTTTTGCATTGCTTCTCACTGGCGGCTACGCAGGGGCGTGGTACTACGGCTGTATGCGACTTGAGCAGAGGCTAGCGCAGCATGAGTTTAATTTTTCTCTAGGGCCTCAGTCAGAGTTCACCATGTCCCTCACGTTAGACCGCGGCGACGCCCGTTTTATAGGTGCGCTGCAGGGAGAAGTGGGCGTAGAGTTCGATCTGCGCTCTTTGTCCTCGCAGTCTTCGGTGAAGGTAGGTGGTCAACAGGAGGCGCAAAGATCTTCTGTAACTCTAACACCAGCCGGCGAGCCCCTTCATTACCGCGTGACCGTCCCGCTATGGGGCAATTCGCTCTCGATAACAGCGGACCCCTTCAAGGACGCACGCTATGACATCAAGGTAGGTGATAGAACGGCTTCGCTGCTTTTATCTGGCGGGCGCTATGCAGGGGAGATTGTGTTTCGTCAAGCAGCTCTGGCGTATCAGCGGGAGATGCAAGTGTTTAACCTAATCGCACAACCGCGACGTATCGCAGATGAGGTAGCCGGTATACAGGTGAGCGGGACATCAGCGCTGCGCACTGAAGACAATGGCTCTGAGCTAGTGAGTGGCGAGATAAAAGGCGGCGGGATTCACTGGGAAATAGACGCCAAGGAGATGTTCAAGGTTCGGAGTGACCTTGACTTTGATATTAAGTACGGCAGTGCGTTTGGAAAGTGGCTGGAGATATTTCAACCCCCGAGCTCCCCACCAGAGGGCGCGCAGGTGGCTGCAATCACGGAGGTTGTACGTAAGGCACAGGCAAGTTTGTTAGTAGGTGGAAGTTTTATCATGAAGGGTGGTTTTGAAGTCACCCTTCCAGCTAATCGTCTGGGGTTAAGGGATAACGCTGCGGCTGGAAACACAGGGTTCCCAGTACCTCCCTTTAAGGTCTTCTTCGACCGATTTTCGCTCCGTCTTCCCTTCGTTTTCAGTCGCCTCACGGAGCTAGATGGTAGCGTGCAGTTTCTTCAGGGAGATGGCAGACCCTTGTCGGTAGACTTGCGGCAGCGCGTTGCGCCGCTTGATATCAAACCGGCGGTCGATGTATTTGCTAAGCAGGACTTTTTATCTTCGGCACTCAAGGAGTTAGATATCGACAGTGAGCGAGTAACAGCAAGCTCTCTTAAAGGCTTACGGGAGGTTATGTCGAGCCAGGGGTTGTACGTAATGCTTCACTCATTCATGAGATCTTTGCCGGACCTGTATTTCACTAAAGGCTCGCGGAATGAGATACATCTTGAGGTGACGACAGCGTCAGGAAGCGCAAACCCATTTGAACTTCTTGGTGCGCAGGGTAAGTTGAGGGCCACAGCGATGCTTGATAGCGGCGTGGGGCTAGAGCTAGAAGGGAAGCGGGATGGACCAGATGGATGGAGCGGTCAAGTTAAGGTTCATAAGCTAGTGCATGTGCTGCGGCAGCTTCGCGAGCCACTTACGGTATTTGGACTCCGGGCTGGATTAAAAACTTTCTTAGAGCTTGATGAAAGCACCACGAGTGAAGAGCCCGCATCGGACCAGGAGAAAGAGGCGCTCGCATTACTAATATCAGACGCACTTTTTGATAAGATAGTTGCGGCCGTCGAGCGCATAGTGCTGAAGGTAGACAGCAGCCCGGATTCAACTGACGAGATCTCTGTCAGTATCGAACAAAAGGGTCTAGCTGTGGCCGTAAACGGTAAGCCCGCTCCAGAGTTTCTGCAAGACGTAACGGGTGTACTGCAAAGTGAAGGCGAGCAGCTATTGGGGGAAGTGATGCCCCAACTTGAGAAGCTACGGCAGGTTGAAGAAGTAGGGGCAGGACAGGAACAGGCTCCACCATCGCAGGAGCAGCGTGACTTGGTGCAGATAGAGCCAGAACATCAGCTTAATGCAGTTCGATAGTGCTGCGCGGTGGGGTTCTGGTCATGGCCTGTGTGGTATCCTAACCCAGTGATGTTCTTGCGTTTTATTGGGCAGTTAAACACGCCCTCGCGCTCCCCGGCCAAACCAACAAGAGATTGCTACACAAAGCACCGGTCACCGGTGTTCCAAGCGCGCCGATGGGTAAGGCGCAGGCATCCTATT
>JBIKKT010000061.1:0-14435 GCA_044360195.1 Bdellovibrionota bacterium | reverse complement strand
TTCTTTAGTCACGGCTACCTAGCGCACCCCTCCCCACGATGGGTCTTGTTTGCTGGAGCTCTCTGGACGAAATCTCCTTAAGACAAGACCTGCACGAAGGCAGGCGAGTGGAAAAAAAACCGCTGCAGAGTTAATCGAAGCTAGTTGAAGAAAGTTGCTACACAGGAAAATCATCGCTCAGAAGCGAACGCGAGCCCTAGCCGCTGGATTAGAGGCAGTGAAATCTCAATCAATTAGCAGCGCTAGGTTTAATCCACCTAAAGCTGGCAGCGGTTGCCTTGGAGCAGGTGGTTTTAAAGCTGGCAGCGGTTGCCTTGGAGCAGGTGGTTTAAAGCTGGCAGCGGTTGCCTTGGAGCAGGTGGTTTTTTTTTCGAAGGCGCTCGCTATGAGTCGGCCCTTACATGCATATGTGAGTCTCGTCACGGGAGACCTTTCGATACGAGTATTCGCTTGCGTGCATCGCTATCTACACCTCACAGAATCAACTGAGAATTGTTCCGCACTTTGCGGGGATGCCTCAGTGACCGACGCCAGGTATCTGGTTATCCTACGCTGCTAATAATATTAGGTATTTTCTCACTCAACGCTGATGATATCTCCTACTCTCAAAGGTGCCCTGTACCTGTAGGAGACCTGTAGGAGGCACCAGTAGCAGGTCCAGTAGGAGGGGGGACTGAGTACCCCCGCCACCTGCAGCGCCACCGCTCTCCCGCGTGCCCTTGGGGTGAGGGAAGAATTACCTCTTGATGACATTTGTGTTTTTGCCTCATGCGCCATATTTGATATGCTCCTCACGCTCGTATGGTATTTAGCTCCTACATCTTCCTCTTTTATTTCCTGCCCCTCGTTCTGGGAGCGTACCTCATTGCTCCTCGGGTTCTTCAGAATCTCGTTCTTATCTCGGCCAGCCTCATCTTCTATGCCTGGGGCGAGCCTCGCTTCGTCGGGATGCTCCTCGGCCTGTGCGCGATCGATTTCATCCTCTCTCAGCTTATCGAGCGAGCGACCCCTCGATGGTCGAAGATGTGGCTGTCGCTCTCAATCATCATTAACGTCTGCTCGCTGGGGTATTTTAAGTACGCTAATTTTTTTGTTGGCGAGGCCTCGCGCATTGGTTCGTGGTTTGGGGCCGCTCCGATAGCGTGGCAAAGGGTGGTCCTTCCCATCGGCATCTCCTTCTTCACCTTCCACAAGATTAGTTACGTCGTGGATGTGTACCGCAAGGTGCGACCACCGTGTAGAAATCCTATTACATTCCTCCTCTATATCCTCTTCTTCCCTCAGCTCATCGCTGGACCGATCGTTCGATACCATGAGATCGAGGATCAGCTTCACAAACGAACAACTCGGCTGAACGACCTTTTTGAGGGATTTATCCGCTTCTCAATCGGACTGGGTAAAAAGGTTCTCATCGCCGACGTCGTGGGACATACGGCTGATACTATCTTCGGTCTCAAAGCGGTTTCACTCTCTCCTGATATCGCGTGGCTTGGTATTTTGGCCTATACCGCTCAGATCTATTTTGACTTTTCGGGTTACTCCGATATGGCGATCGGACTCGCGCGGATGTTCGGATTCCGATTCCCCGAGAACTTCAACCATCCTTACCTGGCGTCCTCCTTCACCGACTTTTGGCGACGGTGGCACATGTCGTTCGGTCGTTGGATGCGGGAGTACCTCTACTATCCTCTCGGTGGAAACAAGTGCAGCGTTCCGCGCCAATACGTTAATCTGTGGGTGGTATTCCTCTTCTCGGGATTATGGCATGGCGCCCAGTGGACCTTCATCTTATGGGGAGTGTGGCACGGGTTCTTCATGACCCTTGAACGACTCTTCCTCTTAAAATATCTCCTCAAACTCCCTCACGCGGCACAGGTGCTCTTGACCCTCTTTTTAGTGATGTTGAGTCGAGTCCTCTTCCGAGCGGACGACATGGCGCAGGCCACAATGTACTTCCAACACCTTGTAAGTGACCTCGAAGTGCAAGAGGTGTTACCGCTCTACTCCGTGACGTCAAATTTTGAGATCGTAATGATCCTCCTAGCGTATGGACTCTGTCTCTGGCCTCTCATTCCAGGAGCACTTGCGCTCAAAGAACGGGTTCGGTCATGGAGCCCCCCTGTGATTCGAGTCGCGGTTACGGCCTCGCAAGCGGCGCTACTCTTAGTGCTCTCTGCGGCGGCGATGGCGGGCACCGACTTCTCACCGTTTATCTATTTCCAGTTCTGATCATGGAAGTCACCTCTTCGAAATCAGTGCTGGGTCTCAAGATAGCGTTCCTCGCGGTCGTAGGTTTATTCCTCGCGTTCCCGATTCTAAACGACCTCCGTCCGTTCATCCCGGAACGAGCTCTCGCGGGGATGCCGATGGCTAAGCCGCCCCCCCCCTTCTCGCGTCAAGCGTTCCTGAAGCGGTCGTGGCAAAAAGCGATCGATACTCGCGCTAAGCGCTCATCCGGTCTGTGGTATCCATTAACCCTTGTGGCGAATGAGATCTACTCCCGAGGGTTCGGACAGATCTCAGCGTTCAACGTCGGCTCGATTCGGATTGGACACGAAAACTATCTCTTTCAAACCGCGCACCTCTCCGCCCTTAACCACGAGCGCCCCAAGAATTTTAATAAACTTGAGCAACGTGTCGCGGATATTAAAGAGCTTCAAGATCGACTCAAGGCTCGCGGAACCAGTTTGGTCATCGCGGTGACGCCCAATATGGCGCATCTCTATCCAGAGCTCATCCCCGCCGGTTATCTTGATCCCTCACGAGATACGCGTCCTCATCCCTATGACCTCGTTGAGCAGGCGATGAAAGAGAAGGGGATCGCGTATGTCGATACCGTCGACGTTTTAAAGGAAGCACAGAGCAATGTTTCCTTTCGATTTTTCGCCCCCTCTGGGTCTCACTGGAACGATGTCGCCTCGTGCCTTGGGCTCCAGGCGATAAACACTAAGCTGAAAGAGATGGGAGGCAGGTCATTCCGCGCGTTCTCCTGTGACAAGTACGCCGTGGAACCGGAGCCGAGAGGCAAAGACCGAGACCTCTTGCAGATCGCGAACGTTCTTGTCCCCCGGCGATTTTATGAGCCAACACCGTACGTCTCGATAACCTATCAAGAGCCCGAGCCAGTAACCCAACCGAGCACCCTTTTAGTTGGAACAAGTTACCTCTTCGCGCTCTCTGAACACCTCTACGATTGGAACTTAGCGAAGGTGCATAAACTCTACTTCTACTTCCGCCAATGGCGCTCCGGAGGTGAAAGATCCTTCCACTCGCTTTCACGAAAAGCGATGAACTGGGACGAGGTCTTCTCAAACGAGATCATCATCGTCAACGTCGGCATCGGAAATCCGGTTACGATCGGATACGGCTTTATTGAGGCAGCGCTGGCGGAGATTCGCCGAAGGGATAACGCAAGCAGCGCCAAGGCCCAACAAAGTATTCAAGTACTCTCAAAGCGCTAACAACATCCCCCCCGGTATCCGGGCGACTGCTCATGGGAGGCGATAATAGGCATCCGGAACACCCCGCCAGCCAATCTCAGCCAAGCCATAAACGCAATCAACGCTCTTATGATGTGGTTATAATGTGGTACAGGCCAAGTATCTAAACTCCCTATGTTGCGAAGTATTAATGATACCGCCTACTCATCAAAGGCTCTTCGTGTAATCGAGTGGGTGGCAACGAGGATAGGGATAGCGTAAGCCCTTGTCTTGACCCATAAATCGCGGCTGCTCACGGGATTGGTAACGTAGACGTTGGACGTAAACGTAAGCGCGCACAAGCACCCTCACGTCCGGATAATACCGAGTGTTACCCACTCGATGCCACGAAGAGCCATATATCGATATGTAACAAACGGAATAAAGCCTTAAGGCTACGAGGCAAACAGTAGCCCTTGCGCCCCCTCTCTACCAAGACTACTCCCGGACTCGTGACACCGAAAAACCGCGATCTCATGTTTAGCTTTCTGCACTGCCCCACTCAGACCAAGGTCGTGTTCCGTCCCCTCACGCAGCACGCCTATCACAGCTATCTGTTGCCCCGCTTGCACAGCTAGCTCACTGACCCGCGAGCTCTCTGTGAAGTAAACCTCAGATGAATTGCAGGTAAATCCACCACTGCTAAGCGCAACTACCCTGACCGGAGAAGCAAGGTAGTAAAGTATCGGATCGAAGTACTCCTCATAGTTGTTGCGCTTGATCACCACCAACGGGCGACCTGCTGTGTTATACTCGTGAATCTGCGCAGCGATTGAGCGGAAATCTTTGAAGCGGGCCTTAAACGAACTCCCCGAGGCTACAACCACTGCAATGAGCGAAAAGAGTGCAGCCCACGAGGTGAATACTACGCGGGTTGCGCCGTGAGCTGGTACGAGCTTGGCCGCCATAAGGCCAAGCGAGAGAGCAACTCCTAAGGGGAGCATCAATGCCAAGAGCTCGTGCCTCACTCTTCCTGTCAGCGCACCCACATCAAAAGCGCCCGCCATTAGTAACGTGGCACTAAGAAAAAGCACAAACGCTGAAGCACACGCAACGAAGCGCACCCTACGGCAGGAAACCAGAAATCGGGCGTGGGTTCGCTGTGGTTGGCGGTCGATTATAACTGAGAGAAGCAGAGCAAGCTCAACTGCGACAAGAGGCATAAGAGGAACGAGGTAGGAGTGTCGCTTACCTGAAGCGACACTAAACAGCGCTACTCCAGCCGCCATTAACGCTAGCGGTAGCGCGATTACAACACGCTCTCGTGCATGACCACTTACTCGTCTACGTTGAAACACCTGAAATGCACCACCTCCAAGCGCTAGCACTCCCCACGGAAACGTGGTGCGCAGAAGAGATGGGCCGTAAAACCACCACGCCTCTTCATTAATGTGCTCCCCTCCTGTAAGCCGTTTCACGTTTTCAAAGAAAAGCTGGCGCTCAAGGAAAGCCTCACCCCCTTTCTCGTAGGCGCACAGATACCAGAGCACGGGGATCGCCAACAGAAGCCACGCACATGTTGGTCGTAGCACGGTGACAACTGCCTGCTTAAAACCGACTGCGCACCATGCGCCTACACCCGCAAGCGCTATACAGAGCACAGGCCCAGCCGGTCCCCGCGCAAGCGCTGACAAAGCACAAAAGAACCAGAATCCAGTAAGTGACCACGGGGACAACCTCCTGCGAGCGCTCCACAGCTCGCTATCGCTGCACACAAGGCTCGTGAGAGCTCCCCACACACACGCACAGAAGACCATATCGACCATCGCCTGACAGGTCATCTGATAGAAACCGTACGTAAGGGAGAGCACACCGGCTGCGATGAAGAAGGCATGGTCAGGTTTTACTAACCGCGATGGTAGCGAGATGAGTGAATTCAATCTGCACGCACACAGGCCAGTACACAGAACGACAAAGATACCGGCTAAAACAGACGGAGCGCGCGCGGAGAGCTCTGAGACTCCTCCAATCGCAGAAGAAACAACCGCGCCGATCCAGTGAAAAAGTGGTGGCTTAGATGGGATAATGCCGTTACGCCGCGGGAGCACCCAATCGTTGTTTTTTACTATCTCTGAGATGACGTGCGCTTCACGCGCTTCGGAACTTCCCCCGATATCTGCTACCCCGACGACTGAGATTTGTATCGCCAGGTAGATGCAGACGGCAAAGAGGAGGAGTCCCCACGGCACCCGGTCAGTTGTCCCTTCAATTTTTCGCGAATCTCTATCCACACCACCTCAGCACATCGCACCTGTGCACTTGATATGGTGGATTCTACCCTTTTATTAGGATTGCTCAACTCCTTGAAAGGCCAGAAGAGCACACAACTCTCTGATACCAACGCACCTCGTGGGGGCTACCAGTAATAAAAGCGCTGCGCTGGTGTATCGAGGTTGGCGCGGATGTGAGTATCCGTTGTTCTCCGTTAACCGCCATTCCACCCGCTTGTTCCATGATGAATGCCAGCGGCATACATTCATAGAGTAGCCTGAGACGTCCCTCAGGTCTGCGTGAATCGCATGGGTAAAGGAAAACTCCACCCTTTCGTAGGGTGCGATCAAAGTCCGCTACGAGCGACCCAACGTATCGCCCTGAGTAGGGTCCCTTCCCCGATGCTTCGGGAGATTTCAACTGATCAAGGTAACGAGAGACTCCAGCATCCCAGTAGCAGGTATTCCCCTCGTTTACGCTGTATACCGCTCCCTGAGGTGGTACCGCGATCGATTCGTCCGTCAGCACAAACTCCCCTATCGACGGATCTAGAGTAAAGCCGTGCACTCCATCTCCCGTTGAGTAGACAAACTGCGTCTTTGCGCCATAGACAGAGTAGCCGGCGGCAACGATCTGACTCCCCTGCTGCAAGAAGTCATCGTGTGAGGCCCTGCGCGAATCGTCTTTTTTACGGAAGATACAGAAGATGGTCCCTGTGGGAATACTAGAACCGATGTTGGATGATCCGTCTAAGGGGTCAAAGGCGAGCACGTACTTACCTTCGTTGTTGCGAGCATCGGTTGAGATCACGCTGTCGCGCTCCTCCGATACTAGAAGTCCAAAGTGACCCGATGAACCCAGCAGCTCAACTAAAACTTCATCTGCCTCTTCGTCGAGAAGCTTTGTTTCATCTCCGTGGACGTTTGTCTTGCCTGTGTAGCCGTGAAGTCCCTTAAAGCCTGCGGTTGCGACCATCTGAGAAATGATCTTAACGCCAAGCGAGATCGACTCAAGAAGGTCGGAAAGCTCGCCAGTGCTGTCTGGGTATAATCTACGCTTTGCGTGCACAAAGCGGCTCAGTGTTTGTGTTGGTATCATGGTGTTGGCCCTGCGTAACAGGCACATACGCCGATATCAGCGAAGACTTCTTCGCCTGCATTATTAAGCGTAGGTACCTACCGAGGCGCGAGATAAAGGGCGCCGTTGCGATCCGTAATGAGATCAACTACTTGAAATAGAGAGAGGCACCCCGCTTAGGACAGCGGAAAGAGATAAGCAGGTGCCACTTCTATTATAATACCGCGAGAGGATCGGCGGGCGCAAACTCTTTTTTAGGGTGCGTTTATCCTGGCTCGATACGCGGCGGATGAGAAAGAGCGGGAATAGGTCGCACCCCCCTACGTTGCCAGTCGTCGTGCAGTACTTGAGTGCGGGTGCTGAGGAAGAGAGACAACGAACTTCGTTCCACTTGGGGGATTATCAAAGATTCTGACCTCGCCCTGGTGGTCGGAAATCACCGAGCTAACTATAGCGAGGCCAAGGCCAGTGCCTCCCTTCTTTGTCGTAAAATATGGTTCAAAAATCCTATTTTTATCTGCGGCCGGAACCCCTGGCCCGTTATCCGATATCTCAATTGTGGCTCGACTGGTCATGCGGTCAAACGCTACAAGGACAGACACAAGCGGTCCTTCGGCACCGCTCTGGGAGCGCACAGCAGCCACTGCGTTATTGAGCACATTAATAACAACCCCTCGAATCTGCTCCGGGTCAAGTAACATCTCTGGAACCTTCCCTTCAGCAGATAGAGCAAATTTCACGTCGGGATTGTCACTACGAAAGGTGTTAACGGTGTGTGAGACAAGCGCCAAGAGATCGCTTGGAGCATACTGAGCAGTAGGCATCCGTCCATACTCAGAGAACTCATTTGCAAGCCGCTTAATAAGTGCGACGTGTTCGACAATTGTCTTTGTGCACTCAGCCACAGCGCTGTTACTCTCTGAGCTCTCAAGGAGACGCTCGAGCCGCTGCGCTGAGAGTTGAATCGGAGTAAGCGGATTCTTGATCTCATGCGCAATACGTCGCGCCACGTCTCGCCATGCCGCCAGATGCTGCGATCGAGATATCTCAGTGATGTCGTCAAACAACAGCACGAAACCTAATGATTCGCCGGCATGAGATACAATTCGACCACCGGTACACATCAGCATGAGCTGCCGGCCCCCACACTGAACGCGCATATCAACCTCAGCAACAACGGCGCCCTCTCTCTCATCGCTGCTCTCAAGCGCCTCCATCAGTGGACCTACCGAAGCAAGATCCTCCGAGCGTAGCAGCTCACCTAACGGAACCCCTGGTGGAAGCTCCATGTGATTAATCTGAAGCATCGCCCCAGCGGAGCTATTTACTGCTGTAACCCGTCTGCTGTTATCAAGAGTGATAACGCCGACTGCGAGGTTTGAAAGCACAGCCTCTATCAACAAACCACGCCGCTCGGCTTCAGCCTGAGAGGCGCACAGCTCGCGCAACATTTGATTGAAGGAGCCCACGAGGTAGCCAACCTCATCATCACGGACTGCCTCGAGTTGAAAGTCATAGTTACCGCGCGCCACATTGCGCGTACCCTCTGCAAGCTTCTGAATAGGGCCGGTAATCTGCTTCGAAACGAAGAAAGCTATCCAGATCGCTGCGAAGATAGCCA
Organism: Bdellovibrionota bacterium; assembly: GCA_044360195.1. Taxonomy (GTDB): domain Bacteria; phylum Bdellovibrionota_C; class UBA2361; order UBA2361; family OMII01; genus OMII01. The sequence continues at coordinate 6,047 of JBIKKT010000061.1, read as the reverse complement.
TCAAGTTAAAGAGAGCAAGAACCAGAAAGAAATTGGTTTTAAGGGGGTACTTGCTCTCCTTTAATTGCTCATACCCCCGCGAAGCCTCCTCCACCGTCGTTTGGGCGTCAACGTAATCGGGGTCCATTCGGTACGACGTAGAGAGCACAAAGCGTCCAAGCGGACCGTAGTAGCGGAGAAACCGACTTGCACCCCGCTCGACGCCCTGCACTACGGGGGTTCCCGTCAACGCCCTCTCGACGGCATCCTGATTAAGCGGTGGTTCTCGGAAAGGCTCTACAGTTGCGGTTGGGTGCGCTGACTCAACGAGCACAGTGCCATCAGAATCAATAATACGTACAGCGTAGAGATCGTTTAGCTGACGAACCTCTTCAAGAGTGCGAGCGAGCGAGGCAAACCCGGCGCGATCGGTGGGAAGTTTCGTCCGAAGCTCGCGTGCAACGCGCTCAGACGATGAGCGCACTGCCAGCTTGAGAGATGTCAGATGCTGCTTAGCAATCATTACCGCGCTTGCTACAGATGACTCGATCTGTGTGGTGAACCATCCCTCGGTCGCCTGATTTATAAGCCCACTGGCGACGATAAACGACAGGGTCATCGGCACACTAGCCAGGAGCACAAACGCACCCATCAGGCGCGACCGGAGCTTTGCTCCCAAAATACCGCGCCGTCGCTCAAACATGAGCTTCACAACGTTTCGGCCCACCATGATAATGAGCACAAGTAGCGCCAAGATATTAATATTTACCAACCCGAAAACGAGAAGGTTATTTAGAAACGACTCATCGTCTGAGCGAATAGAGAGGTAAATATAGGTAGCCAGTGCAACTAGTAGAACTGCACTCACGCCGACAACCGGGCGAAGACTCTTGGGTATACGCAGAAGACGCCTCATGGATTCTGTCCAGCAACGGGGCTCTCAGGGAAAAGCTCAAAGTCATACCAGTCCGAGGTCTCTTCGACTACATTAACTATACCAAGCGTTAAGACCTGCGAGAGCCTAGCAACAGTGCGATTGACGCCCCCCCTACAACTAAAAACGGTGCGCACCTGTACGTAGGCACCCCGTTCCTTGATTAAGGTGTCGTCCCCACGCGCCAAAAATCCAAGCGGAAGGTTCTCCATCGTAGTCATAGCCCGTAGGGCGTCTCGAATCGTTGGCACACCAACAGCGAGCCTGTCGTCCTCATCGTTAAATCGGTCGGTAACAACCCGGTAAGCCTCAGAGATAGGCTCGTACTCAACCGAGTGCACCTCGGAGCGCACACCCTCGCAGCTATCAAACCACGCTGAATGCCGTGAACAAAGCCGAACCTCAAATCGCAAGCGCGCCTCCTTAGACCGGTCGAGGCACTCCGTCACCTCCTCACTCACTTCGTGCGCCTGCACAGTAATAGCGCTAGATTGTCCCCTTGCACTCCATGTGACTTGGACGGCCGGCACTAAAAATGAGCCAAGCACAACAAAGAGTGAAAGAAACGGGTTCATAGCCGCTTAGTCCTGCCCGAAAAGTGTACGCTGTTCAGGCGCCCGCCCCCTGATCCACTCGACCCCGAGGTGTCTGTAGGCGCGCTCAGTGGCCTCACGACCCCGCTTGGTTCTAACGATAAAGCCCTCCTGCAAAAGGTATGGCTCAAAGACATCCTCTAGTGTGTCTCTGTCTTCGCTCAATGCAGCAGCAAGGGTCTCAATCCCTACTGGCCCTCCTCCAAATTTCTCTATCAAAGTTGATAGAAACGCCCGATCTGTGCGGTCGAGACCACTCGAGTCGATCTCAAGCTGGTCAAGCGCACGGCGCGCCACGTCTAGTGACAACACACCTCCCGCCAACTCTTGCGCATAATCCCTGAGCCGCTTCAAGAGTCGGTTGGCGATTCGCGGTGTACCGCGGGCACGCGAGGCTATCTCATGTGCCGCAGCATCATCGCACGAAATCTCGAGTATTCCCGCTGAGCGCTTGACGATCCGAGCAAGGTCTTCGGCGTTGTAAAGGTCGAGGCGGTGTACTATGCCGAAGCGATCCCTAAGCGGAGACGTGAGCATGCCCGAGCGAGTAGTTGCTCCCACGAGAGTAAAGGGCTTTAGAGGGATCTTAACTGAGCGCGCAGCCGGGCCCTGCCCGATTACTATATCGAGCTCAAAGTCCTCCATAGCGGGATAGAGCACCTCCTCTACAACACGGGACAAGCGGTGGATCTCATCAATAAACAGCACGTCCCGCTCACTCAAAGCTGTTAAAATAGCCGCCAAATCCCCGGGCCGTTCGATCGCTGGGCCAGAGGTGCTCTTAAAGCCAACGCCGAGTTCTCCTGAGAGGATGCGCGCCAGAGACGTTTTTCCTAAACCCGGAGGTCCGTGTAGCAGAACGTGATCCAGCGGCTCACCCCTGCGTTTAGCCGCGTTGCAAGAGATCTGCAGATTACTCCTGACATGTTCTTGGCCGATGTATTCGTCGAACTTGCTGGGGCGTAGCGTTTGGACAAGCCGCTCTTCATCATCCACAGCTTCGGGCGCAGAGAGGCTTACCGCCTCCTCACTTAGCTCACCCCAAAAATCGATCGAATCATCGCCGTCAAGTTCTTCGGCACCACCACGCTTTCCTGATTTCGTCATTCAACCACCGTCAACTAGTTAATGCACCCTGGTGAACAATTCCTATACGAATCTAAGCGCCTCTCGCACAAGCTCGCCGACCTCGCTTATATCACTGCGAGCTGCGGCAGCGCGGGCGACTGCTCCTTCAGCATCTTTTGGAGGAAACCCGAGCACCTGTAACGCCGCAACTGCATCCCGAGACAGTCCTCCGTGCCCATCAGCGTCCCGCGTCACGCTCACCATCGCACGTAAAGCCGAGGAGCGCTCCCCGGCCATATTTGCCACCAAGTCACGCAACTCAACCACAATACGCTCGGCCTTCTTCTTACCAACGCCCTTGATAGACATTAAGGCATTAACATCACCTGAACCGATTGCATGCAGAAGGTCGCGAATAGAAACGTTTGAGACGACGTCAAGGGAAGAGCGTGGGCCCATACCTGAAACGCGGTTTAGAAGGAGGAAGATCTGACGCTCAGCTTGAGAATCAAAACCGAAAAGGCGAATGGCGTCTTCTCGTACATCGGTGTACACCACCACTGTAGCTGTGCAACCGGAGTCGACCCTACTGAGGAGCGCCGAGGTGCAGATGAGCTCGTACCCTACACCATTAACGTCTAAAGTTATGCCGTCATTCTCGATATCTACAACCTGGCCCGTCAATCGCCCAATCATTACCTCTCCTTGCCTCCTATGGGGGCATAAAGCTCGCTTTCTGGTTATACCCGTAGTTGAGGAATAGGGGGATCCTCTTTATCTAAAAAGTTACCTTTTATGCCACCCAAAACCCGCCGCATCACCACCAAACGCCCCAAAAAAGCCCCATCAAAAGTCTCTCGACCGCGCAAGACTACTAAGGCTTCTAAGAGAGCTCCAAAGCGGCGCGTGCACCCTCTTTTTATTAAAAGCGCCCTGGTAGCTTTGCTGATTTTCGCATGCGCCAGTACCGCCTCCTACGTTTACATGGACCGTAAAGTTACAGCTCGCTTGCGGCAGCTCCCCGATGATGGACTACCGGTAATGTATTCAAGCCCCCTCGATCTAACGGCTCTAGTATCCCGACTCGACCGCTCACCAGAGCAGAGAGCTGCGGTTATTCGCACAGTGCTCGCCGAGCGACGCTACTCAGAGGTCGCAAGGCAACCCTCACGACCTGGCGAGTACTCACTTACTAGCGGTACACTTATCGTATTTACCCGTGAATTTCGCGCTCCCTCTGGCGAGCTCCTTAAGTCCCAAAAATTTACCTTGGGACTAGAGCTTTCTCACGAGGATGCGAACTCTAGAACTAGTGTCATCCTTGAGCCGCAAATCATCTCCTATATTGGAGCGGGCGAGGTGCGTGCTAGCACCTTCACCCCTCTTGCGGAGCTACCTCTTCACGTGCAACGCGCGGTTCTCGCTACAGAGGATGAACGCTTTTTTAGCCACGGGGGCATAGACCTCATAGGTATAGCACGCGCGGTGGTTCGGAACGTTCTAGCCGGCGGCCTTGTTCAGGGCGGGAGCACAATCACCCAGCAGCTCGCGAAGAACCTCTTCCTGTCGCCAAAAAAGACCTTTACTCGTAAGTTCCTAGAGATCCCCACCGCCCTGAGCTTAGAAAGGCACCTCTCTAAGCAACAACTACTTGAGCTCTACCTAAACGAAGTCTACCTCGGTCAAGAAGGAGCAGTCGCAATCCACGGACTACCCCAGGCTGCTGGAGCGTTCTTTGGGAAAGAGATCTCGCATGTGACCTTGGATGAAGCAGCGGTGCTGGCGGGAATCATCAAAGCACCGTCACATTTTAATCCACGTAAACACCCAGAGAGGGCTCTTGAGCGACGAAACATAGTTCTTTCAAAGATGGCTGATCTCGGAATGATCACTGATACCGAACTCGTAAACGCCCAGAAAAGGCAGCTTAAAACCGCCTCTCAACTCGAATATCGTCGGGTGGCGCCCTTCTTTACCTCAGCTCTTGAGGGAGAGCTCTCTGAACCCCTCGATCTCGACCATGCGCAGGGCTCAGGCCTGGCGATACACACCGGCTTAGACCTAAGCCTGCAGCGGTGTGCTGAACAGGCAGTCGACGCCGGGCTAGCTCGACTAGAAAAGTCTCATCCTAAGCTTACATCAACTGAAAAACGACTCGAGGCAGCGTTAGTATCCCTACACCCGCAATCAGGGCTCGTCCGCAGCTGGGTTGGCGGGCGAAACTTTGCAGCGAGCCAGTTTAATCGTGTCAACCAATCAAGCCGGCAGATCGGCTCTACCATTAAGCCCTTCCTCTACCTCGCAGCACTCGATGGATCGCTAAACTCCTATAAGGCTGCTTCGCCAAGCAGTATCGTTGAGGACAAACCGATAGAGGTTTCAATCAAGCGGCAAGGTGTCTGGTCACCTGAAAACTATGACCATGACTATCGAGGCGATGTCACCCTCCGGTACGCGCTCGAAAACTCCCTTAACATGCCAGCACTCTACATCTCAGAGCGCATCGGCTTGAGTGCGCTACGTCGCACGGTATCGTCTGTCTTCTTAGCGCAGAAGGTCTCGGAAGTTCCATCGCTTGCCCTCGGCGCCCTCGATACCAACCTCCTCAGGCTGACCGCCGCCTACGGAGCGCTCGCCAACGGGGGGAGTTACGTGGCACCTCGACTCTTTGTTACAGCGCTAGATGGCCAGGGTGAGCGCCTGGCAACATCGGATATCCGCGAGAATCGGGTGGCTGATGAGCCCGCAACATTCGTACTAACATCGATCCTTCAAGGGGTAATCGACCGCGGGACCGGAAAGGGTGCGCGGAGCTCAGGCTACGCGGGCCCTGCTGCTGGGAAAACCGGAACCTCCGACAACAGCCGCGATGCCTGGTTTGTGGGGTATTCGCCCTCTCTTGCGACGGGAGTCTGGGTTGGCTTCGATGATAACTCCCCAACCGGTCTGACAGGTGGGGCTGCAGCTGCTCCGATTTGGGGTGAATTTATGAATTGTGCCACGCCGTACCTGGCAGAGGATAACTTTCAAGCCCCGCCCGGGGTGGTGTTCCTCGATGTTGACCGGAATACCGGTGGACTCTACACCGGGGACTGTCCGGAATCGGCACGACTCCGGGAGGTTTTCGTACGCGGGACCGAGCCAACCAAACTCTGCCCGGAACATTCATCAAGCTCGAGTGAATACACCCCTTCCCAAGAGGCCCTCCCCCCGTCCCGCCCTGAACCGCGTGGACGGCGCAACACCTTCTGGGGCTCCCTCTTTGGCCGATGAACTACCCTTGCCCGACCCGAAACTTCCCGTTAAGGTCGTAGAGTTATGCAGTCGATCCTTGGAATTGATCTTAGTATTCAACCGTGCGAACTCTGTCTCGTGACGGCAGAGCAAGGCCGTTTGCAGGTACAGGCGAGTCACACCGTGGAGCTTCCTCTTTTTGGGGATGGCAAGCAGCTGTGCGCAACAGGTCTCAGCTC
>JBIKKT010000060.1:0-14484 GCA_044360195.1 Bdellovibrionota bacterium | reverse complement strand
ACGGTACCGCGCACATTGACGGTTGGTCTTAAATCGAGCGTGGCGACGAGTGGGCTGAGCAACGACACAAGTCCCACAAATAGAACAAATGCTCCCACCAGCAACAATGACCCAAATCCGCGCTCTGCCTTGCTGGCCCCCTCTTCAAGTAGATCCTTAGCAGACAGCCTGCCGCGTGCGATGACCGAGCCGGCACCCGAATCAGGACCGAGGAGCGTGCGTTCATTATCTTGAATGCCCACTACGGTATATTCCCCCGCAGGTAAAACTTCGTAAGAAATCCGCATATCACCCAATGCATACGGACCTCCCGGGCTGGACGACCGACGTAAGACAAGCTTATCGTCACTCCTCTCTACTCCTTTATCGCTGAGCACCTCCGGATCAAGTTTTAGTGGAGTCAATGTCTCAACAGCGCCAACAACCGCTGCGCCATCAAAAGCCCCAAAGCGAACGACTGACACCCGCTTCCTGTCTGCTTGAACTTTCAGCAATGGATTCTCGTGCCCCACCTGAACTTCAAACTTGAACGAATCATTCTCGCCTTCGTACCAGCCAAGCTCATAGTACGTTCCAGAGGATCGCTTTTCCTCTGCCCACTGGTACATCTCAACACGACGCCGCAAGACAAGATACCTTCCAGGAAGTATAAAATCGTCCCCCAGCATCTCTTCGGATGACAAGACACCCTGGACCACAACGAATTTTCCGTTGTGCATACGATCCGGTAACAAAGCATCTACCGTAATAGCTTTTTCAGCGGCTTCATCGAATACCGTTCTCTGACGAGCCCCGCCTACTGAACTTCCCCACATAACAGCAAACCCAACTACCACCGTCAGGATTGCAAGACTGAGGCGAAATGTACGATTCAGGGATCTGAAGATGTTCTGAAACGAAGACATTAGAATAGTCCCACCAGTATAACCTTCATGAACAAGGAAATCGATTTTGCATCTTTGAGGCGTCCCTGAATAATAGCCGTTTCAATCTCGCCACGCGTCATGCAGAGTGTTGTTATCTCCTCGTCTTCATCGGCCTGTGCCCTACTTTCGTAGAGACTCCGTGCACAGAAAAGGTATTGCTTCTCATCACAAAACCCGGGTGCCGGGAGCTGCTCACCTAGAGGAATTATCTCTCGTGCAGCCATACCGATCTCCTCTTGTAGCTCACGGCCAGCACACACTATCGGCTCCTCTCCCTTTTCAAGAGTGCCGGCTGGCAACTCCAGGAGTACCTCTCCAACCGAGTGACGATACTGCTCTATAAGGATGACGCGCCCATCATCAGCAATAGGTAAGATAACAACTGCTCCAGGATGTTGTATTGTTTCGTGTTGAAACGTCTTACCGTGCGAATTTTCAATCCGCTCCCTAAGGGTTCGGAATCTTCCCTCGTATACAACCGTTGAATCTATTACTTTCATAAGCTTCCCCCTTGATATCATGCGCTAGGAGAGCTAAGGAAGTCGCTAAAAACCCTCCCTTCGGGATGGTTTTCAGCAAGCTGAGCCAACGCTCCGCAATCAGCCACGAAAGGTCCAATAAAAACAAGCAGTTTTAAGGACCCGAACGATCCGCTTTTAAAAAGTTCAACGTCGCGAAGCGATGACGAACTTTTTGGCCTCGCCCTAACTACCTCTTATTATGAATCTTTTATTTTCGCCAACCAAGTCCGGAAATAATGAGATTTCCTACAGTTACCTCCTAGAACTGTCGATATCCCGAACGGAAGAAAGAGGTACTGAGGAGTTAGCGCGAACCCATGACTACTATCGATCCACAACTACAAGGCACATGCGGGTTCTCTACTAAAAGCTGGGAATACGCGGGAGCTTTCGCTGATTCTCTTGGAAACTTGCCAAGTTCAGTCACAAGTCTTGTACGTACACTTCTTTCAGACTTTGACAAGGATCCGCACAACCTGAGTGATCTCTCGAAGTTTTTCCTCAAGCGGTTTTTAAAGAGCGGATCGCTGCAAAGCCCCTACTTTCATGCCATCTCCTACTTCAAACCTGAGCGACTTGATCCAAGAGATGAGCCGTTCACGAGAAGGGACTTCATAGAGTCATTTTCCGGCCCTGAGCATGCCCTCTTACTTGCAGTAATATTTCTCCACCGACAAGCGAGGAGATTGAGTGATGAAGCGTTTTTTGAAAGCGCCTCATCCTGGCTTCAGCGGGGTCTCAACATCGGGTGGCTACTGGGCCATACGCTCAAGCCAATTGGACCTGCCTCCGGACTCTTGGTCGGCTGTTACAGATGGCTCGGCGTTCTGCCATTTCTTCGGCACGACCCTGATGGATTTCGATTGTATGCTCGTCACCTAAAAACCCTTGATTTCGCCTCTACTGATATCAACTTTGAGCACGAACGTTGGGAGTGCACATCGAGTCAGGTAGGGCTCCTGCTCTTGCAACGCATGGGGTTTGGGTCGAGCAGACTTGTACCCCTTATGCGCGCAACAACGACGATCTCAGCGGCGACTCTGACGGATCCCGTGGAACGCGGATATAGAGCTGCCGAAATATGGATTCGATACCTCCTTGAGAAGCGCTCTATCCCTGCGATTCCCGTTCCGCCCGCTTACTACCTCGCCCCAGCAGACGTAGAAGCAATAGCCGCACGGTTGGCGAGCAAAGGGATAATTGGAGAACAGAGCTGGCTCTCCTGCACCAAGAACGACATATCGTCACGGCGAACCCCTCAGCTCATTCTTGGAAATGAACTCGAGGAGAAGTCCAGTTCAGTCGAAAATCTACCGGAAAGGGACCTTATAGATGCACAGCCACTATCGGAGGTCATGGGTCAATTAGAAGAGGTCGATTCAGTGTTAGAGGCCAAGTAGAGCGGTCACCACCCCCTTGCTTCTCTGCACCAGATCTACCCTAACCCCCTCAATACTGCTAAAAAGCATGCTATGAACGAGGGGATCAACTCATGGATTCAAAAGCAGCCGATCACCGCCACGCCGATCGACCTGAGCATCGTCATACCCGCTTACAATGAGGCGCGCCGACTGCCTCCCACTTTAATCGATATGGTCGATTACTTTGACGCGAGCGGCCTGTCATATGAGATAATCGTGGTCGATGATGGAAGCAATGATGCAACTGCCGATGTTGTGCGAAAATTCGAGCGCGTCAGGGGGCAGGTGCGGCTTATTGCACTGGCTCGCAACTCAGGTAAGGGGCATGCAGTGCGCGTAGGAGCGCTCAACAGCCGTGGCAAGCGAGTACTGTTTGCTGATGCTGACGGCGCAACTCCGATTAAAGAAACCACTCGCCTCCTAGCTGCTTTAGACGAAGGATTTGACGTCGCTATTGGCTCCCGTGCCATGGCATCAAACGACACCAAGGTATCAACCGTTATTTACCGAAAATTACTCGGGCGAATCTTCAATCGATGCGTAAATCTCTTCATCCTTCCGGGCATAGCGGACACGCAGTGCGGCTTCAAGGTTTTCACACGGGAAGCCGCCCAATTCCTTTTTCAACACCAACGCTCAGACCGATTCAGCTTTGACGTCGAATTGCTCTTCCTTGCCCGCAAAGCTGGTTTTTCAGTCAAAGAGGTGCCTGTTAATTGGACAAATATCCCTGGCTCTAAGGTTAACCTGGCTTTCGACGCAGCCCTCATGTTTCGCGACATCTTCCGGTTTCGGCTGATTCACCGAAACGTAACAAAGGAATCACGAAACGAGGGACCTGCGCCTGAAAGCTCCAGTGCCGTGCTATGACTGGCTACAGGCCTGCAGGAGGCTGTACCCCGGCTATCTTATAGCCTTTGAGCTCCCCCTCTCTAAGCTGCTGGCCGACAAACGATGCTACCGTCTGGTGATGTTCAGCAATCATCTTGAGGGCAAGAAACTTCTCCTCTTCGGGCAAACGCGGGTTTGTTATGATACTGCGAAGAACTGCTACGAGACACTCTTGGGAACGATCTAGGTAAAACTGAACTTCTTCAATTTTCGAACGATTTTTCACGGACTTACTCCTGTTACGGCAACACTGCCACTACAAACAACACCTCCAGTTACTTCTACAGCAAGAATATCTTCGGTACATTTTCGCCCTTTATTGAGCTGTTTTTGAATGTCTCCCCTCCTTGTGCCATACTTCCGAGCATGAATCGGACTATTCCTGGTTACCTACTTCTGGACTCCGGAGACGGAGAAAAACTAGAGCAATTTGGCTCGACTATCCTGCGTCGGCCCTCCTCCCTCAGCTCGTGGCGCAAACGCCTTCCAGCTTCTTCCTGGGATTCGGCCCCGGCTACGTACCAACCGCCCGATCGCTGGGACTTTGCAGGCAAGCGCCTCAATGAGTTCGCTGTTTCTATCCAAGGCTGCTCCCTCCAGCTCGAACTTAATTCTAATGGCCAGATAGGCATCTTTCCCGAACATGCGCTCTACTTGCCGCTAGTCGGTGAAACAATCGCCTCGATGAGCAAAACCAAAGGTCGCCCGTTGCGGGTGCTTAATCTATTTGCATACACCGGCTTGGCGACTCTTTTTTGTGCCCAACAAGAAGACGTAGCGATTACTCACGTCGACCTCTCAAAAAGGGCGATAGAATGGGCAAAGAAAAACGCTCTGTTAAACTCTATCTCGGAAACAAAGATTCGATGGATTGTTGATGATGCCCTCGCCTTTATGGCGCGCGAATCTCGCAAGGGCCAGACGTATGACATCATCATTATCGATCCACCATCGTTTAGCCGGGTATCTAAGAACAATTCGTGGACCCTCGAAGAGAAGACCCCAGAGATTATGACGCTCTTACTCAACGTCCTCGATCGAGAAGCCGGAGTGATCTTCTTTACCAACCACGCTTCAGCGAGCGTTTCAGAGGTTGCGCGAAATATCGCCCTCGACGCTTTTGACGACTCTGGGGTGACCATAACCATTGAATCACTGGCGCTCAAAGAAAAAGATACGGCTCGTGTTTTACCTGCCGGCTCTTTGATAGTACTATCCCACGAGTAACAACCCAGTACCGTGCCGTTGGTACCGTAATTTTAGGAGACACCATGACCTCTTCCTCTATTTCTTCGACCACACTCCTGCAACAACTCGGCTGGCGCTATGCTACTAAGAAATTCGACGCCGAAAAGAAGATACCGCTTGAGACCTGGTCTGCTCTTGAGCAATCACTGGTCCTTTCTCCATCTTCCTTCGGCCTTCAGCCGTGGCGGTTTATCGTTGTGAAAACTCCGGAAATTAGAAAGGCTCTCCAAGAAGCCTCCTGGAATCAGACTCAAGTGGTTGAAGCCTCTCACCTGGTCGTTCTTGCCTCGAAAGAAGAGGTATCTGAGTCGTATGTCGGCGACTTCCTCTCCCATGTTGCAGAAACTCGTTCCATGGACCTTGCGGCTCTGGATGCCTATCGCGGCATGATCCTTCAGTTCGTGTCACACCTCACTAAAGCAGGAAAAGTTCCTGATTGGACCACTCGCCAGACCTACATCGCTCTCGGTTTCTTACTCAGCTCAGCAGCAATGCTCGGTATCGACGCCTGCCCCCTAGAGGGCATCAACCCTCAGAAATACGATGAGCTCCTCAATCTTTCCGGCCAGGGATACTCTACTCGAGTTGCCTGCGCCCTCGGATATAGAGCCGCAGATGATAAGACCTCGACCTTACAGAAAGTTCGCTTCGAAAAAGACCGTAGCGTCGTGTACGTCTAAGAGGTGGACATTGCTCCCCTTCCCCGAGTATCCTAATCACCTATGATCGTTGTCACAGGTGGTGCAGGCTTTATAGGTAGCGCTTTTATAGCGTCTCTCAACCTCAGGGGAATCTCCGACGTTGTTGTTGTTGACGAGATCGGCGATACGGAGCGCTGGAAGAATCTTGTTGGTAAGTCGATTGCCGACTTTATCAACAAAGATCTCTTCCTGCAGTTAGTCGCCTCTAACTCTCTGCCGTTTACCCCTCAAGCGATCATCCACATGGGCGCGTGCTCAAATACTACCGAGCGCGATGTCGACTACCTGCTGCGAAACAACTTTAGCTACACCAAGACGTTGGCAGAATATTCTTTAGCGAAGGGCATACGGTTTATCTATGCCAGCAGCGCTGCGACCTACGGTGACGGCTCGCAAGGCTATGCCGATGACGAAAGCTCTCTTGAGAAGCTCAAGCCGCTTAACCCGTACGGGTACTCAAAGCATCTCTTTGACCTCTGGGCAAAACGATCAGGGGCGCTTTCCTCGATCGTCGGTCTCAAATTCTTTAACGTCTACGGCCCGAATGAATACTATAAAGGCGACATGGCGAGCGTTGTCTTTAAAGCATTCAACACTATCAAAAAAACTGGCGCCTTCCAGCTCTTTAAATCTTACCACCCAGACTACAAGGACGGGGAACAGAAGCGAGATTTCGTGTACGTCAAAGACTGCGCCGATGTTATGTGGTGGCTACTGCAAAACCCATCAGTCAACGGAGTATACAACCTCGGTTCCAGCAAGGCGCGATCGTGGAATGACTTGCTGGTAGCCCTCTATGCCTCTATGGGGCTACCACCCCGGATCTCGTATATCGATATGCCCGATGGCCTCAAGAATCAGTACCAGTATTTTACGGAAGCCCCGATGAGCAAACTACTCTCTGCTGGCTACTCTCAACCACTCCGGTCTCTTGAAGAGGGAATTAGGGACTACGTGTCTTCGCACCTTGCCGCACCCGAAATGCACTTCTAACAAGAGAGGAAGAGGCTGAGATGACCGAGGATTTCTCGCTATCGCCCGAGGTCGAACGATTGTTCAACCGCGCGTATGAGCTCCACACAGCTGGCGAGCTACGGGAGGCTATCACATGGTATCAACAATGCGTTGAGGTAGAGCCTCGCCTGGCGATTGCCTGGAGCAACCTGGGCAGGTGCTTTGCCGATCTCAATCAGCATGAAGACGCGCTCGTGGCCTACAAAAAAGCTATCGACCAATCACCCTTCAACGCCGAATTCCACCTTAGAGAGGGGCTCTCCCTAAGAGCGTTAAACCGTCGCACGGAAGCCCGAGCTGCATTTGTATTTGCAAGCAAGTTAGATCCGAACTTTGTGGACCCGCTTCTAGCTCTGACGACTATTGACGAGGAAGATGGCTCTTTTGAAACTGCGTCAAACTACCTTGAAAGAGCCCTCTCCCTCATTCCTGAAGAAAGCCCTGAAGACCTGGCTCGCAAGATATCGCTACTTGCAAACCATGCTGAGATCCTTACTAATCTGCACAGAATCTCGGATGCGATTAGGGTCTTGGAGGCGCTACTAGCACGCGCTCCCCACGACACCAACGCCATGCTTCACCTCGCTACCTGCTACCTCGATTCACTTCGAGTTGATGAGGCGCATGCGCTCTTCGACCGGGCGAGCAACGCAAAGCTTTCGGGTCGCCAAAACTCGGTGGCCCTCATGTCTCTGCTATACCGGGAAGACCTCGCACCTAATTACATCTCTGAGCACCACATTTCGTGGGGCAGAAGCGTGACCAAGAGCACCTCCGCAGAGCCGTCTCGTCGCACTCCTATCAAAGATTCAGATCCGCTTCGCGTAGGTTACATCTCTTCTGACTTCAGATATCACGCAATTTCACAATTTATCCTTCCTGTCATCTCCAACCACTCTGATAAAGTTGAAACATTTTTATACTCAAATGTCGCTAAGCCTGATGCACTAACAGCTACATTCCAATCGAAAACAAAACATTTTAGATCAGTAGCCTCTCTGTCAGACAATGCTCTTGTCGAGGCTATTCGTAATGACAACTTAGATCTGCTGATTGAACTAAACGGACACACCCTTGGAAATAGATTGCTTGCCCTAGCAGCAAAACCGGCTCCTATCCTCTGCTCATGGCTTGGGTATGCTGCAACGACCGGGCTTCCTGCAATCGATTATCGATTTGTTGATGGCTATACTGACCCGCCGGGATCTGAACCACTCTGCTCTGAAACCCTTGTTCGACTACCGCTCGGATTTAACTGCTTCCAACCGGTCGAGCCACTACCTGCTGTGATGCCTCTGCCAGCCCTAAGCAACGGATACATCACTTTTGGAAGCTCAAACAGTATACGCAAGATCACACCCCATTGTTTGGCATTATGGGCCGAAATACTACGAAGCGTCCCTCAGTCAAGGCTCGCCTTAAAGTGGTCATCCTTTGAAGACCCCGCCGTTAGAGCACGCGCGCTCGAGCTCCTGAGGCCATTCGGCATATCAGATGACCGGATTGTGTGGTCGGGATATACGAAAGGACAGTCCTCTCACCTGCAATTCTATAATACGGTCGACATCGCTTTGGACACCTTCCCCTACAACGGCACCACTACTACATGCGATGCACTTAGCATGGGAGTGCCGGTGGTTTCGATATATGGTTTGCACCATGCCTCCCGGGTCTCCCTCAGTATCCTCTCACGAATTGGGTATCCCGAAATGGCCGTGGCAGAGAGGGCTGAATATGTCTCACAGGCTATTGCGCTAGCTTCAGACCCTCAGCGACTAGCTACCCTACGCTCCTCTCTCAGGCAATCGCTCGAAAGGAGCGCTCTCTTTGAGCACAAACGATTTGTTTCCGCGTTTGAGGAAACTCTTCGTTCACTTGTTGTCTTTCGGTAAAACAAGAGGCTCATTTTGTTACGTAATAGTAGCCTCGTACCCACATTGTCGCATCGATAGAGCCTCTTACATCATCAACTCTCTGGGGGGTTGTGTAATGAGCGTTGAAACATCTAAGACCGATGCGGTTAGATTCCAGATACGGGTAAATGGCCCTACCTATCGCTCATTGGCCGATCGCCTCCGCAGTGCGCGAAAAGGCTCCTATCCGTCACCGCGCATACCCCGAACGGAGATCAATGCTGAGATTGAATTTGATCTGCATTCCCAGCAATTCTCATTAGTTAAAATAGACAAACACTCCCTACCTACATCCCTTTCCGTTCAACCCGGAACCGTGACCCATAGAAGCCTCTCGCGACTACTCGCGCGACACGCAAGTCATCTTGACCACTCCGCAGTTACAAATCTGTTACAAAAGATAATGGAAGCAACCCCATCTCTCTCCGCGGAATCACTTACCATCTTGCAGAAAGACTTAGCGATCGGTGACAGAGCCAACGTCAAGCATTCACAAAGTACATATCGTTTAGGACAGGCCCTTGCGCCCTCCCTATCGCTTGAGTTAGACGACTCCCCCGCGACGCTTGTCTTCCCTGAAGGCCCCTCCCTTGATGTCACATCTGCCCTTCACAGGCTCGCCACCCGCTCACGACTTAAGCAGAACCGGATCCTCAAGGTCGATGGTAATTCAGTTACTGTGGAAACAAGCATTATTCTCCCACGAATACCCGGTGCAGAAGTTGATGTCTTTTTGCACTGGGGAGGTTACGACGAGTGCGCAGCGCCCTGGCGAGATGAGCTTGTTCAACGAATAGACCTGACGAAGTCACGTATTCACTCCTTGACGCACACCATCCGAGTCTCCCAACGGGGTCACCACGGTGCCGCGATTTTCCTAAATATAAGTGGAAATCCTTCCCGTATCTGGGTCGGAAGACCGTGGCACGATGATGCTAAGTTTTGGATTGCGCACGACGATACTGAACTTGCTCGTGTGCGTGAGGAAGGCCTTGAGACAGCTCGGGCGCTTGCTACCTCCAGGATCATTGAAGCGATTCGAACCAACACTGAGATAGAACCAGTTATCTCGGCTGTTTGTAACGACGTCCCGTTTATGGGAGCTGGCCGCCTGTTGCAAGATTCTATCACTGCACTCGCCCACGAACCAGCAACGATTGCACGGCTCGCCCACGATACCTCCCTCACGCAGGCACTCAAGAACTACGGCGTTGGAGAAATAGTGTTCAGCACTCCCGAGGGGCCTCATGCTGCAGCTGGTGGCCTCGCCCAAGTAATTGCAGGACTCCCCCCGGAGCTCGCCCGGGTCGGAATTCCAGTCACGATAATCTCCCCACTGTATGCCTTCTCCAACGGTAGCAAGCACCAATCGGCGAAACGGGTCTTAGAGCAGGGTATAGTTTTCAACAATCACACAAAAGTCCCAACCTACGTAGGCTCTGTAGATATCCATCTTGGCCCCACCTACTACTCAGAAACTACCTCCCACAGACGACCAGCAAGCACTATCCCAATTGCGGTATACCTTACGGAATTTGAAAATGTCCGATTTTTTCTCTTGGCAAATGCCTCTGTCTTCGACCGAATTTATCAACCAGTTTTCGCCGATGAGCAACTTCGCCGCGCTGTTGTACTATCACGAGCGACCCTTGAAGTTATAGCTACTAGCCACTTCGGCATTCGACCTTCGGCACTTATATCCAATGACTGGATGACAGCCTGCGTTCCCGCTCTGGCTGCTCTTGATAGCAGATACCGCAATACTCCGTGGCTACGATCATGCAAAACAGTTCACATGATCCACAACGGAGGGGCTGACTACCACGGACGGCTACCCACTCACGTCAACCACGAAGACCTGTGGCCCATGCTCAACCTTGCACCTGAGCACTTCTTTGGCTTCCGTGACCCGCACCGGCACGATCTGCTTAATCTCACTATGGCAGCGGCACACCATGTCTCAGGTGGAATCCTCACGGTAAGTGAACCGTATGCCAAGCAGCTCGTTTCACCACACGGCGGAGATGGACTTGAGTTTGTTCTTCAGCACAAGCGAGACTCTGTGTTCGGCATAAGTAACGGCATCAATCGCAAGGATGTTGACCGCTACCTTGCCCATTTATCTGGCATGCAAGACAAAGAGACACTTTGCACAGACCAACTACTGATATCGAAGCAAAAAACGAAGGAACTTCTTCAAGAGCACTACGGCCTGACTAGGGCTCCGCACGCACAACTTATAAGCTGTGTCGGTAGAATGGTTGAGCAGAAGGGCCTTAACCTCCTCTCTGGATTTGTTGCTTTCAGCAATCACTCCGCTCTGGAAGAGATCTTAATCCGTCATCCGCAAGCTCAGATACTCTTTGCAGGACCACTGACATCTGGCGACAAAGCCGCCACAGATCTCGCTGCATGCGTTGGATACCTGCGTGCTAAATACCCCGGCAGGATAGCTGCGCACTTTGACTATGTACCGCACTCAGAGGCACTACGAATTATCCTTGGCAGCACGTTTTTTCTGATGCCATCACGCTTTGAGCCCGGCGGAATTACGCAGCTGGAAGCGCTTGCTGCAGGAACATTAGTCATAGGTCGAAACGTCGGGGGTATATCAGCTACGATCTCTCATTACGACCAAATCTCCAGGTCAGGCAACGGCTTTCTATGCAATGACTACTGTGCGACTGGATTCGCTAATACAGTATCGTGGGCGATTGAATCGGCTCTCAGCCAGACGACATACAAAGCGCTCGTCACGAACGCCTTGAATGCAAAACACTCCTGGCAAGACCGTGTTTCGACGTATCAGGCGATCCTTCAAAAGATCGTTATGGGAGACCACCCAGCAACTTTATAATCACCGCTTTCTGGGCATCGAGCCGATTTTCCGCCTGTTGAAATATAATAGACCGAGCATCATCTACCAGCTCACGTGATATCTCATACCCGGCATGAATCGGCATATCGTGCATAACCTTTGCCTTCGAGCCCTTCAGCAGCTCATGATTGAGCTGGTACGGTAGCATGAGCTCTTCTCGTTCCTTCTTTTGCTGCATGAATGCAGGATCGTTAAAAAACTCCATGTCGAGCCAGGTATCGGTGTAGACATAGTCGGCGTTCTTGACTGCATGGCGAACGTCACTCTCCCACGACAGCGTCCCTGCGTCCCTGCCGCGCGCCAGCACGCTGTCGATGACCGCTCCGTCATTTGCAAGCGGCGTTACTAACACAAGATTTACTCCCAGAGCGGCAGAGATCTCAATCAACGAGTTCGCCACATTGTTATGGACCCCAATATAACACACGGTCCGCCCCTCGATTTTGCCCGCATCCATCTTAATTGTGAGCATATCTGCCAAACTCTGGCATGGGTGGAACAGGTTGCAACAGCCATTAACAACCGGCACCTCTGACCCTTCTGCTATTCGTTGCAACTCGTCATGCTTCTTCATCCGGGCCATGATGAGAGAGACATTACGAGAGAGGTAGCGACTTTCAAAGCGCACATCCGTCAGCTCAAAGTTGGACGTCATCCAATCTATGTAAATCGCATGCCCACCCATTTCTGTCAGGGCCGCTTCAAACGATACACGGGTACGCGTTGAGGTTTTCTGGAAAAGCATGGCGATGCTACGACCTAGCATCGCACCGTTAAAGTACGTCCGGTGTGTCTTCACGTACGCTGCAAAATCTAGCAGCTCTGCTATCTCTGAGTTTGACCAATTATTCCAACTTAAAAGGTGTCGCATATGCTACCTAATGCAGATCTCATAAAAACAGCTCTGATTCTACACTATTACCCCGTACCGCACTCGAGAAAACTAGGAAAACCTCGCATTTTTCCGACTCCTTTCCACCCCTACAGCACACCCCCCAAAATACCTATCATAACCTTCCTGATACCAAATGTGACTAGGATGCAGCCATGCACATAAAGACGGTAGGTAGTATACATGAGCAATAACAATCACAATTCAAATCGTACCGCAGATCGACTCTTCCAACAGATGTCTACTCTGCAACAGAAGCAGCAGATTCGAAATAAAGCCGATGTATCTCTTGCAACCGCGATGCTCCTTATTGAGGTAGCAAGCTCTGATAGCGTAATCGATCGGGTAGAACGATCGGTAATTCACGCTGGGCTGAAAAACCTCTTCAAAATATCAGACGAAGCAGCTACGGCTCTCTTCGCAAAGGCCCAAGCTCATCTGCGCAACATGCGTAGCTCTTCCCTTGAAGCAGCCAAGCTTAAAGAATCGCTCGACCTCGCAACCCGCCGACAGATCGCTCAAGTGATGGACAACCTCATTCGGTGTAATGGCGTTGTTGACTGCATGGAGACCTACCTGCGCCAAAGATTCAGAGAGTTACTAGGACTTCCCGATGAACCTCTTTCACCATTTTCTCAATAGATTGGAGCTACTCTTTAGTTTCGAGGGCGAGAATCACTTACGAGAATCCACCATTTTGGATCTTCGCTAGGTAATTGCGCACCACCCTATAACCTCATTTTGCGTCGAGCCGACCTACTTCTGTAGGCGGAATTAACACCTCGCGGACAGAGGTAGTACCCGCTGCAGCTCTGCTACAGCAGTAGTACGAGTGCGTCTTGAGTTACAAGGAGTGAACTATGGTTTCCTCAAGTGATCCTTTCGGTCGTTCTGGAGCAAACAGCCTCTCTAAGGCTCTGCAAGGGCAAAAGACCGCGATGGATCGGCTCTCAAGCGGAAAATCAATCAACAAGGCTTCAGATAATCCAGCCGGCCTAGCCGTACTCTCCCAGCTCGATGCGAGCGTTGTATCCCTCGGTCAAGCAAGTAGAAACATCTCTGATTCGTCATCAGCACTTGCTATTGCTGACGGCGCCTCTGGGCAGATACAAGACATGACCGGCCGCCTTCAGGAATTGGCAACTCAAGCAGCTAATGGGACCATGTCTGATTCGCAGCGTGGCGCTTTACAGCAGGAATTCTCAGCTCTCACCCAGGAGATCCAGCGCGTAGGCAAGACAACTGAATTCAACGGCATTAAGCCGCTTGATGGTGGCTCCTTCACCACGCAAGTTGGAACCGACGATAGTTCATCGTCACGAGTCGAGAGCTCAGGGATAAATGTTGGCGACCTCGTTTCGAACGTAGCTTCTCAAGACATCAGCACTCAGGCAGGAGCCCAAGCAGCCCTCACCGCAGTCACCGAATTTAGCGATAGCCTCTCTCAGGAGCGCGGCGACAAGATTGGAGCAGTCCAGTCTCGCTTAGAAACTGCTCGTTCTAATGTTGAGAGCCAAGCGAACGGAACGCGAGAAGCCGCTTCGCGAATAGGGGATGCAAATGTAGCCGAAGAGGCCGCAAATCTGGCTAAAAATAGCATCCTATCTCAGGTCTCAGTGGCCCTACAGGCACAGTCAGCCAACCTTGACCGGAATCGGGTAAAGTCGCTTTTGGGGTGAGGTAACCCTCATATCTAGCAGCCCTCTCTCGCTCTCACCCGCTGGCTATGAGCTAAGGCTTGTTTACATCTTTACGTAGAGGCTCTTCGTGGAATCGAGTGGGTGGCAACGAGGATAGAGATAGCGTAAGCCCTTGTCTTGACCCATAAATCGCGGCTGCTCAAGTGAGCGTGGTGCTCAGCCAAGAAGCTCTATCACATGCGAATCAGAGGTTCGATTTCTCGCAGTACTCTTGCTCATGCCAAGGCCAATCGAGACAGGAGGACTTTCGCCGACTACGCACGAGTGCTGATGCGCTCTTTCCGTGGGCATAGAATAACCACTAGGAGCCAAAGTGCGCGGCCAGCTTAGCGCGCCGACCGGAGAATAGCTTGTCGGTATTTCGGCAGCCGCTGATTCC
>JBIKKT010000032.1:0-45184 GCA_044360195.1 Bdellovibrionota bacterium | reverse complement strand
TTGATTCGCGAGGTGTTTTGACCGATTAGCGCTTGGCTATATCGATTTCACTGATATCTACAAGTAATTTACGAGCGACCACTGCTCATCAATTTTGGCGTGCAATTATTCGCGTCAAGAGTTTTTGGAAATATTTTTACCGTGAAAATCCTGCTCGCACAGCACAGATGCTACTCCCGCATATTTCGATTGCTGATACGGAGCGGGATTCTAAAGTATCCCCGCAGTATCGGGCGAGAGAAATAAGCGGCTGCCGAGATACCGACAACGATCCTCTGTCGGGCGAGCTTAGCTAGTCCCGTGCCCTACAGTTAGAGCCTGGGGCATTCTACGTCAGGGACCGCTGTACACGCTCAACTTTGGACCGCCAGCTATACATATGTGCTCGTCATAATCGCCAGGAAGAAGCTCAGCTTTCACGGGATCGTTAACGTAGACGTTGGACGTAAACGTAAGCGTGCACAAGCACTCTCACGTCCGGATAATACCGAGTGTTACCCACTCGATTCCGCGAAGAGCCCTAAAACTTAAGAGTTTCTGAATTAGCAGACGACGCCGCTGAGGCCGTCAGAACAAGGGGGAGAATCGATAAACTCACACCCCTACCCCCGATACACCGCCTCAATAAAGTACCCGTAGCGCGAGAAATCAAACACCATCTGAATCCCAACCTCTCGCCGTAAGAACTCAACATCGTCTGGCCCAACTGCGTACCGGTCGTGCATCTCTGGGTCGGTTTCGACAGGAACATCAAACTGCCGCGCGAATGCCTCAACGGAAAAGTGCGGCAATTCGATTATATCGATCACTTCTTCACTTACTCCATCAACTATCGAGAGCACGCGGCAGATATCAGAAGAATTACTTTCAGTGGTCATACAGGCAGACTATACCGCACTATCTCCCGTATCTCTACTTCCCACGTGACAACCTCTGGGATACCATCTCAATACCTATGAATAACGCGACCCCCAAGATAGTTCAGATCGATCCCTGGCTCTCCCCCTACAGTGGCGCAATCGAGCATCGCTCCCGCCGCATTGCCGAACAGATTACTAGGCTTACTCAAGATAAAACCTCACTACTCGACTTCGCTTCAGGGCACGAGTACTTCGGGCTGCATCGCTCGCCTGAAGGGTGGGTACTTCGTGAGAGAGCACCGTTTGCTGTTGGGGTAACCCTTGTTGGCGACCACTCACAGTGGCAAGTACTTCCTGAGTTCGCCCTCGCGCGCAAAGATCACGGTACATGGGAGTTGAAGCTTCCCGCCAGCGCATTAAGCCACGGGCAACACTACAAGCTGCTTGTTTCCTGGCTCCAGGATGGGCAGGTAATTACCGGTGAACGGATCCCTTCGTTCTGCAGACGAGTAGTACAAGATGAACAAACCAAAGCCTTTAGCGCTCAGGTGTGGGATCCGCCTGTGCGTTACACGTGGCGCAATACCTTTACCACTCCCCGCAGCGCCCCACGCATCTATGAAGCGCACGTAGGGATGGCGCAGGATGAGGCGAGAGTTGGCTCGTACAGAGAGTTTACCCAAAATATCCTACCGCGCATAAAAGAAGGCGGCTACAACGCAATCCAGCTTATGGCCGTCCAAGAGCATCCGTACTACGGCTCGTTTGGTTACCAAGTCTCAAGTTTCTTTGCGCCGTCGTCGCGCTTTGGTACACCTGAAGATCTGATGGAGCTGATAGATACCGCTCACGGGATGGGCATCGCTGTGATCATGGATCTCGTGCACTCGCACGCAGTTAAGAACGAAGTTGAAGGCCTCAGTCGGATCGATGGCTCATACACACTTTACTTTCACGGCGGCTCGCGTGGCGAGCACCCGTCGTGGAATAGCAGATTGTTCGATTACGGAAAGATAGAGACGCTGCATTTCTTGCTCTCAAATTGTCGCTTCTGGCTCGACACCTTTAAGTTCGATGGATTTCGCTTCGATGGTGTAACAAGCATGATCTACCACGACCACGGGTTAGGCTCTTCCGCTAGCTCGTATGACCACTACTTCGGTGGGAACGTCGATGAGGACGCAGTTACCTACCTCGGTGTTGCAAATAAGCTCATTCACACCATACGTCCCGATGCGATAACGATCGCAGAAGAGGTAAGCGGCATGCCTGGACTTGCAGCTCCCCTTGAAGATGGCGGTTCAGGCTTTGATTACCGCCTCGCTATGGGCACTCCTGACTACTGGATCAAGCTCCTTAAGCATTCACGTGATGAAGATTGGAACGTAAGCGAACTGTGGTGGGAGCTCACGAACAAGCGCGCTGACGAACAAACAATCGGTTATGCTGAGTCGCACGACCAGGCGCTCGTTGGCGATAAGACACTCATGTTCTGGCTCGCCGACAAAGAGATGTACTGGCACATGGGAGTCAGTGACAACAACCTGACCATCGACCGCGCGATGGCACTGCATAAGATGATCCGCCTTGTAACGTGTGCCACTGCGGGGAACGGATACCTGACCTTTATCGGCAATGAATTCGGACACCCAGAGTGGGTTGATTTTCCAAGAGAAGGGAACAATTGGTCATACCACTACGCACGCAGGCAGTGGAGCTTGCGCGACTCTCCTGATCTCAAGTACCGCCACCTTGCCGAATTCGACAAAGCGATGCTCGATCTTATGGCTCAGTTCAAAGTGCTTGATGAGCCGTGGCCATACAAACACTACGAGCACGTGCAGGACATGCTCCTTGTCTTTGAACGCGCGGGGCTACTCTTTGTGTTTAATTTCCACCCAACAAACTCTTATGAATCGAGAGCAATCGGTGTGAAGCCCGGTGAGTACTCAGTTGTGCTCGATACTGATGCCACGCAATTTGGTGGACACGGACGGACCGATGCTTCTGTTCGCCATCAAACATCGGAGCACGACGGTCAACTAAGGCTGTACATTCCGAGTCGTTCTGCTATTGCGTTGCAGCGTCTTAACCCGCAGTGAAAAGATGCTCTAGAATAGCTCGGGCAGCCGATCGACCAGCAGCGAGCGCTCCATTCTGAGAGCCGTACGAGAGGTAATCGCCGGCATAAAAAACCCCTTTAAGGTTGCACCATCCATCGGAGAATCGGGGCCTCAGTGGAACAGCTCCAGGTATAACGAAGCTCTTTAGGTGCTCCCATTCTTGGGCTTTTGCACCAAACCACTGGGCAAGCTCGCCGCGTACATCGTCTAGCAAGGTGGAGCGGGTTGCGCTCCCACCCACCACTGTCACACTAATTAACGCTCTCCCGTTAGGGGCGTATGATGGCTGCACGTTAGACACGACTGCCACATGATTAACGACTCCACGGCCAGTGCCGTTAAGAAAGAGAATGGGTTCAGAATAGGGCGGTCTCTCAGCAGCAAAATATATCGTTGCGCAACTACCGTAGGGCATAGTCTTGGCCTCCGCCCCAAGCTCAACTGCCGCCAGGCCATCTACGGCACAAAGCACATACCGAGCAGAAAGGGTCTCACCCGATGCAAGCACCACTTCATGCTCTGACACCTTGCTCACACGCGAAGAAAGCAGGAGGTGTGACCGACCTATCGCTGACGCCAACAGATCAGGGAGAGCCTGCATCCCACCTTTAGGTAAAGCTGCGCGACCACGCGAAAACATCCCCATGTAGAACCGGGCTGCTCCGCTATCAAGAGCCAACGAACTATCAACAAGTACGCCGCTTAAGAAGGGCCTTACAAAGCTCTGCAGAGCGCCCTCTGAGAACCCAAGATTTCGTAGGTCTTCGGCGGTGGAGATCCCCGTTTGATGAGGCGCGCTGCTTGAAGAAAGAAGCGCGAAGATCCCCAACCTAAGCAGGTCGGCGTACGAGAAAAACGGGGCTTTAATCATCGAACGGATCCCTCTGAGACCACTGCGCCAATCAAGGAGGTCAACGCACCCCGCGTCGGTCTGAATACGCGCGCCCGATAAGAAGGTTGATAGATTAAGCGAGTCTATACCTTGGATACTTTTAAGTTCGGGGTAGCCAGAGAGAATTACCTGGAAGCCGTGGTCTAGAATAAATCCGTCCACATTAGAAGAGCGAACCCGACCACCGACTGAATCATTACCCTCAACAACCAGAACCGCTGCACCACCACGCCCAAGCTCGTACGCCGCCCGCAGCCCAGTGAGCCCACCACCAACAACTATTACATCTGCATCCCGCATACTCACTGAATACCTATATCGTACCGAAACAAGCAAGCTACTGATCCTAATCAAGCACAGGCCGTGTGTTGATTTAGGACCGCAAACAGTTCACCATGCTAAGGGTATGGACCTCATCAATGCCCGTTTTCAGGGCTTTAAATCACTGGTTGGAGCCTCGAGCTTCAAGCGTATTCAAGAGTCAACTGTAACTGTTGTTGGGCTTGGCGGCGTTGGGTCGTGGACAGTTGAAGCGCTAGCGCGAAGCGGAGTAGGGGGCTTAACGATAGTTGACCTTGATGAGGTGTGTGTCACGAATATCAACCGCCAGCTACACGCATTGACTTCTACCGTTGGCCTCTCAAAGGCACGGGTACTCGAAGCGCGAATCAAGGAGATCAACCCCAACTGCGTGGTGACGGTCTTTGAAAAATTCTTTTCGCCCGCAACCGCCGATGAGATCCTAAGCACTAAAACCAATCTTTTGATCGACGCGATAGATTCTGTTGATAATAAGACAGCGCTGCTTGTTGAGTGCGTCCGTCGCGACCAGCGTGTTATCACCGTTGGCTCTGGTGGTGAGCGGCTTAATCCGCTCGGCATTGAGGTAGAGGACCTAGCGTTTACCATTCACGATCCTCTCCTGCAGATCATTAGAAAGCGTCTTCGACAACACCACCAATTTCCGCGAGGCGAGCGCGCAAACTTTGAGATCCCGTGCATCTATGCCCCGCTGCAACGCGGGCCACAACCCTCACCCGAATCACCTCCAGCGTGCTCGACCGAAACGAAGAAGACGAGAAAGAGCTGCAATGAGGGGCTGGGGAGTGCTGTGTTTCTTACTGGTACCCTTGGTTTTGCTGCGGCAGCCGAAGCAGTTCGGCTGTTATCTCACGATCTACCGGAGGAGGTATTTCCGTGGAAGCGGAAGAGAGCGCAGGCAATGGCTGAGGAGAATAGTAGCGGTTAATCGAATTTCACGATCGGAGAAAACCGCAGATGTATCCGCTGCGATACATGGAGAATTTTTTCTCGTCGTGAAAATCAAAGAGCAACCCACTATCTACTTTCGCAGTAGGGAGGGGTTTTGCCGCGCTTCCCTAAGCCCCTTCCGGACGTATTTCCTTATCTTTGAGGTACGTGCTACAAAGCACCAGCACAAGTCTGAGGCGAGAGGTTCATATGTCCCTTGATAGTAAAGCAATCCTGAACCAGTCATGGGAGCGGTATACTGTTCCAGAGACAACAGTAAGCGGTGAATTTCCAAACGAGCCCTGGATTGACGACACAGAGGAGGAAGATGATGACGGCGACGCAGAATCCGTAACTCTATCCCTCGATCAGGATTTTGGCGACTCTGAGCTCCAGTTCGACCTTGCCGTAAGCGTAGGCCAAGTGCTCGATGCTGCATCGTCCGAACAGCTTGCAGTGCAATTAAAAGAAGAGTTACACGATAACGAGCAACTAGAGCCGATCTCGATTGAACCTCGTTCATGCGGCGAGTTTCCCGGCGCTGTTCAACACTTGCGTCTCAGAGAGACCGGCGAGATGCTGCTTCAATGGCTTATCTCTACTCCCGACGGCACTATCTTTGCTGGAGTCACATTCACGGACGAACGCCTTTTAAGCGTAGGAGAGAAGTTTCTTGGGAGCATCAACGTTAGCGATGCAGACGACGAGTAACTCGTACGGGTTGCTATGCCAATGACAACACCGGCTCGGCTTCCTCCAAAAGTTACGGTCGGCCAGATTAACCCTTTTGGATCTTAAGCAAGCGCTTGGCTCTTTTTAAAAGTTACACAAGCGGCCCGAAGAGCCTGCGGAAATTTTCGCCTACGGCCTCCATAAAATCCTCAATGGACATCGAGCGAAGCTCAGCTACCGCTTGGTAGGTGTTAACGATAGTTGCAGGGTGATTGATGCGCTTGGTTTCACCAGGCAGTGTAACCTTATATTTGTCTAACTCCTCAGGAAGCGCTTGATCTGGGGCATCGCTCTCTATTAACAACCGTTCAAGCGGAACATCCTTAAAGAGAGCAAGCTTCCCTTCGTTACCGCGTCGAAGAAAGAACCCCGGACAGGAGAAGTAAGCCCCTAATTCAGCAAATGGCTCGATAAGTGATGCAGGCCCGCCGTAGGAGTGAAGCAGAAAGCCACACGCAGGTCGCGGAGACCTCTTTAGAACCGAGAGCACTCTGTCCCACGCACGCAGACCATGAATTGAAACGGGAAGATTTCGATCGACTGCGATCTGAAGCTGCGCTGAAAACACTCGCTCTTGAAGTTCCCGGTCAAATGGCTTTCTCCAAGAATCAAGCCCAATCTCACCGACGGCAGAACGGGTTGAATCAAGAGCTGCTATCAACAGCTCGCGCCAGTCCTGCGGTAAATTATCTAAAAACCAAGGATGCCACCCAAAAGAGGGGATAACACCTGGGTGGCTAGCAGCATAGTCGCGCACCGCGCCCCAATCATCGGCGCACGTTCCGTTTACAACCCAAGCAGAAACCCCATGCGCGGCACACTCAGCCATGAGATCCGCACATGCTAAAAGCCTCTTATCGTGCAGATGACAGTGAGCATCAACGTAGCTAGCCATTTCCAACACGCTTTACGTGCAGAAGCGCCTCTTGGATAAAAAACCCAACCGTACTCTCAACAGCCCGCCGGCGGGTAATGGTTAAGAGCCCCTGAAGCTGTAGCTCATCGGCAAGCGATCTACCGGCAGCTATCACTTCCTCTGCCGTGCGACCGTTATAGAGATCACACAGAAACGAAACAACTCCTTGAACAAGCGCCGATTCGCTCTTTGCTTGGTAATACATAGCTCCCTCGCGACATTCGCTTCTGAGCCACAAGCCAGATAGGCACCCAGACACGCGACGCTCTGGCGTACAGTAGTCACCTAACACCGGTGCATGCACTGCCGGACGCTCCATCAACCACGCCAACCTGTCTTCGGCGGAATCTAAGCTCTCGTAATCGTCGCGCAAATCGTTCATAAGGGTAGGGTAGCACAACCGAGATTTACACAAAATCTGAGGTGGTTGATACGAGGCATGCCCCACCCCCCGGACCGCGAAGGTTCAGCTTCGCCAAAAATTACAGTGACCTACGAATACTCAGGCGGACCTAGGGAAGGGGGCATCTACACCTACCGTAACTCATCCCGAAATCCCCGAACATCCTGGTAATAATCGTTATTCCACTCCATGTGCCCCCACGGCCCCCTTTATCTCTTGGCCCAAAGAAGCTCCCATCCGTAAAGGCTAGCCGCCTGCCATCCGACCGAGAGTATGGGATTTGCAATGAGGAAATGGGGACTATGCACACGCTCTTTGACTGTAAGACCGATACAACCAGCTACCAACTACTAGCTCAACGACTCAACGAGGAGATCGTAGCAAAGCTCCAACCACTCGAGCAGCACGTTGTCATTCCCGCTCACGCTTCAGTGACGCCACGCTGGGCAGCACGACCTGCATTTTTTGTCGTAGAGGAAGGATGCCTGCGAGTCTCTTCCTCTCAGGGGGCGATGTTCGTTTACGAAGAAGGAGATGTTGTCGGCCTTAACTCTAGCGAGCTCTATCCACTGTCAATTGAGACCCCCGAATTCGCCGCTGTTGTATCGGTGTATTCGTGTGACACCTTTCAGCAACAGGCTCTAAGGTCGCCGGCAGCAATAGCGCTTTGGAACGAATACCTGTGTGCATCGTCGATGCTCTTTTTGGCATTACTAGCTGAGCGTGTGCATCTTGAAAAGGACCCCACTCCAGCAATTCGCGTATTCCGAGACGGGGATGTCATTCTGACTCAGGGTAAACCGGGCAGCTCTGTGCTCACCATGGTCGAAGGGCATGCTCGAGTTATGGTTGATGGTATTGAGGTCGGAGAGGTACATAAGGATGAAATTTTCGGCGCAATCGCCGCGATGACAGGAACCGACCGCAACGCAACTGTTATTGCAACTACTGAGTGCCTCGTGATGGAGCTTGATGCTGCACAGTTTCAGGCGCTCCTTCAAACGCACCCAGCTTTAGTTACACGCCTCGTTCAGGATATGGCTCGAACGATCCAGTCTCTGAATTCAAATATTGTGGGGCGAATTGCTCAAACGGCGCAGCAGCTTTAGCACTGCTACACGAAATCCTTAAACACGTGTCCCGTATTCTTCTCGCGCACGTACTTCTTCTCCCAGTCAGCGCTTAGAAGAATCACGGTTCTATCGCGTGCATCGAGTGCTACCATCGAGCCCATGGGCAAGGTGAGAGTAGCGATATCTCCCTCAACGTAAATGCTGTGACGATAGGGAAGAAAATCTATGGCGGTTGAGACTGAGTACTCCTCCTTTAAGCGGAACTGAAGTACTTCGAATTGCAATTTTCCAACGGCTGCAACGAGCGGAGGATCTTTGGGATTACGGAACGAGCGGAGTATCTGCACCGCACCTTCGTACGCAAGCTGCTGGATACCCTTATCAAAGTTCTTGTGCTTCATCACATCTGTTGGTCGGATCTGAGCTACGATCTCAGGTGGGAATTGCGGCATCGGCTTAAAGTTAAATCCACCTTCAATTGAAACCGTATCACCGATTGCAAACACACCCGGATTAATAACGCCGATAATGTCCCCGGGGAACGCCTCATCGACCGTGTTGCGATCCTGCGCTACTAAGCTGTATGAGCGAGACAAGCGGATATCTTTTGCCGTGCGGTGGTGTTTAACTACCATATCTCGCTCAAAGCGCCCCGAGCACACGCGCATGTACGCCATACTGTCGCGATGGCGCGGATTCATGTTGGCCTGAATCTTGAACACGTACGCCGAGAAATCTCGTGCAGTGGGGTGAACCTCTTCGACGGCCCCATCGCTACCCGTTGCCTCGTACGGATGCGGTGCAGGGGCAAGATCAACAAAAGAATCAAAGAAAGGCTCAACACCGAAGTTGGTAAGCGCTGACCCAAAGAATACTGGAGTTGTCTCTCCGAGCAAAAAGCGCTCGCGCGAGAAGGCGTTACCAGCTGTCTCAAGGAGGTCAAGCTCTTCAACAAGGTTTTGCGACTGCTCTGAAGAGAGCTCGCCGGAGCTAATCGCTTCATCAAGGCTCATAGTCTTAAAAGCCGCTCTTCCTGCTCCTCCTATCTCTGACTTTGTAAAGAGCATAACCTGACGGGTAGCAGGGTAGACCACCCCCTTGAATGAGCTTCCGCTTCCGATTGGCCAGCTAACCGGCGCCGCAAGGATCCCGAGCACATCCTCAACTTCTTGCAGCAGCTCAAGGGGCTCTTTGCTGTTTAGATCCATCTTATTGATGAATGTGAGGATAGGGGTCTTCTGCATCCGACACACAGCGAAGAGCTTGCGCGTTTGTGTCTCTACGCCTTTGCCGGCATCAAGCACCATTACAGCGCTATCTGCTGCCGTCAAAGTCCGGTAGGTATCCTCGGAGAAATCTTGGTGCCCTGGGGTGTCTAGGACATTGATAATAGCCCCCTTGTACGGAAACTGCATCGCCGAGGCTGACACAGAGATGCCGCGCTCCTGTTCAAGTGACATCCAGTCAGAGCTGGTTGCCTTTCCCCCCTTACGAGCCCGCACCATTCCGGCCGTATTGATCATACCCGAGTAGAGAAGCAGCTTCTCCGTCAGGGTGGTTTTTCCGGCATCTGGGTGGCTTATTATCGCAAAGGTGCGCCGCTTGGCAGCGTTTGCTTCGACTTCGCGGTTAACCACTGGGGTACTCATACCTTACATTCCCGAATTCTGGCTACCCGGAACAGCCCCAGGCACAGCGGTATGGGTGTAACACAAAAGGGGCTCTGACGGAATCCGGGGACAACTTTACACGGGTATCCTCCGGCCCCTATTTATGGTAAAGTCCGGCCCTACACTTGGTGGCGCTAGTTATCTGAAGAGTCATCGCGGTAGTCTAATTTTTTTGCGGGAGGTACCCCATGGATAGTCTCAATTTAATAGCTAACAACATGGTGGTCAGCTTCCACTATACTCTTAAGAACTCCCAAGGTGAGGTGCTTGACTCATCCCAGGAAGCCCAGCCGCTTACCTACCTCCACGGGTACGGACAGATAGTTCCCGGCCTTGAGAACGCAATGGTCGGCAAGGCGATAGGGTCGGCTTTCAACGTAGTTGTGGCAGCCCTTGAAGGGTACGGCGAGTATCGCGACGAGCTTGTTATCTCTGTTAAAAAGAGCGAAGTCTCTCTCCCCAACGGAGTTGAGGTTGGAAGCATCGTTGAGCTGCACTCTTCTCAAGGGGAGAGCTTCCCGGCTCGAATTACTGAAATGACCGACGAACAGGTCGTGTTGGACGCCAACCATCCTTTGGCCGGAGAGGCACTTCACTTTGATATTGAAGTGACCGCTATTCGGGCGGCATCCGAGGAAGAGGTCGAGCACGGACACGTGCATGGTCCAGGGGGACATCACCACTAGGACAAGGCACGTAGAGCTGGGATACTACCATGATTATTCCGCACAACTCCCTTAAGACAGAAACTCTAGCAGGCATTGTTGAAGAGTTTGTCTTGCGCGAGGGGACGGAGTACGGAGTAAAGGATTTCTCTCTAGCGGCAAAAGTAGCTCAGGTGTACAAACAGCTTGAGAGGGGGGACGTAGTCGTGGTGTTCGATACTGAGAGTGAAACATGCGACATCGTCCCTAAGACGAGCTCCCGCTTTCGCGAGCTCGTCAGCAAGGTAGGCAGCGCTTTCGCGTTGGCGCTTCTCCCAGTTCTAGCGGCAACGTTATCTGCATGCTCGGTTCAGATGTTCAGCGGCGAAGATGTACCCGATGAAGAGGCGGCCCTACTAGCCTTTAGGAGGTCAGGGCCTGAGCTAATCATCGATACCATCTCAGTTGATGCCAAGAGCGTTCCAACTTACGCAACATCAGTGAAGCTCCTCCCAGGTGAACATCTGGTGACGATTCGGTACCGCATTGAGCTGCGCGATTTCTGCGACGCTCGAGACTACATGTGCCCATCAACTATCCTTCAAGGCCGGTGCGAAGGCGCTCTCGACCTTCAGATGGGCAGTAGAGGCGTAGTAGTGATGGACTCGCGCTCCGGTGAGGTAAGAGCGCAACTCGAGCTACCACGAATTCTCGGACCACTCTCTGTCAGTGACGGTAAACGCGGGAAGTCGATACCGTGCACCAGGCCGTCTCGATACGACAGCGTCGGCCGCGCTGGAATCACCTCGTAACCAACTCTCTTTCTGCCCGTGGTCGCCCCCCCCCTGACTTAGACCGACACAAAGCATTGCTAGAGGAAGGCACCTGCTCGTGCTCGTAAAACGGTGACGTAGACGTCAACGCGTACGGAAACGCAAACGAATACGTACCCCGTGCACGAGCACAATAGCTCAACTCCCCCCCTAACTATTTACCAGCTACCATACTCGTTTCAGACCGGATATAGATACCCCATGTTGATAAAGCGAATACTCTTTGCCGTGGGAATCGTATCAGGGTCAATCGGCCTCGTGTCGGGATACTCGGTCTACTCGTTTGTTAACGAAGCCCA
The DNA here is from genome assembly GCA_044360195.1 of Bdellovibrionota bacterium. Lineage (GTDB taxonomy): Bacteria > Bdellovibrionota_C > UBA2361 > UBA2361 > OMII01 > OMII01. The sequence continues at coordinate 33,488 of JBIKKT010000032.1, read as the reverse complement.
ACCTGTTCAGGCAACTGTGACTTCTATAGAGTATCGTCAGGGCCCCCCCAAATTCAGACAGACTACTCCCGTTCACGTGCGCTATACCACCACCTCTGGCGCTCAAGTTCAGACCGTTACGAACTTACCGTTCCTGCAGTCATTCGCCGAGGGAGACACCATAACCGTACTCGCTAACCCCCATAATCCACAGGATGTTCGCTGGCCACTCTTCTCAGAACTCTTCGCTGTACCGCTTAGGTATCTAGCGTTCGGGGTGGCTGCCATCCTGGGAGCGACCCTGCTGCGTTTCATACCAAAATCTCAGCACGGGGTGAATAAAGGCAGCTCAACACCAGTCGTAGTTAATTAGGTACAACGAATTTGTATTGAACGGAGTTCTATCTTCTTATGTCTGCACAATATCGCAATCTTCTCCTCTCTACCGTAGCTCTTTCATACCTAGTCGGTTGCGCAGGCGCTCAGTACCACCGCGATGCGGTATCAGGTGACAGACGCTCAGCGATAACAGTAGGTCAGGTGCAGCGTGAGGTTCGCGTTGGTATGTCGGGCGCTGAAGTGGCAGCCGCCCTTGGCTCACCGAACGTGGTGACCACTGATGAAGATAGGCGCGAGACCTGGATATACGACAAAATTTCAACTGAGCGTGCTTACTCAACTGATTCGGGTGGCATTGCAACCCTTATCCTTGGTGGTGCCGGTATCGGAACTGGATTAGTAGGCGGTGGGGTAGCTCCTTCATACGGGTCATCGAGTGGCGCATCAGCAACAACACAGAAAACGTTAACGGTAATAATCAAGTTCGGCCACGACAAGCGTGTGCGCGACTTTGCATACCACTCATCAACTTTTTAACCTTATAGATGCGGTAGTTGTGAAGAAGCAAGCTCGCTCTCTCCGTTCAGTGCTAGCAGTTTGTGTGTTGGCTCTGTGTCTCGTCTCCTCTCTTGGATGTGTCCAACCAGTTCCCCCTGATGCACTCGCCTTATCCCCAGAATCCTTCCGTTTAAGGCAGATGCAAACCAGGCGGTTTGATACCCGGGATGAACAGACACTACTTCAGGCCTCCCTCGGGGTATTGCAGGACCTAGGCTTTGAAGTGGATGAATCTGAGAGTCGTTTAGGTGTAATCGTTGCCTCCAAGGTGCGCGATGCAACCGACGCAGGACAGATAGCTGGGAGTATTATTATAGGAATCCTAGCAGACGAGCGCATTCCCATCGATGTAGAGCAGAAGATACGGGCCTCAGTAGTGACTCGTTCGCTATCAGCGCGCGAAACCGCAGTACGAGTTACCTTCCAGCGAACCGTGTGGAACGATAGGGGACAGATCTCGCGCAACGAGAGTCTAGAGCAACCAGAGCTCTACAACGAGTTCTTCTACAAGCTCTCTAAATCAGTCTTCCTTGAGGCTCACGGGATCTAAGCATTATGAGATACCTACCTTCTTACATTACACGCTCTCTACTTTCGACCTTTCTAGTGTGTTCCCTTGCAGCCTCGCTCTCAGGGTGCGTACCGATGCAGAATCGGATTTTAGATTCTGAGCAGTCGCAAGTACAACTAAGACAGATTCAGTCACGGGCTTTCGACACGACCGAACGCGAAAAACTACTCCGCACAATTATAGCAACTCTTCAAGATTTAAGCTTCGTAGTAGACAAGGCAGACTTAGGTCTCGGCACCGTAAGCGCTACGAAGTTAGACGGCTACGCACTGCGTATGACTGTGAGCACCAGACCTCGCGGAAACACACAAACTATTGTGCGCGCTAATGCACAGTTCAACAACCGGCCTGTAACTGACCCACAGCCGTATCAGCAGTTCTTCATAGCGCTTGAGCGAGCAATGTTCCTCACGGCACACTCGGTTGACTAAGGCTTCCGTAAACCTTTACAACCGCACGACGTCTACGAACATGTCTATGTCTACGTGGCACGAGCACGAGCAAGAGCACGTAGACTGATCTCTCCTCCTAAATAGGCTGTGCGTCCGTGGCTCTGTCACGTTTTGAATAAAAATCGGCTCTTCGTGGAATCGAGTGGTGGCAACGAGGATAGAGATAGCGTAAGCCCTTGTCTTGACCCATTAATCGCGGCTGCTCAAGTGAGCGTGGTGCTCAGCCAAGAAGCTCTATCACATGGGAATCAGAGGTTCGGTTTCTCGGAGTACTCTTGCTAATGCAAATGCCAATCGAGACTGGTGGATTTTCGCCGACTACGCATGAGTGCTGATGCGCTCTTTTCGGTGGGCATAGAGTAACCACTAGGAGCCAAATTACTCGGCCAGCTTAGCGCGCCGACCGGAGAATAGCTTGTCGGTATTTCGGCAGCCGCTCATTCCGCTCGCCCGATACTGCGGGGATACTCTAAAATCCCACTCCGTATCGGCGATCGAAATAAGCGGTAGTGGCAGCGTTCGCTTGCTACCAATTCATTAATTTCGATCGGCGCGACTCTCCTTATTCCGCTGGTGGAAGTAAATCTTCTCTCGCCCGAAAGCTCTGCAGTATCGGGCGAGCGAAATAAGCGGCTGCTGAGATACCGACAACGATCGTCTGTCGGGCGAGCTTAGCTGGCCCCGTGCCCTACAGTTAGAGCCTGGGGCATTCTACGTCAGGGACCGCGGCATACATTCACCTTTGGACCGCCATCTGCACTCATGTGCTCGTCATAACCGCCAGGAAGAAGCTCGGCTTTCATGGGATCGTTAACGTAGACGTTGGACGTAAACGTAAGCGTGCACAAGCACGCTCACGTCCGGATAATACCGAGGATTACCCACTCGATTCCACGAAGAGCCTAAAAATATTCGCCGATGTTGAAGTGTACGTACACGTTGAACTCACCGCCCAACACATCACACAGACTGCATTTATCACTGCACCTTAAATTTACGCTTCGGGCTCTCCTTAGTGGAGACCGACCGCTTACTGCCAGATGTAGTACGAGTAGCTTTGTAGCTCGCTGTATAGGTACCAGGATTAAGGCGCGAAATCGTAAGTCGGTTCCTATTGGTTGTGCGCGATATGCGAGTTCGATTGCCAACACCCCGCACTGTCACCTTGTAGCTTACCTTGTTGGCTGAGGCACTAAAGGTGTCATCACTCTTTGCGGCAACTGTTGCCGCTCCACTTGTAGAAAAGCGCAGGAAGGTAAGGGTGACCTTACGGTTAGTAACAACAACCTCTGGTGGAACAGGGATCTGATAATTCTTAGTAATAGGCGGGCTTGGTACCGTAACAGCACTCTTAAAAACCCGTAGAACGGGCCCCTGAGCACCTGGAGTGCCAAGGTTAGCGGCTGCGGTACTAAACGCTACGAATGCTTCGCTAGAGCCCAAGGTTTTAGCACCTAACACCGGGTTGATGGAATCGTCATCTGCTTCAACACCGCCACCGGTCTTACTTACAAGCACCGGCGCAGCAGAGGACGATGTGGTACTCTTCACGTACACATGCATCTGCTCGGCAGTGGGCGGGCTCACCAAATTCGTGCCCTTATCAACAAATGCCACCAGCCGGCCATCTGCGCTAATAAAGCCTTGGGGCGGCGCATCCTGAAGGAAGTAGAGCGCATTACTCGCTTCACCCGCCGCGTTTTTATTAACAAGCGTTAGACCAGCCACACCGTCCTTGTACAGAACAACCTTGGGGGCCGATGCGCTTGCTGAAACGTCGAGGTTTGTTGCCTGGGTAGTAAATACGACTGTATCACCAGTGTAGCTTATTGAAGGGGAAAAGCTCGGCCCTTGGCCATAATCAACACCACTGATAGCGCTCAGGATAGTGGCCTGCTCTGTTCCAATCTGGTTAAGGTCAAAGCGAAACATCTGAGAGCCAGCAGTAGTGCGACCTGGAACAAGATCAAGGGCGCTTGAGGCGAAGGCGATGTACCTACCATCTCCACTAATTACTGGGCAGCTAAATTCGTACTCATCCTTCGCAAATAGCTGCTGTGTCGAAACCTCAACCACAGTAGTTGACTTTACTACAACGGTGGCTAGAAAGATGGTTGCAAGCTCCCGGCCAGCAGGGAGCGCCGGAGTCTTAAGATTCCCTGCGCGCGATCTAAACACAACCTTAAAAGTCGGCCACGTGGCCGGTACGGAGGTAACCGAAGGGCACTCCGAGTCAGAGTTTCCGGCCTCATTCCCGATCCCCCGAGAGACCAAGATAGTTTTGTTAATGAAGGGCAACCGAAGATAGACCTGCGCAACAGTGCTGAGTGGATAACCTTCAGCTGTGAGCAGGTTCTCTGCAACCGACGTAAAGGCGATGCCGTATTTACCATCCGGGAGAGTAGGGCTAATCGATGGCGAGAAACTCTCTGGGGGAATTTGAGCAAGATCATTGGCAGTCTGTTCGCTGTTACTTGTAACGCTCTGGCGAGAGATTTGCGGAGTGAGCGCTGGATTGTGGAGAAATATATCTGAAGCAAGATTGGTATCGGCTTCAGCCATATCTAGGTTCCCAGCGTACGAAGAAAACGCAACCAGGTTAGCATTCGGAGGAGCGGCCAGCTGGACGCTGTCGCTATCGATGAACTGGCCTACCTTTGCGTTTGATATCTGCTCAGGGGCTGCTACTGTTAGCGACTGAGCAACTGATGGAAGGACGTTGCAAAATACCACTCCAAAGGTAGCAAGAGCGCGCAGTGCACATTGCGCTGCGTGGTAGCGTTGCGAACAGAGAATGTTGGTCACCATAGCTAGTTTCTCGCGATCTTCCTGGAGGTAGAATGTCTATTTTACATCAAAATCAAGCTCGCCCGCCCACCCCTGCGGCAACTGAGTCCCATTATGCACCCCACAGTGCTCTACGTATAGCCCGATTGCTGTGCCAAGTCGTGGCTCTCGACCCACGAGTGCCGCGAAAGCCGCGCGAGCAGCTTCGAAGTTAGCCGCCGAAAATAGTTGCAAAGCAGTCGCCCATTCGCTCTCAATCGCTCCAGGAAGCGGCGGGTCAAATACAGAGTAGAGGCTTACCGGTTCTTTACGCCCCTTAACCCGTACCTTAGCAATCAATACGGCTCCCGTAATCCCCCCGGCGTCTTTGCGAGTGGCTTCAGTAAATAACAAAGCAGTGCCGAAATATTTATTGAGACCCTCTATACGAGCAGCAAGATTTACAGAGTCACCGATAGCTGTGTAATCAAACCGCTTCTTAGAACCCAGGTTACCAACGAGCATCGGCCCGGTGTGGACGCCGATTCGTGTATTAAGGGGAGGAAACCTTTTGGTTGCGTTAAAGCGTTCTACCTCTTTCTGGATAACCAGCGCCGTCTTAACCCCCATCTCTGAGTGATTTGCGACCTTTATCGGAGCGCCCCAGATAGCAAACACAGCATCTCCGATAAACTTAATCAGGGTACCCTGGTTCTTAAAGATTACATCCATCACTTCAGTAAAGTAGGCATTCAGCATCTCTGACGTACGCTCTGCCGGCATCTCTTCTGTTATCGTGGTAAAGTCGGCAATGTCGGTGAACATCGCTGTTAGCCAAAGCTTCTCTCCGCCAAGCTTGAGGGCGTCCTTCTGATTAACAAGCTGTGGGACCATATCGGGAGACACGTAGAGCGAGAACGCTGAACGCAAGCTCTCTTCTGCTCTGCTTGCTACAAAATAGCTGTACACGGCATTAAGCAGAACAACCACGGGAAGAAGAATGAGAACGGTAGCAGCTCCGCTAAGGAACACACCCGCGCCAAGACCAAAAAAGGCAGCTACCGACCAGACACATATCGTGGCAACGGCCGCCAGCGAGAGCACCAGAGGAGTTAGCATGAATGAGAGGTAGGCAAAAAGCCCAAGCAGCGCAGCCTGCGCAGCAACCTCAAGCGATTGAGCAGGCCTACTGATCCAGCCGCGTGAGAGGAGATTCGCCACAACGGTGGCATGAACCTCAACCCCGTAAATCATATTGCCGCCAAAGGGTGAATAGTAAGAATCTTTCTGCGCTCCCCCCGTGTCAGAACGCAGCAGAATGCCGACAAATACAATCGCGTCTTTTAGAGCATTGCGTGTATTCGGTAGATCCTTCTCTAAAATGTCCCAGTACGAAAACACCGGTATCGTTCGCCCGGGGCCGTAGTACCGAATGAGATCGCGCGGCCCAGGTTGGGCATCAGTATCTTCAGGTGCAATGCCAGCTCCAGCCTGTGAAAGAAATGGAAAATCCTGCTCACGCTCAGAGCGCGGCTTCGGAAAGCTACGGATAATCCCCTCATCATCATGCAGCCCCACTAAGGCCTCGGTAGCAACTTTTCTAAAGGGCTCATGCGGTCGGTTAATCTCATCGAGAGTATATCCTCCGCCCTGGCTGGATACGTACCGCACACTGGCCTCAACACCGATGACACTCGGAATCTGTGCAAAAGCTGCCTCAAGTTCTTTATCTCCCTTAGTGTCCTGCCCCGGCCCGATAAAGAGCACATCGAAAACAACTCTCTTTACCCCTAGCTCTTTGAGCTTCTTTAGAAGCTGCGCATGCAGAGCGCGCGGCCACGGAGGACCAAAAGGCACCTTGAGCATGTCGTAGCTCGTCTCATCGATTGCAACAACAGCTACGCCACGCGGAGGCTTCGTCGGGCCCCGCAGCCGCATAAAGCGGTCAGAGACCGCAAGATCTATGTCTTCAACCAACGGGGTGACAGCGAGAACACCCGTAAGGAGTGCCGCGCCAAGAGAGATACCCAAACGACCAAGAAGCTTCATGCAGTACTTGTAACATTAGGAGGGTGGTGACAAAAGAATCACTTTTTAATAATTCCTATCTCCTGAAAGGTATCCGTACGAAACTACCGAACGGTGACTAATCGCGGCTTGGCGGTAGCGATAGCGGTAGCGGTCGGCTCAGGGCTGGGCTTATCGCACTCATTTTTGATCACCAAACTAAACACATCGTACCCACCCAAAGCCTCTAAAAAGCCCTTAACTGCTTCTTGATCTCTGTAAAGCTCATTCTTTAAAGGGTCGATAACTAGTCCGAGACCTATGCAGCCCCTTGTGTCGTATTTTGTTACCTTCCCCTGCTTTCCTCCATGGAAGAGAATGTGCGTGCGATTCGGTACGCCGGTGACCTCATAAGTGTCCGGAAATTTTTGGGAGGAGTACCGCTTACAAGTATATGTCTGCGCCGGTATGCAGCTGACATTTGGTATATTGAACCAGTCTGGCCGCTCAAGGGTGTAGCACTTAAAGCTTCCAATCGTGAGCTCCCCAGTGACGCAACCGTTCTTGTCACAAGTTCGAACTAACGTGGCAACGAGTGGCGGTTTGCGTCCGGCTTGATTAGGTGGCCTAATTTCAGAGTCATGAACTGTCGGCTTAGTGGAACATACAGATTCAAGCTGGGGAGTTGTGATTGGCAGCGGGGTTCTAGGATCCGCTTGCACATGCGGTGACAACAACGCCAGCCCGAATAACGAAACAAAAATAAGTGTGCAGATCTTACGCGCCATCATCCATCCATAAGTGTAAACTACCGATTGCGTGGAAACCAGAGAAAATATCGATTCCTTCTCAACACTTCATCATTTCCGCACCCTACGTCGTTTTCTGACGATTGTAGAGAGTCACTACAAAGATTATGCTCAATGTGAAAAGAGCGGCTCTAAACGGAGCATGCTCACACACGGAATAGATTTATGTCTCGCTTAGCTGTACCCCCTTACTGGAAAGAGGCCTGTCGTGCCCTCAGCGCAGATGATCCCGTAATGCGATCCCTGATAGCAACTTACAAAGACGTACAGCTACGCTCGCGGGGGTCTGCTTTTGAAACCCTACTGCGAGCTATCGTTGGACAACAGATATCAGTCAAGGCGGCACAGTCTGTGTGGAACCGCTTCGAGGCGTGCGTCGGAGAGGTTGTGCCGGATGTGGTGTTGCGCCGGTCTGCTACTACTCTCCTAAAATGCGGGCTTTCGCGCCAGAAGGTCTCATACATTCACGACCTAGCACGCCACTTTACTGACGGCACAGTAAAGCCGCGCAGCTTCCGCTCGCTTGATGACGAAACGTTGTTAAAGACTTTGTGTGACGTGCGCGGGATTGGGCGGTGGACAGCGGAGATGTTCCTCATCTTTCACCTCCACCGCCCCGATGTCTGGCCGGTACAGGACATAGGCTTAATCCGAGCCATCGAACGCCATTACCGTGGCGGTAAGAAGGCCTCCAAGCGCGAGATTGAAGAGGCAGGGGAGCAGTGGCGCCCGTGGCGCACGGTTGCCACCTGGTATCTGTGGCGCAGCTTGGATCCGTTTCCGGTTGAATATTAACCTTCCGGGCGGCGGGCTAAAGCCCGCGGTCCCCTCGGTTTGCCTGCTTCTCCGCCCAAACTTTTCCATCTACCCTACATCAACTTGTCGAGATATCGTCCTCTCCGAATGCCTTTTTCGGGAGCACAGTGTGAAAGACTCGCTTAAAGCCGTTATCTTCTCTCTTGTATTCTGCGTTACCTTCACTAACCCGCTACCAAGCTTTGCTGAGGGGGCTCCTGCTGCAACCATCTTTTCTCTTCAAGGAACGGCAGCCATCCAACGTGGGTCAAATAAAATAGAGGCTAAAGAGGGCTTGCAGATCCTCGCAGACGATGAGATCGCAGTCGGCGAACCAGGGCGTGTTGCGCTTGAACTGCCTGATGGCTCATACATTCGACTTCCAAGCCGAGCTCGAATGAAGTTCTCAGCCCCGAAGGAACCAGTTGGCCTTTTAGGTGGGGCGCTTCATTTCTTTAGCCACTCTGAGAAACACCCAACAGTTGTAACCGAGCACGTAACTGCAGCTATCCGCGGTACTGAATTTACGATCTCAGTGGACACCGACTCTACCACCGTAAAGATGGCATCGGGCTCACTTCTTGGAACAAGTTTAGCGGGTCAAGCTTCACTCTCCGGTGGCGAAGGCGCACGCTTTACAAAAACTTTAGCACCACAAACCTTTAAGCTGCTCTCGTCTGAGAAGAGTGTGCAGTGGAGCCTCTTTGTTCCCTTCGTTGGCGGAGATGACGATCTGTCAGCGCTGGCTGCAGCCGGACCAAGCGAGGCAAAAGCTGTTGAATTAGTTCGGAACGGAAAGAGTGTAGAGGCCCTTGCGGCCCTTCCTAAAGCTAAGGATCAAGACCCATGCTCGGCAGCTTCAATCCTGCGCGCTCGGATAACAGCAGCCAGTGGAGATGCAGACACGGCAGCTACGCTGCTTACTGCCTGTACTACCTCAGCATCAGCATCAGCTCTCAAACCTCTTGCTCAGAGCTCGCTCTCTACCATAGCGCTAATGCGCGGGGATGTGGCTTCTGCCACCGCACTTGCAAGCGCTGCATCAAAGAGCGGAAACACCTCAGCAAAACTCGCTCTCTCATTTGTAAACCAAGAGAAGGGGGACCTAAGTGCTGCTCTCGATGCACTCGGAGAGCCGCAAGCAGGTGATTCAGCCGACCTCGTAGCCCGTAGAGCAGAGGTGCTCTTTATGTTTGGCCGTGTTCCGGAATCACGAGCTATTCTTGAGTCACTCTCAAATCGCTCCTGGTATGCTGAAACTGTGCTTGGCTTTACGCTTCTTGCGGATCGCTTGCGTGATAAAGCACAAGCAGCCTTTACACGCGCTGCACAGCTTGAGCCCGGTGCAGGACTTCCGCTCGTTGGCCTTGGACTTGTTGCAGTTGGAAAGGGGGATCTTTCCGGTGCTCGCTCACTATTTGAACGCGCTACTGTTTTAGAGCCCTCACGCTCTATCTACCGCAGCTACCTCGCAAAGAGCTACTTCGAGGACGATAACTACGACCCAGCTTCGCCTGAATTTGAGCGCGCGCTAGAGCTTGATCCTAACGACCCTACACCGCACCTCTATCGTAGCTTTATGCGCTTGGCACAGAACCGCCCCGTTGATGCCCTGCGAGATCTCGAGGCATCGCGCGAGCTATCAGATAAGCGCTCAGTGTATCGCTCCAAGCTCTTGCTCGATGAAGACTCGGCAGTGCAGAGCGCCTCTCTTGCGCGCACCTACCGCGACCTTGGATTCGAGGAGAGGGGGCGCATTGAAGCTATCTCAGCCCTCACTCAAGACTACCGGAACGCAAGCGCACACAGACTGCTCGCTGAGACGACCGAAAACGTTTTCTCGGCCGATACAAGCCTCTCCGAGCGACGCATGGCTGACCTCTTTGCCCCACTTAGTATCAACGTCGTTGACTCTATTGGAAGTGGTGTGTCGCTGAACGAGTACTCTTCTCTCTTTGAGCGGGACGGGTGGCGCACCGGTATTCGTAGTGGTTACGCCTCGTTTGACGATATCGGTCAAACGGGAGTAATGACTGCCCGCAAAGATGGCAACTACGCCATGGGGCTCTCGGCATCCGGAGTAGTGCGCAACGGGGTTGATAGCAGCCCTTATACGGCGCAGGGCAACGTCGGCGCATCCCTCCAACTCCAACCAACATGGGGCGACCGACTTCTCTTTGAGGGGCGTGGTTTCTTCCGTCAGGAGCGTTCCTCGAACGAAGACGCAAAGCTTGATAACGGTAGCTTTAGTGCAGCCTACCTGCACCGCTTCTCTCCAGAGGTCCAGGGGATAGTGCAAACGTATTTTGAGCGTGGGCGCTACATGCTGCAGCAGCGAGAGCTGGGAGACGCTCTCGGCATTAACTCAATCAGCGAGGGGGATGTCAATGAGGAGATCGTCAACGCGCTCTTTGATAGCAACACCGATCGTTACGATTCTCTCTGGGTTAATGAAGCGCAGCTTATTGCGCGCACAGGCGCGGTAAACTCACTCCTTACCCTTAGAACATCTCGCAATCAGGCAGACACTTTTGATGAGCGGGTGCTGCTCTCTGAGGATACCGGGGTGCTCGATGGTCTAGGTGTAACCTACAACTCAACGGCACCAGTTAATCTCCGCAGCGACCTTGCCTCATACCTATCAACTATCTCACTATCTCAGTCACTCTCGCTCAACCTTGGTGGCGCTTACGAATTAGTCGAGTGGGAACCACGTGCGATGACCGCGCCGTTTGACGCAGATACATCGAGTCGTTCACGGCTCAGTCCTCGTGCAGGTCTTATCTATCGCCCATCATCGCGAGTCATGGCGCGCGTAGGATACAGCGAATCACTCGGGAAGGGTGTTGCAACGGATCTTGTAAGCTTAGAGCCAACGCTCGTTGGTGGTATTCAGCAACGGTACAACGATTTTGTTGGCACCTTCGCTCAGAATCTCGGCACTGGTGTTGATCTACGCCCGCTTAACGACACATACGTTGGAGCAGAGTGGACCCGCAGATGGCTCGATGAGTCATACCAGCCAGCGCTCTACACAGCCAATGTCGATTTTGATAATGGAACAGTGACCCGCGGCACTCTCACGGAGCCTCTGGGATACGACGATGTACAGCAGGATTTCCTTAACGCGTACGCATATCAGGTCGTTTCTAAACAGTTAGTGCTGGGCAACACGTACCGCTACTCGATTCAGACGCGAGATGATGTGGATACCGAGGTTATTCGAGACCACCGCTCTAAAGCCTTCTCGCGTTATTTCTTCGCCAATGGAGTATTCCTACAGAGCTCTGCCACCTACCGCTATCAGGGGCGCCTGAATGGGCCAGCTACCGATCTTGGATCTACATCAAGCGGCTGGCTTTTTGGTGCGGGGGTAGGGTATAGGTTGCCCACTCGGCACGGTATCATTTTGGCAGAGGTCGATAATGTTTTGGGCCAGAACTTCTCCCTGGATGATACCACGTATTTCAACGAGCCAATTAGCAACGACCCTATGGTGAGACTGGCTGCGAACTTTAACTTCTAATCACCACGGATGAACAACGGGCACCACACAAACGAAGGCTTTTGTGCCGACCGGGAACTGCTTAACGGAACTCTGGTTTTAGTAACAGGGGCAACCGGGTACACGGGGGCAGTACTGACCAAGAAACTGGTAGCGAGCGGGGCCAGAGTTCGCGCTATCGCACGACACTCCTCAGACCTCTCTCAGTTTGAAGGGTTGCCGATCGAGTGGGTGCGGGGAGATGTCTTCGACAAGGAAGTCATTGCGAAAGCCGTGCCCGGCGTTCAGTATCTCTTCCACGTTGCGGCAGCCTACCGAGAGACCAAGATTTCAGACGACACCTACAGGCGAGTTCACATCGATAGCACAAAGCTGCTGGCTCAAGAGCTCCTCGGTAGCCCGACACTGAAGCGTTTTGTTCATGTTTCAACAGTTGGGGTGCACGGTCACATAGACACACCCCCAGCAGATGAAGAGTATCGCTTTAGCCCGGGGGATATTTATCAACAAACAAAAGCGGAAGCAGAATTGTGGATTAGAGAGTTCGCCAGTCAGCACTCATTTCCAGTGACCGTTATCAGACCGGCAGCTATTTTCGGTCCAGGCGACAAGCGGCTCTTAAAGATCTTTAAAATGGCCACCAAGCCCTTGTTCCCCCTATTGGGTCACGGGCAGGGGCTCTATCACTTGATACACGTTGATGACTTAACTGATATCTTTATCCGCGCAGCTAGTCACCCGGCTGCAGTGGGCCAAGTGTTTATAGCCGGAAATCCAGCAGCCAGCCGAGTTGAAGATATCGCTCGAAGCATCGCTTCAGAGCTTGGGAATTCGCGACTACGAATCGTGCGCCTTCCGGCCTGGCCTCTGTTTCTTGCCGCTGATGTTTGCGAAGGGATCTGCAAACCATTGGGGATCGAGCCGCCCCTCTACCGACGCCGCGTTGCCTTCTTTACGAAAGATAGAAGCTTTACTACCAAGAAGCTGTCGGAGCTGCTCGGTTTCGTGCACTCAGTCTCCCCTGAGAGAGGGTTGCGCGAAACAGCGCGCTGGTACCGTGATAATGGGTGGCTTTAGGATTTCCATATCGCAGACGGTTACCCTGCCACAGTAACCAACGCAGAGATGAAGGCTGTGCCACCTTGAGGGCTTATTCCGCATCTAATCCCACCTACGACTCCAACCCGCTCAGTGGCATATTCCCCTGCGCGCCACTCTGAAAGCTAAAGAATCCGCGCCGTGCGAAGATAACGTGGTCAAGGAGTTTAATCCCTAATATCTGACCAGCTTTGCGGATCTGCTCCGTTATGCTTCGATCCTCATCACTAGGTGTCGGGTCGCCCGAGGGATGGTTATGGGCCAAGATAACAGCGCACGCTCTATCCGCGAGCGGACCAACAAAGACCTCGCGCGGATGAACCGGACAGCTTGTAAGTAGCCCCATACTAACGGTTCGCACGCGAATTACCTCATGAGCACCGCTCAGCGAAATGACGACTACATGCTCCTGCTGCCTATCGAGCAGATGCCCAACCAACGGCAGCACATCGCGTGGCCCCGAGATACGAAGACCGTCTGGACGAATCCTGCGACGGGCCAATTCAAACGCGGCACATAAGGCAGACAGCTTGCCTGAACGACCACCGGTCAGTCCATCTGCATTGGCTAGTGCGTCGATATCGCCGCGATCAAGCGCGGGCAAGATGGTCGTTACAATCAAATGTTCGTCCAACGCTCCTAGCGAAAGCTGCAACAGCTCGCGATCAGAAAGTGCACGCACCCCTACAATCTTCAATCGGTTAGCGACTTCCTTAGCGGAGCCACACCCGAGGTCGTATGATATATGTTCCATGGGTTAATCTATCGAGCAAGTCGAGAGATAGTTTCGTCAGAGGTAACGGCAGCAAGCGGCATCTTCCTTGCACCACTCCCTTGCTGAGAACTGGCGTTTTGTAGAAGCGAGGCAAGAGCGGGACTCACAACCCGTAACGCCCAGAGGTTGCCGCCATGGTCTGCTGCTAACGGAGAGCTCTGCCCCAACCACACTATCGCCTCGTCTATAACAACCGAACCCGGCACACACCGAGCCGTATCGACAACCTTCGTCGAAATACCGGCCGATCGGAGCATCGTCTCTTCTCTTACCCCACAGCCGATAGCTAGCACGGCCTCGGCGCTGGCCCCCAAACCCGTTACACCTGCCATTACTCCAGAAACCACAGTTGCTCCGAGCGAGCTTACTGAGGGAGAGCAGAGTGATACAGCGCTTTGCGCCTCGATCAGATCGGCAACCAATGCTTGATAGAACTCGTCGCTACTGAATAGCTGTGCGCCAATCGAGGTTTGCGTGCCATTGACCAGCAAACGCTCTGCGCTCACCACCTGGCCATTCTCTGCGAGGCCATTGAGGATTCTCTTACTAAGGCTCTCATCCCCGAGCCTCTCTCGAAGATGAGAGAGATTTGCAACGATTATCAAGTGCTCGCGCGCCCTACTCAGGGCAACATTAAGGAGGCGAGTAGAGATGTCGTCTGGTGCACTACTACTAAGGAAGGGACCGACTCGGTGAGGGGGACTCTCTACCAAGTCAAAAATAATTATGCGTCGCTCATCCCCTTGAAATCGGTGGACCGTACCACACGCTATCCCTGAGAGACCACGTTCACGCAGGATCGCCTGAACCGCCTCAACGTGCGCTCTGTAGGGTGAGATTATGCCGATTGAGGAGTTATTTGTGGCGCGCGTTTTCTCCTCGCTACTGAGAAGGCTCTGCACGATGCTACCGGCCACCACCCCATGAACGGGGTTCCATTTTGAACTGTGCCGATACATCCCCTCAGGCGAGAGTGAAGAAGTATCAACCACCATAACGCGACTGCGGAGCAACTCAACGTTTAAAGGATCACACTGCTGTGAATCAGGTCCTGTGTATGCAGACACCAAGCGACGGTTGTAGAAATGCTCGTTAAAAACCTCCATAATTTCCGGATGCGAACGGAAGTGGCTCGTCAAAACGCTCACGTATGGGAGCTCTCGACCTTCAAGCAGTGCCTGAGAAACACCCGATGACTCAAAGACGCTCTGAGCAAAAAGCGTGCGCGCACTCTCTGATTGGTGCCGAGATATTGGTGGGAGCTGCCGGAAATCCCCAGCAACTACGACTCGCTCCTTTGCCATACCGGATGCCAGATACGACATAACCATCGGCATCATCGAGGCTTCATCAATAATCACTACATCGAACTGCCCTAGCTGACTCAACCACAGCACCGCCTTGGCTGATGTTGCACCTACCACACGAGCGCGCGTTATTACGTGCGACGAGATATCACGGACAAAGCCCTCGAGTAGTGCAACGCCACCTGACAGCTCCTTTTGACGGTCGAGCAGCTCATTTATGTCTGCTTCATCGTCCTGAACAGCACTGGGTCGTGCCAAACTGCGCCTTACCTCATCAAGGCTTGCCTCAACAAGCGCCAGGTCTGCCTTCAACCCAGTAAGCTGTACTCCGTCGCGTTCTGAGTGGGACGGCTTAAAGAGGCGCGAGATACCCCTGCTGTGCGTAGTTAGAGCGTCGAGCAAGCGATCACGCTCCTCAAGAAGTGAGCGCTCGTGCTCGCGGAGGGTACCAAGGTGACTGCGCTGCCAGATGGTCTTTTCAACCACGAGTAGCTCAGAGGACATCTCTCGCAGCCGCGTCTCCATCTTAAGACGCGCTGCCTCTGTCACGCCATCAAAAGATATATCCCTACCAAAACAATCCCGGAGATCGTCTTTTGCAATTGAGCCGAGCTTTACAACGCTCCCCTCAGGAAGCACCGTTCGAGAACCTTTTACGATACGGTTACAGAGAGCAAGCAGCACCCCGTCAACAGCTTGATGGGTATGAGCAACGACCAAGACCCGCTTATGCTCACCGAAGAGGTGCGCAGCGAGTGCGCCTAACGTTACGGTCTTTCCGGTACCAGCTGGCCCCCAGATGTAGCTAACATCAAGGCCGAGACAACGGAGACAAGCCTCTCTCTGATCGGGTGTGAGGTCGGAGGCGACTGTTGCCTTTACTTGACTCGCTTGCTTACGACTCGGTGCTCGAACAACAGAGCGTGCTAGCTCTCGATTAAAACCGGGATGGCTGCTCGTCAACTCAGTGAGGGAGGTCAACAGATCATCTGCTTTTTTCAAGACCGCGCTGTACTGTACGACTGTCTTCTGTGGAGCATCTTCCGCTTCAGGGATCCCCAACGACGGCGCTACCGACTCGGATGCGTGGGGATTGTAAGCACTACGCTCAAGCCGAACCCCCTCTATCAGCCGGTGCAACAATTCTGAATCGTTGTGGATACTCATGTGGGCCCAAACCCTACCACACCCCATTGTTAGTTCGTGATTAAAAAATGAACCTCAAGACAACTATTACGAACTTTAAAGCGCTATCAGCTGCCCATAACACCCAAAACAGCATGGAGCGACAGGCTGCTACCTTATTTGACTAGATTAAGAAAATCGCTATCCTGGTCTAATGCGACGAGCAGACAATGCCAAAGCTACTCCTGTTGGCACCGGTGCCGGGACCGCTCCAGATGGTCGCGCTACGAGCGCTGAAGTCACACTTAGGCTCCCGCCGAGGAGCACAGCCCCCGGCGACACTGCTTTACTCACCAATGGCAACCTGCCAAGGATTGGTGGTAGGGCAGAAGGAGGCTCACCAACTCCGCGGCTTGCCGAACTATTTGGACAGGATCACAAAGACTCAATTCGAATCTCGCCACCGCCATCGACCTTGAACAGAGTCGTGCAGCACCAAGGCAATGCTAATTCAACCGTAGAACCTACGCGAGGTTCACAAATCAAATCAGATGCGGGCGTTGTTATCGGTATCCCACTCCGTACACCGCAAGCCGACTCACTCCTTAGTGACCCACTGCAGCTTAGACATTTACTGAAAGCTGTCGCTACTGACACATTTTTCACAAGTAACGCCGGAAACGATAAGAATGCTGTCCGCTCATCTGCATCTACTGACAGCACACCCGCTAGAGAGGCTATCGTGGTAGGGCCTCCCAGCTCGCCGATTAACACCACTAACCGTTTTAGACCAAATACAAATAGCTGCACGGCGCACGAATCTGCAGCGGTCCGCGTCCCTACTAGTGCTAGCGCTCATCACGCGTGCTCTACGCAAAATAATCCTTCAAACGCTTCCAGCGTCACCACTCTAAGGAATGCGCTCCGTGAACTGCGTAGTGGAGATAGAGGCGCACAGGCGACTGCCGAACCGCGATTAAAGCAGATTCTTCCTGAGGTCGCTCCACTAACCAGCGCAAGCAACATCTTCGTAAAAGATGCAGCTCGTGCAGTCCTAGCGATCCTTCACGATGCTCTGCACGGTGTAGCCGTAACTCCCGAAGCGATCAGTGATGCAGGACAACGGATAACGAAGATAGAGAGAGGAGCTGGCACAGCCCCGGTTGTGCCTTCAAACGCTGCTCCTTCGCTACAAAGCCTCCTCTCGCACGATGCCCGACAGCCTACTGAACACGACGGTATGCAGCGGATACTTCAGCTTGGAAGAGAGTCCCTTACTATCGTTGGTTCACTTCAAGGCTTCCACGGTAAGCATGCCCCCGAACATATTCTCTCGCGCGTAACCCAGGTGATGGCAACCACCGTTGCCCGATACATCGCCGCACTCACAAATCAGATACGAAGCGAGTCAGTATCGGTTGCGTTACACCTCACCGAGCTAAGCCGCGCGCTATCAGCGATAGCTTCTCGGCCTGGCCGCGTTGATCTGCGAGCGTTTTCTTTACGGCTTGAAGGGCTCCTACTTGTTTTAACCCTTCATACGCAATCACCTCGCGCACAAGGCGAGCGCAGGGAAAGCTATGCATCAGCTCGCGATCTTTCCCAGCAGATATCGAACCACCTCTTAGCGCTGAGTGCTTACAGAACTGGAAAGCGGGCTTTAGGCTCGGTCGATACGCACTCTGAACTCTCTGCTGATGCCCTTACAGGGTTTGTAGATGTGAATGGGAGCAGGGGGCTGTTAGTGGAGCAGCTGGTGACTGGCGCTAGTTCAAAACCCGACCAAGCATCAAGCGCCATATGGGATGCAGATCACTTAGCCACGATTCTTAGGGCCACCTCGCTATAAACCAAATCATAAGATAGGCATATCCACCTGATTTATTTGACTAATTCGCTCTTTTAACCCGTATTATGAGGAGCCTAGTCGGACAGAGAAACTACGCGAAGCCTCTTTTACGCCCGGTGCAAGAAGTAGGAATTTATCTCGCGCCCCTGTCTCTCAGGTGCTGAATAGGATAAGCTCTCGGACCTGTATTTGGCAGTTATTTATCATGACTAATCACATCATAGGTCTATCACACAGAGTTGGATCGGTTGTCATCGATGCCGAGTCGCTTGAGAGCACCTTTCAGCGCGACCCGGGCACGGTACAGAACGCCTGCGGGGTTACTCGTCTACACCACTTGTCGCCTGAAGAGGACCTGGTATCACTTGGCGCAGAGGCCGCACTTGGAGCGCTCAAGGACGCAGATGTACCGCTCAGTAGGGTTACGGGCATCTTCACCTCCTGCAATCCGACCACTGACTACCTTATTCCTTCACTTGCGCCGCTGATTGCTGCCAAGCTTGATCTTACTCACCTGCTAGCACTCAATATTGGAATGGGTTGTGCAGGTGGTGTCCAGGCGCTGCAGGCAGCTCACAACCAGCTGGTAGCTGATACAGTACGAGGAAAGGTTTCTTATTATCTCGTTGCGGTTGGCGACCACACAAGCCGGATGGTTAATCAACAGAGCTGGAAGACGGCTATTCTGTTTAGTGACGGTATCTCTGTCGCAGTGATGACGAATGATCCCGCTCGAACAGATGGCTTCGTTGTTGATCGAGTGGCATCAGAGACCTATGCTGGTGAGAGCGTTACTGTGATTAACCTTCCAAACGTACTTGCTCGCAAGGAGCCAGGAGAGCACGCAAGTTACACGCTACAGATGCGGGGCAGGGGGGTGTTTGAGTTCGGAACTCGTATAGCCCCACGCGTGAAGGCACTTAGTGAACTCGAGAGCTTTGAGAACTCTTTTATAATCCCTCACCAAGCAAATTTGCGCATGCTTAACGAGTTGATACCGGCGTTTAACATCAAGCCTGAGCAGCTCTATGTAGAGGGAATCACGCGCATCGGAAATATCTCTGGCGCCGCATGTTTTATAGGCCTTAAGGAGGCTAGGGATGATGGCCGACTAAGTAACCGAGACAACATCCTGCTGTGCGCGTTCGGAGCTGAACTACAGGTTGCTGTTGCGGTGCTCCGGAAGGTTGCGTGAGCCGCGCTACGACTCCCTACGACGCCTTTGCTTCCTTTTACGATCACGTTGTAGGAGAGCGACGCGATGTGGCCCAGTTCATCGGCACACTGATCAAGCGCCATCACCCAAAAGCTGAAACCATACTAGAATTTGGATGTGGCTCCGGCAGCATGTTGCGCGTTCTCTCCAAGCACTACTCGTGTACGGGGATAGACAACTCCCGCTCGATGTTAGCACTCGCACGCACCAAGAGCCCACGCTCGCGACTTGTGCTGGGGGATATTAGAAAAGCCCATCTGGCCGAGCGGTTCGATGTAGTCACTGCACCATTTGATACGATTAACCACATCAACACCCGACAGGGATGGCGCAAAGTATTTGCTAACGCGATTCGTCACATGGAGCCAAAAGGGGTCTTTATCTTCGATATTAATACCCCAGCCAAGATGGAGCGTTATTGCCACGAACCAGTAACAGCAGAAGTTACCAAGGACCGCATCAGCCTCGTTGACGTAAAACGAGGAAAGGGCGACCACTACGAGATCACAGCTCGCTTACTGGCTCGCACTAAAGGAAACTCGTTCACCATGCACTCGATGAAGCTCAGAGAGCTTATCCTGCATCCTAAAGAGGTACTACGCGAGCTCTCTGACTTCTTTCAAACAATTACAGTCGTTGACCCCGAACGCCGCTACGCAAACGAAGAGAGCGAAGAGGTGTATTTTATCTGTCGTAATCCGTTTGGGGGATGAAGGAACAATTAGGGGCTCTTTCTTTCACGCGATTTAACCTGACAGAAAGGAAGAAACCGGTGCAGCAAGAAGAGAAGGGTGAGGATTAGAAGGAGGAGCAGCGATAGGAATTACCGCAATCAGCCTAACTCCTCATCTACAACATCACCGCAACTGTCTGCAGCGCCTCATCAATCTGCTGCTCAACGAATTGCTGGTGCAGAAATCCAGAACCAAAAAGGTACTCAGCTTCTGTCCATCGTTGCAAAACACTAGCTTTCCCGCGTTTTACGTTAACCTTCACCTCTGATTCAGTATCAAATCGCTTGACCTTAAAATCGTACCTTACGTGTAGATCTGCACCTTCAGAGCGGCAACATACAAGCAGCTCCTCAACCAAGGATAGTCTACGAGTATCAGGAGCCTTGTATTTCGCGCACGTCCAGCCATCTTTTGAAAAATGACCCTTATCGATAAAGCTGTACACACTCGTAAAGGTATCAAAGATCGCTCGGACATGAACATGCGGCGAGCAGGCCAAGGGAAGATTTCCAAGGGCATCGAGGTCTGAACTATTCCCGTACAAGAAGTAAAGCGACTGGCTCTTCTCTGAAACTACAGCATTCCTATCAAGGGTAAAGGTAACGGGAAGGGTAATCTCTTTCCCAGGAGCCAGCTCAACTCCGCGCTCAATCTCTGCTCGCTGCACAACCTCGAAGGCATTGCTATTTTTAGCTTTTACCTTTTTCGAATCACCCAGGGCTAGGAGCACGCAAACCTCTCCTAGCACCACGCCTTCCGCACCGTGATTCTTAACCGTTAGAGCGGCGGAGATAACATCTCCTTGGCTAAATGAATCTCCTGTCACCTCAAGGCGAAACTCTAG
This sequence comes from Bdellovibrionota bacterium, assembly GCA_044360195.1. GTDB lineage: Bacteria > Bdellovibrionota_C > UBA2361 > UBA2361 > OMII01 > OMII01. The sequence continues at coordinate 12,759 of JBIKKT010000032.1, read as the reverse complement.
CGGCTTTTGAAAGAAAATTCCTCGCATATTCCCCGTACCCCACAGCGCTTATCCATAGAGCGCTCGCAGCCCTTACAAGCAAAAGTTTGATTCCTTATCAGACTTTTATTCCGTCTTCTCATCCGCACAGTTTAACACCCTTAATGTGCCACACTGCGCGCCAAACTCTACGTTAGAGCAGAATACTGAATTCTATAGCACAAACTGAGGCAGATCTTCCATGACCGATTCCTTAACACTTTACTTCGAAGGGACGAACCATATTGAGTTGGTAAAAACGGAATTTAAGGCTAATGAAGCTGCGTCCACGCGTGCCTGCGTGCGAGGGAAAACAGCCGGTGCCTTTACCAGCTATGGCAGCTTCCAGTGGACCTCAGCCGTGAGAGCAGTGTGCGCGGTAGCGATTAGGTACGCACTCTCTGAAGCAAACGACAAGGTGGATTACTTCCTGATAGGGGGCCAGGGCAGCTTAGCGTCATCCCTAGACTATGCTCTTAGCAAGCAACCGGCCTGGATTAGCGATATGTTTGGCAGCTTGCATTCTGGCGCTCCGTACGCCAAACGCTTCTTCAAAGTCACAAACCCTAACCGCAAACGCCCTGGACCGGTCGCGGTAGCAATAAACAAGAGTCGACTATCCGCCGATCAATTAAAGATCTTCTGGAACGGTCATCTTGCATGGGATAGTAACGACCTCTACACGATACTCTTTGCGATAGAAAAGGCGGGCGAAAATCCAGTGCTCCCGGCAACTGCCGCCAATGAATGACACCCCGGTGGACGACCAGCCCCCGGGCGCAGACAGCGCAAACTCATAGCATCTTACTTTACGAGAACTAGAAAACTATTAAGCTATAGGAGGGCGGATTCTACCTTCCGAAAACCCCTAAAACCCCTTACCATCGCCTTATGTCCTCTTCTCTAGTCATACGGCGTCCGGGTCGCGGCAACCATCCAGCCGACGGCGGTCGCGACGATGGAAACAACGCAGATCAAAGCTCAACCAACAAAGTATGGTTACGCATCTCTGCCTTCCTCTCACTTAAGTCCCCTCTGACCCGCACAACCTACTCTGGGATTCTGGCTGAATGGTGCCGCTTCCTTGGAACCGAAGCCGGATCCCAGGATTCGGCTAAGGCGATTATCGCTGCCACAGATCTGCACGCGATTGCATACCGGAGATTCCTTGAACGGCGTCCAGGTGAAAAGCCACGTATGGGAAAGCGTTCAGCAACTCAGAACAGTGAGCGCGGCATCCGAATCGAGCGCAAAAATAACGATAGGGGTTCTAAGAAGGATGGACTGGACGCCACCCAATCCAACGCAACGATTCACAAGAAGTTTGCAGCCCTAAGGCGCATCTATCGGGTTCTAATGGCAAGCAACCTCGGAGTTAAGGAGAATCCCTTTGAAGCCGACAAAGTCCCCCCTCCCCCCAAGGAGGCAGGCCGCAAGCGCCCTACTCAGATGATCGACTTTGAGCTTGTGATGGAGATAGTATGCGCCCCGCCCGCAGACACCGCCAAAGGGCGACGTGACCGGGCGATTCTAGCCACTCTCTTTGGTGGAGGTTTACGACGGGGTGAGCTCGTAGCTCTCAGACTCGGAGACGTTAAGCGCACATCATCTGGAACTACCTACCTGTACCTGCGACACACCAAGGCCAAGAGAGACGCCGAGCAAGCCCTTCCCACATGGGCAGCGGAACACCTCTGGGAGCTCATCCATGAGCGCAAGAGGAGCGGCGCAACCGATGCTGATTACCTCTTTGTCGGTTTCTCAGGTAAAGGCGGCACTGCCGTGACAACTAAACCGATGTCAGACACCGGTGTATATCTGCTGTTTAAACAGTATTGCATGGCAGCCGGTGCGGGATCTCACGCCACTCCTCATTCAGCCCGCGCAACGGCTATCACAAAGCTACTTGCTGACGGCATCCCTCACCGCGAAGTACAAGAGTTCTCAAGGCACTCAAGTATTCAGATGGTTGAATGGTACGATAAGAGGCGCTTCGGTGTTGAGGATTCTCCGGCTAAGGGGCTCTCGTATTCATCCTCCCCGTCAGCTACCACCCGGACAAAGAGGCACAAGTGAAAGCCGAAGCAACCATAAGCTAAGGCTACTCATATCGCCGACGCATCCACCCTCTTAAGCTTTTGGGCGTACAATCTACCCGCACCACTCTGGAGGAGGAGGAACCATGGCTATCTCATCAACTGACTTTATTCAACGCTACCTAGAAGATTCAATTGCTCTTGAGCAATCGGTCGAAGTTCGACTCCGTTCGATGGCTAAGGAGTGCCACGCACAAGGAGTGAGCGACCTATTTGTTCAACATGCAGACGAAGCACGCGAACATACAGCAAAGCTCACCAACCGCTTGCGCCAGTTAGGTGGCACACCCTCAACAACTAAGGGGATGGTAGCGCACCTCTTCGGCAACCTCCTTAACAAGCCCCCCGTAGCTTCAGGGACTACGGACCGCGAGACACAGGACCTACTCCTTGCTTACTCACTACAACACACATCAATTGCGGTGTATGAAGCGCTCCACGCTGCCGCTGATTACCTGGGCGATGTAGAGACTAGCGAACTTGCTCAAGCTACACAGGCTGACCAGCGCAAGGCAGCTGAGGCTTTCTGGAAGGGATTAGGCGGCGCAGCCGTATCGGCTGTGCGACACGAGCGCACCACCGGCGCTGAGCGGGCCGCTAACTTGTAGCTGGTTGGCGCGGGCCCTGCGCTATTAGTTAAAACTCTGGGAAGCTAGTGGGTTATGACGTACACGTACACGTATCCGATGTATACGTGCACGTTAGCGCGCGTCTACGTCTACGCTTGCGAGCACGAGCAGGTGCAGGTGCACGCAAACGTATCCGAAGGCCCAAGAACCTCAAACACCGCTATCGACATAAGCCACATAGGGCTCTGAGCCTTCTTGTGGGCCTAGTCGTACGAAGCACGCCGTGGACCTCGCTGGCCTTGACCACGACTGAAACCACCGGGCTTGCCTCTACCTCTTCCCCTTCCACCTTCTGTTGGTGAAGAGGAATCATCTCGACGACCGAACCGCTTTCCTCGGCTTTGGCTCTGGTCTTCGCCCTGTCTGCGATCACCCCTACGGTTCTCGCCCTGACCACCATCGCGGCTTCGCGAGCCGAAACCGCCTCGTCCCTCTGCGCGCTCTGATCCAGGTCTGCTAAAGCGCCCTGGGCGACCACCCTCTCGATTAAATCGAGGACGAACGCCCTCTGGGCCGCTTCGCTCTCTCCTATCAAAGCTCCCGCCTCTATCGCCTCGAGGAGCGCTCGTGGCTATACGTCCGCTGGTATCAGCAACATCCTGCTGACCGCGGAACGGGCGCTCGCCGCGCTCGCCACGTTCACTACCCTCGCCTCGAAAACTTCGCTGGAACCCAGCAGGACGGCCAGGACCCCGCCCACCCTGACGAAACGGTCTTCCACCACGCGCACCATCACCTCTGCGCCTATCACGGGAGTCATCACTACGCGCACCGCCGGTCTCGTAGCTCTTACGTCCCATAAAAGCTGTCTGTGGCTCACCAGCTTCATCAAAAGAGCGGGAAGGACCAGCACTCGGAGCGCCGTCTGCATCCGGACGCTCACTTCGGCGCGGACCCCTGCGGTCATCCCCACGCCCTCTGAAGCTGCCACCATCCTCTCTATCTCTAAACTGACCACGGCCGCCTCTAGCGGAATTACCTCGCCGACCGCCCTCTGCGCGCCCCCGTGGGGCTCCACGACCTCGCCGAGCGTCACCTCTCGGTCCACGCGGCCCCCTGCGCTCTGAATCGTCTCGCGGAGCCTCATCAGAGTTCTCACCGCCCTCGATTGCAGGCGTAGCCTGGAACGAAGCATTGGCTGTCAGTCGAGCCATAGGCTTACCGAGATACTTCTCGATTTGCTTAATTATCCATCCATCTGCCCGCGTGACAAACGAGATAGCATCACCAGTTCGCATGGCACGCCCGGCGCGTCCACTTCTATGAATGTAGGCATCCAGTGTGTCAGGCATGTCGTAGTTTACAACGTGAGTAATACCATCTACGTCGATACCGCGCGCTGCAATATCCGTAGCTATCATCACGCGGTAGTCTCCGTCACGGAAACCACTAAGCGATTGAGCACGTTTTGCCTGCGAAAGGTTTCCATGGAGCGAGGTGGTAGCAAAGCCGACCTTTCCAAGCTTCTCATCAAGCCTTTTCGCGGTATGCTTCATCTTTGTGAATACGATAACGCGACCATCAGGGTTCTCAGAGAGCCATGAACCAAGCATCGCCTGCTTCTCGGTATCCTTGAGGGAATACATTGAGTGCGTAACAAGCGCCACTGGTCGTTCAGTCTTCACACGTACGATCTTTGGATCGCGTAAAACTTCGTGTGTCAGGCTTTCAATCTCTTTTGGCATCGTTGCCGAGAAAAGCATTGTCTGACGAGCATCAGGGAGCATCTCTATGATATTTCTGATATCGGGCATAAAACCCATATCAAGCATCCGATCTGCTTCATCAAGGATGAAACACTCAACCGTTGAGAGGTCAACCGTTCTTCCACGAATATGGTCGAGAAGGCGCCCAGGGCAGGCGACGACTATCTCAGGCTTACCACGCAGGGCGCGTATTTGATTACTGTGCGATACACCTCCGTAGACGGTCGTGCTCTTTATTCCTGTGCGAGGAGCAAAGGTTTGAATCACTTCGTTTATCTGCTCTGCGAGTTCACGAGTAGGAGCAAGGATGAGCGCCTTCGTTGCACGCGGAGTCTCTGACAAACTGAGCTTATGCAAGAGCGGCAAAACAAATGCCGCTGTCTTTCCAGTTCCTGTCTGAGCAAGACCAATCAGGTCGTTGCCTGCCAAGAGCAGCGGAATAGCTTGTGCTTGAATCGGAGTCGGTGTTGTAAAACCGATCGTTTGAATTGTCTTCTTAAGAAAGGGAGCAAGCTCCAACGTATCAAAAGAATTTACACTATCGCTTGTAGTAAGCGTCTCTGCTTCCATTTTTTTCCTTATATGGTTCTTTTAGTCGAAATACGAGGTTCCCTGCTGCTAAAGCATCACAGGCCTCGACTCTATCGAGATACGCACGTAAACTATCGAGCGATTTACCACCCTGCCGGTGCGTCTCACTAACTGCACGTTGTGGGACCTCCATAGCGGCGAGCGCATTACCTGCGCAGGTGCGAGTGATTCCGGGCGTGCCCTTCTTGCGTGCTACGTTCTTCTCTTCCGTGCGTTCATCACAAAGGAGTCGCAAGGCAAATGGGGATATAGTCTCTGTCTTTCTCGGAACTACCCCGTGGGCGTAACAGCAACCCGGAGACACTAGCACAGTCCTGCCAAGTAAGATAGCAGTGGCTCACCCGCGAGTTGGTTTTTAAGGCTCAACAGGCTGAATTCATACAGATATCACCACAATATGCCGCACAAGATCCCTCGTGGCAGGCATTGCGGGATTATGCGACAGCGGTCTGAGGCTTAGCAACAGGAACCGGAACCTCACGCAGCTGATGCGAAGCACTTAAGCTCTTTGAGAGCGAGTGAAACGCCGCAAAATCGATCGGCCCTACAAGCGAAAGCGCTGTACCAGAGCTGCCCGCCCTACCAGTTCTTCCGGTGCGGTGCACATATGTCTCTGTCGTTTCATGAATGGCGTAATTAACAACTAAATCGAGATTCTTAATATCGATTCCACGCGCGGCGACATCGGTTGCAATGAGGAGCTTTAGTTCCCCTGAACGAAATCTATTCATGGTACGTTCGCGTTCCTTCTGGGAGAGATCGGAATTCAAGCGCTCACCTTCAATACCACGCTTACGCAGCAGGATTTCAACCAGCTCAGTGTCTGACTTAGTATTACAGAAAACTATCGCAGAGCGCGGCTTTAGGTCTTCAAGAAATGAAGCAAGCGCCGTTGCTTTTGCCGTAAGGGTCCCATCAACGCGCGCAAAGATATGATCTATCTGAGGCTTAGACTCTTCACGCACCTCACACTCAATTCGCTTAGGAGTGTGCAAGAAGGAGTTAGCCAACTGATCAACTCGCGGCGTAATAGTAGCGCTAAAGAAGAGCCCTTGTCGCTCTTTCGGAAGACGCGAGAGGATCTCACGAACCTCCTCTACGAATCCCATTGAGAGCATCTCATCGGCCTCATCGAGTACAAACATCTGGCACTTTCTCAGCACAATCTCGCGCTGCTTAATCAGGTCAAGAAGCCGCCCTGGGGTTCCAACTATGATTCGGGGATCGCTATTTAACTCTCGAACTTGGCCACCCTGCTTTGCACCACCGATAATGCACGCCGGCTGAACCTCGGGCAGAACCTTGGTGACAACCTCACGCACCTGAAGCGCAAGCTCCCGGGTTGGGCAGATGATGAGTCCGAAGGTACCGTAAAAGGGGCTCGCATCGAGAAGCCGCGCAAGCATCGGAAGTACGAACGCGAGCGTCTTTCCGCTTCCCGTCTGCGCCTGCACTATCGCATCGTGCCCCTCAAGCACCACTGGAATGGCAGCGCTTTGGACCGGCGTTGGAGTAGTAATATTGAGATCGTTGAGACGCTGACGAACCTCAGCGTGAGTAACTAGAGATGAGAAGGTAACCATGAATAACGAACACCACCCTTAGAGGGGAAACTTACAATTTTTCACTATTTCCTATACATCTTATCATAAAGGCCGCTGATGCGAAACCTAGGTTGGAAATGGCTTCTCTTGCGCTGGTGTTTTGAGACACAAAAGCGTTTGATTTTACCGAGATAAATTCTAGGTTTGATAACGGTCCATTCATAGCCAGATGCTTGTTAAACCAATACCTTACTCGCTTATCATCTCTTTTGCCCTCCTTACGGACTTAACCGATTCGTCCCGCAGGCTATCCGCAGCGTACCGTCGGCCAGCTACTGCGCTATCACCACCGGCGAGGGATTATTACTGCGAACTACACAACGACCATCCATTTTAGCGATTCTAGTTCAGTTTTCTCTCGCCTTAACCGTTTAGTTGAAGTTGTTTCCGTTATGGTAACAAACATTCACCCTCCCGAAGCGTTGATGAAAACAACTCAGCAGAAAAATTTAGCTGAACAGGAAAAATCAATGTTCGATGCTAAAAAAGATGCAGAGCAGCGTCGTATTGAGTTTGAGAAAACGAAAGCTGAAGCCGACGTGCAGGTGAAAATTATTACTGCTGAAGCGGGAATAAAAGTTGCTCAACATGAGGCTCGTCAAACGGAAGAGCGGGCCAAAGGCGACGCTGCCAAAGTGCGAATGCTTGCCGAGGCAGAGGCTTCACGCACTCAACAGATTGGTGATGATGAAGCTTCTGTGGTTGAGCCAGCCGATACTGGATACGATTTTTAAATTTCGGCTCTTCATGAATGGAGTGGGTAACACTCGGTTTGCTTGTCCGCCGGAGCTTCAGCGAAGGTGGACGTGACCGAAATGTAAAGCGCAGATATCCCTCTCCTCTCAGAGCAATTATTGAACACAATCACTTTGATTACTTAGGGGCGGAGAGGGATTCTTTTATTGGTCTACATAGCAACTATTCACAATTAAGCCGCGGCACTACTTGCAGACCGCAGTTTTGACGATCGCGTTGTAAAGAGGTACTTGGGCTGCACAAGCTGCGCGCTTGATAGATACAGCATCACGACCGGCAACGCTCACTTGACTCACACCAAGCCATTTGGTGTTCAGAATTTTAGCAACATATGCTCGGTTCGTTTGCGACAACGTAAGGCTAAAGCTTGGGGAATCTGGATATGGTATGTGATCTACGTACGAGGCTGAAGACCGGTCATCGATAAGCTGCTTCAATGCGTTAAACTCGAGAGAGAACGCCATCGCCACCATAGGAATGCTAGAGCCCCGTGCGGAGTCCTCGAGCCGGTTACAGAGCTGACCCGCGATGAAATTCATTCGATAAAGATTGCCAAGCGTCTCCTCTGCAAGTGAAGACACAAAGGACACATATGGATCTTTGTAATCAATAGTACATCTTTGCGCCTCGGCGGAAACCGGAGCTAGCCTTACTGCAGCAATTACCGCGATCAACAGACCTTTGTACCACCTGTTCAACATACGCCTACGTCCCTACAAAGACAGTTGTTTATGTATCCGGTGCAGCCTCGAGCACCACCACCACGAGAATGGGTACTACAACACCCGGAAGGAAGCAAGCACCTTTCTATCTTCCGCGCGATCTTCGTTCGGGACGGCCGACCCACCCTTGCCCAAAATGAGAAGGCCTCAGTGAACCAAGAGCCGTTAGATCGAATGAAGGGCGTAGCCGCCTAGGGCTTTGATGCCCGCGGTCTTACCTGTACAACGATTGCCCTCTTTTGATTTCGGAACTGATTTACTATAATCTGCAAGGTCTAATTGGTTAATATGATTAGGACTCAGGCTATACCATGACGGAAGGCCCACGACGCACATGGCGTGCTCTTTCGCCCCTTTTGACCTGGTTGCCTCTCTTAACCTGGTTGCTGGGCACTATCGCCGTCGGGTGCTGTTTTTTCTGGTTTCGCTCTTTCTTTCCACCTCCCTCAAACGATAAGTTTATAGCCACTTTTTTTCTTCTTGCTAGCTTTCTAGCTCTAGGGCTTTTCGGCATCGGTCACCTAATATGTTCGCGAGTATTTCGGACCAGCGACAGCTTGATGGAGCTTCCGGTCGGTGTAGGAGCTCTGGCTTTATTCCTGACCCCCTACCTACGAATCTCGATTAATCCCGTTATTCCTCTCGGGGTGATCTCACTCGGGTGCCTTTATTCTCTCCGAAGAGGCTGGCAATCCAGATTTTGGTTATTGTCACAGCTCAACCGCCACTCAACAGCGCTATTCGTCACGCTGTGCGCGATGACCGTATTAAGCTTAAGCTTCCCTACAATAGGAGATGGATTTCTCTTATTCCCCGTCGACTTCGACAGCAATCTTATACATGTAACGGGCCCTGAACATATCGTTAGTCGCGGATATTTTTTCAGCCCAAACTGGTTGCGGGGCGTCTGGCTACCACAACTCACGATGGTTCTTTATACATTCATCCTGAGCTTCTCAAGCCAGCTTTTTTTAAAAACGCTGAATGTTATCTGCTTCATTCATCTTGCGTTACTCTTTGGTCGTTCAACATCGAGCGCGACAGGAAGGGTCGTCGCTCTTGCCTGCTTTATTACCCTGTCTGTCCTACCGGAATTCCGGCAATACATCGTCCAAACTAATCTTGATACCATCTTCGCCCTATTTGCGGTTTCGAGCTTTGTTCTGCTTCAGAAACATATCAAGAAGCCAGAGTTAAACTCGCTTCTTCTTATCGGTTTTATCTGTGGCCTTTCAGCAGGACAGAAACATTTTGGCCTGATGTACAGTGCGCCGATTTTGGTAATGGCATCACTCTTGTATATGTGGCAGACGGGAAGTGTTCGCAGCGCAGTTGGCAGAATACCCTCCGTTGCGGGCTGCGGCTTGATATTTGCTGCAACTTTTTCATGCTTCTTTCTTCATAATATCCTTGCCGGGAACGCTCTGCTCTTCCCATTCCTCGGGAGCAAAATAAACACCTATGGGTGGACTGATGCCGACCTATTAACGATGCTGGAAACTACTATTCCTCAATGGGGGCATTCAAAAACCCTCGCGGGATTTTTCCTCCTACCGTTTCACTTGATTCAATATCCCAACGAATACCAATTTCAAGTATTTGGACGATGGGCCGATCTCGGAGTGAGTGTTGCTATTGGCTCTCTGTACCTAGCGACGTGCTGCTCTCTACTACTGAAACCGCTTCGACGGGCTGACGTCTTAATTCCCTGCATTGTGCTCTGTGCCGACGTTTTTCTTTGGTTCCGTGGTAGCCAAGTCATCCGATACCTATTTCCCGTCCTCATCAGCGCTACTATGTTAGCAAATTGGCTATTACAGCTGGCTGTTGAGCGTATCAGCAAAGCCTCATTGCTCTCCTACTCTATCGCCATCGCTGGAGTAGTTTTTGCGTCATTCGCTTCATCCATATGGATGGTTCAACCGCAAACTCCGCTAGCGCAAACTCGGGATGAAATGCGGCAGTGGTTCTCTACCTACCGAGGAGCTAACTTAGACGCTTTCAAGTGGTTAACACAAAACACGCCTCATGGAACAGGAATTCTTAACATCGCTGGGCAAGCAGAGCTTGCTCAATTCCCGGAACTAGTGCTGTGTGGTGACTTCTTTGGGAGATGTCGCCACTACAACTTCATAGGCAATCTCACTAAGGTCTTGAACATACAGTTCTATCCTTGGGATAAGCTCAAGGAGCAATTCCGTGCGAATCAGATCCAGTACATCGTCGTAAATTGGAATATGTTTGAGCGCTTCTCCTGGCTACCGAAAAACGAGGCCGAATGGGCGGTATCGCTCCCTGAAAGCACTCGCAACTGCCTCGAGGACGTGTACAACGACGGGGCGTCTACCTATGTCTACAAAATCAAAGAGTCGTGTTTACGATAACTGAGATAACCTACAGTAGTGGAGCACAGATATGGCGGCGTCAATAACCCACTTCATCACAGAAAAGTCGGCCTCGATTGGACTAGTCGGTCTGATCCGAGTTGAGATTGAAGGCTGGATCTTTGCGCTCATCGGATGGATTCCCGGAATGGCAGGATTCATAGTGCGCTACATTTCATTCCGGTGCCTCGCCAAGTCCATCAAGGGCTTCTGTTGGATCCAGTCACGGGTAACGATTGTGCATACAAGCCGACTTTCTGTTGGGCGTTTCTTTGGTGTCAATTCTGGGACGTATATCAATGCGATCGGCGGAATAAGTATCGGGGATTATGTGTTGATTGGCTCTAATGTCACGATATCTTCTGGGCGCCATCCGATTGAGGACTCCGATCCGCCAATATTTGCCAGAGAGACTATCCCTCTCCCGATAACGATCGAAGACGATGTATGGATCGGTGCAGGTGCCGTTATCATGCCCGGCATCACACTTAGAAAGGGCACAGTGGTCGGGGCGAACTCGGTAGTAACAAAAGATACGGCTGAATACGCTGTCGTGGTTGGGGCTCCGGCTCGCCACATACGCAATCGCCTTCGTCCAAAGGATGAAGTACTGTAAGGACCTGGATTATGCTGCCGATTCCACCACCACGAACAAACCGCACTACCGCATTCGTCAAGGGCTCAACGGTAGCGACTATACTCCTAGCTATCGTCCTGTCCACAATTCAGATGAGCACCAACTTCTTCCCAATAGATCGCGTAACAGAGAACCGCCTCAAAGCAACAATGCCAGCCAATCCCTGGTCTCTGTTTCGGTCAAATAGCACCTACGCGTCTGATTTCGAAAAGTACTTTAACGACAACTTCGGATTTCGCGACCTACTCATTCGCTTGAAGAACCAACTTGACTATTCACTTTTTGAGTTTTCATCTCAAGTACACATCGGTCCAAACAAGTGGCTCTTTTACAAGGGTACATATGAGCAAACCGTAGTTAACCTTGAGCGACTCCGTCCTCAGATGAGCACATTATTCAATCGCATTCGGCGGCTTCGCGACCTGCTCGCCTCAAAAGGAATAACGCTCATTATCATTCCATGTCCGATGAAAACGACTATGTATCAAGAGGAGCTTCCTCCGCTCGACATTAAAACCCCTGAGCATTCTGCGTTTGCCGAGTATCGTGAATTCCTGCTGCAGGAGCCAGGGATTGTAACGATTGATGTTGAGGCGATCTTACGTCCACTCAAGAAGAAGATGCAGGTCTACCATCGCACAGACTTTCACTGGAATGATCCTGCCGGTGCCTATACGCTACTGGAGCTTCTTGCCACAATGGAAAAGCTAGCAGGCCTTTCCCCTAGCGAGAAACCGCCGGTTAAGATTCGAATTGATCATCATACGGGCGGTGGCGAGATAAACTCCCTTGCCGTCCTGTGGCCTCCGTATGAAGACATGCTGATGCTGGAGTCACCGCTTTACAAATATACCGGCACCTATGTAGATGGAGGACGACCTAACACGTGGACCTACACAGCTCCGAACCCCGCGGATCCGCACCTCCTTCCTGCTACGGTTATCTTTGGAGATTCGTTCTCAGATGCGTTTTTACGAGCTGGGTTTTTTGGCCGTTTTGGGGAACTGCGAAAGTTTTACAACCTCTCATTTAAGGATGATTTCGCTTCAATACCGCCACATACGAAGTTTGTGGTTCTGGAACACATCGAGGGCGTACTAGTGCCGATGCTTCTTGATAGTTATTGGCCCCCTGAGCTTCTGTAGAGGGGGCGCGCAAAGAAGGCAGGACTTATATATTGTAGGCGCCCCTAACTCATCATCCAACTCCCCTCTAGCCAGCGGCGGGCTGATAGCCTCGAGAGCAAAAACTATCGGTTTAATAATCAACACGATTGAGGTTGGGCATTTTGCATGTACAACCTAGAGAGGGAATGGTAGTCGCCGGCCCAGGCGAATAACACACACATACAGCACTTGTGACCGCACGTGCACACCTCTCGCTGAAACCTAGCGCTTACGGGTTTTTGTATTCTAAAGTATTGTTACTTTGAGTCTTTCAAACTTTTTACACAGTTCTAATAATCAATAGTTTGACATAACTTACCCTCCTGAATACTCTCCCAGGGTTTTTTTCGTCTTCAAAAATTCAATTGAGCAGAAGAGATGCACATCTGCCCTGATTTCACTTCCCGATTTTTTGTCGGGGAGCGTTATGAGGACAAGCAGTGCAGCTAA
>JBIKKT010000052.1:0-18798 GCA_044360195.1 Bdellovibrionota bacterium | reverse complement strand
GCCAAGGCGAGCGACTTGCACAGTTTTGAACTTAGCCCCAAAAGTGTTTGGCGGATTATTCGCGGGTATTCGGTAGACACGAAACTTCACCCGCACCTCCTGCGCCACACCTACGCAGTCGACCTGCTCGATGATTCAAAAGATATCCGCTTAGTTGCCCAAGCGCTCGGACACAGCGACGTACGCATCACCATGCGCTATACAGAACGCAGCAACGAAGAGGTAGCTGCTGCCCTTGAGAAACGGCACAGTAAAAAAGGCTCTTTTCGGAATTGAAAGGGGTACTTTCACCCCAACCTAGTGTACGCACCACCACAAATTGCGGTATCGTGCAGGTATGAATTTAGACGCCACCCTAATCCGAACCCTTGCTGAGCAATACCATACCCCCCTCTACGTTTTCGTAGAATCAACTGTGCGCACTCGATGTCGTGACTTGATGCAGGCGATCGCCTACCCCCACACGATTGTGCGCTACGCCTGCAAAGCGCTTACACTTCAAGCTATCCTCAAGATCATCAAAGAAGAAGGTTTGTGGATCGACGCATCATCTCTCAACGAAGCAAAGCGCGCCGTTATGGCGGGATTTGAGCCGCACCAGATAGGGTACACCGGCGAAAGCGCTTCAGTTCCCGTCTTCAGTGAACTGCTTGAGATGAAGATACCAATGAACTGTAGCTCTCTCGACCAGATGAGACTCCTCGGCCAGCTTGCTCCCGGGACATCGTTATCCGTTCGAATCAATCCCGGTGAGGGTCACGGCGCAAACAACAAAGTGAATACCGGAGGGCCCTCGAGTAAGCACGGTATCTATATAGATCAGATCGACTCCATCCGGGCGCTTGCGCGTGAGTTTAACCTGCGCATAGAAGGTATTCACACGCACATCGGCTCGGGCACCGACCTCGACCACTGGTTACGCATCAAAGATCTGACCCTCGCGCTCGCAAAGACCTTTGACGACCTTGATTTTGTAAACTTAGGCGGCGGACTCCCTGTGGTGTACAACCCAGAGACCGATAGCCCGATGCCGCTTACGGAGTGGGGTTTGCGATTGACCGAAAGCTTTGGAGCGTTTTCTAGCGAATACGGCAAAAACGTTCAGCTGCAGATAGAGCCAGGGCGTTACGTAGTTGCGGAGTGTGGATACCTACTATCTGAAGTTCAAAATATCAAAGAGACCCCGCTTTATACCTTCGCTCTTCTCAACACCGGCTTTAACCACAATCCTCGACCGGCGATGTACGGGAGTTACCATCCTCTCGAAGTCGTTACCAGGGACGGGCGCCCGTGCGGTCCCGAGAAGGATTACGTTGTAGCAGGATACCTGTGTGAGTCAGGAGATGTATTCACGCGTGATGAACACGGCTCTCTGCTCCCGAGGACTCTTCCGGAGCTTCAGCTCGGCGATATAGTTGTGATGGGGCTTGTTGGAGCCTACAGCCACGCGATGAAAAGTGACTACAACTCTATGAATATGCCCGCTTCGGTTCTTCTAGGGGTGGATGGATCAGTTCGGATAATTGAGCGCAGAGGAACTCTCGAAGACGTAATACGCCGCGAGAGTGACGCTTTTTAGCACCTTCATCTGGTGTAATCCCTGAATCAGCGAGTGAGCCTGGATGCTAGAAGGCATCCAGGCTTCTGCAATACTACCTATCTTCTGGGTTAATTGTCTTAAATACGACGCTGGCAACAGCAGCTGCTGCGAGATTTGCAACGAGGTACAACCAGATATTTGACCACGCTGAGAGCCCCATCATGCTTATACCGATCGCCACAGCGGGATTAAACACCGCCCCAGAGATCGAACCAACCGCAAACGCGCCGGCCATAACGGTGCTTCCAATAGCCAGACCGTAAAACGAATTACCAGAAGTTCCCTTGGCGGTGGCGACGTTAAGCACTACGTACGCTAATCCAAAGGTAAACAGGAACTCTGCGAGAAACGCTTTGGTGATATCGAGCGAGCCAGCTTGTACTGGGACACCCTCTTTCAGCACACCCACTAGGAACGCTGCAGCCGCAGCACCAAGAACCTGAGCAACGATGTAACCAACGGCATCTGAAGGGTTACAGCGACCACGAAGCGTAACAGCGAGAGTGACCGCTGGGTTGTAATGTGCCCCCGAAACGTGACCACCTGCAAATACCATCACCATCAGAACCGCACCGATTGCGAGCGGAGCTATAACCCCTGGTGCCGCACCAATAACGGTGCATCCAATAGTCAGCACCAAAAAGAATGTTCCGATAAATTCGGTTACTAGTTTGTTCATACTATCTCCCCCAATAAGAAATGGAGTGGCCCCGTGACACGCCTATACAACGGCACCAACAAGCCCACTACAGCCCACAAAAACAAACATGCGTGGGACTACTAATTCACGGCAGTATGGAAGAGGGAAACGAGTAGGTCTACCCATATAATCATATGGTGTTATTTAAAAGCCCGTTTTAATTTAGAGCCAATTAAATCTTCTGATCGAGCCGTAACGAGAGGCACTTTGCGGCGCCTCCTGCCTTAATAAATTCGGAAAGCTCTACTGGATATGATGCGTACCCGCGCTGTGCGAGGAGATCGTAGGTCTCACGACATCCAGCCGGCACTACTACATTTGTACCGAGAACTACTGCGTTACACACAAACTGCAAAGCATCACTCTCTGGGACACGAATCAATTCTATTTCACGCCCTAGCTTTTCAACATCTTCTGGAGAGAACGCTCCGGGATAGATCAGCGCAAGCTTTGGAGTCAGGGGACAGAAGCAGGTATCGAGGTGGTAGAACCGGGGATCGACTAACTTTACAGCAACTATCTTCTTGACATCGAGATGTACCTTAAGCTCTTCACACACCGAGAGATCGGAACGAAATCCGTATCCACAAAAGAGCGTTTCACCCGCATAGAGAGCATCCCCCTCACCCTCGAAATCTCCGCTATTTACCGTCACCACGGTGTATCCACGCGCTTCAAACCACTCCCGAAAAAATCGCTCCTCTCCCTTGCGCTCAGCGTACCGAAAGCGAGAGAGGACAACCGTCTTACCAACCACTAAGCCGGCATTAGCAGTAAACACCATATCGGGGAGACCATCTTTATGCTCCACGTACTCAAGCCATGCTCCAAGTCGTATCAGGTGGTGGTGGAGATTGTTCCACTGAACAGCTGCCTTTATTTTATCAGGCACCCGAGAAGGATCCATCCACGGATTAATCTTATAGCGCACATCATAGTCGATGGGGCTACACACCAACCACCGTCCGTAAGGGAAGAGATCTGTAGTCGAAGTCAAAAGTTCCATATTAGGTGATGTTATAGGCCTACGAGAATCCGTCGCTGAGGCATGAGCCTCCGTACTCATCTATTGTATCACCGCGGCCGGACACCGGCCAAGTAAGAACTGGTCACGACCAAACACAACTATGCGGCCTTATGATCCCGAATTTTGACGTAATCAGTATGCAAATGAGAAAGTAGCCGGTATCATAGTTTTACTCTCACTCATGACTTCACTACCTCAACCAAAGGAATTCCTGTGTATCGCCCATCGTGGAGCATCCGGGTATGTGCCCGAGAATACGATAGAGAGCTTCTCTAAAGCGATCGAACTGGGTGCTGGATGGATTGAATTTGATGTGCGCGTAGTCGAGGGCGCTCCAGTAGTATTTCATGATGCCACACTTACCCGTCTGACCGGAGCAGAAGGAACCATCGAAGAGCAGTCGCTTGACTATGTACGCTCTCTGCAAGTCCATCACCGCGGGCAAATACCTCTACTGCGAGAAGCTCTAGCACTCCTTAGAGGACGGGCGTGTGCTCAGATAGAACTCAAAGGGAGCGGCTCGGGGAGCGCTACGGCCGCAATGGTCGGCGCAGAGCTACAGAACGGTTGGAAACCGGAAGAGTTCCTCGTTTCCTCATTTTTGGAAGAGGAGCTCTTAGAGTTTCACAGGGCACATCCACAGATCCCCACCGGCGTGCTTTCCCGACAACTAACACCCGACGTGCTATCACTTGCGCGACAGATGGGAGCCTACTCTATCCACCTTAAATTCAGAACTCTTCGGGCAGATGATATTACTCTGGTGCACGAAAACGGCTTCAAACTCTTTACTTACACCGTCAACGACTCAAAGGATCTACTCGCAATGTACTCGTTAGGGGTAGATGGAGTCTTTACTGACTATCCAGACAGGGTGTTGAGTAAAAGCTTTCTGTGAGCTGATTGTTACTCGTCATAAATCGTCGGCGGGAACAATCGTGGGCGGATAGCGTCGCTTTTTGTTTAATTAACGCAGAGCGCGCGGAATACGCGGAGGGCTCAGGATATTATAAAATTCATCGCTATTTTTCGTGCTTTATATTTTGAGCTTCGCGTTCTTCAATCAAGATATTCTAACATCGAGGAAATTCGTTATGCACCAAAGGACGTACGAGTAACATGTGATGGATAACCCGAAAGTCGCTGGTATTATCGCCCGTCCTGCAAACGATCCTAGTTAAAAAACCTCCACTATCTTACTCTCCAGAAAACCTCCACAGGTAGTACGCTGCTATGGCTCCAGAACGCGCTCGGCGGACTATGCGCGGGCCTTTATCGAGAAGGTCTAGCGGGGTTAATGCACTAGGTGGTGGGGATTGCCTCTTCCCTCTTACCCCTACCCTTTTAGCTGCGGGCACAGGAACGGGAATACCCCTCGAGTGCGCTTTACTCAAGAATACTAAACACGTCGAAATAAACCTCTCCGACACGACACCACCAAAAAGCTCTGCACATTGAGGGTGCAACCAATTCCACCCTCCTTGTGAGATACAATGTGCGACGTGTTGATTAAGTGAATTGAAAGCCTCGCCACCAAATAAAGCTTGGTCACGTCGATAGACTGAAGTCGTGGCCTCAAAACCACACACCCGACCCTGAACAAACTCCCGCAGGTCTTCTACTAAGATCGCCGGCACTGAGTACCTTTTACCATCGATCTCTAGACTCTTGCCGCCACCATGGATATCTCGCAACTGCAAACACTTGAGGGCCTGAATCGGCACCCTCAACCCGTACGCAAGCCCTGCGACAAGAAGCGCTCCACCACTTAAGTGACTTAACAACCCCTCCATAACCGTGGGCGATAACCTACGCAGCGTTTTTAGTAGCACCAGGGGCGAAGACGGAGATTGCTGGGAAGTACTATCGAGTCGGCGCTCGTTATGTGCTGCCGCCACACGGACATCCATTTCCAGTCGCGTTTCCGTTCTAGCTCCTGCTTTAGTTCCCACGTTCATTCCCATTTTCATCGCACCAGCCCCACTGTTCTTGCTTAGTATGAGTATAGAAATAAACTAGAAACGGCAGATGGTCAATACAACTTGAGCAATCTTAAAAAGGTAGATGTTTTAAAAACACACAAAATCAAAAGCTGTGCGACGGGAAGCTACCCCAAAAGCAATGTAACTAGCCGGACTAATTAGAATAACTAATTCGATTTTAAATCATACGGGGCGCAGCTATTTACCGCGCGGTCTCTGAGAAAACGCGGGGGGATAACACTCGGTATTATCCGGACGTGAACGCCCTCATGCGCGTTCATTGATAAGCACGCAATGTATGTATCAAAACAATCAGCCCGCTATCCTAGCGCCGCTTACTGCCCAGGCAATTCCACGAGGAACCGAAAAAGATACCGGGAACTCACCGCCGAACAAGCGCCCGCACAGCACTCAACCAGCGCCACAGACGCGACGACTTAACGTGCGCTAACTCGGCCTCGCTTTCACCCACACGGGCTGCCAAAGCAGCAGCCCAGGCTTCGGAGGCGGCGTACCGTTTGGATACCTGATCAACCATCGACTGCAGCTTACGCCCCTCTTCGCGCATGTCGTGACACATAGCGCCCACGGAGTGGTACTGTTTTAGGACAAGATCAAGCTCGGCCTCGCGTACGCGACGAGCCTCCTGTTCGTGAAACAGCGCGGTTGAAAATCGCTTCTGAGATTCCTGCAAACTCTCTTTCAAATTCGATTCTCGCTCCATCAAAGTATCGATGCGATCATCGGCGGCCATCAAAGAGTGCTTGTAATCTTGCACTGAGCTCAAGGTAGGCTGAGAAGCTCGTGCTACGCTCCGCACCAGGTTGCTACAACCCAACGGCAACCCAGTCACAACAACGCCCCGGCCATCATCCTTTGAAGACGCTTCATCGGGCGACACCACTACGTCAAAAGCCTTTGCGCCCCACCCACTCCACGCAGTCGAGTGAACGTGATGAGCATGCGCGAGCACGAGCCACCCGGGAGCAAATGCCACCTCGAGCTGCTCATCGTAAATAGCCTGCCACCACCCCTCAAGCTCCCGCTCCGAAGACTCAGAGCATTGGTAGAGATCCTTCAACCGCGAGAGCCACTCGCTCCCCTGCTCCCTGGCTGCCTTAGGCTCAACTATCAAACGCGGAGCCGCATGGTGAGGGAAGGTCATCAACGGCTGCAGATCCATAAAACCGGCTCCCAAGAGAGCTTGGCGAAGCGACTCCAGATGGGTCCCCACTCCGCGCACGTGATCGGGAGATGGCTCTACATGCGCACCTCCTGGAGCGTGCAAAGGGTTTGCAAGCGAGAGCAGTAAAGTACCGGTTGTCTTTAACAACCTTCTACACAGCGAAAGGATCTGCAAACCCGGCTCAAAATACTCGCTACGAGCAAATGTCGGATCGATACACACAACGAAATCAAACTTACTACAATGCAAAACGTCCTCAAGGTATCCAGTTATCACCTCTACGTTTGCAAATCCTTGGCACCGCGTGCGAGTACATTCCGCCAATTCTGGATCTATCTCTACAGCCACCACCTCGTAGCCCTGCTCAGCAAGGTAGCGCGTCAACGAACCACCACCGCAGCTGACCTCAAGCACTCGCGAGCCAGCCGGTATCTGAAGAGAACGAATCAGCGCACTGCGAAAGGGATTAACGTGATACCACCCCCCCTGCTCCAACGCTCCCTTAATGATCTGGGGCGACAGTGATGAATGATCCGATGCGGCAGCGAGTAACTCTCGTAGGACTACTACGTCGCCAAGACCTCGGTTCGGAAACGCATCTTTAAGCGAGCTACGCTCAGGGTTCTGCGGCAACGAGAGGAGCGGATCGGACGCGAGATCTAGCGTTTTACTCTCTGTAATTTTTATCTCTGCAACCGACATAACTCGGCGAATATAACCAAGCTCCCTCGCTAGAGAAATCAGGAAAATGCGATCGCCTTCGACTTTTTTTTAAGCGCTACATATTGACTTATTTTACGAATTATATCGAACAGCTCCCAACTCTAAAGCTTACGCGCTGTGTAGCCGTTTACTGATACGGCAGAGGGCGAAAAACGTTCTCGCAGGAGGGTAAAAAGAGAAGTGACTGACGGGTTTAGAGCACCGCGACGGGCAGCAACTCTGTTCGGCCAAACCGGCCCCGGAGCAGTGGAGACAAACACCACCCCAACTCATTCTACCGAATCAGCTGGAAGCACTGGTCCCCCAATCGCTGTACTGTCGCCTGTTTACGACCGTCCGCTTTTAGAAACAGAAGTGCTAGAGCTTATTCAAACACTCTCTTTTCTTGTGGTAGACGATGTGCGGTGCTCCTCTGACGTACTCTGCTCGTTACTTCGCTCGCTAGGAGCAAAATCAAAAAAACTGCATACAGCCAACACCCTCTTTGGCGCGATGAACATCATCCGGGGCCATCAGGTTGATGTAGTTATAAGCGATCTGAACCTGCGCATGGGCACGGGGCTCGATCTACTTGAAGCGATACGCTCAGGCTCGTTAAATCAGAATGCAGCTTTTATGCTAGTAACCAACGATCCAGGAGCAGACAACATACAGAGAGCTCAAAGCTTGGGTATCACCGCCGTTGTGATAAAACCTCTTAGCATCGCAAAGCTCGTAGAACACCTCTCATACTGTTTAAGGAAACGCCAAGGACCGAACAGTTAAGGAACAGGGACAAAACGGTTGTCTAGCCAGCAAAGCTCTGCCAAGAAACCCGGTCCTATAGTTAAGGCCTCTAGAGGGCTCGTTAGCTTACGCCGCCGTGTTAGCAGCATCAATAACAGCACCTGTCATCGAGCTATTAAGCACCGCCACATACTTCTGAGCTACCTCTGCTGCTGGAATACCCTGGGCAGGATCCATTTTCAACGCCACGAGGGTCTCAGTCACCCATCCCGGAGCTACAACGTTAACCCTTAAACCACGCGGCATCTCAATCGCAGCAGCACGAGCAAAGCTTTCCAGAGCTGCGTTGGTCATGCTGAAGGTTACCCCTCCTGGCATAGGGAAGCGACTTAAAATACCACTCGTAAGGACGAACTGCCCTCTATCGCTCACATACTCCATTCCGTATCGAACGAGATTTACTTGCCCCATCAACTTATTGTGAAGACTCTCTTCGAAATCAGCGTCACTCAGCGCTGAGAGTGGTCGAAATACAGCAGTGCCTGCCAGACTTACGACGGCATCAACTTTTCCAACTTGTTTATACATCGCCTTTATAGATTCGATGCTTGCGATATCAACGCTTACCTGCGCCTTAGACCGGCTAGCTGCAACAACCTCGTGCTTACCCGATAGGGCGTTAGTTACAGCCATTCCTATCGTTCCTGTTGCTCCAATTACCAGAATCTTCATAACACGACTCCTTGGGACGAGTTTCAATCACCAGATGTTTACTGTGTTGTTCGGTGTGCGGCAAGCGGCAAAACGCGACCTCAAACTTTCCGACCAGACGAGTAGGATAATACGCGCGCGAAAGCGGCATGTCGTTAAAAAAAGGGGGGGGCGATGGGCAAACATCCCTATCGAAACCTGACGGGCGAGTGCCTCCGTTTCGCGGCGACTCCGATCGACTTCGATTGCGAGTAGAAGGTTTCACCTTCACTGTTATGAAAAACAATCTTGGGCAGATGAGCGTAATTTGAATCGGGTGGATAGTCGATGCGATAACCTGCCATCAATACAGGCGTTATCCTCGCTCCCGCAAGGGCGCGCTGCTCAACATCGTTTTTGCAGATGACTACTGCTGAACGCCGCGGCTCGTGTAAAGATGCAGCCGATGAGACGCCTCCTATGAACAGCTGACGGTCCGATTGTCTAGTGCAACGCGCAAGAATTATCTTTTGTATCATATCCGGCAGATTGACCAAGCCGCAGCTGAGGGCAAGCTACTACGAGAGGAGAAAATCCAGCTCTCCCAAATGACGGTCTTTGAGCCGAGGCTACCGCTATGGCAAGCGAGTTTTACCCCTACAACACATCAGCCCAGGCCAAGTACCCATACAGGCCGTAGAGCGAAAGTCCTGCTATCAGTACGACGGATGCTATTCGGACCCGCCGCCCCGATCCAAAGGCCTCCTCAACGACACTCATACCTCGCGCTGATAAGATAAGGATCGCTGGAAGCGCTTCATAGAGAAACCGAGGACCCACCTGCACCTGCCCTGCCGACCACATAAAGCAATAGATACCGCTCTGAGCCAAGATCCAGAGCACACACACAGCGTCAAACGGCTGCCACTTCTTAAAGGAGACCAGCCAGATCACTAGCAATGAAAGTGAGGGTATCGGCCACATAAAGAGCCAGTGATTCATAGATCTCCACCGTACCCATAGATCTTTCAGCCCCTCCCACACCGTAAAATTACGCCCGTACGGATCAACATGGAAGCCGGGGTTATGCGGCGGTCCATGCAACGCTTCGTATCCTGAGAGGAGTGGGTCTCCGGTAAGAAGGTAGTTGTATCCCGCTAACGCTACAGCGCCCATAAGGGTACCAAGTATCACTATCCCGATTAGGCCCTGAGACCGCTTTCTGGAGTCAGGATTGCGGATACACTCTAGTATGAGCGAAGCTCCAAGACAGAACGTCATGGCAAGCGAGGAAAGTGGGCGAGTTAACGAGCAGAAGGTTAGCGCAAGTATTATGACGGGAACAGCGAACCAGAACGAACCGCCCCTCTTAAAGATGACCCACACAAGAAGCGTACAGGCTAACAGGGCACTGGGATGGTTCCAGAACTCAGCACTCATGTAGAGGAGATACGTTGAGAGACAACTGAGGAGCGCCCCCCAAAAAAATGTGGCGCGGCCTCGATAGTGCTCTTTGATGAGCATAAGGGTAAGAAGCACCGTCAGCGCCCCGCACAACGGATTGATCAACGAATCGTCTCCGAGAATGAGTCCAAGCGCGATTAGACCCGAGTACCCAGGCGGATACTTCGACGCGTATCCAATGCGCAGCGGGTTCACCATGCAGCTCAGATAAACCGGCATGCTCTGAAAATGCTCGGCTCCTCCGTGAAGCACTCCTCGCTTAAACAGAACACCCTGCGTGTACTGGCAGAAGTTCGTATCTAGTGAATAGCTCTGCTTAACGGCCAGCCGCCCAATCGTCAGCGTGAGGATGAAGAAAAACATTGAAACAACAAGGGGAGTCAACCACAGATGGAGAAGGCGCACTAGTTTATCCCCCTGTGCATCTGCCTCGTACCTGTCCACCTTTTCAAATTTTTAGTTAGCGCAAACGGTGCCATCTAATAGTCCAGTCTGCCCTATTGGAGTGTACTCAATTTGAGAATTGAAACTCCCGTGGGGGATATATCCACTCGGGCATTTCTCGGGCTTAGGCTTACACCAACACTGGTCTGGACCTTTACCTATACGGGCCCCTTGCTCATCATAGAGGACCTCATGTCCATAAAGTGTTTCGAATCCATTTGGCACTAAAACATACCCATTTCCATTATCCACGTTATTCCCCTCGCTGAAGTTTGGTCCACGGATGCAATCCAACTGCCTTGTGCACTCCACACAAGTAGGACACTTTATCGCTTCGCCCAACAACTCTCCGCGTTGACTCGGACATGCATCTGAGAGGGGGATCATCTTATACATCAAGTTAACCATCGGGTCCGGTTCCGGCAGATCCCCGTATCCGTGAGATCTGATATCGCACCCAACTTGCGGACAGCAGCTATCACCACTCCAGTAAGTTGCCAAGAGGCACTCGCCCTTATCTGTAAAGTACGAGATAGCCTGAGTCTCACAGGGCACGTCACACTCGACGCATGCTGGATATGGCACGCTTCTACATCCAGCACCGCAACCATCAGGTAGTGGAGGACACTCAGGAGGCGGATTAGTACCACCACCACCGGTTGGAGGAGGACGATAGTAGCACACTCTACCTTCGTGGAGAGCCCAACGTGCAGGCTCGGCTCCTACACATGGGTTGGAGTTCCAGGGGTTACACCGCACCGGACCACTCACAATTGAAACAACATATCCCAAAGCCCTGAGCTCATCCGCCCGTATGTTTAAATTCAGTATTTGGGAGCCACACCCCGTTTGGGGCGGCGTGCCTCCACAAATCATAAAGTCCTCAGTCAATATCGTTATTCCTGCAGGTGGTGGTACAACAAAAGAGGCCGCTGTGCATGGGTAAGTTTGATTTGCCGGCGTTGTCGGTGTTGGCGTTGGTGTCGCCGTGCTTGTCGGGGTCGGAGTCGGCGTTGCAGTCGCAGTTGGTGTCGGCGTAGGAGTCGGCGTAGGAGTCGGCGTTGCAGTCGGCGTTCTTGTCGGTGTCGGAGTAGGAGTTGGAGTGGCCTGAAGACAGGTATCAGCACACGTCCCTATAGGAAAGTTCCTACCGGTACTCGTAGGGGGCGAGGATACAGCTATGCAACCTGCCCTACCGTTACACCTCCATAGTGGGTAATTGCCCCCACTACAGGAAAGCGTTAGGCTGCCCGACTCATCTGCACAACCAACCCCACTCGCGCAACAGAAGGCCTGACCGCCACAGCTTATAGACAGTGGATAGCTGCTGTAGCATTGCGCACAACAATCCCCAATACCCGCGAGGAGAACGACCACAAGCCCGAGCAACGATAATAGACACCCACGAATGAGCGACCTATCACGGTAACGACTTAGGCTTGAACACCCCATCATACAAGTTACCATTATTACACGGTCAAGGATGAGGCGGCTACTCCCTCAATCACAACGCCCTACATGTACTGGATAAAAAATGCTCGATAGAAAATGGTGCGCCAGGAGGGAGTCGAACCCCCGACCAAGAGATTAAGAGTCTCCTGCTCTACCAACTGAGCTACTAGCGCAATCGAGCGAACAGGAGTTTTACGCAAACTTTTAAATGAAATCAAGAGCTTCGCCCCCGTTTTTAGCAAGAAGAGCTTGGTAATTTTAATGCCTATCTGCTAGCGTGGCCTCGCATATGCAATCTAAAGATATCCTTCAGTTTTTTCGCTTGCACCAACCAGGTGACAACGAAGTCTTATGTAAATCTACTAGCTTCTGATGAGAGGGAGCGCTTTGTAATGCGAGATCTGCCGGGTCGACGACAAGCAGAGCCCCACTCAACAGTGCTGCGCGGGGTTGTAAAACGAATCACCTTTCGCAATAGCGATAACGGATACTCTGTTCTTCAGGTCGAGCCCGACTCGGGTGATAGAGAGCCTACCACCGCAGTTGGAATCTCACCCCAAGCCCGAGTTGGGGCCCACGTGACGATGACTGGCTCATTTGTTACACATCCCAAATTTGGCCAGCAGTTTACCTTTACATCCTTAACCGAAACACCCCCATCAACCGCCGCCGGCATCCAGCGCTACCTCTCAAGTGGCCTTATAACCGGCATCGGCAAGAAAACCGCAGAGCGTATCGTAAACGAGCTTGGAACCTCAGCGCTTGAGGTACTCAGAAACGAGCCAGAGAAAGCGGCTAAGATTCCAGGCGTTGGCAAGAAAAAAGCAGACGCCATCTCGCTTGCTCTCGTGCAACAGAGCGACTTTGACCAGATCCTGCAGTTCCTTGTTGAGCACAACATCTCCCCTAACCTCTCTGCTAAGATCTATGAGCGCTTTAAGGGGCGCACACTACACACCATAAAGAGCGATCCGTACGCACTCGCTCGAGAAATTCGCGGCATCGGTTTCCAAAAAGCCGACCAGATCGCCAGAAACGTCGGCATCGCCATCGACTCTGCGGTTAGACTTCAGGCCGGCCTCTACTTTGCTCTCGAAAGTGCCTCCGACGAGGGACACTGTTACCTCTCCCAGCAGGCGCTGATCGAACGCGCGCGTATGCTGCTAGGAATTGAGGACGGCGGGATGCTTGGCGAACACCTCTCTTACCTGCTAACAAACGACCACCTTACTACCTTTGAGGGCGGTATTTTTCTCAAGTCATACGCCCGTGCCGAGGAGGCGGTCGCGCAATTTGTATCTGAGCGGTCTCAGACCCAGAAAAAGAACGCCCTCGATCCAACTGTTATAACCTCCTGCATAACCGCAGCCGAGAGCTCCCTGGGGGTATCACTATCACCGGAACAAAAAGTAGCAGTTGAATCAGCCGGAAACTATGGCTTTCTGATTATCACCGGCGGCCCTGGATGTGGAAAGACGACTATCATCAAAGCGCTCACCATCCTCTTTGAACAGACCGGTATGTCCTATGCGCTGGCCGCGCCAACAGGCCGTGCAGCCCAACGCATGTCGCAGGTGTGCTCTGCTCCGGCAAGCACGATTCATCGGCTCTTAAAATTTGACCCGATGGCTAACAACTTCGTCTTTAACGAGAAGAACACCCTCCCATACGACGCTATCATTATTGATGAAGCTTCGATGGTTGATATCTTGCTAGCGCGAGACCTCTTTGCGGCGATTCCGCCGCGGTGCACGGTGATACTTGTTGGCGACAAAGATCAACTCCCCTCCGTAGGGCCGGGTCGCGTGTTTGGAGATCTCGTACACTGTCGCGATGTGCGGGTGATCTCACTCTCGAAGCTCTTCCGACGCGGTGAAGAGTCTCACATCAACTCGGTTGCTTACATGATCAATACGGGCTCTGTACCAGAGATCCCAACTCCAGATGGTGTCACCAAGTCAGACGCCTACTTCATTCAGCGCGATGATGCAGAGGAGGTTGCAAAACTTATTGAAAGCCTCGTTGCTGAACAGATCCCCAAGAAATTCGGCTTCAGTGGAACTGACATCGCCGTTCTTACACCTTCAAATCGTGGCCCGCTTGGAACTATTGAGCTAAACAAAAGGCTCCAAGAGCGGCTTAATCCGAGAAGCACCCACTCCGACGAGGAGATCCTCCCGTTTGGAGATGGAGAGCTGCGTGTGGGCGACCGCGTGTGCCAGCGAGTAAATAACTACAAGATTGACCCGGTTGGGGTGTACAACGGTGATATGGGAACCGTGTACGGAGTTAACCGAGAAGACTCAAAAGTAACGGTTGAGTTGTGGGATGGGCGCTTACTTGAATACCCCAAGGGAGAGATCTATCAACTCTCTCTCGCCTACACCGTCACAGTTCACCGCTCGCAAGGGATGGAGGTCCCGTGCGTAGTGCTTGCGCTCGATACATCGCACTTTACTCTCCTTGAAAGGCAGCTCGTCTACACCGGGGTAACTCGCGCAAAGAAGCTCCTTATCGTGGTTGGCTCCAAGCGCGCTCTCGCTATGGCTGCAAAACGCGCCACGACGAAGAAGCGGTGCACGATGTTGCTTGAGCGAATCTATAAAAACCTAACGCCTGAGCAACCTCGCCTTATTCCGTTAGAGGATGAGTATTCTGGACTTTGAACAGTAGAGTTGCCCGCGTTACAAAACACCGATCGCATTAGAAGCGGTACCCTCTCCATATCCACCCTACTCTCACGATAATAGCCAGTGACGAACACAAGCCGACTGAGATCTAGCCCCGCTATCAAAAAATCATCTCTATACTCATCGTAAACTTCAAAGACGTCAGAATCGCACCCAGCATTGAGGTGCACCACCGTCGAGTCACACAGGGCGTACAGTAGTACATACGGCACAAGAGACTCCCTCGGACCCACGTGTTCACAGAGGCACTCATTCATCTGAAAGCCGTGCTCAGCAAACCACTCCTCTAGCCCCTCATAATCGACGTCGAACTGCGCATCCGGTCGCACTCCTCGAATGAAGGAAGTAATCACACGTGCATTCGGGTACAGCCGCTGTATCACGGCCGAATCAACAGTGATCTTTGCGATCTCAATACCGAAGAACTTAAGCCTGATAAGCATCAGGTCCCTAGGGAAGCGCGGCAAAACCTTCCCGTAGCTAGAAAGTGGAGGTTGGGTTGATATTTGATTTTTGGTGCGGGGAAAAACCGGACGTGTATCCGCGACTCGACTGAGACCTCGGCGCGAGCTCGGTCGAGCGCTCGCCGAAGTCTGCGCTTCCCTTGCTACCCCTTCGGGCTCAGAAAGAGGCATAAACGTAAGAGACCACCCCTCTTCTGCGAACCAAAAGTCGATAAACTCCTCTAAACAATCTAGTCGCTGAAGCACTGCGCCAACATACTCACGCAGATCAATAGAAGCGGACGGAGAAAACTCAGTAGCGATAATCATTGTGCCCCTCTCTAACACCGGTACTACACACGGTAGTAGAATCGACTATCGGCTTAGAAAGTTGCGTTACAAACCTTCAACACGGTCAGCGGAGGCTTTTATCCGTAGCTACCTCACACACCACACCACGCGAAGCTACAAACTCGCGCTCAAACCCAGCCACATCGCGGGCTGCAACCAAACCAGTTAACAGCTTTGAAGATACAGCGAGCTGCTCTAGTACCGGTTGGATGTACGGATTGTAAATTTGAATCTCCGCGTAGAGCTTCGGATCTTGAGACAACACCCGACCGATCATCCCCAACCGCAGACGATAGACCGGACTTGCAACTTCAAGCGACTTAGAGAGATCTACCCCAAGCGCCATCATACAGTGCGCAGCGGCTATGGCTTGAAAATGGGTTATCCCCTGGACCACAGCCATCATGCGGTCATGCTGATCGGGTGTCATACGCGTGAGCGCTATTCCTTCGGCCGAAAGGATATACTCTACAAACGCACCGTACACCCCCTGCCGTATAGGACACACGACACACGTTTGCCCCTCAAGAGAGCCCACTTTGGGAGAGAACATGGGGTGCAACGACAACACCTCACTCGGCAGAGATGTAAGCACATTAATAAGAGGACTCTTTACCGACGTGAGATCTACCACTAACTTCTCAGGGGTAAGTACTGGCGCTATCTCTCGCAGCACACCTTCAGTCGCACTGATTGGAACACTGACAACTATCAGATCGCTTCGAGAAGCAACGTCGATATTAGAAAGTGGTGTATCGATATCTGAATCTATGCACGAGCAGCCGTGTCGCTCAAACACTGTGCGCGTCCAGCTACCGAACTGCCCTCTACCACCTATGATCCCGATGACGTTCGGAACAGCGCCATGAAACACCATATCACCACCTTACCTCTCAAGCTTTCAAAAAACCTGAGATTGATATTCTAAAGATTCTCTAAATACAGTATCCTACCACGTCATGACAGCAACAGATTCAGTACAGTCTGGATATCTCTTCGAAGTAGCCTGGGAGGTATGTAACCAGATCGGCGGAATCTACACCGTCATGAAGACCAAGGCGCCCAATATGGTTGAGCGGTGGGGTGACAACTACTGCTTAATAGGCCCTTTCAATCAACACACCAGCTCCCTTGAGTTCGAGCCGTGCCAACCTCCTGAGCAGATTCGAATCGCCCTGGATGCCCTCGACAAACGAGGTTTGAAGTGCCACTACGGTCATTGGATAGTTGATGGTCGCCCTGCTGTCATCCTGGTGGACTACAGCTCTCGCTACTCTACCCTTGGAGATGACAAATACTTTCTCTGGCAAGATAACGGAATCTCCCTTGATGGCCAGGACGGTGAGGTGGATGCAGTTATAGCGTTTGGTTTCTGCGTAACTGAGCTGCTTAAAGAGCTATGCGCATCAATGAGCAACCAGAAGATAGTGGCGCACTTCCACGAGTGGATGGCAGGAGTTGCTCTTCCCCGCATCCGAAAGTTAAATCTCCCGCTAGCTACGGTTTTCACAACACACGCAACACTGCTTGGAAGATACATCGCTTCAAACGATCCTAACTTCTACTCAAACCTACCCTCGATAGATGCTGATGCAGCTGCGCGCCACTACACGATATGGAGCAAGTACGCTCTTGAAAGAGCCGCTGCGCACTCGGCGCACGTCTTTACAACTGTCAGCGAAGTTACTGCTCGCGAGGCCGAGGCTCTGTTGGGTCGCAAGCCAGAATTCGTTCTTCCAAACGGACTCAACGCACACCGCTTTACTGCGCTGCACGAATTCCAGAATCTGCACCTCAAGTACAAAGAACGCATTCACGAGTTTGTGATGGGGCACTTCTTCCCCAGCTACTCCTTCGACCTAGATCGAACTCTCTACGTATTCACCAGTGGCCGTTACGAGTACCTTAATAAGGGGATGGATCTCTTTATTGAATCGCTACACAGGCTAAATCAGCGCCTGAAAACGCTACCAAAACCACCAACGGTTGTGGCGTTTATTATCACACGCGCTCCAACCAAGAGTTTGAACGTATCCTCACTTCAAAACCATCTACGCTTTGAAGATCTCAAAGCTACGATAAAAGATATGGAGAGTTCGCTTGGGCAACGGATCTTAAACGTTGCTGCGCGCGGAAAGATGCCCACATTTGAAGATGTATTCACCGATGAATTTCAGGTGCGTCTAAAGCGCTCGATTATGGCGCGCAAAACGACTCAGTGGCCTCCCGTTGTAACGCACGATATGTGGAATGATGCAGAGGATCCGGTTTTACGGCATCTGCGCCACCGCAACCTAGTCAACGCTCCAGGAGATCCGGTCAAGGTGGTGTTCCACCCCGACTTCGTCTCGCTCTCAAGCCTCTTTAGCCTAGACTACGACCAATTTGTGCGTGGCTGCCACATGGGAATCTTCCCGAGTTACTACGAACCGTGGGGATACACCCCACTTGAGTGCCTTGCGCTCGGTTTACCAACCGTGACAACTGATTTAAGTGGATTTGGTGCCTACGTTGAACGCCACGTACCGGATGCGCTTCAGAATGGGGTGCTCGTACTCAATAGATCAAAGGCATCCGCTGAAACGTGTATTGAGAACCTGTCCTCTTTCCTACTGAAATTCTGCGATCTCAATCGCCGCGAGCGCATCTCGCTCCGCAACCGAGCAGAGCGCCTAACGGAGCGCTTCACTTGGGATATTATGGCTGCGCATTACCACAGGGCCCACGCCGAGGCTATCAAACGAATCACTCCTAGCGAGACCAAAGTACCATCGTACGCGGCTGCACGGAACGGGACTCGCGATACCTCTATTACTCCGCCCCAGGCAGTGCCTCCCCTGGCGATAGTTAATAATTAAAGGGGCTTCAAGGGAATTGGTGGATAACTGAGTGGGGCGCACCCGTTTGCGTCTATGTTTTTACGAGCACGAGCAGGTGAACAGGACCCGCATTGCCGGCCGACACAGAGCTACCCGCGCGAAGCAGCTATAATTCTTAACAAATAAGGTCCTCAGCCAGCTATCTGAGCCTGAACCGTACTAAATTGCTGTGAAACTGTGCGCCCGAGGATTCGAACGGATGCTATAGCAACAACGGCGATAAGAGCTACCAGCAGTGCGTATTCAACAAGCGATGCTCCGCGCTGCCCTTGGTTTTCCAAGCTATTCTTTAGGTTTTTGCGAGAGCACATGTGTCTGTTTCTCCTAACTTCACTACCTTAGGTATAAACTCTTAGGTAGTTGATAACATACTATGCGGGGGGGGGTAGGGGGGGGGGGGGGGGGGGGGCGGGGGGGTGGGGGGGGGGGGGGGGGGGGGGC
>JBIKKT010000003.1:0-120767 GCA_044360195.1 Bdellovibrionota bacterium | reverse complement strand
AACCCCCAAATCTTCCCCAAGCCCCCCTTTTAAGCCACAATGATAAGAATGTATCCCCCGCCTGAGATCCTAGCCCCAGTTAGCACCTGGGATATGCTGCGCGCCGCCGTACACAACGGCGCTGACGCAGTGTACATGGGTATGCCAGGTTTCAACGCCCGCGGGCGCGCTCCAACCCTAGAGGTAGAAGAGCTTAGCGCGATGATACACTACGCGCGGCTCTACGGGGTTAGAACGTTGCTTGCGTGTAATATCCTTATCTTTGAGCGCGAGCTACCAGAGATAGTCAAAACCCTTGGAGAGATCCTCCCACTCCGACCCGATGCTCTTATTGTGCAAGATATTGGGCTTATAAAGCTGATTCGGTTCATGGCCCCAGATCAAGCCGTTCACGCTTCAACGCAGATGACTGTTACCTCAGCAGAAGCGATAGCAGCCACTGAAGACCTAGGAATGCGTCGGTACGTCCTTGGAAGAGAGGTCTCAATTCCCCAGATAGCAGAGATCCGAAAGGCAACGACCAAGGAGCTTGAGGTTTTTGTACACGGGGCGCTCTGTGTTTCGTATTCAGGACAGTGCTTAACCTCTGAGAGTATGGGTGGAAGATCGGCCAATCGTGGGCAGTGTGCTCAGTCGTGTCGCCTCCCTTATGAGATACTCGTTGATGGGGCAGTTAAGGAAACTCCTACCGGTCGCCACTACGTTGTCTCGCCTCAAGACCTGTGTGGCCTCGATGACGTGCCAAGGCTGATGGATATCGGGGTAAACTCATTTAAGATAGAGGGCCGCCTTAAATCCCCTGAATATGTAGCCAGCACCGCGCGCGCATACAAAGAACGCTCTACGGGAGGTCTAGCTGACAGTGAAGTTACACCACGCTCTCAGGAGCTTGCGCGCATCTATTCGCGCGGATTCTTTAACGGGTGGTTTGATGGAGTAAACCACCAAAAGCTCGTCTCGGGAACCTACAGCAACCATCACGGTGTGCGCCTCGGTCAGGTATCAACGGTGGAACGAGACGGTTCGGTGGTTATCTCAGGAAGAGAGCCACTCGCTGCGGGCGATGGAGCGCTGTTTAAAGATACTCGCTCTGGGGTTGAGGTTGGAGGATCAATTTACTCGGCATCCTTCAACGCAGGCCGCGAACCGAGCTGGCGGGTCACATTTGAACGTGGCTTTCCACTTTCAAGTTTAAAAGTAGGGATGGAAGTTTTTGTTAATTCTTCGCCCCACCTGCAAGGCGCGCTGAAACGTTCATTTACCGATAAACATTCTTTCAAAAAGATTCCGATAGCTATCAAAGTTTCAGGCGCACCCGGCGCACAACTTCTGGCTACAGCCGTTGATTGTGATGGCAACTCTGCATCGGCTGCATCCGTTAGTGCGTTGCAAGAGGCAAAGCGCGCACCCCTTACCCCTGCCCTCCTGCAAGAGGAGCTCGGAGCGCTAGCGGGGAGTGTCTTTGTGCTCGAGGAGTTTGAGAGCGACCTGAAAGGCTCATGTTTTCTCCACAACCGCGAGCTTAAAGAGATCAGACGGGCGCTCTGCTCTCAGCTTGAACAGGCGCGCTTAAAGCGTCCTGCGCTTCAGATTAAAAATCCTGATGAGGCCACCGAGTGGATAAAGAGCAGCCGAAGCAGAAGCGTCGACTGCTCTCTGTCGCTTCATACACCAAAACCATCTCTCTCGCTCCTCATCCGAGAACGAGAGCAGTTAGCAGCGCTGCAAGGCCTCAACATCGCGACTATCTACCTCGATTTTGAGTTCGGCAAAGAGTACCACGAAGCAGCGCAGACTGTGCGCGAGATGGGGTACCGCGTTGGCATAGCAACAACGCGGATCTTTAAACCTGGAGAGGTTGGACACCTAAAAGTCATCGAGCGTATCAAGCCCGATGAGGTACTCGTGCGAAACCTTGGAGCGCTACACTATCTCCGTTCAAGTGACCTCTCTCTGATCGGTGATTTTAGCTTAAACGTTACAAATTCGCTCACAGCGAAATGGTTTCTTGATAAAAGACTCACTCGGATTACTCCGAGCTATGACTTAAACAGCGAACAGCTCTCTGAGCTTGTTGCGACCACACCTGCAAACACCCTTGAGGTCACCCTCCACCACTACATCCCAGCGTTTCACATGGAGCACTGCGTCTTTGCAGCTTTCTTAAGCTCTGGCTCAAGTTACAAAGATTGTGGTCGCCCATGTGAGAAGCACCGCGTTGAACTACGCGATCCCAAAGGGGCGCTCCATCCACTTAAAGCAGACGCTGAGTGTCGAAACACGATGTTTAACGGACTGCCGCAGTCAACTACGAAGCTTGTACCAGAACTACTACAACGTGGCGTTAACCACTTCCGAGTTGAGGCGCTCTTTGAAGATTCAGAGACCCTTCGAAGGAAGGTGTTAGCCTATGAAGCTCTTCTTAACGGCTCACTTTCAGTGCCCGACACGATCGCAATGGTAGGAGCAACAGAGAAGGTCGGCATCACAGATGGCCAGCTCTACAACATCCGCAGCTACGCTGATCGCAAGAAAGAGTTCGTTGCACGAAACGAGCTTACGACTTCGGGGGATCCGGGGTTTGAGGTTGTTGGGCGAGGGCGATAGCGGGCCAGAGATAGACGGATTAGCTAGTTGTTCGTATTTAGCGCTTCCCGAAACGCTTGCTTTTGAGCTCGTTTAAGTGATGGCATATCTCCACCCGATTCAAACTCCTCCCGAGCCACTTTAAGTGCCTCAAGGAAACTATAAGCCTCTGGCGCTAAAGACCTGTTCATAGCTGCCCCCAACGCCTTAGCACTTAGCCGAAAGAGGCTGCTGTTTTTGTAGCGCGTATTCGGTAGCTGCGGCCCCCACTCGTGCAACTTCTCGTCCCACACCCACTTCATAGAAAGGTGGGAAAGTAAAGAATCATTGGGCTGTGTGCCTTTATCTTTAAGACCAGGAAACGGATCTTTTGCAAAGACAGTTCGAACCTCTTCTGCAAACGCTTGCAGTATCTGATGCTCTTTCTCTGAAACGAGCGCCCACTGAGGACCGTCCTTACAGTAAAGCGCTAGCTGCCTGAAGGCCTGTACCAAGGCTTTGTAGCTCTCGGGTCTAGACTCTTTATGCTCGACTACTTTGTCGTCATATACAGTCTTTCTTACCTCATCGATGTACGCTGTAAGGGTAGTTGCAATTCTCGGGTCTATTGTCCGAAGCTCTCCTGCTTTTTTCAGATCTGTAACCAGACCCTCTATCGCCCCTTGCAGAGCTGCCCGTTCGCATTCATTTGCGATTACCAGTGGTCCATCAAGCGCCAAGCCTCCCTCTGCTGGAAGGCGTAGAGCACGGGACAACCTCTCCCATCGAGGGTCAACTTCTATACCGCGCGGCGGATAGTTAAGATTGCTTGTGGACGAGATCTCTAGAATGCTCGGCAGCGATGACACATGGTCTCTTGGTATACCGAACCGAATAACACACGCTCGCGCCAGATCTCGCAGGGCCTGGAGAGCACGTGGCTCACTTCCCTCCTCAACCCCTAGCTGGGCAGCAAATTCTTTAGCCTGTAGCGATATCTCTGCGGACGCAGCGCTTCTTGTTGCTGTAGGTTGGATTGCGGTTAAGGCCATGATTCCGTTATGGTGACTACCGATGCCCGAGTAACATCTCGTCACTTCTCAGTACATGCACCTTCGTTGACGTAAGCCCCCGATAAGGGGCGGCTTGGCGGAGCAAGGCGGTGTAGAAAAGACAACTATTAACCCAAAATTCCCACGTCTCTCAAAGGTTTACCACATTCCTCTACGTAAGCACGAACTCTGAAAGCCAGGAGGTCGCCCTACGTATTTCTAGTCCAAAGGGATATGTTTTTTCTCGCTCAAGCTTTGCCACAAGTTGTATCGCACGTTTATAGGGCAGCTCTTTGGAAAAAACTTTGAAGGCTTTGTGGGGTGCGTCATCTGACCACTTTGCCTCTACAGCCAAGAAAGGCTTCTTTTCTTTGAGGATTAAAAAATCTATCTCATCACCATCTTTATTGCGAACAAAATACAGACTGAGGTCATCACCAAAACAATCCCTGCGGAAATCAATCTCTTTTTTGAGCGCAAGCGCTACAAGATTTTCAAAGCGCGCGCCTTCATCACCAACCACGGAAGCACAATCAAAGAAATAGTATTTGGGTGCTTTAAGGATCGCACGCGAAAGCTTGTGTGAGTATGGTTGGAGCTTGAATACAACAAAGAGGTTTTCCAGGATTTGCAACCATCGCTTCACCGTGCGCGGCGCGCAATCAAGCTCTCTTGCAAGGTTTGCATAAGCGATGGGAGCCCCGACTCTTGACTTTAGCAATTCAAGGAGGGTTTCAAGCTGAGAGATTTTTTCTACGGATTCAGTGTCAAAGAGATCCTGTCGCAGAATAATATCAGAGTGCGTACTCCTCCAGCGGCGATATTCTCCAACATCATTAAGCAAAAACGGCTCCGGAAATCCACTGACCGTCATGATTCTATTAAATGCTTCTTCTGGTTTTATTTTAAATAACTGAACAGCTTCCTTTATATCGATCGGATGTAAATGATAGAGGAAATATCGTCCAGCGAGTGAATCGCCTACTTTTCGGGCCACATCAAGACGAGCACTTCCGGTCACGATGGTAGGTAGCTTATGAGCGGCAGAATCCGTGAGTCCTTTGAGAAAAAGCTTCCAATTCTTTAACTTGTGAAGCTCATCAAGAATTAAGAGGTTTGCGGATCGATCCCATGACTGAGATTTGATCATCAATCGTTCAGCAGGCACGTCAAAGTTCAAGTATTCAGGCGACGAAACGAGGCTCTTGGCCAGAGTAGTCTTTCCAGCCTGTCGTGGCCCACTGAGCAGAACAACCTTGCGGGCGAGGTCTTTTTGCAAAGAGGCTGAGATGTAGCGCATTCGACTATAATAACCTACGAATCATAATAGTCAAGACTAAAACTACTCTGAGGTCATTTTGGTCGATAATTCAAAAACTCCGTCTTTTGGATGAGGCTGCGCAGCAAGGGAGTTGAGAATGGTCAGGCAAGCCCCCGCCCACGCCGCCCCGCATTCGTCGACACACAACCGGTTATGATTCGACAGATTGACCACAAAGCAGTACTCGATGTTGCCGAAGGTTAGTTTGCGGTCGACGCTAGAATTCCGTTATGGTGGTGAGCACTCTTAAGACATCATTTACAAACTACGCCGTTATAACCAGATGCCCCTCCTCTCCTCCACCTTCACCCCACCCCGTCTCCTGCGCTCCGCGCACGCACAGACGATGATCCCTGCACTCTTTAGACAACCTACCGTTATCGCTGCAGAAACTCACTCTCTCAAAACAAGCGACGGAGACACATTATCATTCCGACTCTACCAAAAGCAGAGCCCCCGCCTGGCCCTAATCTCTCACGGCCTTGAAGGTTCTTTTGACAGCGGCTACGTGCGTGGCATGACTGCTGCTCTTATGCGCAGAGGGTGGGATGTTCTTACCTGGAACATGCGCGGGTGCGGTGGTGTGCCGAACCGTTTAGTGACCTGGTACCACAGCGGAAAGAGCGATGATCTTAAAAGCGTCGTCTCGTATGCTCTAACACTCAACTATCAAGAGATAGCTCTGATCGGATTCAGTATCGGCGGTAACATCACACTGAAATATCTCGGCGAAGAGGGCACAACGCCGTCTCCTACTATCTCACGTGCGGCTGTTCTTTCAGTACCGATGGACCTGCGTGGATCTGCAGAAGTTTTGGCAAAACGAAGCAATACAGTTTACATGCAGTATCTCTTGCGGCCACTACGGCGACGGATGCGGTTAAAGAAAGAGTCTTTCCCCGAGCACTTTGACACGACCGGATTATCTCTTATTCGCTCCTTCCATGAGTTTGACCGGCGCTTTACTGCCCCTTTTCACGGCTTCAAATCTGTGGAGGAATACTGGGAGAGGTGTAGCTCGCTTGGATTTCTGCGCTCTATCACCGTCCCAACGCTGGCACTGAGCGCACTCGACGACCCTTTCCTCTCGCCCTCATGCTTTCCGCACGATATCGCGCGCGAACATCCGCACCTCTTCCTTGAGACCCCATCGTACGGTGGACACGTTGGTTTTATCGATTCCTTAAGCGGTAGTGAAACGTGGGGAGAGAAGCGGGTGATTGGGTTTCTGCAGCAATAAATCAACCGAAAGCGACCCCTAAATCCGCAACTCCTAGTCGCTCTGCGCGATAACTAGACTAATACTAACTAATACTAATCAGTACTTTATCAAGGACTATAAAAGCCCATGACAGAGCGTATCATTAATAATACTATGGGGAAGATTCGACGAGGGAACTACATCTTTGTGACCTGGATTGGGGATCATGCGCCTCGGCACGTGCACGTTTTCAGGAACACAAAAATGGTAGTGAAATTCGATTTAGAGCGAAAAAAGGTGATTGAGGGACGAATCAACAGCCGCATTCTCCAGCTACTCGATAACCTGATTAAAGAGGGGCTACTATGAAGATACGAAGGGTCCTAGCCCACGCAAAGAAGCGAGCATTTATCGTTCAGGTTGCAAAAAAGACCTACGAAGTCCCGTACTCTACCCTCACAATCAAACCGTCCCCTCAGGACCCCGTAGTCTCGGTTTATGTGGACAAAGCGCTTGCAGGACTTGGATTTTCGTATTCACTACGTTCAGGGAAAGAGGACACAATGCTGCTCGACCAGATCCTCGATATGAACCATGATCCTGAAATAGCCCGCAAGCGTACTCTATATGACCTCACATGCCTCGCTCAGGAGACTATTCAACGCTCTAAGATACCGAAACGGGCCGTCGCTCGCCGCCTTGGGTGCACGCCGACTCACCTCTACCGCTTACTTGATCAAACATTCTACGGCAAAACGATTGATCAGATCGTAAAGCTACTCAGTGTGCTTGGTGTTGAGCTTACCTGGCACGCGAGCGCATGAAATCGGTAGATCACCCGCCCCCCGGACCGCGGGCTTTAGCCCGCCCGGGATGGCAGTGCTTTTTCAAGCAGGCCTAGAAGCTCGGAGGTTCATTTCGGTTCTGGATTGTGTGGACTTAAACACTCTTGCTGTGGGAGCATGAAAGCCTACTCAAAGATGTTACCACGCGTGCTCTTTTTAACCCGCATGTATCCCCAGTTATGACTGACCTACATTACGAACACCCTACACTCGTAAGCCTATACGACCTCGGTAATGGATGGTCCGATGACCGTGAGTTTTATCTGTCGTTAGCTGGTCCACATCCCATGCGAATCCTCGATCTTGGCTGTGGCACCGGACTTCTGTGCAACGCGTATGCTCAGAGGGGACACATTGTCACAGGCGTGGATCCCGCAGCCTCTATGCTTGACGCTGCAAAAAGGTCGCCGCTTGGCGGTAGTATTGAATGGATTCAAGGAAGCGCCCAATCGTTTCATTCAGCGGCAACGTTTGACCTAATTATTATGACGGGACACGCCTTTCAGGTTTTGCTGAAAGAGGAAGATGTTGCCAGTGTATTTGCTCGTATCCGCAGCCTCCTCGCCCCACACGGCGTGTTTGCTTTTGAATCGAGGAATCCTCAAGTTGATTGGGCGCGCGAGTGGCATGGGATGCAACGTGAATTTGAATCACCCTTTGGGATAGTCCGTGAATCGTTCAAGGTTCACTCTGCTCAAGAAGAAAAAATTGTTTTTGAGACTGAGTACAGCTTACCAAACGAAAAACTCGTATCCGTAAGTGAGCTGCGCTTTATGTCGGCCGGAACGATAACAAAGCAGCTAAACGATGCGGGCCTCTCGATCTATAAGCTGCTCGGGGATTGGAACGGAGAACCTTTCAATCTCGAGCGGTCACGGGAGATGATATTTC
This sequence comes from Bdellovibrionota bacterium, assembly GCA_044360195.1. Lineage (GTDB taxonomy): Bacteria > Bdellovibrionota_C > UBA2361 > UBA2361 > OMII01 > OMII01. The sequence continues at coordinate 112,892 of JBIKKT010000003.1, read as the reverse complement.
TAGTGAAGGTGGCTGGCAACAACTTGGATCTTAGACGCGGGTCTCTTGCTCTGAGAGATACTGGTTCTGAATTCCCGTCGAATTGATTTACGTGAACCCGGTACACTTTAGTGTTGCCCGACACTCCGATTCTACGGCAGCAGCTTATCCCGCTCGCCCGATACTACGGGGTCCGTGCGAAGACCCACTCCGTATCGGCGATCGGGATAAGCCGACGAAATATCATTAGCCGCTAATACTCTGGTTCCCCACCTCAAGCTTCCGCTGGTGGAAGTAGACCTTCTCTCGTCCAAACTCAGCTTCGGCCATATGAAGGTTGTGTGCTTTACACAGAGTCCTAAGATTCGATTCCTCAGTTCTACCGCCCTTGGCAAAAGGAACTATGTGGTCGATCTGCAAACCTGCCTCACTGCAACATCGCACGCCCGATTCAGAAACGAAGCAGCACCTACCCCCATCCCGCTCTAAGACGGCTTGGCGGAGGTATTTAGGCACATGTCTACCTTTTTTGTTATATTTGCGAGTCTGCGCGCTCTTAGGTGCCTTCTCTCTAAGGTATGAACGCATAGCAGCCTTTAGTACGTCCACCAGTGGCTGATGCCCAGTGTAAGCCTTTACTGCTTGTAGAAGCGCATCAAACTCCTCATCTGCTAGGAATGAGTAGCTCGTCATAACCGAAGTTTTAGGTTGGACCTCCTGTAAAGCCGGCGCTGGCGTTTGCTCTTGAGCAAAAAGAAGCGTACTGCTTTCTGCTGCCGCTGGTAGAAGTAAAGGCGCTGGAGCTTTCCGTGGCGCCACATTAACCTTCCGAATCCTTTCGCGCCTCACTGCCACTGGTGGAAGTGCTTTTGCAACAACAGCTTCTGTTTTTCTCTTCGAAAGCCCCTGAACTATCGCCAATAAGGTATCTGCATTTTCTTCTGTAATAACCTTTGCCATCTCAGCCATGGAGCACAGAGTCAGCTTTCCTGCTTGTAGCAGCTCAAGACTCTCTCGCCTAAGTTTTACTACCTTTGCAGCCGCTATCCTTCGATACGCGGAGGCTTCTGAGTACTGACACCCGTTAGTAAGAAAAGCAAAGAGTGAGGAGTAGCCCTCCTGTACATAGAGCTTGTCGTCCATAATCGGAATAAGGCTACTGATAACCTCTGCTATTGCTGCCCGTTCTTTGGTGTTTGCTTTTAGAAAATGTTCAATCGCTTCATGCATACCTTAAAAGCTCCCGCGATACTTCGCTCAGTGAAGCAAAGTATACCATGTGATTTTTTGGGCGCGTTAAAGGCTCACCACTGCCCCTCTCAGCACCTTTTCATTTCGCGAGAAGGATTTTGTGAACGGCACAAGAGATGCGCGAATACAGTGGATTACGTGACACTTCTATGATCAATCAGTGAACTGCTTTTTTAAGTGCTGTTTTTTCGTGTCAAGGGAATTTAAAAATATTTTTCAAACAATCTGAAGTCTCTCATCGGCTTATCCCGATCGCCGATACGAAGTGGGTCTTTCTAGGGACCCCGTAGTATCGGGCGAGCGGGATATGCCGCTGCCAAGATGTGAGAGCTCTTAGCAACGGGAACGGTACACTAGAAGCTCCGCGGTCCAACAAAGAAACAGGCGCGCCAGCTTGCAACAGAGCTCTAACCAATCTGAACAAGCCACTGCAACATCATCGATGCAAGCAACTCAACCGCTCCCTCTTCGGGGAAGCAGTGCGTGGCATGTGGGACTATTTGAATCACAGGGTGCGCAGGATGCACCTCGTGATATCGCTCGCAAAACTTCATCTGGTCAGCTCGCTCGGCAGCTATGATCTGAACGGGACACTGAGCTTATGCAAATTGGTAATACGAATCGGGAAACGATTTGGCATCCTAAATCCAGCGCCCCCACTACCGCGGCGCCACATACCCACCCGGCACACCACCTTTGGAATACACAATCTGATAGAGCTGCACCATACGGGCTCTAAAAAGCGCCTCGCAACCATTTAAGTAGTACATCCACATACGGCGGAACTCTTCACCGTACTTTGATTCAAGCAAAGGCCACGCACGGGTGAAGTTATCGCACCAAGCACGCAGTGTGAGTGCATAATCAGCCGAAAAATTGTGTAGATCTTCTATTACCAAGCCCTTGCGGTCGGGATCAGTCACATGACCGAGGCTTGGAATATATCCATTCGGAAATATCCTTCGTTGCAGCCACAAGATGTACTGGTCGAGCCCTGCGGCAGAGTACCGAGAGAACGTTTCAGCTGAGATAACTTGCAGGGCAAACAAGCCACCATCTTTTAGCGATCTCTTTACCATCGAGAAGAAACCCGGAATGTTCTTTCGACCAACTGCTTCAATCATCTCAATCGAAACTACCCGATCAAACGTACCTGAGTAGTTGTTGTAGTCCTCAAGCACGATCTCAACATCCAAGCCCTTGCACCGCTCACGCGCGAGCTTCGCCTGCTCCTTGGATACCGTAAGTCCAGTAACTGAGACTCCGTACTTTTTCGCTGCGTATTCAGCAAAATTTCCCCAACCACATCCGATATCAAGAACTTTCAGTCCGGGCTTAAGCTGTAGCTTGCGACAGAGGAGATCAATTTTGTTAACCTGCGCCTGATCTAGATTTGTAGCTCCCTTCCACAGTCCACTGGTGTAGGTCATCGTGGTAGCATCAAGCATCTGAGAGAAGAGATCATTTCCAAGATCGTAGTGACGCTCTGCAACCTCGTATGCCTTTCTTCCGATCTGCGAGTTCTTGAGCCGATCGCCGATAACAAATCCAATAAACCGAGGACTTATCTTGCGGAGCTTGACTGGGATACTCGAATGACCTGTAAAGACTCGATAAAGGAGCGCTGTGAGATCGTCAGTATCCCAGGCCCCCTTCATGTACGCTTCACCGAGCTCATAGAGGCCACCACCAGATAATGCTCTGAGCATCTCCCGGGTCACACGCGGTTCGGCGTCAAAGGAAAACTCCTGGGGAAAATATTCTATCTTCTCAGCGGTCTGCACAGCGCACTCCAGTTATAGTTAACCGTTCGGGTTATCCCATCTAACGCCCTTTAACTTCAACCCCTTGGAGGTCCAATCACCCTCTGGTTCCTTTTTCCGAGCGAGCGCAGGAGCGCCAACAGCCATAACCGCGCTCGATGAATAAGATTCTGTTTGGAATGGAAGGTATAGCTACTACCAGGAGCAGGCTTTAGGTAGGGGGTAAGACCAACTTTAAAGTGCAACACCAGGGCATGCAGATGGATTCTTGTCATCGTAAGAAGAGAGGCTAACGGAAACCGCACGAGAGTGCGCACTATGCAGCCTGGCGTCAATTTTTGCGCCTCACCTCGCAGATAAGCGCTAAACGCCTTTAGACCTTCTCGCTCAAGCTCAACAAGCACTCCAAGCTTCTCACCCTCTGCCTCTAATACAATCGTATACTCCCCCTCCCTATCAAAGAACGGAGAAACGAAGAACTCCTTGGTAAATCGCCACGTGACCGGAATCTCGCTCGGCTGACACACAAGCGGATACACGTGCGACTCTCCGAAGGTGTTGTTCACTTGCGTGATAAGCCCAATAACTCGCCCATCCCGATCAAAACACGCAAAGAAGCTGACGGGATTAAAGATGTATCCACCGAAACGGGGCATCGTCATAAGTGTTATTCGATGCGGGCTTTCACTAACTCCATGCGCACGTAAGAGGCCCTCTACCTTTTCACGCAACGAACCGTCACCGGCCAGATAGTCACTTGAACGAACAGAGAGTAGCGCGCGTTTGTTGTAGCCAAAGAGCCACGGCCAAAACGACAAGGCTTCAAGCTCATCGAGGTCCAGTTCAAACGTAAAGAGCGGATAGGAGAATCCGTACTGCTTAGGTGTTGCACGGAAGTGCCCGACCTCTCCCCACGCAATCTTTGAACGCTGAGGCTTCATTTCACAACGTCATACCAAAGAGCGAAGTCACATCGAGTGCAGACATAACCGCATCTTCATGAAACCCGTGTCGCATGTAAGCGCCGCAGAAATAGGTATTCCTACTTCCATTAAGCTGTCGAACGAGGTCTTGGCTCGCAACTGACTCGGGTGTGTAGACAGGATGAGTATACGTTACCTCGTAAAGCACTGACGACCGATCGATCTGATCTGAGCAGTTAAGTGTTACGAAATAATCCTTAGCAGCGTCCAGATTCTGTAGCTTGTTCATGTAGTAGGTTATCGCTACCGGCGAGTCCTGCCGCGCACCCATCCGTCGCTTATAGTTCCACGCTGCCCACAGCCTCTTGCGCGGTCCAAGTACAGAAGGATCTGTATGCAACACTGTGCGATTGGTACTGTAGTGCCACGCTCCAAGCGCCCGCTGCTCTTCAGGACTTGGGTCAACTAGAAGTTTTAACCCCTCATCGGCATGAGTTGCTACAACGACCTTATCATAGCGCTCCTCGACTCCTCCTGCCGATTGCACAACTACCCCGTCTGCATCGCGTCGCACAGAGAGCGCTCGAGACGACGTACGCACGCTTCCCTTAAATGCATTTCGAAACGCTTTTACGTACGAATGGCTTCCCCCAACAACCGTTTGCCACTGCGGACGCTTACTCATCTCAAGCATCCCGTGATTCTTAAAGAACGTCAGGAACGACAAAGCCGGAAATTCAAGCGCATTAGAATCCGGCGCGGACCAGATTGAACCGATAAGTGGTGCTAAGTAATTATCAAAAAAATAAGCACTCGTACCTAACTCAGCCAGGTACTCCCCCAACGCCGTATTGCCCAGTGTTCCGGCAGCTAAATCAGCCAAAGCACGGCTGTTAAAACGGCGCTGCTCAAGGATCATTCGAACGAACTGAGGATTAAGGAGGTTTCCAGGTGCCTTCATGAACTCCTTCACCGAAGGCCCCATGTACTGCAAACCCGTTTGATCGCACGAAAAGCCAAACGACATGTCTGAATCTTGTCGCTTAATACCGAGCTGATCGAGAAACTTGTAAAAGTTGGGGTAGTTTCGCGGGTTACAAACTATAAACCCAGTATCGACAGCAAGCTCTGGATTTTTCGGATCACACACCACTCGCGTGTTGGTGTGACCTCCGACGTAGTCATTCTGCTCAAGCAACGTAACATCGTGCTGGCGCGATAGAACATACGCAGCAGTTATCCCTGCAACACCACCACCAACAACTGCGATCTTCAAACGCTCACCTTCTACCACAATCTATCAACTATCCTCTCATATACCGCATCAGGAAGCATGCGACCGAACTTTAGAATCCACGAAAAGGGCCACGGGAAGGCTACTTCACGTTTACAACGCTCGATCCCTTTGCAGATAATCCTAGCCGCTTTCTCGGCATCGATCAAAAAGGGCATATAAAAATCGTTTTTATCGGTAAGTGGTGTTTTTACAAAACCCGGATTTACAATCGAAATGACAATGCCCTTAGTCTTAAGATGAAACCGTATGCTCTCAAGGAAGTGAATCATGGCTGACTTGCTCGCTCCGTAAGCAGCCGCTCTCGGCAACCCCCGATACCCGGCTAAGCTTGCAACGGGAGCAAGGTGCCCGGAACCACGCGCTAGCATCTTCGGCAAAACAGCTTCAATACAGTGCAGCATACCACCGAAATTTAGCTGCATAAGTGAGAGGTACTCAGCGCTATTAAAGTTTTCAGGGATAGTAAACACATGCGTTCCAGCATTAGGGATTGCCAGGTCAATCGGCCCAATCGTACGCTCAACCTCAGCCACGATCCCCTTCATCTGTTCGAGATCTTGCACATCCCCCGCGAAGGCAAACGCTTGGCCGCCCGATTCACTTATCTTTCGGACCATCTCATCCAAAACTTCCCTACGTCTCGCTGAGATAACGACCCGAGCACCCCTCCGAGCAAGCTCGTACGCCAGAGCTTCGCCGATACCGCTACTGGCTCCGATAAGCCAAACGACCTTATTTCGCAAATGAAAACGTGCCACCCTACACCCCCCTCTTTATCACTTTAGCGGCCTGCATCCGCCATTACACTCTAGCAGGTGCCCTCAAAGGGTGCTATCGGTTCAGAGCACCTTATGAAAACATCCACTCTTTCTTCCACAACCACTCTTTGGCTCTTAACTGGCTACTTCTTTGCGTGCGGCGCCTCTGCTGTGTTCTATCCAACTTTATGGCTACTGAGCGCTGGACTGCCAACGACGGTGACGCCCGAGCTTGAGCTTGTATTCGGCGTTGCTGGAGTATACCTCTTGGCGCTGGCCTATGGGGCATGGCGCGCTGCTAGGTCGCCAAGTACAGAGGGCGGAATAATCGCTGTGCTACTGGCTGCAAATATCTTAGATTGTGTGGTGACCCTACGGGCAGTGATGACCGGTGCTCTTCCTACAGTAAACGGGCTACTTTTCGTAGCTGTAACGGTTGTGTGGATAGTGGCTTTAAAAAAGTGCGACAGAACCCACCCGTAAATTCAGGATTCCGTTCCTGTCGGCATGGTAGCTATGCCTCAATCGGCAACGACGAAGTCCTCACATGTTTGCATATCTGGGTTATGCAACGCGGAGGAGTCAGAATCCTCTTAAACTGCGCCCTCAGCGTCTTCCGCGCCTCCGCGTTAATTAACCTAAACACCCGATACCCTCCCCGACGTGGGTAGCGGAGGGGTACTGTTGCGGCATGCTAGCCGAGCAAGAAACTAAGTTCATTCTAATTCGAATATTCTGGTTATATAACGCGAAGGCGCGGAAGACGCGGAGGAGTCACTATCCTCTTAAACTGCACCCTCAGCCTTCTGCTCGCCTCCGCGTTAATTAACCTAAACACCCGATACCCTCTCCAACGTAGGTGACAGGAAGGGGCTTACCACCCTTCCCTACCCCTCTGCCGACTTCAATACATCAGCGTGCGAGGCACCACGTACGGGAATAGTAGTAACCAGCAGCGAAGGCTTCCCATATCCGCGCTCCTCTAGTGATAATCCCGCCCCACAAAGCTCGGTTAGATACCTAGCGATAGCAAGGTGCAGCCCCTCCTCGCATCGAGCCGCTTCGACTGAAACCTTGAGAAAATCACCCTGCAACACCGCACCTACTGTAACTTCTCCTCCGGCTTGAGCTACCCGAATGGCGTGCGCAATCAGAGATGCAATAATCTGCACCCCGATAAGCTTATCTGATAGGGTCAATTCAGCCTTCTCGGTGCTATCCACCACCACCACCGAAACCTTCCGCTCCTGTGCGAACTGTCTCACCTCTTCGAGTGCGAGACTAAGTATATCACTAGCTGTAAGGGAGATAGCGCCTCGCTCTCCACCAGCGCCAACGCAGCTTCGCAGATACCCTACTTCGGACACTAGAGCGGTAATTTCGTGAGCACTCCGCTCTATTGCACGACACGCCAGGTGCAACCGATCTGCTTTGAGCTGCTGCGTTGCAATAATCTGTGACCAACCGAGTATAGTTGAAAGGGGCGAGCGAACTTCGTGGGAGAAGATCGCAAGACATGCATCTATAACCTGATGTGCATCGTTGGATGTCATAACTAACGGACGTTGTACATCAAACACCTGACGGGAAGAAACGATCCCCGAAGCTTGCAACCTACACAGGAACAAAAACTTTTTCTAGAACATGACGACCGTCATGGGAGCGATGAATGATTCACCGCCAGCGACAATACAAAGCGAGCCCCACCGAGAGGCGAGCGCTCAACTGAAATCGAACCGTGGTGCATCTCTACGATGCGTCGCACCACAGCAAGACCTATCCCGAGACCATCAGGACGTGCCGCCTGCGAGGTGCCGCGCGAAAACATATCAAATATAGCTTCGGCATCTTCCGCACGAATACCGGGACCATTATCTTCTACGAAAAGCTCAGCACATTCACCACTTCCCTTATCATGAATACCAGAGCACCCGATATTGATAATCACTTCGGGTTTATCGTTATACTTAACCGCATTACCGATCAGATTGATAAAGATACGCCGCAGGAGTCCCCTATTTCCCCATACCTGCGGAAGCTCTGCAACGCCGATTGAGACCTGACGCTCTTCCTCAATTGGGAGATCGTCAACTAGCTCTTGAACAAGGCTCTTACACGACACACGCTCACATGAACCGCTTGAGAGTCCAATCTTGGCGTATTCGTACATCGCCTGTACCAGTCCAACCAACCGTTCAGCAGACTGATACGAGCGCTGAAGCATCAACCTACTCCTCTCTTCAATACCAGGGCATTGAGAGGTGAGGATGTATTCAACTTTAAGCATTAAGCCCGCGAGTGGTGCGCGAATATCGTGCGCTATGGTAGCACAGAACTCGTCCAGGCGCCGATTCTTTTCCTCAAGTTTATAGTTCGCTTCCGTCAGACGGGCTCTTACAAAAGCCATCTCCTCTTCAAGCTTTCGGATACGCAACATATCCCGAATTGCATAAGAGACCTCAGTTCCCCAGTTGTCATCACGCACGATGTAGCGCTTGCGAGCGGCTGCGATATTTCGAACGGTCTGTGGATTATCACACGCAGAGACCAGTAAAACGTCAGGTTCACAATCTCGCAACTGAAGCTGCATTAAAAGCTCTTTACTCGGAACCCCCGGAATATCGTAATCAAGCACAACAACGTCAAAGTCTTGTTGTGATAGCGCCTCGCGATATGCACGAAGGGAATGAACCTCTCGTATCTCCGCGCTCTTTATGTGTTGCGCGATTACAGCGCACTGCTCAGCCCCCGTTGCCAACGGATCGTGAAACACAAGGATGTGCCCTGCTCCGGATGACGCATCGTCTGCTGACCCTGTTGCTGTAGCTCTAGAGAGCTGCTCCTTCATGTATCTCACGCTCATGGTGGGGGCAGAGCGAGGTGAAACAGCACACCTACGTTGCCTTTTTTAGGTAATTCTTCAATCGAATCAGTGCGCGCGACCTAATCTGAGAGGCGCGAGACTCAGTTACACCGAGAATCTCGCCGATCTCTTTTAAGTTAAGCTCTTCGTAAAAGTACAAGCTAATAACTAAGCGCTCCTTTTCAGGGAGCCTATCAAGAGCTCGTGCAATCAAGCTCACCTTCTCATGGCCAAGGAGCCTATTGAGGGGGTCTTGCCCCTTACTTGCAAGCCAGTCCTCTGCTTGAAAGCGCTCCTCTCCGTGACCGAATCCAAGCTCTTCGAAGCTAAGCATCACGATGCTGCCGACCTCGCCAAGAAGCTTCTGTAGATCCTCAACAGTAATACCAAGCTCGTGAGCAACCTCTTCATCTGAGGCTGGACGCCCGAGCTTTTGCTCTATGCGCTGATACGCGAGCTCTATCTTGTGCGACTTAAAGCGCAACGAACGCGGTAACCAGTCTTGCGAGCGGAAGCTGTCTAATATCGCTCCGCGTATGCGGAACTGCGCGTATGTGCTAAAATTTGTCTCGTGCTTAGGATCGTATTTCTCGAGTGCGTCAACGAGTCCGATGATACCCGAGTTGAGCATCTCCTGGATGTCTATATCCTTAGGAAGGCGCCCTGAGAGTCGGTGTACGACCTTCTTGACGAGCGGAAGGTAGCTCCTAATGAGCTCCTCTTTCTCAAACTCGTCAATGCTCCTGTATGCTTCTACGGCCGAACGTTTAGGCTTTGCCACCGTTTATCTCCTCATAACTCGCCATCGCACGAATTACTGCCCAAAAAGCCGTTCCTATAACGACAGATACGAGGAGACAGTTACACACGATCTTGCTCGTGCGAACGCCTTCTTGTATCCCTCCAACAAACAGGACAAGGCATGCGATCAAGATAGTGAGGTTGCACAGTGTTTTGATGAACAAAAAGCGTGAAGGGCGCGTTTTCGTATCAGCAACTTGCGTCTTCGCCATACGAATCTAGCTCCAATAACTGCCGGAAGAAGAACTGCATCCCCCCTTTCACCCTCTGCGCCGGTCGCTCGATCTCAAGTCTCTTTGCGAGTCCAGACAGCGCCATCGCCGCCTTACTTGAGGGGAACTCCGCCGATATCGGTCGCTGCTGCATTATGCATTCACGAACCGTTGTATCGCTCGGGATCCAACCGAGATACCGCACATCAACCTGTAAAAACCTCTCTACTGCCCGCGCTAATTTTTTGAAAGCCACGTGTGCTTCATCTTCTGAAGCTACGTTGTTGACTACGATTGAAACGTCCCGTTCACCGTACGTTGAGCTCAAAATCTTGATGAGCGCATACGCGTCCGTGAGCGATGTCGGCTCTCCCGTAATAACGCACACCACCTCAGCAGCCGCACTATTAAAGTACATAACATCTGAGCTGATGCCTGCCGGCGTATCGATCAGGAGGTAGTCGAATCGGTGTGCGACTCGCTCTATCTCCTCCAACAGCAACATCTTTTCTTCGGCACGCAACGCCTGTATCTCTTCAATACCGCTTGCCGCCGGGATGATAGAAATTCCACCCGGCCCTTCAATAAGGATATCGTCAAGACCACACGATCCCTTTAGTACATCGTGCAAAGTTCCTTTCGGCTTTAGACCTAGGAGCACATCTACGTTCGCTAAACCTAGATCTGCATCGAGAACCAACACCGAAAGCCCTTGAGAGGCCAATGAAATCGCAAGGTTAGTGACAGTATGGGTCTTTCCAACCCCACCTTTTCCACTGGTAAAACTTACAACTCGCGTAACCCCCTGCTTTTTCATGTTAAATCCGTTTAAAGACGCGTTACCACTCTTTCTGCGACGACCATCCTGGTTCATTGCGTTCTATCCCCTGTTTTGATTCAGTTTCACTGCTCGACGGCTCGCTATTCTTCCATGCCACTCAACTTTCTTCGCATATTTCAATGCATCTTCCGGAGCAATAGCGACGCCAGCCTCCGGGCAGACGCTGGCTCTATATCCTGCGGAATGCGATCACCGCACCCGAAGAATCCAAGCGGAAGGTCACTCTCTGCAATCGCATTAATAACTCCTCCTAAGCGACCACACTGATCTAATTTTGTAAGCACGAGACGCGAGCACCCGTAAACATCAAAGCGCTGGAGCAGTAAGCGGAGCTGCACAAAATCGAGCGAAGCAGGAACAACGAGCAGCTTCTCCATACTGCCGCACTTCTGCAGTAGCTTTCCAAGATGCAGATGCTCTTTCTCACTACGCGGATCGGCACCAGGGGTATCTATCAGGATAAGATCACTTTGCTCTAATTGCGCCACAGCAGCAGGGATTCGGTCAGCCGCCCTGCCCCGATTCTCTGCAATGACGAAGGGAATATCGAGCAGCTCTGCGTACGCAGCGAGCCGCTCTTCGTGGTCGTCGCTTCCCACCTGAGCTGACACGAGGCCCACAGAACACCCTAACGCCTCCCGCAAGCGCACCGCCAACTTTATCAGGGTTGTGGTTTTACCCGACTGAGAGGGCCCAAGAATCGCAACGCATCGGGAATCAAAAGGCGTAGTGCTATTAAAGTTGAAGATCTTCGATAATGCATGCGAGAGGCGGTCGCAGGGATCTGCTTTCTTTTTGGGAAGATGTCTTTCACAGAAATCGCGCAACTCTCCACTCACACCCTGAGCACGAAGCGCCCCGCTAATATCTTCATCCTGCACAAGATCAGCCAACACTCCCAGGGTAGGCTCTTCTTCATAGAAGAGCTGCTCCACAGATTCACCCTGCACCCACCAGCCAACTTCAACCTCGATCTGGTGCGTGCCATACTCACGCGTATTGATAATGACAGCGTTGTCACCAAATTCGGCTCTCACCTGATGAATAACTGATGGAAGGGAATCACCCTTAAAAACCTTTGTACGCATAGTGTTTTACCTAATCATTTACTCCTATAACACCCAACGACTGCACCCGGGTATTCGCTGCTATTTCGTGATGACTAATAACTGCATAACCAGGGGCAAACCGATTTACAAAGTTGAATACCGCCGCCCTTAAGTGACCTGGGGCGAGTAGTACCGGTGATTGTCCGATCTCACCGAATCGCTCTGAAGCTCGCCCCAGTTTTCCAATAATCAGCTGAGCTACTCCTGGCTCCAGCGCAAGGAACGATCCCTCATCAGTCTGTTGCAAAGCATCGTTCATGATTCGCTCTACCTGAGGAGCCAAACTTACGAGTGGCAGCACACCATCGGGGGTAACGAACTTTGACGTAATGCTTCGAGAAAACTTGCGGCGAACGAACTCAGCCAGTTTCTCGGGGCTCTTTACGTGCTGACCCCAGTCTGCAAGAGTTTCCAATATGGACTTAAGGTCTCGAATGCTAATCTGCTCTCGTAATAGCAAGGCAAGTACCTGCTGAACCCCTCCCACCGTAAGCACCGAAGGAATAAGCTCCTCAACCACCTTTGGAGCCTGCTTCTGCATGTTATCAACGAGGTGCTGTACCTCTTGGCGACCAAGCAGCTCGTGCATATGTGAACGAACGAGCTCAGTGACGTGTGTTGTAATAACTGTAGAGAGATCAACAACGGTGTAACCGCTAAATTGAGCTCGTTCCTTTTCACCTTCAGAGATCCAGAGTGCATCAAGACCGAATGCTGGCTCCTTGGTAACGGTTCCTTGAACAGGAGACGTAACATTCCCCGGGTCCATCGCAAGCAGATGGTGCGGCTTAAGGTTGCCAGACCCAATAACAGTTCCTTTGAGAAGGAAGCGGTACTCGTTCGACTTGATGCGCACATTGTCACGAATGTGAATTGCCGGAACGATAAATCCGTAATCAATAGCAAACTGCCTTCGAATAGAGCGAATTCGCTCAACGAGATCTCCGCCCTCAACAATTTGAACCAGCTCGTAGCCAACTTCTAGCTCAAGGGTGTCAATAGCAAGCAACGAGGTGACTTCCTCTGTGCTACCCGGCTTAGGCCCAGCCGTCTCAACAGGCTTGAGCTTATCCTCAGCCTCTTTCTTGACCTTCAGCTCAGCGGCGGTCTTCTGCTTGACGAATCCCAGTGCGCCAGCACCTAAGCCCAACAACATAAAGGGTATAAAAGGAAGTCCGGGTAACACTGCCATTGCGATAGAAACAGCGGAAGTAAGGAACAACGGACGCGCGTTTTGACCAAGCTGGCCGACCACTTCAGTTCCAAGATCATCTCCCGAAGCCGCTCGAGCGACGATCAATCCGGACGCGGCAGAGATGATGATTGATGGTATCTGGGCGACAAGACCTTCACCGATGGTCAGGATAGTATAGGTTTGAGCAGCATCCTTCCAATCCATTCCGTGCTGAAGTATACCGATCAAGAGTCCACCCACGATGTTGATTCCGATCAGGATTATGGCAGCCGCGGCATCTCCTGCTACGAATTTCGCAGCTCCGTCCATAGCTCCGTAAAACTCGGTCTCTTGGGACAACTCCTTTCGTCGAGCTCGCGCCTCTTTGTCGTTGATAAGGCCGATGTTGAGATCTGAATCGATTGCCATCTGCTTTCCAGGCATAGCATCGAGAGTGAACCGCGCTGCAACTTCAGCGATACGTGAAGATCCTTTTGTGAGAACCTTGATATTGACGATGTTGATACAGATAAACATCACTACTCCGATGATGTAATTTCCGCCAACAACGAATTGTCCGAACGCTTGAATCACGTGCCCGGCTGCATCCATACCTGACCCACCGTTGAGAAGGATCAAACGCGTTGAGGCAACGTTCATAGAAAGTCTAAAGAGAGTAGTAACCAGTAGCACCGCCGGAAATGACGAGAACATCAGCGGTTTGTCGATGTACAGCGAGGTAAAAAGAACTATTAAAGATATCGTAATATTCAACGCGATACATATATCGAGCAGAGGTGTTGGCAGGGGAAATATCAGTATCGCCAGTATTCCGATAAGCGCGACCGGGATGAGCAAGTGCGTCGGTTTAAGACCCTTACCTAATATACCTGCCGTTGTAGCTGTCGCCATATTAATACCCCTCACCTACTATCGTGCTGTCACACTTTTGCGTGCCGACTTTCCTTTTAATCGATATACATACGCGAGCACCTCTGCTACTGCCTTAAAGAGGTCGCGTGGTATCTCTCTGCCAACTTCCGTTGATGCGTACAGAGCTCGAGCCAGCGCCTTTCTCTCAAGAATAGGAATCCCGTGTTCCTGAGCTATCTCTCTGATCCTGAAAGCCATAAAGTCGGCTCCCTTGGCAACAACTATGGGTGCGGCACTATTCTCGCGGTCGTACCGCAGCGCAACCGCAAAGTGCGTCGGATTTGTAACGATCACATCAGCTTTTGGAACTGTTTTCTTGAGCCTCTGCGCAAGCCGTTGCATTCCCTTAGCGATGATTTTACGTCGCATGGTCTCGTCTCCTTCCGTCGCTTTTCGCTCGTCCTTAACCTCCTGCTTGGTCATTTTGTTGGTACGAAGCCACTGGAACTTACCCCACACAATATCGAAAGCTGCGAGCGCAATAAGCACATATATGATCTTCCAGAACACAGCCCGAAGCGTGGTACCGACCAGCTCCATGATATCGGGGATAGACATATGGATAAGCCGTACCATGTAGGGCGCGTGTGCCTTCAGGACCCAATAACCGATAGGAAGTATGAGAGCGAGCTTAGCGAGAGACTTTAAAATATTTACAAAACCCTGAATTGAGATGATACGCTTGATGCCCTGTATTGGATTGAGCATATCCCACCGTAGCTTGAACCATCTATCTCGGCGATTCCAATTGGTCTGAAGCATCACCGATAGGGATGCAACGACTGCCACACAACCGGTAATAATCATTATATCCGGCACGAGGAGAAGCAGGAGGCGGATGAACCCATTAGTGAGGTCATTAACCGAGAGAAAGGTACGGTCTTCAATCATTTTAAATGAGCGCACAAGGACGTAGCAGAGATCTCGGTAGAGGGCGTTCCAACTCCAACACAACACAACAAAGCCCGTAATGAGCACCAGACAGTGCTCTAGCTCGGTCGAATGGAACAAGGCTCCCTCTTTGCGAAGTTCCCCCATGCGCCGGTCGGTAGGCGCTTCGGTCCGTTGATCTGGTAAGGTATCTGAGGCCATTACTAACTAATCCTGCAGTTGCTGCGGCTGTTCACCGAAGCGGTTGCGACACACCGTCAGACGATTGTCACATTGTATGTTTGCAAACCTTTGGGAGTGCTAAAGGCAAGGAGTATGCCGGTCGGCATCCTCCTATTTTCAGGGACTTACACGACCGTAGCTGTCAGGATTTCGACACCAGGGCGCCTAGCGCGCCAAGGCGATAAAGAAGCCTTCTAGACC
Organism: Bdellovibrionota bacterium; assembly: GCA_044360195.1. Taxonomy (GTDB): domain Bacteria; phylum Bdellovibrionota_C; class UBA2361; order UBA2361; family OMII01; genus OMII01. Next base: position 97,674 of record JBIKKT010000003.1, on the reverse strand, counting down.
AGTAAACTGCCGCGCAAGGAAGTAGAGCATTTCAGGTAACGCGAGCATCGATAAGGTCAATCCAATACCGATGGTCAAGGGAAAGCTGAGCATAAACACATTTACGCTCGGAACTGCTTTTGAGACTATTCCCAACACGAAATTCGTAAGCAGAAGCGCTACTATCACTGGGGCAGCCATCAAGCAGCCCATCTCAAACACCCTTGCACTGTGCTCAATAAGCAGGTTAATCCCGCCTTCTGAGAGCATGAAAGTTCCTGGTGTCACGCTCTGGCTGAAAGTAGCCAACTGCTGAATCGCTACGTGGTGACCATCCACCATGAGAAAGATAAGAACGGAAATATCACTGTAAATACGAGCTAAATCGGATAGAGAGGTTGAGGTGGTGGGATCTACCATCTGCGCGCCGTTAAGCCCCATGGTTCCACTCGCCAAGTGTCCCGCAGTTTGTGCGCCTGCTACGATCAAGATGGGGATCATCCCAACGACTCCTCCCAGCACTAACTCCGAGATGAAGTGACCCGCCATGCTCACGGCGTTTGGCGGCAGAGGCGCAACATGGTTAAGATCCAATGATAGAAGACTGAGAGCTACAACAGCAGGATAGCGAATTACAAGCCCTGCAGGTCCACCTCCAATACCCGGCACGGTAAGAAAAAATATGGCATATCGCGAAAGCAGCAGCATGAACGTCCAGCACACGTCGAGGCGCTGCATCAACGATTCAACAAGTTCGTATACCGGGACAGCCTCCATCTTACTCCTTGACCAGCTATTGCGGTCCGAGGTTACCGATCTGACTGATGACGTAGATAGTGAATCCAGCGATGCGGTTCATCATGAAATGTCCGAACAACAACATTCCCACAATCGCAGCGCCCATCTTGGGTATAAACGCCAGTGCGGGGTCGTTAATCTGAGTTGCAGCCTGAAAGATGCTGACAATAAAGCCGGCAACAAGACCAAACACAAGGATAGGCGCAGCAGTGTAACAAGCAGTCTGAATCGCCACCTGACCAAGCCGAAGAAAGTCATCCATTTGCATAGAAAATCCCTGCCGTTACACTTTATAGGTTTTTACAAGAGAGCTGATAATCAGGTGCCATCCATCGACTAGAACGAAGAGCATTAACTTAAGCGGCAGCGAGATCACCACCGGAGGGAGGGTAATCATACTCATCGAAGTGAGCACCGAAGATACCACCATATCAAGAACTAGAAACGGAAGCGCAATTAAGAACCCTATCTGAAAAGCCGTATTAAGCTCGCTCAAGATAAACCCCGGAACAGCCACAAAAAACGGCACTTCGTCAGCGCTCTTAGGAAGCTCAGAGCGCGTAATCTGAAGAAAGAGCGCTAGGTCTTTCTCGCGCGCATGAGTAACAAGGAACTTCTTGAGTGGGGCACCAGCTTTTACCATCGCTTCCTGCTGTCCCATCTGCCCCTCGAGGTAGGGACGAATTCCAGCGTCGTAGCTCTGCTGAACTATGGGCCCCATAATCGCGATAGTCAAAAAGAGCGCTAATCCTGTAATAACCGTATTAGGAGGAAGCGATACGGTTCCGATCGCTGTTCGGGTCATTCCAAGTACGACCGCTATTCTCGTAAAGCACGTCATACACAGGATCATCGCTGGGGCGAAGGATAGTGCCGTAAGCAAAAGAACGATCTTGATGCTTGTGGCTACTGAGCCATTACTTGCCATCTCCGAGCCGCCGATGGATATCGATAGGTCAGGGATAGTTGGCGTAGACTCCGCAAGCGCAGAGCCAGATGCAACCAGAGCTGCTACAATCGTACCGGCGTACAAACCAGTACGCACAGCGCGTCTACTACAACTACGCATCACACACCTCCGAGTCGGTACAAGCGAGCGCAAGCGATTCATCGAAGTTGTCTTTGCCTGCGACTTGAGAAGAGACAACTCGAAGATTATCCGGCCCACTGGTGACTAGAAATTCTCTTCCGTCGAGCGAAACCAGGGTGACTGCGCTCTTAGCTGTAATTGGCATGCGCTCAACAACCATCAATCGTCGCGCCCCTCCCCCGAGAGCAACGGCCCCATATCGCCGATAGAGATGAATTCCACCCGCAAAAACGCCGAGACAAAGGAGGAACCCTCCTATCATTCGAACAAATGAGCCCGCAAACGAATAACTCTCGGTCGAAGCACCAACAGGTGCTGCATCCTGAGGTGATAGCGACGTTGGAAGCTCAGCGAGTGCATCTACTACCCCAAGAGCTGTGCACGCAACTAGCGCACATACAACAACTACTACTTGCTTATTAAATCGCCTTCTCGCCATAACACCTCTCAATACTACTACTACTACGAGCCTAGACCTTCGATTCGGTCCTCTGGAGATATAATATCCGTCAAACGAACACCGAACTTCTCGTTTACGATAACGGCTTCTCCCCGTGCAACGGGCTTGCCGTTTACGTAAATATCGAGCGGCTCACCGGCTAGCTTTTCAAGCTCCACAACTGAGCCTTGTCCGAGCTGTAGCAGATCTTGAATGGTCATGCGTGAGCGGCCAACTTCAACCGTCACTTGAAGAGTAACGTCGCGAATAAAGTCCAGCATGTGAGCCGCACTGCTGCCGCCTCTCTTGCCCGACGCTGCTGACGCAGCATCTGCTACCCCAGCCGCCGCCTGAGCGACACCTTCGAGTCCCTGTTGTACATCGTTATCCGCCATGTCGAATCAGCTCCTCTCTGTTTCGAATGTTAATCAAATCATTACGTGGGATATCTCGAGTAATTCGGACTGCTCTGTTACCTCGATAACTACCCACATACCCATAAAATTTAGGCGCCCCCTCGATCATGATCCGCGCTTCATCAGTTGGATTCGTATCAAGGGTAATCGTATCGCCGACGCCGAGCTTCAAGAAATCACTCGTCTTGATAGCGCCACGAGCGAGCTGCACGCTCATGGAGCACATCGTCTGCTTGATGCTGGTCTCCATACGCTTCATCGCACCACTATCAACCTCCAGTCGAGTACTTTGGAAACCTGTTGCAAGCTTTCCGCGAAGTGGTTCAAGGGTTGAATACGGCATGCAAATAGTGAGCGTAGTGCTTTCTTGCTCTAACTCAACTTCAATCGTGACGATGATAACTACATCGGTCGGTGGTACGATTGCGATAGCCAGCGGGTTAAACTCGGAACGTACGTAAACGAAGTCAACGGAGTGAATAGGTGCCCAGGCGTCTTTTAGTACCTCAAGCGCCATCATCACCACTTTACCGATAAGTCGGCTCTCTATCGGCGTATACTCACGTCCTTCAATCTTTACTCGCCCCTGACCGCTGCCCCCGAAGAGACCGTCAATCACTCCGAATACAAGAGGGGCTGACACTACGATAAGTGCATAACCAGAGAGTGGCGGCATACGCACGATGTGCAATGAGGATGGTAGCGGCAACTTCTTCATGAAGAGTCCGAACTTCACCATCTCAATAGCGCCTACGTTTGCGAAACACGTTCTTCCAAGAAACTTTGCCAGATGGGTACGGAACTGCCGCGCAAAACGATCATGAATAAGCTCCATCGTGGGCATTCGACCACGGATGATTCGCTCCTGATTGGCAAGGTCAAACTTCTTGACGTTTTGCTGTTGCTGCTGCTCAATACTATCTTCTTCAAGACTCCCCTCAGAGAGACCGCGAAGCAGCGAGTTAATTTCTTCCTGTGATAAGACCTGATTCATACTAAACCTACTGAATCACAAATTGGGTAAAATACACGCGCTTCACATCCTCTCTTCGAAGAACTTCGTTCATCACGTTACGAATACTTATTCTCAGTTTATCTTTTCCCTTCGAAGCAAGCAGGTCGTCCGCTGCTTGCTGCGCGAGAAGAGAGAGTATCCCATCCCGAATTGGAACCATTCTCGTATAAAATCGACTGGGCACATCAAGAGATTCAAACTCAACTTGAACCTGAACTCGTATGTATTTGCCACCAGAAAGATTGACCAGGAAGGTATCAAAAGGAACGATTGCGCCCAGTACCTCTTCTCCCTCCTCGAACTCAAGGGCTTCTCCCCCACCCTCGATCTTACCGACTTTATCTCCACCGTCATCTCCGAGAGTTATAGTGACGTCTTCAACTTTGGGAGCGGGTTTCTTGAGCAGGAAATACCCAGCAGGCGCGCCGATAAGGAGCACAAGCACGGCTGCCCCGCCGATAATCAAGAGTTTCTTTTTACTCTTGAGGGAAGTAGCTGCAGTCTCTGCACCCTCTGTTTTTTGTTCTTCGGCCATATCCCGCCTATGTCTACGTCTCTACAATTCTTATCGCCGCTACTACCTTTTCGGTAACAGGTGCCAAGAGGGAAGAGCCTTCGCAACTTCCCAGAACTTCAAATTCAATCCGGGCATCCACGCCCATCAGTGCCTTTACCTCCTGACCCAGCACCTCCAAGAGACTCTGCCGGGATACCGTTGGCTCACACACCTTGAGGGTTACTGCGAGATGCTTGTCACCCCTCGGGGCAACCATCACTCCGTGCCGAACAGTCGCAAGGTCTACCTGTCCATCCGCCATCTCAAAGACAGGCAGCTCTGCAACAATTTTTGACACCCTCCTAGCCTTTGATGCAAACGAGGTGCCAAAAGAACTGACAGTTTGGGGATTTTCTGCAACAGCTTGATGCGATTCGCTCTTTGACTCTTTCCCGAGCCGATCCCAGGGGGTCAAACAGAGGAAAAAACAGAGTAAAAGTGTCAAAAGATCGCCAAAACTGATAAACCACACGACAGAGGCGTTATCGCCACTACGATAAATAACACTGTTTGCTGTGCTCTTATATTCCATGCCCCCCCTCATCTTCCTGGGGCGAGACCTTAACGCCGAGGTCATTCTCGGATGATACGCCGTTAGTTGTGACAAAGCGCACGGATGTTAGCGGTATCGCTTCGCTAATAAAGAATTGCTCGAGTGCGTGTATCCTCCTCAGCGCACGGCGCACAGAAGATGAATCCGCCTCGAACGAAAGTCGCGGCACAGAGAGGCTAAGAGTGAGTACAACGTCGTGATTACGTAACACACTTGCGAGAGCTACCAGCTTCTGATTGTCGCGTGGCACACTACCATCAACGCCGAACAAATCCGAAATTACAAGGTCTCCGATCGGACCAACCTCTTGGATTGAAGACGCTTCACGTGGACCGACAGCCGGAGCCTGTGATGCCCGCTGGAACGCGCCGATTGTGAACGTAAGCATAATGAGAAGAACAGCTACATACTGGGTGTAGAATGCCTTCAGGATTCTTCGATCACACCCCTGAATATCCATCAAAGCCCTCCTTCTTACTACGCGAACAGGCCTACTAATTCGCTGCCAATGAGGTAAAGCTCTGGAGCCGCTGTTCCAGCATGAGCGGGCTCTCTGCACGGGCAACGCTCAACAGTCCCTCAACCGTAATATCCTTTGTTTGCTCGCGCTCTTGAGCAATCACTCGAAGCTTTCCCGCCATGGGGAAGAAAAAGAGGTTCGCCGATACCGAGCCATAGAGAGTTGCGACAAGGGCAAGCGACATAGCAGGCCCAATAGCGGCCGCATCTTGCAAAGCTCCCAGCATCTGAATCAGACCTATGAGGGTACCGATGAGTCCCATAGCTGGCGCAAAATTACCCATCGTTTCCCACACCTGAACGCTTCGCCATGCTTGGTCGTTGGCGATACGCATCTCGTTTTGAAGAATTCTTTTAATATCCTCAGGTTGTTGGCTGTCAACCGTCAACTCAAGGCCAAGCCGTAAGAATGGATCTGTCGAAGAAGCAGCTTCATCCTCCAAAACAAGGACGCCCTCGTCCTTCACGCGCCTCGACAAACGAACAAGATACCCGATGCGGTCGCCGGGCCGTTCCGAACGCACAACCATGGAGTTTCGCGCTGCATGCAAAGCATTTTGAAAATCGCGCGTAGAAAACTGCACCAACGTCGATGCAAGCGTTCCGCCAATAACAAGTAAAAATCCGCCAGGACTAACAAATCTCAACGGACTTCCGCCAAGAAGAGCACCAAAGAGCACCAAGGCGCACGAGGCACACAGCCCTATCAGGACGGACTTTTCAAATTGAGGTTGCTCTTCACCAAACGTGGAACCCGCCTGCCAAGACTCCCTGCTATACAATCGCTCTCTCATAACCTCTTTGCGCCTCCTGAAGCGGTGCTCGTGGACGTGACTACCAAGGAGTGTCAAAAATCCCCCCTTTGGCACCCCACTTAAAACGGGGTGCAAGGCCTGTGCCACAAACTACTGACACACTGTGCCCGCATGAGCTGAGATGCTACGGGGGGCAAAAGAGTTCCAAGTGCTTGACCACTGGCAAAACCAGCGGGACAAGGATTGAAGGAATGTGCTCTGCGTACCGCTACGTTCTTTGACGCAACTAATTCTAAGCGTTGGGACCAACGAGTGAGTGTCAAGTTACCGGCACACCCCAAGCGGAATAGATTACTGCCCTGCTGGGGTCATACCTGTAGTTGCAAAGAGGTCGATATTCCCTTTTCGCACCTCAGCCAAAATAGCATTCAGAGAAGACGCTGCTTTGGCAGTAGCAGAGTCAGGGCCGTAGCGTTGGGTCAACGCTTTACTATCAGCTAGGAGCCCCTCTACAGTTTCTTTACAACGCACAAAACGCGGGCGGTCGGAGGTATTAAACTTCGCTAATCCAGGCGCATGCCCGATCGGGACCTTAAACTGCAGCCGTCGATCACCTTCATTCGCTAACCACACCTTCCAAAAGCGGTTCATCACTGTACAACGAGCCGCAGCAGCCTGCTTCGACGCAAGAAGATCTGCCTCAAGGATACTCTCTAATACAAAGCCACACGGACCACGCTTCGATGTGCAGAACAGATACAATGCAGCAAGGTAACCAGCTCCATCATTTCCGAGTTCCTGGGGCGCCAGACCCCCCGCGGGTGCAGATACGGCTGCCAGCAGAGCTTTCCCCCATGCCTCAACCTCTATTGACGCCATGTGGTTTATATCTCGATTCTTAGCGGTTGTATCGTGCAGAGGGATATCGCCCATAAGAAGATCGCCCCGCCCCGCCGAACCACTCCCACCCGACTCCTCACAGAGGGGTTTACTGGAACACCACACAACAACAACTAAAGCGATAAAAATGGCTAGTCTCATAAGCACTCCTCTAAAGCCCGTCGGAAATAGTATCAGCAATCAGAGCAGTATGACTACCGACTAAGAGAAGCCCGTAGTCGCTACGATGCAATCCCAAGAGGAGTGACAATTGCGCCACATTTTCACAACCCGGCAGGAAAGACTGCCGATTCTCCTCGTATGGATAGCGTATCGAAGATCGGACTCAAAGGGATGGTCATGGGGCTAAACAATGCCAGCCAGGACGCCTCACGCGTAGTTCAGTCGTTCTCAGATAAAACGAACGAAGATCCAGTTGTACCGCTGGTTGACCTCCAGAGGGATTCCTTCCAAGTAGAAGCATCTGCCAAGGTTATCAAAGTTGGCAATGAGATGCTCGGCTCTATCCTGGACCTGTTGGGTTAAGCTGGATTCCCCACCCGGCGGTACCTCAACTCAAAAGCAACAAATTCCTCCCCCGCTGAGGTGTTATCGAGCATGGACATGGTGAATTCATCTTTAGACAGAGATGAAACGCGGGTTTTTATCAATTTCAGCCGACCTAGAAGTGGATCATAGAGAGAGCCTTCGAAATGAAATACGCCTGCGTCTGGATCGTATGTCCCGTATGATACTGTCACTCCAGTAGCGAGCGACTCAACCCATACGTTGAGATACCGACGAGTGGCATTTTCATATCCAAAGAACCCGCGCCCTGTGTACGACGCTCCCGCAATGGCACCAGAGAAATGCTCTTCTATGAAACGGTTGTCGAGAACCCATGAGATACTAGATCTCCCCTGAGAGACTTCAGGGGACTGAGCAGGTGCACTTCGCGAAGAGATGCGCACATCCCACTCACCCACAAACCGTTCAAGCTCCCGATGCTCCACGCCAGGCTGGCCAAGCTCGATCCAATCCTTTCCGACGATCTCCGCTGGTCGCACAGCTTTCGCTAGAGAGCTCGGCGAATGCGCAGCGCACCCACACAAGATGACGCACAACGAAACCACTAAGCAAAACGAGACACAAGTTACGCGCATCACCGAACTCCGAACTCTTCTATAATGAGATCACCCCTTGCACCATCCAAGGTAGCTCTCACTCCGAGCGGCAACGTGCAGTTGTGAGGATTGTGCCCAAATGGCAAACCGAAAACTATCGGCTTGCCCAAGCGATAGAGTCGCTCTACAAGAACTTCTTGCAACGTCTGCCGTTGCTCCCCTGATGAAGCACGCTCATACTCGCAGTCCCTAAAGTTGCCGAGCGCAAAACCAGCGACCTCATCAAAAGCTCCGACAGATAACAACTGTGTCAGCATCCGATCAATTCGATATGGTTTTTCAGACACATCCTCAAGACACACTATCTTATTCTTAAACGATGGAAAAAAGGGTGTTCCCAGGAGCGAGAGGAGTACAGAGAGGTTACCACCGATCAAAGGCGCCGTGACCCTCCCTCTACGCAGCCCTTCAACCTGCGCTCGGTCGTATCCGCGCACGATAGAGCCCAAAGCTGCGTCACGCTTCATTAAGGTAACAAGGAGTGAATTCCAAGTAAAATCAGGACAGGCTGTATCGACGAGGGACTGACCCATAGGACCGTGAAACATCACCATCCCTGCCTCTACAAGCCCTCCACACAACAAAGCCGTAATATCGCTGCAGCCAACTATAATCTTTGGCCGAGCAGCCAGCCTTTTAAAATCAAGCGACGAGAGAATACGCCCCACACCATATCCTCCCCGTATACAAAAGATCGCCTTCACCGAGGAACGCGAAAACGCTGCATGCAGATCCGACACACGCTCGCGATCAGAACCTGCGAGAAATCCATTCCTTTGTGCACACTGTTTACCTACAGAAACTTTAAACCCGAGCGTCTCAAGCCTCTCCTGAGTGCGGGGAATGACATCCGGTGAGAGCGGTGGGCTTGCGGGAGCAACCAGTGCAATATGATCACCTGCCTTAAGAGCGGGTGGCTTAGTTAAAGTTCGCTTAATCGGTGTGGGGCGCACAAAGTTCCTATCGCTACGAGCGTATGTTAACATTTTGCTCGGTCTGGGCGAACGGTACAAGGCACATTTGGTTTTAAAGTGAAGAAAAAGGACTCTTCGTTGAATCGAGTGAGTGGCACCGAGGATAGAGGTAGCGTAAGCCCTTGTCTTGACCCATAAATCGCGGCTGTTAACGGGATCGGTAACGTAGACGTTGGACGTAAACGTAAGCGTGCACAAGCACGTGCACGGAATACGTATGCGTAGACGCTAACTTAGACGTTGGACGTATGCGTAAGCGTGCACAAGCACGCTCACGTCCGGATAATACCGCGGGTTACCCACTCGATTCCACGAAGAGCCAGAAAAAGGGATGCGTCCCATGCAAGACTGTTGGGCTCTCGTATTTCAACCTCTCTCAAAAGGCTTGCTGGGCCACTCTACTTCTTACTATCAACCCGCTGACCATTTTCGAAGACCAACTTCTCTTGCGCGCCGGTAGTTGGATCCTTAACAGTAACATCAACCAAATTTCTAGGCTTAGCCGGCATCTGTCCCTGATTCACACCGCTGTACAGCACACCTTCTCCAATCGGCATGCTGTTACCAACTACTCCGGCATCATCAGTGCCGCGAAGAACCAAGGAGAGCCTACCGTGGAGAGCTGCGAGCCGAACGCGCATGGCATCATGGGCAGATAGAAGAAGTGTTACCGTGGCCGGAATTACCTCCTCTTGCTTTGGTTTTTCGTTGCCCTTACCTGCACCGCCACCATTTCGCTGAATCGTCACCCCAGAACCCTCTATCCTCCTGTTTGCCGATAGAACTTTGGCATTTGCTGCAACGACTGAGGCCGTCCGGCGCCCAGAGTAAGAGGTTACCCAGATAACATCGACGCGTGCGCCGGGCTGAGCCCATCCCTCAACACTACTGGTTGCGTCAACGGATATCGCAATAGCCCGATGTCCTGCCGGAATACTAGCCGTAAGCGCATTGACCGGTTGAAGCATGGTCAGATAATCAGTATTTATGGGTTGATTGGCCAACAGCACACCACGGGTGTACTGCCCGCGAATGTCCTCAAAGGTTCGCGGGGCCTCATTCGTGACCAGTCCTTCAGATTTTTTGTCCACCTTAAACTGTTCAGGCTTGAGAGCAACTCCTGCTGGAATAGTCTGGATGGGCACTAGTACGTCGACGTACCCCTCTGCAGCTACAACCTGATTCTGAATCGTCTCAGTTGACGCATCACTCTTCACACTCGAGAAGTGCACAAATGCAACGACGCCTATTATGCAGATGAAAAACACGACGGAGAGCACAACGAACTGCACGAGGACGGGACTTGCGCCCCCTCTTTGCCTTCGAACAAACGTGTTGCGCTTAAACATAGTTCCCGTTGTTGCCCGTGTCTTCTCCTCGGCACAGGACGGATGGTCCTGTTGCCCGCACACAAAGCGATATCCCTCGGATGTACTTATCGGCATAAGTAAGCGTTTTACTTCAGGTGTTTTTTTAAAAACAGATAAACTATTGGTATCATTGAAGTAGCGAGAGTCATTTTGTGCAACTTCTACCTATCCGGGTTGTGCGATAGTGGTTCGTACACACACAATTTACTGCGACGGCGAGCCAGGCTCACGCCGAATGTGAACGCGGCGCTAGCGCCTCAAGCTGTCCCAGCATGTAGGTCAAGGCAACCTCTACCCTGAGCACCCTCTCGCCCAAACCAACGGGGGTAAAGCCGCTATCAATGAATTCTTGCACCTCGACAGTGCTCCACCCAGCTTCAGGCCCTATGGCCACAACCAACGATGGCGCTACCTCATGAGCCTTGTATCCCTTGAACAGCTGTTGCGAGTCCACAAGCTCAGGCGCATGCGGTTGTGCGACCAACGAAATTACATTGGGCTCCGTACGACTTGGCAGAAGCGAGCGCGCCAAGAGACTATTTGCAGAGTGGTGCACCGATATCTCCGGCGGATTACTATCCCAGATCTGCTCCAACGCCTTAACAGTTTCAAATTGTATATTCTCTTCTGTCAGCGCGTGCGAATCACGGTAACTTCTCTCGCCCCGTTCGCTCTGCACGAATCGCAGCGAGCGCACGCCGAGCATGACTGCAGCCTGAATAGTCTTTTTGACCGTCTGAGGACGACTCAACCCTATCACGAGATCAATAGGCTTGCGCGCCAAGGGCTCCTCTGAGAACTCCACTGAAAGCTCTACTGCTTCCGGTGAAGCCTTCACAACGGTCGCGCTCCCTCTGCGCCCCCCTAAAACACCAACACGCATAAGGCGACCAACAGAGAGACCGTGCGTTGAAAAGGCATAGCTCGCGCGCGCGCCTTGCAGGATAGCTTTCTCTTGATCTAACAACTCTGATTGGAGGATGATGAGGGAGTTCATTCGTATTTGCCCTTTGATTCTTTTATGACACACAAACAGCCCACCGTCACCTCGCACCTGCTTCAGCTACGTAAGAAGATCGAGCGCCCGGTCCCATCCCCGGGGCTCGTTTCTGCTTTTATTGATTCCACTTTGGGTGTTCTTTTTCCGCATTTTAGTCGCCACGCAATTACTACCGAAGATGAGCTGACCGAAACACTCAAGCAGGTACACCAACTACTCGCTAAGCTTTGCACTCCCGTAATAGCAGACACAGAAAAACGAGAGACTCTGCCTGCCCTCTTTATAGAAAATCTAGCAGTATTTCACGAAACGTTGTGGGCCGATGCAGAGGCTATCTGCGAGGGCGACCCCGCTGCTACCTCTCCCGACGAAGTCCTTCTCGCCTACCCTGGATTCTTTGCTATAGCAGTATTCCGTATCGCGCACTGGCTTTACCAGGCGCAGGTACCGATCGTTCCTCGCATGCTCACCGAACACGCCCATCAGCTAACAGGCATAGATATTCATCCGGGTGCAACTATTGGCAAGGCGTTTGTAATCGACCACGGCACGGGGATAGTGATCGGAGAAACAACCACGATTGAAGACCACGTAAAAATCTATCAGGGCGTTACTCTCGGAGCGCTCAGTGTTAACAAGTCGCTCGCCAACAAAAAACGGCATCCAACGATTGGTCACCACACGGTTATTTACGCCAACGCGACGATCCTCGGTGGCGACACCGTAATTGGGGCACACAGCACGATAGGCGGCAACGTGTGGCTCACCTCAAGCGTTCCTGAATACTCAAAAATGTATCACCACTCACAGGAAGCTTGAAAAAGCCCGTCGTGCCCGCGACGCTGCAGTATTGGTGCATTGAGGAGAAGCTTACTGTGCCACGGTTCCAACTCATGCCGTATCCATTCTAGTAGGGAGATCTGCAAGCCCTGCGTAAGCTCGGGTAGATCCAGCACCTGACCTAACGCTTCGACAATCTCCTCAGCGCCAAGCTGCCTACTCTCGCGCTTTACTACACCCTCGCTATACCAACAAAAACCGAGGATCCTTAGAACTTCAACCAGAAGCGTAAGCTTACTTTCTTCAACAAACACCGCCATCTCCCGGAATGACTGTGTATCCAGATAGCTCTCAATTAGAGCCATCACGTCGACTGGGTGAACACCACTCGCATCACAGATCCGTTCAATCGGACCGACCGGAGGAAAGGAGCTGCGCGTGCCGCGAGCAAGGGTCATACCCCGCATTAAGCGCTCAACACTATCCCGCACGAGAGGTGCTAGCTGAGTGCTTTCACCTCCGTGACAGCCTGACGCGGCAGCGCCGCGAGAGAGTGAATCAAAGAGCGGTAGCCATTGGCGCGGAACAAGGCTCCGGATCTGCTCACACGCTCGCACCGATGGCGTGCCGTACCTGAGCGCCACCGGCTCTGCGATAGCACCTGCAACCTGCTCCCGTTCAGTGGAACTCATCTGAGCACTCTCCATAACCTGTCGTTCAAGTTCCCCTTCGACCATAAGAAGCAGCGTTTCTAGGATCCAGCGCTCAACGAGCGACGCACGATCCGTTGGAACAAATGTCACCTCAGTTGGATCTGCACTAACTATCCGTTTCTTGATGGTGACCGCTGCCTCGACGAGCTGCGGATCAATTACCGAGAGATCATCTGGAACAGGTATCCGCCGAACGACCCCTTCCGGTAATTGAATCTTGCCTCCAATAAGCCGCGTGCAGAGTGATGCCAGTCGGGAGTTACAGTAGCCGACAACTCGCAGATCATCGCAAAAAAGCCCCGATGAAGCTGCCCTACCAAAGCTCCAACCTGCTTCCTTGCGCCTAACCCCTAGGCAACCATTTGCAAACCACGAGTACGTCCAGCCATCTCGTGAAAACCACTCATCGAGGGAACACCCCCCTGAGCTCCCCTTTGAGTACAGTGTCATACTCTCGGGTCGTTTATCCAACACCCAGCGATTTAGCCCAAACCACCGAGCATAGCCGCCGCCTTTATTGTGTGGACACCAACGCTCTGAGTCTGGAGCAACCTGCCAGTGATAGCGAACGAATGCACCATCGTCGTTAGTTTGCAGCCCGACGACGACCTGGGCGTACATTGCAAGACGCCTTGAAGCTGTTTGCAGGGCTTGCGGCGCACCGGCGACTCCCAAAAAAACCGAGCCATCTGTGTCATCTCGCAGAGCTGCCTGCGAAAGGCTCGCTACGTGGCCGTTGTAATCGTAATGACGCGCGAGATAATTCGCCTTAGAGTCGACATCGCGCTGCGATACTGCTGAGAGGTACTGCACCGTATTATCGTGCGATACCATGCCACGTTGCCCAACGGTTAAAACTACCCGCACACCATCGTGAAGGTCGAGTTGCGAGCGAAAAGCTCTGTCTCCAAGCTCTGCAACAACATCGACCCGAAGCTCGCTACAGAGATATCTACGAAAATCCTGATACCCCTTCAACCGCAACCATCGGTCAGATGTTACCAGTCCAGTTACTCCTTCTGGGGCAGTCAACTCAATACACCGACGGGTCACCGCGGCACAGAGATCGAGGGCACTCTGCGGGTACTCACGCGTCAAGAGATCCCTCATCTGCTGAGTCAACTTCCTGCGCCCAAGATATGGTGGATTGGCGATAACACAATCGTAATGACGGGCCAGGCCAGGCACAACGCCGGAGGTATCCAGCACACCTTCGTCTTTCTCAAGCACAAAGAGATTTTGATTGAGCGCTCCTATCACCTGAAATGCAGCCTCTGGAGCAGTGCGTAAACTCTCAAGCAGAACCACCGCTCGACTTAGGCAAACTGCCTCTGGATCGATATCACACCCATAGAGACGGGTTGCGATCTGCTCAACCGAGCTACCAGCCCCCATCTCTTTGAGAAGTAGTCGAAAGACACGGGCAAGAAGGTGTCCTGCACCGCAGGCAGGATCGATTACAGTGTAGGAGGATTCCTTTTCATTAAGGAGTGCATGACATCGCGTAGCGAGGAAATCTGCCATGTACTCCTCGGTAAATATCTGAGTAGCTGCAACGATCGATAGCCGCTCAGCCTGCTGCTCTCCTTTGTAACTAACACCCCACGTCGTCGCATCTCGATCGACCTCATTCCAGATCTGGTAGCTCCATCCAATCAGAGTCGGAGTAGCAGCGAGCGCATCGAGCTCAACTGCCGAGAGCGCAAGCGCCTCACCAGCCTCAATACTCCACGACACTGTGCCATCAAGAGCTGTCATCCGCGCTGTCAGGTGGGGTATATCGACATGCGCGCTGTAGCGATTCAAAACGGCGCACACCAACGATTGAAGGAAATGCGCTCGAGCGCTCCGTTCGTTGCCGGAATACTCCTTCAGGAAGCGCTCCCGAAACCTACGCACCTGCGCGCACCACGCTCCAAACTCAAACATTCCCTTCTCTTTCTCCCTGTTTAAGACGGAACAAAATTCTTCGCCCACTAGTTGGTCGAGCTTTTACACTAAGAGCCATAACTCGTTGTTTTCACTCACCTCAGTCCGTCGATAAGGCTAATTTATCCAATTTACCGGAGAACTGATATACCCACCCTTTACCCCGCCGGTTACTCGCAATACCAGGGCCTTGCCTTCCAACCCCCTCAAATAACGAAGTCCTCCCGCGTTTGACTCTCCCAGCCGCCATTGCTACATTGGAAGGAGTGTCGAATATCCAAGGGATCTATGGCGCTTAGACGCAAGAGCTCGCTTAAGCGAGTGGCTGTTTCAGAAGATCAAAGGTCCGAAAGCGACCGGCAGAGCTCGGCTCCTCAAAAATCCGCCAGAGGTCTTACATTGACGCCGAAGCTGTCCGCGAAAACCCAACACAGTGCGCCGACTGTTACTCCTGAGATTATTGACCCAGTCTTAGCTGGGTTTCTTGAACTCAACTCAGACCCAATCGCTCCGACTTCTGTTCATGAGAACACTCGGGCTCCTGTTCAAGAGAACACACCGGAAGGGACCACCGCTCGAGTCGAAAGCGCCATAGACAAACTAGGCGACCTTGAAGCAGCAGTAATCGCGGCGCTCTTTCCAACTGATGGTTCCGCTCCTGCCTCATTCGAAAAGATAGCTCAGAAACTTGGCCTCACCCTGCAAGAGGTGCAGAGCTTAGCTGACAACGGCTTGAGAGGTCTGCGTGGTACCAAGGCACGCACTCCGCGCATCAGCACCGTGTGGAACTAACGCAGCTATTCGCCCTGTACCTATGACTGCCGACGTTCAAGAGCTCTTTCGCTACGGGTCACTTCTGGTTGATAGCGAACAGCTCTACGAAGCCACTCAGGTCTTTTCGGATTTGACGAAGCGCTTGCCTGACAACTCTGACCTGTGGGCGTTGATCGCGCGAATCCACCTACGGCGCTGCGACCTGAACGCTCACGACGACGCTATTGCTCGCGCGATTCAACTAACTCCTGAACGCGGAATGTTTCACTTGCGAGCTGCCCTTGCATGCCCTCCCCTCGTACGATCAACAGATGAGATTACGCAGGTACGTGCTCGCACCGTTGAGCGCCTTTCAGCTCTTGAAGAGACACCGCTTATCATCGAAGACATAGAGCGCGATATTCCAACACTGACCTATTACTTCGCGTATCACGGTAAAGATGACCGCGAGATACAGCAGCGCCTATGTCGTGTCATGCGCCGCATGGCTCCCTATCTCACTTTTACGGCAGAACACACTCATGAGCCGGCTAGCACGAGCGCTGGATTATCGCGTCCCCTCAGGCTTGGCATCTATTCTCCTCATATGAGGGACCATACCATCGGTCTCCTCTTCGGAGAGCTCATCCACCTCCTCGATCGCTCAAAGTTTACTCCAATACTTTTCCTGACCGCTGAAGACTCCGACCTCTACTCTTCAGTGATCTCTCAGACTGCTTCGAAGGTTATCACTATTCCTCGCTCTCGTGCCGGTGCGCTTCCGCTAATCGCTCACGAACGACTCGACATCATGCTGTATCCCGACATCGGGATGGATGCCTTTTCAACATGGCTCGCAAGCGCGCGGCTAGCTCGGCTACAAGCAACTACCTGGGGACATCCAAATACAACCGGACTCGATACCATTGATGCCTTCTTCTCGATATCAGACCTTGAACCCAACCTAAGCAAACCTCCCTACACCGAGCGGCTATACACGCAGAAAAACCCCAATATTTACTATCGCCCGAATCGCCTATCGCATCCGCCCGACAGAGCTGCTCTCTCACTCCCACCGGGACGGCTCTACGGGTGCCCGCAGGCGCTGTTTAAATTTCACCCCGACTTTGATCGGATGCTAACGGGCATTCTAGAGCGAGATCCTGAGGGAACCCTTGTGCTGTATGCGGGTACGGTCCCAGCGTGGCAGGAGACTCTCCTGACGAGGCTTGAGGCTCAGATGCCTGGCATTACTCGGCGTATACACTGGATTCCAAACATTACCAGAGAACGGTACATCGAAACCTTAGCAGCCCTCTCTGTGATGCTTGATCCTTTCCCATTCGGGGGTGGCAACACAACCTTAGAGGCACTCGCAGTGGGCACCCCCGTTGTCACCCTCCCCCCCCACTTCGCCCGCGGCCGACTGGCTTATGCGTTCCTTTCTCACAGCAAGCTACTGGACGGCATTGCTCACTCGGTAGAGGACTATCTCGCTAAAGCTATCCATTTCGCCCACAACGAAACGCCCGAACGACGCGCACGCATCAAAGACTGCTCAAGCATCCTCTTTGAGAACACCCGTGGGATTAGAGAGTGGGAAGAGAACCTACTACAGGCGTGGAAAGACCGGATGTAAGTTGTGCGGCAACAGTTAAACAGCTCCTGTGAAAACACCGCATCATTTACTACAATCGATCGAGCTAAACTCACCAGCTCGCCGCATAAACTCCTCGCGAGTAATAAATACTACGTGTGCCATCTCCGTTTCCCCACTCGCATATACCCGACACCACTCTGGGGATAGCAAAAGAAGTGAAACGAACGCGGCTCCCTGCCGCCACAGAATCGTCTTGGGCTTAACTTTCTCTATGTAATCTTCCCATGTTGCAGCACCACGCAAACTAGCCTGGTACATCTCCCATATCTCGGGGGAATTAACGTTCGTACGTCCATCGATTGCCACTTTATGAATCGGAGTTCCATCAGTTCGACTGAATCGATACATCAGATATCCACCGGCGCCGAACTCGTTAAGCACTGGATGTTGCAAGTTGTGCTGCTCGATAAAATCAACACTACTCTTGGGTACTGACTGTGAATCGAACGGGTGTCGAAGCAATCCGGCGATGTTAGCCGCGGCTACGCACAGCATAAAGAATGCAATCGAACCGACCGTTGCTGGAGCAAGGCGGTCAAAGCCCTGCTTCGCCTGCCACAACCCCTCTGAGAGATTGCTACGATCCCCTAAGGCTCCGATAGCGCTACTCTGTCGCCACCAGACCGCCAAGAGGGCACCAAGAGAGATCGCCGCAAACGGTAGGAATTTCACCGCCGTTAGACCAGCTAACGTCATCCCCCCCGCCAGAGCTGCGCGCGCTACCGTGGGCACTATGCGCGATTGAAAAGCAGCTACCACGATAAGGACGAGGTAAAGGACTATAAAAACCGTTGAATATTGCAAAATAGTTGAGGGTTGAAATTCTGCTATCTTCTGAAACTTAAGAGGATGATCACCCTTTGAGAAAAAAGTAATCCATTCCCCACCCAGATAAGGAGTAAAGAGTGTTCCAACGAAAAATGCGCAGCTTGCCGCAAACGTGCGCTTCCATGAAATACCAGAATTGACCGAGGATTGAATTGACCAGAGAAAGATACCTGCCAACCCAAGTATTGCAGTCAGGTGACTGTTTGCCCACGCCATACCAAGCAGCGCGAGAGCGAGAAGCTGCCGTCGCGATAGCTTCTGTGAGCGTCCATCATCGACAACCGCTATCGCCAGCGCAAAAAGAATCCATACAATTACCTGTGGGCGCAACGTAAAGTGATTGAAACAGGCAACTGTTGAATAGACACCAAGCAACGCTCCAACAAACGCGTCGCGAGCGAGAAAGCTAAACACTCCCTGTAACGCAAGTGCGAGAACGATAGCGAACGCAAGCTGCAACAGCAGCAAACCCTCCACACTTCCCCACCCATGCACGAGAGAAAAGAGAACTTCAACACTCCACGAGTAGGCTCTCCAAATGCCGCCATCACTGAACATGTTCCACAGATCAACGTGGGGGACCGTGCGGTGAGCAACGATCCAGTTACCAACTGTGATGTGCCACCATAGATCAGGATCTGCTATCGTAAGACAGATGTAGGACCCTACAAGGATCGTTAACGCTAACCACAGTATCACTTTCATATTTTTCTCAGAATTGAACCTACAGCCCTCGTATGGGAGATCGACCAAAGCCCCCAGAAATTAAAGCACTAGGTTATGAACAACTTTTCCGGTCGGCGATACAGCTCGACACAAGGCGCAACCTGTGCCCATCAATTCAATATGTTAAGGTGAAAAAAGCTATTATTGAGCAATATATCGCTTTAAATTTTGCTCAATTCGAGCAGTTGGATCACCCACATCACCACAAAACGGCGTTCCGGTAATGCGCTCAAAGCTACGAGTATAGTGCTCCATCAACTCCGCGCGATACTCGTCCTCTATCGCTGGAAGCTCTCCATCTCCCTTAAAGCCGCGCTCCATCAACCATCGACGGATGGGCTCCTTATCGAGCATCTCTGGGGATTTTCCTGCAGAGCGATGTTCTTCGTACGAGCTACTAACCCAGAACCGGGATGAGTCCAGAGTATGGATCTCATCTGCAAGGATAACCTCACCATCGAGCAGCCCAAACTCATATTTTGTATCGACAAATAACAACCCACGGGACTGAAGCTCCTGCGATGCTGCTGTGAACAATCGAAGAGCAGTTGACCGAATCTGTTCCCATACCGATGCACTCGCCAAGCCACGCGAAACGATCTCCGTTTCTGCAATAGGGAGATCGTGGTTACCGAGGGGCTCCTTAGTCGAAGGAGTTATGATTGGCTCAGATAGCTGATCGAACTCTTTGAGCCCAGCGGGCAATCGAACTCCACTAATCGGCCGGCCTGCTACATAGTCGCGCCACGCACTACCGGCGAGGAATCCCCGCACCACTACCTCCACCGGAACTATCGAGACTTCACGAGCAACCATCACGCACGGGTCAGGAACTGCCAGCACATGGTGCCTAACGGTACCCTCAAAGCGATCAAACCAGAACCTTGCAAGCTGTGTCAGCACCTGCCCCTTTAGGGGAACGGTTGTAATTATTCGATCAAAGGCGCTGAGTCTATCGGTTGCTATCAGGAACCGTTGCCCGTTACGTGAATAGCTATCGCGTACCTTGCCTGCGTACCGCTCCCCCAACCACGAGAACTCGGTAGATTCAAGAGCTTGTACAAGCGGCTTGTTCGGGGCCTTACTATTGCTCATCTGGTCCTTCACGTAATGCCATATTAATCGACTTTATATTACTCTCTATCGCGCTTGCGATGAAGGGTGCTGAGTCAGAAAACACAGACTCACTGAAGATTCGGTGCAAGCGCCGCGAGGACTCCCGTAGGAGTTGCTTACGACTCATGGAACCTTCGTACCCAACCAGGTCAGAAACCACAATATTGTTAAGGATAGCTGCTTTCAGCGCTCCGGCCTCTCCCATCCTAAGGCGTGAATATGCATTCATGAGAAGGGAGTTACTGCACCGTATCGTCCCTATACCGACTGTGGAACCGCGCAAAGCCTGGGTCAAGTAATAGGTACCCAACATAAACCGCCCAAACACAACCGGTTCTGGTGTTGCCCAGAACGACCTAATAGAGTTCAGACGGGTCAATTGAGACTCAACGTGCAGGTCCTCATCTGCCGCAATCAAGGCGGTGGGCCCCCTGCCCCAGATAGCCGCCAACCTTGCAAGATACTCTATCGACCCTGCCTGTGCGACGAACGAGACACTGACTGAAGGGACCGTGGTCACGATCTGTAGATCGGGGAGGTTAAAATCGCGCAAAACACCCGCGGCAGCCGGGGTCGATCCGGAGTGTTTCAGACTAAAGGGCTCACCCTGTCTTAAAACAACCTCAATCGAACGCTCTGATCCGTATATCACTCCTGCGCGATGTGGCTCCGCCGCAAGCCGCGCCTCGGCTTCCTGGCGCGAAGAGATCCGATGTTCTAGCGCCCCAACAAAGTGTGGATTCTTGATACCATCCAGGACCCTTATTCGATCGCGTGCAACCGAGGTCTCACCGCCGAGGCGATCTTCATCAAAACGGGCCATGAGAAAGACTTCTTCGCTTACGTGCTGCACCCCTCGCCGGATAACCGCCCCTGCCAAGGCAAGTCCGCATACGATAACCAAAAGCGCAGACGGTATCCGGATACCAAAAAGCAATATCCTTGAGAGTAACACCGCAACAAAGGGGAGACAGATGAGCTGCGCCAATGCCATTACATCCGCAGCACCACCTGAATACCACACAATCACAACCTCAAGGATTATGAGGATACCAAGAGCACTGATAATACGAGAGGGAGTGAGGATATAAGCCATCTAGGTAGATACATCCCAAAGGTGACAGCGAACTGCAAGGGCCTGGGGCTCTGGAAAGCACTAAAAATTACTACGGCTCCTCATACGCATCCCCATCGGCGTCCTCGACCCCGAACTTTGCCTTTAAAAAGCTCACAAGATCCAAGCTACTTGACGGGTCAACCATCTCCCCCATCTCGGCGGCAGTGAGGGTAATGTATTGAACACCACAGGCGTGCAACATAAGCGGTAATAGGCGGTGTCGGTCGAGGCGGTCAACTTCTATGTAGCGGGAGAAGTCAGGGGCAAATTCTATCACCATCTTTGGCTCATCATTGTCGTCGACAACGGTAAAGAGGCACGAATCCCCATCGGCCCAAGCGACAGAATCCGGCTCACTGCCTTTGACTACCGGATAGCGCCCCCCACACACCGATTTGATGCTCATCCTCCATAGCACCCTCTCCTGCCCAAAAAAGGACACTAGCATCCGAAAAAGTTGAGCTTCGGGTAGCGACATCTCCACCATAGGATTAGTATTACAGATGCAGAGCCGCTCGACAAACAACTATAGTAAGCTGAGGTTGATGGTGGAGGGGGCCTCAGGGAGTGCCTGAGGTGACAGCTCTCACATTTTTTGGTGTACTAGGAATATGGCTGTCTTACCACTTCGATATATCCCCGATCCCGTATTGCGAAGCGATGCGTCAACCGTGTCGGAATTTAACTCGAAGCTACATAAATTCCTTGACGATATGTTTGAGACTATGATCGTCTCGCGCGGCATGGGATTAGCAGCGCCACAGGTCGGCGATAGCCGCAGAATAGCCGTCATCGAAGCATCGCTTGAGCTATTCGAAAGGCCAATCATCACCTCGACGTGCGGCATACAACCAGATGAACATCTCCACCAAGGACGCCTTGAGATCATTAATCCCGTCATCACCAAGGGCGGCAAAAAGGTATCCTCAGAGGAAGGTTGCTTAAGCATTCCAGATTACCACGACACCATCTCGCGCCACTACGATGTCACAATAACAGCGCTTGATAGACACGGTCGGGAATTTACCCTAGTCGCCGAGGATGTTCTCTCATTTTGCATCCAACATGAGATAGACCACTTAAACGGCATCTTGTTTACCGATCACCTCAGTCGCCTGAAGAAAACGCTCTTCCGCCGGTGGTGTGAAAAACACATGCCAGAAGCTGTGGGAGAGAGATAGTAGATAGGTAACCAGCTGCGATGAACGTCCTTTTTTTTGGCACTCCGGAATTCTCTGTTGCAACGCTCAGTGCTCTTCTGGCGATGCCATCTTTAAAAGTTACAGCCGTTGTAACTCAACCCGACCGACCTGCTGGACGTGGCGGCAAGATAACACCACCACCCGTCAAGGAACTCGCTACGCGCAACGGTATCCCAGTGTTACAACCAACCTCCTTGAAGCGAGAGCTCCCCACAATACTTGAGCAACTTAAAGAACTGGGACCATTCGATGTTGGAGTAGTGATAGCATTTGGCCAGATATTGCCCCGAGAGATACTGGAGCTTCCACGCTGTGGTTGCATCAATATACACGCCTCGCTCCTACCACGTTGGAGGGGCGCTGCTCCGATTCAGCGAGCGATCGCCGCGGGCGATCCTGAGACAGGCGTTTGCCTGATGCAGATGGATGAGGGACTCGATACCGGCCACGTTTTCTGTGAGCACCGTGTTCCTATCAAGCTGCAAGACACAACTGCCACACTCCACGACACGCTCGCGCGAGCGGGAGCGGATCTTCTCGCTTCGAAACTTGAAGATATCGTGACTGGCGCCCTACGTGCCTCACCTCAACCGACAGATGGTGTAACCTACGCTACAAAGATAACCACCGAGGAGTGTAAGCTCGACTGGAAAAAAGGGGCAAATGAACTCTCGCTGCTCATTCGAGCCTTTACCCCCTACCCCGGATGCTTCTCATTCTGGCGCGGCAAACGGCTCAAGTTTCACTACGCCCGAGCTCTTACTAGCTCCTCTGCGTCAGAACCCGGCACAGTGACGGCTGCCTCCAGCGGTCGTCTTGAGATTCGATGCGGAACCGGAGCACTTACAATAGAGGAACTCCAGCTTGAAGGTAAGAAACGCATGACCACTGAGGAGTTTCTGCGTGGCACCGGCCTTACCGAAGGGGAAGTCCTAACCAGCTGAGGAAAAATTGATTATCCCGGCTCTTGAAAAGACGGGCAGCGATGACGCACATCGCATTTTGCGCACTTTACCGGATGTGGTGCAGGCTGAGGAGGAGCACCGTCAATAATTCCTCGCATCTCATCAATCAACCGCTGAAGCCACTGTTGTTTGGTAACGCTATTCTCCACCCGCACTCGCCGACACGACGGCCCCAACAAAAGGTAGCCGTGAGTTGGCTTCACCCCCTCAAACTCTTCAACCAAGCGCATATATACCAGGAGCTGCGCCGCGTATCGATCGCGCAACTTCTTTGCTAATGGCTTTCGCTCAACGGGAAGGATCATTCCCCCCTCATTCACGAGGGCATCAGGTTTGCCGGCTAGCCCCTGTGAGATTGATATATACTCCCGAGGCGACAGGATCGCGCTACCCTCAAGAGAGACAGCAACCGAGCTTGGTGCAAAGCCAGTAGCAGTCCTGCGATCTCGAGCTGCTCGCCCAAACGAGCGAATAACCAACAAGGTCGCCGCAGAGAGCACAATCAGCTGCAAACCATGGCTCCGCAATGAGATATAAAAAATGCTATCAAGCGGATCTTTAGGAGAGTTTACTAAGAGAAACAGAACGCCGGCTGTGCATAAGAGCACCGCGAGGTAGCGTATCCATTTGCCAAGTATGACTGACTCATCAAACAAGGCCGACCAATCGCCGTGCAGCTTTTTGCCGAGCTGAGTATCCCCTCCCGACATCGGAAGATCTCTATCAATCCACTTAAGCTTCCACGCTTGCGGGCACACGGTATAAGCACCGACCTCTCCAGCAGCGAGAATGTGTTTACCATCTGGACTCTTGGTCGCCATCTGCCGACATAACTCCGCTAGTCTGGATCTAGCGGCCTGCGAAATTACGCAGAAGCGCCACTACCCGCGATACTAACCTCCGCGCACGGGGTAAA
Source organism: Bdellovibrionota bacterium (assembly GCA_044360195.1). GTDB lineage: Bacteria > Bdellovibrionota_C > UBA2361 > UBA2361 > OMII01 > OMII01. Next base: position 73,442 of record JBIKKT010000003.1, on the reverse strand, counting down.
GGACCATGACTAGGCTGCCGAGATGAAACCGGAGGCGTATTGAGAATGAAGGAGCCCCCTTCAAGGAGTTCATCAGTCTCAGGTAGGTCTGCAAAACCCGGCGCCATCGTCACCGTAGGGAGATGCGCGGTTTCTAGCATGTATTGAACCTCTGGGGCTTGGTGATGCGTAAGTCGCCAAAACGCGTATCGGCCACACGCAGAGAGGAAGTCGCACCTCACACGATATCTTCCAGCCTCTGGAACAGCTCGAACCCTAATCCTAAAGTCGTGCAACCCCTCTAAGAGAAAGTTCGTCTCAAGAGTCTGGATCCACCTTTTACGCGCGCGGTAGGCCGTAATCTCGTCCAGGTATAATCCCTCTAGAACTAGCCGGTCGGCGTCATACCACAGGCCCAAACCTAGGGAATATTCCGCCGCTGCCCCTTGAATATCAACTTCCGACTGATACATACACCTCTAAAACCATGTTTAAAAAATACACCCTTTGAGCTACCTGCGATGAGAAACTAAGGTGTCCATCACAAGCAATCTGCAACCTATTGAAACCACGATATATATCTGGGCTAGGTACGCTTGCCCCACTCCTCACCAGGAGTAATATCGACCCGATATTCAGTCAGCTTAATGAATCCAAACGGGGTTGATGTTTTTTATCATCGTCGTTCGGGAACGTGTGACAGCTCCTCTACTATCTGGTAAGGTTGCCGAATGTTCTTAGCCAGTTGGGGCCATTTCAGGCGATCCCAGCGGGGCTATTTTTTGTGACACGTTTGAACGTAGGAAGTGATCTCGTATGAGAAGAGAAAGAGGAAATGGACGCCGACCCCATCGTGGCGGCGGACGGTCTTCCAGAGGAAGATCGGGTCGGGGGCGCGATAGATATTCGCGGCGACACCCACGACAAAGTGCTGAGAGCGGAAATCAGCGCGAGAGAATAGCAGTTGAGAGCGGCGATTTGGTCTTAATTGATCAATTCATGTTGGCCAACCAACAGTTCATCGAGAAGATGGCCGCAATCGTTGATGAAGACACTGAGGTGAAGAATCAGCTGATTCGTGAGTACGGCGGTAAGGTAATTAGCGTTACGCGCGGCACTTACAGAATCGAGCGAGATCCGTTTGCTTACACCATCGTTGTGCACCCTGAGGGTGATACCCCCCAATCTTCTGATGTGCTGAAGGACGCAACAGAGGAGCTAGGTGAGGTGAATATCGATACGCGCTGCCTAGCGATGCTAGACCGCGAACTTCTCGATGACACCTCACTACTTGAGAGGTATCAGCAGCTCTGGTTCACCGGTCAGGACAAGGCGTGCCGAGACCTTTTACGCGATAACGGCGGAGCAGTTCGCTACGGATTTCGCCGAGACGGCGATGAGCTGGGTGTCCACCAGATTCCCGGCGAAGACGTTATAGCTCTGTGGCCAAAGAACATGCCAGCTACAGAAGAGCTCCCTCAGGAAGGTGAAGGTGCGGTAGCTCAAGAAGCGTAGATAGTTCGCCCACAAACGGGTAAACTAAAGGGGAGGCTTATAAGAAGCCTCCCCTTTTTTTTACGTGCGTGCTGTCACTGATTGAAAACAAACTTACCTTCAAGCCTAATTCGATAGACCACGGAGGTTTGGCAGGTTTTAATTTCGAACGGGTACGCTTCGGCCACGAGTGCGGCTTCAATCTTGATGGGATCTTCCATCGCGGCTCCTCCCACCGCGCGGTACTTTTCATTCACGGCAATCGGCACAACATTACTAAATTCACTGAGCACTACGCGCTCTTTCGCGAACTTGGCCTCTCTTTCTTTGCGTTCGATTACCCCGGCTACGGGCTCAGCGAAGGCACCCCGTCTGAGCCCGCACTCTATGCGAGCACCCGTGCAGCGTTCAACTATCTTACCTCGCAACGCAACCTCTCGGAGCAAGACATACTTGTATACGGATGCTCCTTAGGCGGAGCGGTGGCTTCAGAACTAATCCAACACGTCCGCCCTGCGGCCCTTATCACCGAAAGCACCTTCACCAATTCAACCGAGATTGCTCAGCACCTTTACCCTTACCTACCACTCTGGCTTATTACCCCTACTCGCTTTCGAAATGATGTGCGGTTTCCGCGACTCACTGTACCCACCATGATGATTCACGGCGACGCTGATCGCGTGGTGCCAGTACGCATGGCGCACGATCTCTTTTCAACGCTACGAGTGCCGAAGCAGCTCTCAATTGTTGAAGGTGCTAACCACATAAACTCCCTTTCTGTCGGCGATTCTGCTCTGCGAGATACGATCGCCAGGTTTGTGGGGGCGTAATCATAATGCGACACGACTACACTACGAGAAACACGTAGTCGCTGGCACGGCTGAAATATGCAACATCGAAACTAACCCAGCCCATATCTAGGCAGTAGGGAAGTAATCGTACAGCCATGAGCAGCGAAGCGCCAAGACTGAAATCAGAGGTGAACGAAACAGTGAGTAGCGCCGGCGCTATCAGCAAAGGACATCCCCATCCCAGAAGAACACCGCCCACTCGCACCGTTTTTTCGTTTATTCCCGGCGTTGGCAGTAGCGGACCGGCCGCGAGTATTGTCCGCCAAGGAAAAACCTATCGTGTTAGTGATATCACGGCTCTTTTATACTCCATACCCGATACCTCTCATGAAGCAGCGCGACTTGCGGCGATTCAAGCCCTTGTGGCTCTCGAACTCACGAATCGTAACGAGCTGTGCTTGGTTGCCTCTGCGCTCCACGACGTTGCAGCCGTTGAAAACTCAGTCGCCTCGGCAGCGCAGGAAGGCTTAGCTCAACTCCTCTCAGCTCACCTCGAGTACTCTGAGGGCGTACATCTTACACTTCAATTGATTCGATTGTGGGAGAATACGCCATCACGAGCTTCACTATGCGCCACTCTCATCGATAGACTCCGTCATCAGCTCCCTCCCGAAAGTGGCCTGATATCACCTTCGAGATCTGAATTTCTTGAAACGGCTTATATTTTTTCTCAGGCCTTAATCACGGTTGCTTACCGCGAACAAGCTCGGAAAGCCCTCTGCAATCAACTTGAAGATACCTCCCCTACCAGCGCAGCCAAGCGAAGAGAGCTCGCTGGGATAACAATAGCGGCTCTGCGCAAGCTCGGAGCAACGCCCGCCGAACTCACAGCATTAAAGACCCTAGCGACAAAGATCCTTGCACGCGGAACGACCTTAGCCACACCACAACGTACGCGCACCCCAGTCATTCAACTCCGGAATATCGATCTTGTAACCGCGCAACAGGCGGAGCAGCGACGGCAATTTGGTTTAGCTGTAACGATCGAAATCATTAAATCTCTACCCCTGCTAGGTCGACACATTACCGCTGAAGAATTCGAGAATGCCCTTCGTTTCGACTTCTCATCCCGGTCACTACTCCCAGCGAATCGCTTCTGGCCAAGCACCTCCGAATGGAACACTATCGAGCGGGCTCTTGAGTACGCGGAGCAGCACCAAAGCTTCTCTCCGCTACGCCTTGCCGCTTTTGCTAAGATCCTTGCCACCCGGATTAAAGTCGAAGATCCAAAAGATCCACGTGAGAGCAAACGGCGCCCTGACGCCTTACCGATGGAGTCAAGAATCAAGGTTCTTGCTGCAGTTGAAAGGATCAAAGATGCTCACGACATCTCCTCAGAAGACATAGACATTCTCTGCACAGATCTTACGGCTAGACTCCTGGCACCTGAGTTTGCTCAATGGACTACGGTATCACTAACCGCTGCCCAGCCTTAATCGAGTTACCTTTGAGGTTATTTGCGCGTCTAAGGGCATCAACAGAACGATTTGTTTTTCGACTAATTGTAGCCAGCGTATCACCACGCTTTACAACATAGCCGGCCTTCCCCCGGGTGGCGGGGGGAGAGTACATTACGGGTATAACTTTTACACTGCGAGAACGGCTCTCAGGAGGGAGCATGCGACCCGTTCTATCTTCATACTGTGCCGGCAACCGCAACGTATACCCCGCTGGAATCTTGGCAGCCCCACGCCACACCGGATCAAGAAGCGCATAGTTAGCCTCCCGCAATTCGTCCATCGGGATATTCAACACATGGGAGATATGTTGTGGAGATGCTGGGGTAGAGAGTGGGAAGGAAACCAGTCGCAGCGGCGGCTCCTCTTTCACCTCTGGAAAATACGCACTCCATTTGTCATAAATCTCAACCGCTGCAAGGAATTCCGGATAAAAATTTGAAGAGGCGAAACCAAAGAAGCGCTCACCCGGGTGCTCGACTATAGCAACAATATCAGAGGTGCCTGCTTTCTTTACCTTTGCCCGCACGCCCCCGACGCCGTGGTTGTAGGAAGTTATTGCAAGCGGCCATGAGCCGAGAGACTGGTAAGCAGAGCGGAGATACTGGGCTGCAGCATGAGTTGCTTTTAAAGGATCTCGCCGCTCATCAACGATCTTACCAACCTTCATCTGGTGCGCCTTCGCGGTGCGTGGCATAAACTGCCAGATACCGGCAGCCCCTACGCTGCTGTAGGCTGTGTAATCAAACGAAGACTCCACAAAGGGGAGACGCGTTAGCTCCCTAGGCAAGCCGTACTCGTTCACGAAGATGTGCTCCATCATCGGAAGGTAACGACGCGACCTACGCACAGCTTCTACGTACCGATCTCGAATACCTGTCTGACTCCGGATCAAGTCCTCTTCAACTAGTCGCCGATACTTGCCTGTGCCACCCGGTACGTTGTTCATTAGCCGCACTATCTTTTGCTGGAAGTCGGTCACGGGAACTTCTCCCCGAGCAAGCACTTCGACTTCTTGCTGCACACCGCGCATGGTACTTTTCACCACCGCTTCTTTGTGCCGCTCGAATTCAACAGGCCCCATATCGCGGCTCTCGGCTTCGAGGTCAATAACACCGAAAACTATCTGGGGAAACTCACGGTGATGGATCACCACTTGCTTGGAGGAGTACTTTGCAAAGACATCTTTCCAGAAATCTACCCGCGCCCGTAATCCGTCAGGCACCACAAACTGCCCCGACGGCTTGCGCCCCTCTGCCGCATACTCAACCACAACCTCAGGGCCCCCATCAGGGGAGGGATCAGCGGCAACGCTCGGAGTAGCTTTAGCCCCCTGCGTGCAGGCGCACATGCCAACACACAAAGTCAGGAAAAAAACATGCGCCCTATGTATCACACTTTTACAAATGAACATGAGTATTTAAACCACCCCTCTAAAAGTGCCACGTCACGTTTAGATGCACAATGCAGTTTAGATGCACTATTTCGAGGAGTGAATATAAGAGGAGTGATTATAAGACGTGCAAGCAGGCACCCGCTACTTGGCGGTACAGCGTAGCTTGTCGAGCTCTTCATCAGAAAGCACTGAAGTCTCTGATTGGTTAATCTCTACGAACTCCTTAAGGTTATCTGGAACCCCTGTGTCCTCAAAGATTGCCTCAACGGGACATTCCGTCTCACAGGCACCACAGTGGATACATTCGTCAGGGTGAATCATGAGCATCCCCTCGTCATCCCCTTTTGCCGGACGATCGAACTTATCGTTATATTTCTTCTTTTTGATGTTGTAGAAGCAATCGACCGGGCAAACCTCAACGCATGAGCGGTCCTTGGTTCCCAAGCAATTTAAGGTGACAACATAAGCCATGATACAAACCCCTAAGGATCATTCGTTTTCATCGATTTTACACAAAAACTTTGGAATTAAAAGGGCTTAGCAAACTAAAAAAGAACCTTCAAGAAGTCCAGCGCGTGACGCCATCAGGCGTGATAACGATTTTGCATACCAGGTGAAAAGATAACGCAGGAGAAGCGACTTTGATTCGGGAGTTAGTTTAACAGCATCCCTCCCTCTCGGAGGCACTATTACCCTCCAGGACGTATCCAAGTTGTTGATATTTTTCCCCTCCCACGATACAACCTAACTCTGCGTGCGGCCCGATAGCCAAGTGGCTAAGGCAACGGTTTGCAAAACCGTCATTCGCCGGTTCGACTCCGGCTCGGGCCTATCGTTCTTTCCCGCTCGGCGCTTTGGCCAAGGGGGCTGCTCGTTCTATCCCACTCGGCGCTCTGGCCAAGGGGGCTGCTCGTTCTATCCCACTCGGCGCTCTGGCCAAGGGGGCTGCTCGCCCCCTCTCGCCGCTTATCGCGGCTTCACCCCTACCTTGATAAGTATCTACCCTGCTCGTTCTAGCCCACTCGGCGCTCTGGCCAAGGGGGCTGCTCGCCCCCTCTCGCCGCTTATCGCGGCTTCACCCCTACCTTGATAAGTATCTACCCTGCTCGTTCTAGCCCACTCGGTCTTGCCCACTCGGCGTTTTGGCCAAGTAATTAGGAAACAACAGTCAAGCCAGCCTGACCTAACTTCACCAAGCATCGCTCAGATGCCCACTCGTTTGCTATGTAATGAATCGCTTGCTCGGTACCCCACAAGCGCTGAAGCTCATCAACGACCCGGCAGAAATAATCTCGCCGATAGAAGCCAAGACTAAGTAGCTGCAAAGGATCCGCTGGCCTTTTGAATATACTTTCAATGCCCTCCAGGCTAGGTGCGCCAGATATCTTTGAGATAAAGTGATCATACAGAACTCCATCTTGGCGCGCGATCCACACACCACGGAGCACCATCTGTACCCGCTTATCGGCTGACGCTAACGCCTCGCTGCCACTAACGAGAAAATGCCCATCAAAGCTCCCCTTGCGGTATGCATAAACTACAAATTCTGCATCGCTGCGCGTAACCGCCTGCTTAATCGAAGCAAGCATGCGAGGGCCATCATCGACTGCTATCTCGACATGCTCAGTTGGCTCACCACGACGATCAAAAATGAGGGGATATATGGACGATCGTGGAACCTCCGCAAGGCGCACGATTGTATGCTGGGCTAGTTTACAGCTCCGCGCCGCCTCGCGAACGGATGCACGCTTTGCTTTTACATCCGCAAGACGACTCTCCAGAAATGCCGTCTCAACCGAATCTGTGCGTGCTAGATCTTCCGCAGATGGACGTGGATAGATGTTTTGTCCTGTAAGTATTCCATCAACTATCCTCGTTAGATTTGGATCGCGTCCGCTTTTTAGATCTTCAACAAATTCAGCATCGATATTTTCGCCATAATGATCGCGCATGGATATCGATCGGAAGCGAATCGATGCGCGCGCTATGTATGTATAAATAAATCGGTAAGCTCGCCGCAAACTTTCAACCGAGAAAGCCCGAGTTGCTTCTAGCAACTCGTCAATGGTGTCGGACACGTTCAGAGAGCCCAAATCCTCGAAAGTTCTCTCCTGCGCCAACCCGTATGCCGCTCTAGCTGAGCACAAACCAAGCACACCACGCGAAGCGATCTCTATACTAACTGAACTGAATGGTATTACCGCTCCATCCAAATTCCACATCAGTGCGTACGAACTAAGCTCCTCTGTAGGCATTACACATCGCACATTCGGCGGCGCATCAATCAACAGCTTATAGACCTCGGTTAAAAATAAATATTCCGGGGGATGCTGCTTATCACCACTTAAATTGGGGTGATGACGAATAACTAGGACAGCGTTCGACTTTAAACGAAATGCGTCAAGCACCTTCTTCAGGAGAGGTAGTTGCACACCAGCGATCCCGGCTCCCTCCACTTGACTCATCTCGGTCTCAGTTGAAGAGAAAAACGCAAACAGACTCTCCTCTGCTATACCCAAACTAGCTCGAATCAATCTTTCATCAGACGTGAATGTATTAGAGGCAGGAATGTTAAAATCGCGCCCGTGTTCGCGATTACAGATGTAGGAGTACACCCGCTCAAGCTCCTCTTGCACTAAAGGAACAACCTGCCAAGGGCTTGAAAGAGTTATAAACTCACGCGGTTCATCAACGGTCTTATTGTCATAAAAGAAAAACGTACTATCCGAGAGCCCTCGCTCGTGCGTAATGACCCGCACCCCCGCCTTTCGAAGTATTTCAAAGGCAGTTCGGTACTGCGCGAAACGTCCGTTAAAAACCAAAGCTACCGTGGGGTTGTAGTTAGCAATCACACGCTCGACAGCAATACTCGTGAGGGCCGAGTTTTTAATTTGAGTTCGATAAAAAGCCATAACATCAGGCCGCGATACCTGGGCGGCAGTAACCTGAAATGCCGTGAGGACGGATGATAGTGTCCATTGACCTACAGCATGTCCTTGATATTTGACGAGATCCAAACGTAGCGGGTCCTGCTCGGCACTCCACCGTTGAACGTGAGCTACCTCCTCCGGAGTAACGAGTTCATTTAACGTAAGAAAAGGAAGCGGTTTATGCTCTAGTAAGGTCCGCCCCTTGTTAGCGCAATTTATGCATGCGGCCACATAGTTCTGGTAGGAGGTGTGTAATAGCACTTCACATCGGTCATAGAAATTCTCACAACCAAGACTGGTTGTGCTGCCACCTTTCATGAAAACCCCTGTTGAGATGGCGAGATCGAGCTGATGATGAACGGCAAAGCCCCCTGCGTACGGGGCAAAACAGAATAGACGACACTCCATAACTCTCCATCTTAACGGGCTCCATGCTACGTGGCAATAAGCAAAGGAACTCAAGCACTGTCTTCTTCCAAGGCGGTCGACCCTTACCAGGCGATGAGAGGGACTACGGTAACGACATGCTTCCCAAAAAACCTGTTGTAAAGCCCCCATCTACCCACTCCCCAACACCGGAAGCGAGAAGATCCGAACCCGAGCACCACCTGGCCGCGCCGCAATCCGCCGTATAGATAGGAGATGGAGGTATCTTTTACCTCAGCTGAATTGCACCTATTGAGTACACTACAGCCGAGCCGCTGATACGAACCCGATCCTCTAAGTTCTCACACAGCAACTCTCCCCCTCGAGCCGATATCTGCCTGGCACGCAGAGACGACTTCGCAAGGCGCCGTGCCCAGTAAGGAATCAGTGTACAATGAGCGGACCCTGTTACCGAATCCTCCTTAATGCTGTCAGTTGGAAAGAAAACCCTAGAAACGAAATCCCATGCGCTGCTTGGCGCCGAGATAATGATGCCCAACGATGGCAATCGCTGTAACAAGTCAAAGTTTGGTCTACACCGCAGGACGGTATCCTCAGAATCAACGATCACCAAATAATCTCGTGCTAAATAGACCTCACTTGGAACAAGACCGATCCCTTCTCGCAGCTCAGCGGGACACACCGTCGCGACTCCGGGACGTGCTGGCAAATTCATTGACAGCATCCCGCCGCCCTTGCAAACTTGCAACTCGCCACTCGCCGTTTGAAAAACAACACATTCGCAGCTGGGTTCAATGAACTGAAAAATGACATGGGCAGCCGCCAACGTTGCATGCCCACACAAATCTATCTCGAATGTAGGCGTAAACCATCGGAGGTGATACCGCCCCGCGGTTCCAACAAAAAAAGCGGTCTCTGACTGATTATTCTCTGCCGCAATGGAGGCAAGAACGCTATCAGGAAGCCACTCAGTGAGCGGACACACAGCCGCAGGGTTGCCACCAAACAACGTCGAGGTGAACGCATCAACAATGTAGAGGGGAATCGACACCAGGAATCTACTCCCTACTCTCCCTTCCCCAGCACCCGCAATTTCTCCTCTGCACCAGAGAGCAGCTTACGCAGATGCTGAACAAGCACTGTGCCCTTCTCGTACGAGCCTATCGATTGATCGAGCGGGAGAGTTCCACTCTCAACAGCAGCTACTACCTCCTCAAGAAGTTTAAGCGCTTGCTCGAAGGTTAGACTCGACAGTGTCTCATCACTCACATCACCCTTCTGAAGGGCCTCTAAGGTTATCTTTTCGGCCGAAGATTTCGCCATGTTATCTCCTTTGTATGTTTAGTAACTGTACTAAAGATCGTTCCATCCGCGAGAGCTATCTCAACTTCAGCTCCCTGCACCGCATCACTAACAGATCGAAGGTGGCTACCGCCGGCACGCACAATGCTGTACCCCCGCTCGAGCACCCGCTCTGGACTTAAAGCTGCAAGCCTGGCCGCCCCGTGCTCAACACGCTGCTTGTGAGCCTCAAACACCCGACCTGCTGCCCCATGGAGTCGCTCTCCCAACGCCTCAACCTCACCCTGCAAACGCGCAACGCCTTCAGGGGGTAACGCTCGCTGTAATCGCATCGCGAGCGTGGAGAGTGCGAGCTTACACGCTGCAATCTCCTGCCCCGAAGAGCGCTGTAACCGCTGCTGAAACGCATCAACTCGGGAACGGATAAGTTCAAGGACCCGATCAGGACGTATCACAGCGAGTGTTGCCTCTGCAGCTTTTAAGCGTAGCCGCGCCTGGTGAACAACTGCACTAATACGGGCATCGAAGCGCAAACACAACTCATCGATACGCTGTACTTTGGGTTGCAACCACCTATCGCTATCGCACAACCGTCGTTCAAGCTCTGCAACGCGCACGAGGAGATCGCTCACTTTTGGGACCACCATCTCTGCCGCAGCGGTTGGTGTCGGCGCTCGCACATCAGCAGCAAGGTCACACAGCGTAGTATCGACTTCATGCCCCACTCCTGAGACAACCGGCACTGAGCAGGCAAATACCGCTCGCACCAAAACCTCTTCGTTAAAAGCCCAGAGATCCTCAAGCGAACCACCACCGCGCGCAACGATAATCACATCAACCAAACCGCTGCGCTCAAGCGCACGCAGCGCGTCCACGATCTCTTCGGCTGCCCCCTCCCCCTGCACCCGGGTGTCAGCGAGGTATACCGGCATCGCAGGGAATCGCTCCCGGATCTTAACCATCATATCGTGAATAACTGCGCCGGTTTTTGAAGTAACAACTCCCACTGCTTTTGGAAGAAACGGTATCGAGCGTTTGCGTTCAAGTGCAAAGATCCCCTCGCTCTCCAACTGCGCCTTGAGCTGCAGGAATTTACGCTGCAGCGCCCCCTCTCCGTCCTCCATCAAGCGGTGTACAACCACCTGCATTCGCCCACTTGGCGGGTAGACGTTAGGTCGCCCATGACACCGCACCACCATCCCTACCTGCGGCTTAAAAGGTAACGTCCTTGCCACCCCCGACCACACTACACACGAGAGCTGCGCGTTTTCATCCTTCACGGTAAAATAGAGGTGTCCACTTTGGGCTACAGTCATCTGCGATATTTCGCCACGAAAGAGGACCTGCGCGAGGTGCTGCTCAAAAAGATCGTTGATACCGCGAGCAACTTCGGCTACGGAGAGATACATATCATCACGAGCACCGGCGCGCGTGACGTTGGAATTGGAACCGATTGGAGATCTCACAGTGGGCAGGTTACTACGAAAACCAAACGATACAAACCCTCCTCCTTCACCCCCCAAAGGGCGGATCGGACCCTTTGCTCGTTTGGAGCGCGTCTGGACCATCCTCCTCATCTCACTCCTGGCAGACCCCCTGATATCTCTCTGCCAGCCTGCGCAAATTACCCCCGACCGAGCCCTCTCCTGGGCCATTGTAGCAGGGCTTGTACTGCTACCATTCCTGGCGCAGGAGGCGCTCTATCGAGCGATCGCTGCCCTACGCATACTCAACACTAAGCAGCTTGAGACTAAACCATTTATCATCCCTCTCCTTAGCGCGGTATTCATCGGGGGTATTATTGTGCTTAAAATTCTCTCGCTCGTTCAGATAGGCGGCGTGTGGGGATTAGCAGTTCTTGTTCTCATAACAGCGGCAACGCTGCACGGCGTAGCAGGTGCGCTGCGCACTAACGCCCAGCACGCCCGTGCTATAAAGAGTGACGCCTGGTCTCGCCTCCTGCTATGGGAGTCGCAGCTTGTCGTGCTATCGCTTATCCCACTCCTGATCGCTCGCAGCATAAGCCTGCTTGGAGCCTTCTCAACAAGCCTAGATGTTTCGCCGACCAGATTTCTACTATTTTTTTCAGTGTCGGTCCTATTTCTCGCAATGCTACGCCCAACGAAGCGGCTCTTTGTTAGTTTCTGCAAGAAGTGTAAGCAGCCTGTGCCTATCGTATTCGTAGACCTTGGAAGCTGCATACAGTGTGATGAAAAACTTCAAGCAGCCTATCTGCGCTCAACATCGCAGAAGTAACGTGTGGATCTCTAGCGCCACAACCATCCCAATATTCCAGTCTTTCGGCGCGTTGTCTCTTCACCCTCAGAAAGCGAAAGCGGATCAGTTAATCCAGCGCTCCCTGCGTGCTCGTGCATCTCACGCGAACGATCGAGACCATCCTCGTCTGCCGCATCCGCTAGAACACCTGTCACAGCAACTCCGCAACTAACAGAATGAAGCTGTTCGTCACGCGCAGACCGCAGCGACACCTCAACATGCGTCGGGGTCCCCTCCTCTGCACTAAGAGCGTATTCGCACTCAATCGGAGTCTGACTCAATCCCAAACGCTTACTAATCCAGGGAGATGCGCGATGCGAAGCGATGCGTCGATTAACTACCTCGCGCCGCTGTCCATCTGCAAATACGACGACACCGGTCACTACCACACCCTCTTCTGCGGCCCACTCGAAGGGCATATTAACCAACGCGCGGCACGATACGAGTGATGTTTGTGCATACAACGAAGCCTCCACATCAACGATCTGAGGTAGTGGAGCGCTTAACTCTACCACCCGACGTCCACCGCTCCCTACAGGTTTTGCGAAGAACTCTTTGGTATGAGACACGAGCACCTCGCCCGCAAGGGAAAGCGCACGAACGCGGGCGAAAAGACGCAACTTAGAGAGCGCCCGCTGAGAATCAGCCCCGAATGACCAGCCGAGGATCTCCTCCTTCGGAAAAGTAGAGACCACCTTATGGTGGTGCGCCGAACCGGCATGACCATCGATACATACACTCCTCGTTACTGGCTTAAATCCAATACCGAGCGAATCCGAAAAAGCTTGCAAGAGCACGTGGCCGTCCTCACGCTCGATCGAGATCTCAACGCGATAGGGTGAGCACAACTCCCCTACTCTTCCAGCAGCAAGCTCTGCGATGTGTCGAGAGGTATTCGTTGGCGTGAAGATCGCTTGCACGCGAACCGATTCAACTCCTGACGACCGCCACGCTGGATTAATCTCAACTGACTCAAGCGCTACAATCTCTTCCCGCTGTCCTTCCACCTCGCGCGGCACAAGCACTGATACGCTGCGCATATCACCACACAAGACGCGATCATCGGAGGACACGATAACCACTTCACAGGTGAGCCTATGCGACCCCGGTGACAAAAGAAGAAACTCTACCGGAATGTCGATAGACAGATTCCTGTAATGGGCCCACGCGCCACGCGGATGGAGCACCCGTCGGTAGCGGTACGAGGAGACCGACTCAACGGCAACATCAAGATCGCTCGCAACGTAAGGGATCCCCAGCGACGAGAGCTCAACGACTTCACCAGCCTCGTTCAGAAAACGGCACTCAAGTAATACGCTCTCACCGGTGTGCATAAAAAGCGCCAGATCAAACTGCACGCTAACCGTGTGCCGCTCCCACCCTCCTACGCTCTTGTAATCGGCAGAAACTTTCAGATCGGAGATCCTATCCCCTGAGACAACATCGTGCGGCCACATCCCCACCGAGTGTGGCGCCGGCACAGGAGCTGTAATTACTTCGCGTCGAGGTATGCAGATACTGTCGGGGCGTACCGCATTGAGGATCTCTTTACCCTCACTATCAAGCACCGAGATACAAAGCTCTACGTCGACTCTTCCACTTGCAACATCGAGGGCGCCATACGGCACGAATGCGCGAATCTCATCAATTATCAAGCGCTGCGCCTGGGGGCGTATCGGAACCAGGGAGCAGAATGGAGCGCTATCGGGCACCACCTCTATAAAGTCAGACCCACCAGGGTCACTCCATGACGACCACTCAGATCGCACAGATAGCGGTCGTCCCTCGTGAAGAACTGAAACCCTGAGCCACAACGATTGACCATCGTGCCCCACCAGCTTAAGACCACACGATACGAAACAGCCCTTCGTGCCGAATACGAACTGATCGTGCACTACCTCAAAACCAAAAAGTGCATCTTCGTCCTCAGACACACTCCGCGCATCTCCGTTACCATTGACGGCACTACCATTTATTCCGCCCACTAGGCCGCTTGCTAGCGCGCTTACCTCAAGCTTTGCTGCACTCATTTTGCGACGCACATACCATTTAAGGAGCATCGCAAGCTCATCGAGCTCACGCGCAATGTCGTACCCTCGGTACGCAGCACGCTGCGGCGAATAGTCGGATACCCCACCCACCTCACCACGCTCAAGCGTGGTCACGTGAGCAAGTGCCTCCTGAGCCCGTCTCACCAGCCCAGAAATGATCGAGGCCTCAACTGAACCAGCATAGAGACCACTTAATAAAAGCGGAATATTTGGATCCAACGCATACACTCCCGTTTCTCGCGAAGTGAGTTTGCGTATGACGAATAAAACTAATTCTGCGACCTTTGAAAGAGTACGCGGAGAGTGGCGATTACCGCGCGTGCGCAGCCGGAGTGCTTTACGAAGATGCTCCTCGAGGGGCGCGATAAATTTTCGCAGGTTCTCAGACCTCTCAGACACCAGGCGTCTAACTTCATGGCCCGTTAACGCGCGCCGCTCCCTCATTCCAAGGACCGGGGCGTGCGCTCGATGTCTGACTACTCCCGAAAGATCGGCTTCAGTGCCGTTGGAGTATACATCCTCTTTTTCAACAACATTCATGACAGCGGGATCAACTTCAAAAATTCCGAACCAGGTCGGGCCGTCTTTGTACCTCGAAGTTACTCCTTCTATCAACCCGTGTTGTTAGATACTTACAACTCTTCAAAACCACTGACGAACGGGCCGTATCCGCCCTATTTGTATTCACCCCCGTTCTGGACTATAAAAGGGGCAACATTGTGCATTCATTCCGCAAAGCGAGAGGAGTACCATGGCTACAGATATCAAAATGCCACAACTGAGCGATACCATGAGCTCGGGAAAAATCTTATCGTGGCAAAAAAAAGAGGGTGATACCGTTTCACGGGGAGACATCCTTGCAGAAGTAGAAACCGACAAGGCAAACCTTGAGATCGAATCGTTCTTCAACGGTGTATTGTTAAAGATTCAGACACCTGCAGGTTCAACTGCCAAGGTTGGCGAAACAATCGCCGTAATCGGCCAGCCAGGTGAATCAGTTGGCACCACCTCTGGAGCCGCCGCGACCCCCGCCCCGGCGCCAGCTTCAACTCCGGTTTCTACCAAGCCAGCAGTTGTTCCTTCTGCCGCCCCGGCTTCTACGCCGCAACCAATCGCTGCCTCAGCAGCAGCGAACTTAAGCGTTGTATCAGGCAGCGAACGTGTGAAAGCCAGCCCACTTGCTAAACGAGTGGCTGAACAGCTTCAGGTAAATCTCTCTTCAGTTCAGGGCTCTGGACCGAACGGCCGTATTGTTCGACGTGACGTTGAGGCAGCAGCAGGAGGCTCTACCGCTCCCGAGATGGTAAGCACACCGAGCTGCGCGTCAGCGGCACTCCAAGCTGCGCCAGTAGCAGCGCCGCTTGTTACTTCAAGCGACGCATCTCAAGGGACGCTCACTCCGTTCTCACGCATGCGTGAAACGATAGCGCGCCGGATGCAAGAGAGCGTTAACACCTCTCCGCACTTCTACGTCACCGCTTCAATTAACATGACCGAAGCTCTCAAGCTCCGTGAAGTGTTAAAAGAGAAGGCTGAGTACAAAGGAATCAGCGTTAATCACCTTGTGATTAAGGCTGCAGCATACGGACTTAAAGCCGAGCCGCGAGTAAACGCTGCTGTGAAGGATGGTCAGATCTACCAACCTGGTCAGATCAATATCGGAATCATCACAGCTATCGCTGATGGACTCCTCATCCCGGTTTTGAAAGAGACTGATAAGATGTCCCTCAAGGATATTGTGTTTGAAGCTCGTGCAGCTATCGAACGCGCACGAGCGGGACGACCAAGCTCAAGCGATCTATCGGGTGGAACGTTCAGCATATCAAACATGGGAATGTTTGACGTAGAGAACTTCACTGCAATCATTAACCCTGGACAGGGAGGAATCCTGGCGGTAAGCGCCGTCAAGGAGGAACCAGTCGTGGTTAAGGGTCAGATCGTGATAGGATCAGTGATGAAGGTCACCGTTTCAGTTGATCACCGCATCATTGACGGTGTAATGGCAAGCACCTTCCTTAAGCACTTCAAGGAAGCGCTTGAGGTTCCTGCGCTACTCATGGCGTAAGGAGAGACGTCACAACGGGTAACGGTGTGACAGCTACGAAGTAGCACCACACGGGGTAATAAGCGTATGGCAGTCGAGATTCCGCGAAACGCCCAACAGATCGTTAAGCCGTCATGGCTTAAGGTGCGTGCACCTGGCTCTCCGGAGTACCTTGAAACCAAGCGCATAGTGAAGGAGCGCAAGCTCCACACTGTGTGCGAAGAGGCGCAGTGCCCTAACATCGGCGAGTGCTGGTCACACCACACAGCTACCTTTATGATTATGGGCGAACTGTGCACAAGAAAGTGTCACTTCTGCTCGGTTAAGAAAGGAACTTCTGAAACCCTCGTAGCGCTTGATCCTCACGAACCAGAGCGCGTGGGGCTTGCAATTAAGGAGCTTGGGTTAAAGCATGCAGTGATCACTTCAGTCGATCGCGACGATGTTGCAGATAACGGTGCTGGACACTTCCTCAAAACGATTCAGGCAGTAAAGAATCACGCGCCAGGGTGCAAGATTGAGCTCCTTATCCCAGACCTCAAAGGCTCGCGCCCTGACCTCGTTACGATCTTAAGCGGCAAGATCGATGTACTTAACCACAACATCGAAACCGTACCTCGACTCTACAAGAAGGTTAGACCGGGAGCTGAATACGAACGCTCGCTGAACATTCACCGCTGGGCAAAAGAGATAGATCCTGGCATCACGACAAAATCTGGAATCATGGTCGGATTGGGCGAGAGCAAGGAAGAAGTTTTCGGCGTTATGGACGATATGCGTGCCGCAGGAATCGATGTCATGACGATCGGCCAATACCTCCGTCCGACGCAAAAGCAGCTCCCGGTGCGTGCTTTCATCACCCCTGAAGAGTTTAAAGAGTACGAAGATGAAGGGATGAAGCGCGGCTTCCGCTTCGTTGAATCGGGTCCGTTTGTGCGCAGCTCGTACCACGCATGGAAACACACGGCTGATATCGCTATCCGCGAGTGATAGCGCATGGGTACTTCTAGTGCTGCCAGCCTGGGTTCGATCTACCTGATACCTTCCCTACTCGGGGATTCACCAGTTGATGCAGCACTCCCAGCAGCTATAACCACAACTGTCAGCAAACTAAAACACTTCCTTGTTGAAGACGAAAAAAGCGCTCGAGCATTCATAAAAGTGGTGGCGCCCTCAGTTACCATTCAGGGACTTTCACTGCGTAGACTCAATGAACACACTCAACCGGCTGAGCTAGAAGAGCTGATGGCACCACTCTACAACGGGGAAGACATCGGGATACTCTCTGAGGCGGGCTGCCCGG
The DNA here is from genome assembly GCA_044360195.1 of Bdellovibrionota bacterium. Classification (GTDB taxonomy): domain Bacteria; phylum Bdellovibrionota_C; class UBA2361; order UBA2361; family OMII01; genus OMII01. The sequence goes on along the minus strand of JBIKKT010000003.1, from coordinate 55,971 downwards.
CTATCGCAGACCCTGGGTCGCTTGCGGTGGCACATGCGCACAGGCTCGGGGCACGCGTGTATCCTCTCGTCGGCCCCTGCTCGATGGTGCTTGCGCTGATGGCTTCCGGACTTAACGGTCAATCTTGGCGCTTTCACGGATACCTCCCAGTTGATGCCACACAACGCAAGGCAGCGCTACGCGCCCTTGAGCGCGACGTGCAAAGTCGCGGTGAAACACAAATATTCATGGACACCCCGTACCGCAACCAACGCATGCTTGAAGACCTGCTAGAACATTGCGCAGGAGAGCTGCTGCTGTGTATCGCAAGTGAACTAACAACGCCTCGCGAAGAGATACGCACCAGGTCTGTTGCTCAGTGGAAAGAGCTACGTACAACTCTACCGAAAGCCCCAGCTTTATTCCTTCTGGGGCGTTAACGCAGACAAGAAGAAGACTCTTCTCAAGATACCCTTTTGAGGGTAATTGGTAGTAATGAACCAACAGCCACCCGCAGCGGTTAACCCCTTCATCTTCTACGTTGCATTTTCGGGGGCCTTAGCCACATTTATCTTCGCGCTTATACTCTGGAACTCCGAGCTATCAGCGATGCATAGCTGGCTCGTTGGAATAAATATCAGCGCCTGCTTCTGTATGGGGCTAGATAAATCCCTTGCACGGGGAAGCTCTCTGCGAATTCCAGAGACGGCTCTCTACGTCCAGGCGTTACTCGGAGGCGTGCCCGGAATACTCCTTGGTGTAAACACCTTTAAACACAAAACCCGCAAAGCAGCCTTTCAGTTTTCGCTGCTTGTCATAGCTGCCGCACAGGTTGGGTTGCTGCGGCTTTTTGGGGCGGGGTAGTCTGTAGACCTAGCTCCCGCCCCTAGTCTTAGGAAGGGTCCCCCAGTTAAAGGGATCATCAAGCGAGAATCGTTCACCCTACTCGTACGATGACAGCGGGTAGAGGGAGCTCATTACTAAAGGCCCTGCTAGCTAATAGGTGTGCCCCCGGCAGCTTTAGCTTACGTGCACTCGAGGCCGTCAAGGCGAACTTGATATGACGCGTCTCTGCACCTTCGATGAGGGCATGCACAACATCTAGGATTTTGGGGACCTTCTGCACTTCATCGATTACGACCCAGTCCAGCGTCCGTTTCTTGCAAGAACCTCTGCCTTGGGGTGGTGTGGATGGCGCACAAAGCGCGCATGCTCATCCGGATTGAGTAGATCAACCGTTAGGAGACGAAGCCAAAAAAGCCTCGTAGCAACTAAAGTACTCTTTCCTGGCCCCATAACCCTGCTCTCTCGCCCCCAAGGAAGCACGGCAGAATCCCTCCCTGCTACGGTTCCGAAGTGATGGCTTCCTGCTTTTCTAGTAAAACCAGCCCCAGGATCTCCACAGTCAGATCCCCGGGTGGCAGTAGACCCTGGGATCCATTCCGGGAATGAGCATTTTAGATGGGCAGAGTCTGAGGTGCCTAACCTGTTGAAAGACTTGATTATAAAGCTTGCTTGACTACGAGAGTGGCTTCCGTACACTGGTGGGAGGAACTTGGTTATGGAATTGTTATGCCCTTAAGTCACATTACTTAGAATATATTCCATAAATTTATTAGATTTCGGTTAAAATAAATTTTTGTATATGCCGCCACCTCCTTCACCAAAAATGACTGCTTTTAATCATTCGATGAAGGTTGGCGAAGACTCATTCGCTAGCTTATCCATGCCAGGAGTTTTCCGTGCTCCATTTGATAAGACTGCCGACCCGACCGATGTGGGAGCGGCACTTGACGAGTATAATGCAAGCTTACGAGGACAACCTGTTGTGAATGTTGCACTGCGCGAATATCGTGCGCAAATGGAGATGCTGGGAATAGCACGAAGCGATCCCGAAACCACTTTCAAGGCTCAGGATGTAACTCTACGGCAGATTTTGGATGGAGTGCTTGATAGACTTATTGGGCTAAAGTATTCGATGGATCAAATCGGAGAATTTTGTCCTCTGGGGATGTTGAGACTAACTAGCAAAAAAGATTTAGACTCATTCGCTGCAACCGAGATTGATTCTGATGGCCGCTTTGCGCTTGGAGCCGCACTTCTGGGTGCAAATCTAGTGCCCGCTCATCGAGAAAGGGCATTAGCTGTTTTAAAGATCCTAATTGACAAGGAGGAACAGGCTGACGTTAGAACTATGCATGAGCTTAAAGATCGCATAAAAGAACATGGTCCCGATTCCGCAGTTGAAGATTTTTTGAAATTTACCGATCGGTTTATTGATGGTAAGCTTGCTGCTGAAGTTGGCGCAGCACGAATTAGCGTCCGTCGAAAACCGCATAATAACTAGCCACATAGGCCATAACAAACCTTAGATCCAGAGCGGTATGATTTTGGATTTGAATGCAGAGTTTGTTGGCCGCCTGGATTAAGAAACGTTGTCCCTTTTTCGTCGTTTGGCGAAAAATAGACCATACCAGATTGGCGAGGTAGTTTTTCTTGAAGTTTTAGGAGTGGGTATGCCAGAGATAGAAGTTAGTAGAACTGACGAAAAGAGTGCGGCAAGGAAGAGCTTTGAGCGTCGGTTAATCACTCTTGGTAATCTCAGTAGACCTGAGATCTCGGAGTTGGTGGGTTATGAGTTCGACCAGGGTCCGAGCACAGTAAACGCCCAGGTAAGACGGTACTACCTGAAATTGAAGAGTGAACATCCTGACAGAGCCTCCGCCATGCTTGACGCGGTAGGGTCCATCTCCTCTGACGCTAATCTGACCGAGCCGGATATGCATGCCCTGTGCGCCAGCTTGAGCCGATTTTGCTCAGGATTTGTACTCAATCATGGTGGAGAGGTTTACCACAAGAAAGGCAAAGGGTTAGGCAATCTATAACCATGTGGAGGGACAACCAGTGCGTGTTCCCGACCGCCTTACGCTACGCTTCAGGCGGCGGGAAACGCAGTCGTTATCCCGTTTAGAGAATAGTGATGCAACCGGAAGCCCCCACAGTTCAGCAATTTGTCACACTTGAGTCGCAAGTTTGGGAAGCCTTTGTTGCCGGTGATGCGCAAGCGGATGCGCGGATCTTGGCGGACAATTTTATCGGAGTCTATTCGACGGGCTTTAGTAACAGAGCGGAGCATTGTTCGGCGCTGCGAAATGGACCGATTGCCCAACGCTATGAGATACAAGACCCAAGAATCCTAGTCTTGTCGGATTCTTTGGTAATGCTCATGTATCTCGCGGTGTGGGAGCGAGCGAACTCCGCGCCCGGTCGTGTACCGAAAAAAATGTATATCAGCTCTCTTTGGCAAAACGCTGACGGGCACTGGAAGAATGTTTTTAGTCAAGACACGAAGGCGGAATAACAATTAAGCGCACAGGGTTTTGCACCTTTAGATATCTTTTTTTGATTAGGTAGGTTCTTTGTACGAAACTCACGGCGCAAACGTTCACCTAACTCTAGAATCCGATCCGCCTCTTCCTAGGTTCCGGTGGCTCCTCAAGTTTTGCCAGTGCAAATCTAATTTCTTGAAGCTCCTCGGCATGCTCGGAAAATCCTTTGGCAACCCTCTGCTCCAACATCTGCAACCGGGCTTTGAGGTCTGCGTGTTCCTGCGCGATCGCTTTTAATCTTACAAACACTCTGACTATCATGATGCTCGCATCAATCGCGACATCACTATTCAGCACATTAGCTGCCATTACTGCACCATATTCGGTGAAAAATCGAGGTGGTTTTCTTCTCCCACCGTGGCGAGTACTTGATATCGCATTTTGCGATATCAAGTTTTTAAACTCCTGAAATGACAGTGAAAACATGAAGTCACTCGGGAATCGTCGAAGATTTCGAGTAACCTGTTCATTGAGACGCATCGTGCTGACCCCATATAACTGCGCTAGGTCGCTATCGAGGATGACGCGCTGTCCATTGATGGTTATGATTTTTGATTCAATTTTGTGTTCCACACATACGTAATCGTGAAAAACGATTGAAAGTTTCCCCCTTTAATAGTGGATAACAATAAAATCCTGTGAGCGCTTGCAGCGCCGCAGATTTTCGCCGTTATCCGCCAACGCGTCTGCCCCTACGAAATTCGTGCCAGTCCCCCGCTCTTTAGGCATTAATCATTGTGAGCCTTATCGGCACTTTTTTACATTTTGAGTAGGCCCTCCAAATCGAGTAGTATGGTGGCATATAAACAAGTGAGAGTTATGCATAAAATCGAGGCACATGATCGATTGGAGCGAGAACATCGTCAGCATGTAATTGCGATTGATCAAGAATGTTTCAGTCAGGAGCCATCATCAACAGCCCTTACGTGGGCAGAGATGCGCCCTGACATGTACAATGTCTTGACTGTGAAAGGACAAGTATTGGGCTATGGTCTCGTTATTCCCGTAACAGCCTTGGCATGCGAGGCTCTGAAGCGCGGGGAGATGTCAGAGGACGAGCTTACGTTAAAATATATAACCTCAGTGAGTCGCTGCGCTGGTTTGTATCTGGCGTCGATGGCTTCGACCAAGAAGGCAGGAGCAATTATTCGCTCCCGACTGGTAGGGTATACGATGGGGACTCTCCTCAGAGCCCCGAAAGAGGTGTTTACCATAGCGGTCACCACTGGTGGAGCAAGTGTCGCTCAGGAGCTGGTTGGCATGAGCCCTTCACAGTACACTGGACCAATGGCCGGAATTAACGGTTACCGCCCCACTCTATTTTGCCGGCCTCCTCGGGGCATGACTAATCCCTCATTAGTGGCTAATTGCTGAGCCACGTGCGCGGTCCGCCTTAGCAGCGTAACAAGCTTTCAACTAAGATATCTTCGTCTATGCTATCCCAGTGGATACCGACGCCACCGCCGATTAGCCTCCACGCTTTCCGTTGTTTCGGCGTTGCTTTGCGCAACCGCTCAGACCATTCAAGAGGCATGCGAATTTCTCGACCATCGGATAGCGTTACGACGAGGGCGTTCCTGGTAAAATCTACATCCTCAACGAGTGGTTCAAATGCCACTTTTCTATTCACCGAAGAACTCATACCATCTCCTCTCAAATAGCTTGTGGTGTTTCTCAATCATAGCAGGAATCCTAGCGAGCTCTGTAGCGCTGAATCCTTTGCTCTTCGCCATTCTAATTGGCTTAATCCAAAACTTTGCATATGCATCATCTTTTTCAACATGAATATGCACCGGCTCACCGCGGTCGAGAGAGACGAAGAAGAAGCGGTAGCCCCTTAAGATCAGTACTGTTGTTCTTTCTCACATGATATCAACAGGATAACAATTCAATCAACCCGAGAACTCGCTTGCAGACGAGTTCCGGGTTATTTTAGCGTTATGTCCCAGCGCGTTTCGCAGCGCGAGGACCTCCTCCTCATCTCAACCCTAATCCTCATCCTTCTCATCATCCTGCACCTGCACCGACTTCCTCATCATCTTCGCTATTGAAAAAGAGCCCCCTGGCTTTCAGGGAACAGATCCTCAGTGCGCGCGGGACGAGGTTTAGGAAACCAGTGCAGGTGCAGGATTATTAGAAGGATGAGGATTAGGAGGATATCAAGCCTTTGATGAGTATCTAATGGTGAAACCGGTGTCGCGCACTACTATTGGCTAATAAGTGTAGTCACCTGGTTGTGCTTAGCACTCGCGCGTTCGGCCCGCCGGCGCCAGCAACAGTATCCTGCGTCAACAAACTGAAGATTGACTCATATCGCCCGAACAGAAGTGAGCCCGCCCCTAGCTCCAAGTTATTGATAACTAGTTTAACTACTAGCCACTTCTTTGCTTTTTCTGGTCCCATAGCCCTGTACTCGCCCCCCTAAATGAATGTAATCTAGCGGAAGGATTGGTAATAATCCTAAAAAAGCAGCTGCGACCCTGAAGATGACGGGGCTCGGCTATTGTCAGTCTCCTTAACTGCTCTTTTTAGGAACATGAGAGAGCGGGATTATACGGACGCTTAAGGACGCTTACGGGCACTTCACCGCTCTGCTCCCTGGCTTCCCACAAGGACTATCGAGTACATGAAGCGTTTCGCCGGAACAACTCTCGCCATTCTAGGTCTTACCCTCGGAATCGCTGCCGGCTTCGGGATAGTTTCCCTCAAGAAGTTCCTTATCCAGGAGATCACCACCGCTCTGAACGAAGAGGCACAGACTGCGTGCGGCTGTAGCATCGAGTACGACACCTTCACCCTCTCCTTCTCAACGCTGAGCGGCAAGGCGACTAACCTTAGACTTATTGAGAAGGGCTCAACGAAACTCTCCTTCCCACTCTTAACTTCTCGCTTCTCAATCAAACAGATCCTCCACAAGGTTGTTACGCTCTACGATCTAAACCTCTCAAACGGCTTCGCGGATGGCGTGGGGCCAGATTCAGCGACCTTTCGCTTTATCAACCAACTAACCACCCCTCTTCCCCCGGAACTAGACTCCAAAGATAGGTGGAGAGTGGAGCTCGATTCTCTCAACATCCTTGGATCTAAGCTGCGCGAAGATTTTGGTGGCAGCGAAATCACAGCCGCCGGGGTCAAACTCGCAGTTGTACGTAGCGGAGAGAACTTCAACCTCTTTCCTGAGATAGCAGATCTGCACTACCGCTCCTTCAATAACAAAGAGCGCACGGACGTGTCCGAGCTACCACTTGGAAAGCTCTCCGCGTCACTTTCAATAGAAGATGAGCGCACCGTCTTTCACTCGCTCAACCTTGGCGATGGCTCATCAGCAACAGAGCTCGCTGCAACCGTAGACACACAGCGTAACGACCAACTCTCAGGCAACTCAAACATGTTGCTGCGCTCGCAGTACATCGGACTCCCCGAGTGGCTTCAAGGCTTCTTCTCTGGACAGAGCCAGTTGGGCGGAACGCTGGGAAGCCCGCGCTTCTCTGGAACTCTGACAAACGAACCAAACGCCCCTCTCACCATTTCACTTCCAAACGCAACGCCCCTGCAGCTATCTTCGATTACTGGCTCGCTCGATGTAGATGTGCGCAAAGGTGACCCCATCGTTCGGCTCTCAAACATCCGTGGAACAGGTGCAGGTGCAGAGCTTAGCTCTTACGAGACGCTCTCGTTTGACGACGCGGGGCTCTCAGCCGGATTTGAAGTTACGCTAGCTTCTTTTGCCTATGGACCGTTTCGAATAGCTGATGGTACGGCTCGCATCTCGATTCGCCCCGGTCAGGGTGGAACAGTCACCACCTTTGATATGCGCGCATCCAACCTTGAAGCTCAAGGGGTCTCTATCGGACCCGCCACCTTTAAAGTAGAGCTTACCCCTTCAGCGGTTACCTCCGTTGTTGATACTACAGATCCAATTCAAGGAACCTTCCATTGGGAGGGAGCCATTTCCCTCAAGGGCTCCGAGCCCGTCCTTGAGCGGGGATTGCTCGAACTCAACCGCTACCGCTATCCACTTGCTGTACCCGTTACACCTGGAAACTTAAGCCCCGTTGAGTTAACGGCAGCCATGACACTTTCAGGCCCACTCGACATGGCTCGGCTTAAGGGCGATGGCCCAACATTTCTCTCCTTCCCCGCCGTAACATCTGCACTGGACCTCAAGGGCACCACATCACTAAAAGATGGTGTATTACGTCTTACTACTCTTGGAGCGGGCTCTAGCGCGCGCGCTGACTTGACTATCGACATTGTAAAGTCTGCAAGCGGCACACTAAAATTTGAGCTTCCTGAAACAGATATCTCCAGCCTTTTACCAGATTCAAACTGCGGAAACGTTGCAACTACCCTCGATTACTCTTTTCTACTCAGTCAACCACTTGGGGGAGCCGGCTCGCTAGGGTTAAAGACCTTTGAACTCGGATGTGAGCCGTACACCATTCATCTTCCCAAGAACTTATCGCTACCGATCGAAAAGGGGTCGCTTCGCTGGAAGAACGTACAGCTGTCCGGCTTCAACACGGCGCTCAATCTGCACGGTGAAATGGGGATATCCCGCGGCCTCGATATGGCGCTCTCTGGCGACCTCTACCTTAGTGCCCTATTACCACTCCTTCCTTCGATCGACGATCTCCAGGGTCGCCTGCAAACCGATATTTCGCTTAAGGGACCACTCACGGACCCTCTCTTGGGCGGCTCAGCAAAACTCTCAGGTGGGCAGCTCGGTCTCGATTCTCCCGATATAGGTGCGCACGATATATCTGGTGAGTTTAAGCTCCACGGCAGATCAATAACTATTGATAAGCTTCAAGGTGAGCTGAACAGCGGTCGCTTCTCCGTTCAAGGGGAACTGCTACCGTTTGACTGGCCACTATCAAACCTCACAGCCTCGCTTAAAGAGGTCACCATCGCCCCCGTGCAAGATGCCTCGATAACTTTCTCTGGCGATCTCACTTTGGGCCTTAATGAACGTAAACACCAAGCACTCGGCGGAGTTCTTACCGTTGATTTCGCAGAGATATCTAAAGACTTCGACATCAATCGTATCGTGGTGCAAGCTATCGCTGGATACTTCCTCCCCACGAGAATTCGCCCGCAAGTTGGCTCAACGATGGTCGATCTTGATCTCGATGTTAAAGTTCAAGCACCGCGCAATATCTTTGTACTCACGCCCTTTTTCAGCGCAGAGCTAAACTCAAATATTCACGCAGGGGGAACAACACGACAGCCAGCACTGTCGGGCGGGATGCAGGTTTTAACCGGTTGGGTAGGACTCAAGGGAAACCGGTTCGATATAACTAATGGAGCTGTTACATTTAAGCCAGGCTCCCTCACCCCTTCCATTGAGATTGCAAGTGAAGGAATGCTGCGTACGCCTACGGGGGACAGCATCTTGATAATTCTTGAAGCATCCGGCCCGATAAAGAGTCCGCGAATCTCTCTCGCTTCAGATCGTGGGCTTTCACAAGATGAGCTCCTGCTCTTACTTACCTCCTCACGCACCCTCGCAGGTCGCACTATGGCAAATCGCGCAAGCATGCAGCTTCGAAACGACCAACGATTCTTCCTGTCCGGAGACTCGTTCAGCAGCTTTACGGCATTCTTCAGTAACCTCACTCGGATTGACACGCTTTCTTTTGAACCGATGTACAACCAGTTCACCGGAACGGTCGAGCCCGCCGTCGTAGCCAAGAAGGAGCTCTCATCCCGCACATCTCTCGTTGGAGAAAGCCTATTCAGCGCTGTGAGCAGCTCTCGAGCAGGTGTCGTGCACAACATTTCACCCGCTCTAAGCATAAACGGCTTCTCTCAGACGGTGAGCACCCAACGAAATCCGATCATCAGCTCCGACCTCACCTATACTATCCTATCCGAACACAACGAGTTCCTAGACATCTCAGTTTCAGGCCTTCAGAACTTTCGCGAAGACGATCTCTTGCAGGCAGCGCGCGTTGGAGGAGGCTCACGGATTCAAAACAACGCTGAGAGCCTCGGCACAATCCAGCGTGACATGGTGAACTATCTTAAAGAGTACGGCTTCTTGAGCGCCAACGTACGCTTAGAGTGCCCTAGCTCACCGGACTACTGCCAGCAGCTTCAGATATCAGTTGAAGAAGGGCCTCTGTATACGATTCGTGCGGTAGACTACAGCGGCCCTGAGCTTCCCAATAGCCTCGCCTCCAGTGTGACGCAAGCGGCTAAACCAGGAGATAGAGCTACCGTTCAAGCCCTGCGCGAAATTGAGCGAAAGCTCGTGGTAGCGCTCCGCAACGAGGGTTACATAGCAGCGCGTGTATCCCCAAGTTATACTCCCATAGACATCTCTGGCAACTTTGCTGCCGACACCAGCGCTCAAGCAGATCTGACTATAACGATCGATCCAGGATCTCCCATCTCCTTCATTTTCAAGGGCAATACCGTCTTCTCTGCAGCGGAGATCTTAGACTCTATTGACCTCTTTTCTCGCAGACGCCCATTTGGAAACAACACCATCAAGTTACTGCTACAAAACATTGAGGCGATGTACCACCAGAAGGGGTACCTCTTTGTAGAAGTTTCCTACACCGAGGACCGTTCTGATCCAGCTCGATTGATCTATCGAGTTGACATCCGTGAAGAGATCCCTACCAAAGTCTCTTCGCTCCAGATCACCGGGAATAATTCAGTCCCCCTCAAGCGCATAAAAGTGGTCATGAAAGAGCTCGGCTACTCAGAGCAACTCGATCTCCTCTCGCCAGACTACGCTATTCCTGCCGAACTCGATGCGCTTCGCGACATACTCGGTGAGGTATACCGCAATGAAGGCTTCCCGAACGTAACGGTCAATTACCACATCTCTCAAGTCAACTCGGCAGCTACCCTCGTCGTATACTACTCTATAGAAGAGGGTGAGCCGATGCGCTTCACCTTACTTACCACCAAGGGCTCACCCGAAGGGATTACCCTCCCAACTCCCCCGATCTCTCCGGCTTCACTACCACGGGTAAACGGATACAGCGCGCAGCTGCTCGACCGCTTGAAGGAAGAGGGTTACCTATCACCCGGTATTAGCATAACACCGGGCGATACCCTATCCGATCTTGAAGTAGTACTGACCCCTGGCGAGCGGACTATCATCGGTCGCATCACGGTAGAAGGACTTTCAAAACTCACCGAAGAGACCGCGCGCCTCCACGTTCGATTGAAGGAAGGCTCACCGTATCGCGTAGAAGATGTAAGCGTAACCAAACGCGAGCTCCTACGATCTGGTCTCTTCTCTCGGGTTGATGTTGTAGCAACTGATGGCGCACTCGACTCGCCCAAGGAAGACATCTCCATCCGAATCGTCGAGCGCCCTCTCAACACACTCGAAGTTGGAACGGGTGTAAACTCTGAATTCGGTCTTCACCTCTTTGGTGAAGCGACAGATAAATCACTCTTTGCTGATGGACGCGCGCTCTCGACTCGCGTCGACACGTACTTCGACCAAGCTCGTGTGACGTCGTCAGACAACAGCCCAATCAGCCAGGGATTTGCGAATGTGCGCTACCTTGATCCCTCCGTCCTTGGCTCCGAGTACACCCTCACTGAAGAGGCACGCTTTCAACGATTGCAACTTACAACCCAAGAATTCGATCAAGACAGGCTACTGTTCGCATCCTACCTGTTCCGGCAGTTTAATTCAGGATTGGCTGTTTCTGCGGGCCATTCGCTTGTCTTTGACAACCTCTCAAATGTAACTCCGGATGCCATAATCTCGGATCTCGATGACGGTTCCGTGCGCTTAAGCTTCCTATCGGCAACTGCAAGCCTTGATCGCAGAGATGACCCGTTGATTCCTCAGTCTGGATACACACTCTCGCTGGAGCCAAAGCTAGCTCTCGCAGCGATTGGCTCTCAGGCAAACCTTGCTTCCCTTGTTGCGCGCTCGACCACCGTTATACCGTTAGCCTCGCTCTCGCCGCGTTTCTCGCTTGGGCTTGGCGCAAGCGGCGGTGTGTCGGAGCCCTTTGGGTCCACCGATGAGGTTCCAATAACGCAGCGCTTCTACCTGGGCGGTCGCGCCACTGTTCGAGGATTTCGAGAGAACTCGCTTGGACCTCGCGGAGAGAACGGCGCCGTTATCGGTGGTGACACGATGCTGGCTGGAAAGAGTCAGCTTCAGTATCTGGTTGTTGACTCTCTTAGCACTCACCTCTTCCTTGATACGGGAAATGTATTCTTGAGAGAGCGTAGCTTCTCCCTAGGCGACTTACGCTACAGTACGGGTGTGGGCTTCCGCTACCTCTCTCCTATAGGCCCAATTGGGTTTGACGTGGGGCACCCTCTTGACCGCATGAACGGAGAGGCCGCCCTGCGGCTACACTTCTCGGTGGGTAGCACTTTCTAGTAAATCCGTAGATTGCGGCTCCCCATACTCGGAAGGTCTCCCCTCTTTTGCATGAACGTGGCAGGATAGAGGAGATCAACTTGACCGGATTGGACTATGAACACCCCAGCACAACTCTCTGACACCGATCTTACCCGAACAGCTTTTTTCTTTATCGTAGGATTTCTTATCGCCGTCTTCTATTTCGGCTTGGGCACTCCGCTGGTTTCGGTTCTCTTTAGCTACCTGATGATCTTCTACATCGGAAAGAAGCTCCCCAAGCAGCTTGCAATTGTCACCTTTAGCGCCATAATTATCGTTCTCTTCTACTGCTTCGGAAGATTTATCGCCGAGGCGGTAAAGGCCCTTCCCGAAGCCGCTAACAAATCAGTACCCACCGTTGTAAACTACCTATCAGTGAAGGGGATTACCTTGCCGTTTACCGATACAGAGACGGCTCGTACCTACGTTACTGAGATGCTCGACTCCCAGCTCGGAACGGCAGCCAAATACGCTCAGATAATAACGAAAGAGTTCGTGTATGTGATTATATCACTGGTTGTTACGTGCGGTATCTTTTCAACTAAACATATCGACCTTGGCCGAGACACATATGCTATCCGAAACAATCTCTACACCGCACTTACCACAAGGATAGGAGAGAGGTTTGCGCTATTCTTTGAAAGTTTTCGCACGGTGATGGGAGCACAGGTAGTTATCTCTGCAGTGAACACTTTCTTTACTGGTGTGTTCCTTTTGCTACTGCATGCCTTTGACACCCCCATGCCGTACACCTTTGTGATCATAGTCATCACCTTCCTGTGTGGCCTTCTACCCATAATCGGCAACCTTCTTAGCAACGCCGTTATTTTTAGCATCGGCCTCACTCAATCGGCTCACCTTGCGGTGATAGCTCTCCTGTACCTTATTGTCTTGCATAAGTTTGAGTACTTCTTGAACAGCAGGATAATTGGTGGACGCATCAAAAATCCGATGTGGCTGACCCTTATGGGGCTCCTTATCGGTGAACGGCTCGGTGGGATCCCAGGCATGATCCTAGCTCCGGTGATCCTTAATTACCTAAAAATTGAGGGGGCCAAAGTTTGCCTCGATCGCCCAACCTGCTGTAATAACTAGCCTTTAAAAATCCTCAGCCAGTAGTGGTCGGGGCCGGTAAAAAAACCGGAACCCTCCTTAGCAACACCGCATCATATCCAACAATAGCCACGGAGGCGGTTGTAGAACCGAGCGCAAGGAGATGCCGGCAAAACCGCAACGGAAGAAGAAGTACAGCCGTGGGGTAGACGTAACCAAGGTTGGTAGAGGTTGATCATGATTACTGCAATTATAATTGACGATAGCGGCTCTCAGGCGGCGGTTGACGCAGCCATCTCGCTGGCTCACTCACACGAGCTTGTAGGACAGACTCTGATTGCTAGCACCAACACCTCTCTTGCAACCCCGTCCTATGCTCTCATCATCTCCGGCGGCTCAACGATTGAAGCATTCAATCGAGCTATCGCTGAAGCTGCAAGCAAGCGCATCGTGGTGATAAGCTCCTCAGTAGCTATCGAAGCCCCAGAGTTCAGAGATTTCTTAACTAGCATTAACGACAGCAACCTGCGCGAGCACTCGATTGCAACACTTACATCGGGTGGTTCAGAGATTCACTCTCTTGACCTCGCTCCGGCCTCCCTAACCTCTTCGCTTGCAAAGCAGGATGTGTGGCCGCTTGCGCTCCTTGCTACGAGCCGCTCTGCCTTGCTCCTTGTTGCACAGAGTAACGCAGAGAGCATTACTGAGCTCCTTACTCAAGCACTCATTAGAGCTCTTGCAGACGGTGATTCGATCATCCAAGCCGCTGCAGTAACAGCTACCATTGGAGGCGAAAGCGCTGATTCACTACTCTCTCTCTCCCCTGATGCGCGGGCACGTTGCCTCAATACAGCGCTCGATGCATTCAACATCGAAGAGCTTTTTGCATCACACAACTGGGAGAGCTACAGCAACGAAGCCGCTGCTGCTTCGTACCACTCACTTGCAGCGTTGTTTCTGACATTTGGGGATACAGCTTCTGCCATCCAATGTCTCAACTGCAGCGAGATGCTCGAAGAGAGCCCACGGTACTTTGCTCTCAAGGCGCTTATTCAACAGGCCAAGGGTGAGACCTTAGGAGCGGTTGCAAACCTTGTTTCGAGCCTACAGTGCTATGAATCTCGAAAAATTGACGATGGTAAGCACTACCTCTCGTTTAAGCCCCAGAACTTGGAAGTGATTAACTCCAGCCTTGTAGAGGGTCTTAATGCTCTCAACAAGCGAGCGAATGAGGATGCACTCACCCACTTCTCTCAGGCCGTGTTTAATTTCGACCCCTTCTATGCTGAGCATGGGGTATCGAGTAACGCAAAATCACGTTGAGCACGACGACCGCTGTGAGCAAAAAAGACCCCTCTGAGGGGCCATTCCGTCCGGCTGAGTCTTTGACGGAGGCCACCTAACAGGTCTAGAATACCGCCCGATGGTCCCACGACTTCCGGACGGTGTAGTAGCATGAGTCTAGCCCTTTCTGTCTCTCTTGCGGTGGCGTTCTTAAGTTTGTCCGGCGGGGCGTGGCGCCTGTGGGGCCTCGAAGGGCCAATTCTTATCCCATCCGGAACATTCGGTGTAGCTTTGGGGGGTGCTCTCGGTATTGGAGCCCTCGCCCTGCAATTCATTCGGTGCAAGAGACAGAGTATCCCCTTTCGCGTCCCGCCGCTTAACGCCTGGGCCAACCCATGGGTATGGGGCGGCGCGATAGCTTTGATATTTTTTTCACACTGGCTCTGTCGCCCCTACTCCTTCATTCAGGGCCCCCTGATTCGAGGCGAACTTTTGCTCTTTTTCCTTGCAACTTTCTTCTCAGCTAAAGCGCTAACGAGCTCGTCATGGAGATGGTTTCCTCTGCTCTCGTCTCTACTCCTCGCCTGGTCCTTCTTTGAAGCATCGGGCGGCAAATTGCTCTTTATGGACGATCACGCGATGTTTCTCTTTCGCTTCAAGCTTCTGCGAGAGCACTTTCCATCGATCCCCTTCTGGTCTCCGATGTGGAATGCTGGAATCGACGCGCGCGATTTTTTTGCCACAGGGGCGCTGAATGCTTTTCTTCTTGCAGCTCCTCTTTTCTACCTCCTAGGGGTCGATCAATCGTACAACACGGTAGTAATTCTTTTACTTTTTGCTCTCGTACCTGCATCATCGTATGCAGCAGGTCGACTCTTGGGTGCTGGCCCAAAGACCGCTAGCATCGCTGCTGTTTTGGCGATGTGTTCGAGCCTCCTTTGGTACCGCTGGGCCCTCAAATACGGCACGATAGGGTTTCTCGTCAGTTCGGCTTTACTACCCCTCACAGTTGCGCTCGCGATCCGGTTCATCACGTCAACGACCCTCACGTATAGAGAGATGGTGCTACTTATCGTCTCTACAACGCTTACGATTCTCTGGTCGCTTGCGGGAGTAGCTCTCATTCCACTCGCTCTCATCGCGATCCCCAAACTACCAAAGATTATCCGTTCCAAGCGCCACATCTTCACCATCGCCCTACTCGTAGTGATCAATGCACCGTGGATGGCGATGATGTGGAAGGTCTCTAACGTCTCTCGATTCATCTCAACCGGCTCGCAATCAATTGTTACAACTTCGACCGTGGGAGCCGAATCTCGCGGAGAGAGCTCTGCTCAACCAGGCAATAAGGATGCAAGCTCCACTTCACCTGTTTTCCGACATCGCCCTAGTAGTCTCAGCATTAGTGAGAACATACGCGAGGGGCTCCGACGGTGGCAGGAAGAGGCTGTCTCCCTAAATCCGCTCGTCGTAGCCCTCGCTCTGCCGGCGCTATGTGCATTACCTCGATTGATACGGCTGAGCTATGCACTCACTGTTGGGTGGCTCTTTATCCTTGGTACCTTCGGGGTTCCGCTGAAACCACAACTTGAACTCGATCGAATGCTTGTTATGGGTGCTGTTCTCCTCTCTGTTCCAATCGCTGCGCTGATAGCCTCCATGATTGAAACCTCCGGAAAATCGCGAACAAAGCGCGTGATTATGGCCTCAGTCCTTTCATTTTTATGTACCTCGCCATTCGCCGCCGCAACGGTACTTTTCAATCGATCCCCTGAACGCTTCTACTTTGCGAACTCCTCAGTCGAAGAACTTACAGCAAAAATTCATGACAACTCATCGGGGGGAAGAATTCTTTTCACGGGGTGCGTGCTTCATCAATTGAGCAACGGACACTTGGCGCCTCTCGCCTTGTGGTCTAATACTCCCCTGATTGCATCGAGCTACGCTCACAGCATCTGGGAGTACAAACAGCCGATACCTGCCTCATTCCTCTCCCGGGGTGACGCGGGAATACAGGACTATCAGAACGCGATGAACGTCACGACTGTTATCGCCCACGAGCCACACTGGCGAAAATACTTCCAAGCTCGACCCAACGAGTATTCCGAGGTTGGGCGTGTAGATACTTTTATTATCTTCAAGAGGCTCGCTACCGTTCCATCATATACCCTTGAAGGTGCTGTTACGAACCTCCAGCACTACTCACATAAGATAACCTTCACCGCAAACACAGCTGATATTCTACTCAAATTCAATTACTTCCCTTTTCTCCGCAGCTCTCAATGCTCCCTTACCCCTCACGCCATCTCACCTGAAGTAACCTTTATTAAACTCTCGGGATGCGCAGTGGGACAGCCAGTAACGATAGAAAGCATATCACCGCTCGAGCGGCTCTTCCTTCCGTCTACAGCAACGGAACAACCCCAACCAACACCACCATCGACCGGAAGGGAGGGCTAAGAGATGTCACACCCCACCCAGCAAGGCAGCTTTAGTCGAATCTTAGCTTCTCTGTACCTTCTCTGCGGTGTAGGAGCTCTCTACATCCTTAGCTTATGGTCAGTCTCAACAGTGCTGATCGACCCTGATGATAGGGCTCCATGGAAACGTGCGGTTAATCTTCGCAACAACTCGTATCACCTCTGGCAGTGGGATCCCCTTAGCTCTGCACTATCTGATGCCCTCACCTCGATCAATGCGTTGTGCAAACTTCCGCCAGTATCCCCGACCTGCGTTCAGTCCTTTATTTTACTCATTGGAACGATCCTTATGGCTCTCGCCATTCGACCAAGCCGGGGAGCTCCACATCCATCAATAGGCCTCCTCGCGAGCCTACCGGTGTTTCTCATAGTAACGTGCGTCGGATGGGATCCAGTCGCAATCGGAGTCATCGCATGGCTCCCTCTGCTTGCGCTAGCGGCTACAGCTCTTATACTTATCGTGAAGCGCGGTCAGACGATGGTGGCAGGACCGGTATGGATTCTCGGCGGATTTATCTCGCTCCAACACGCCCTAGCATCAAACCAGATGGCGATTCTCTCTGGTGCGATGGCTATTGTCATCGCCCAAATCCTTGCAGCGAATGATTCATCGTCTGCGGTAGCTGAAGATCTCCCCACCAAAGAGACCCCCTCCGTTGGTTCACCCTGGCGCTCACCCCTGCTATCCGTTGCACTGCTCATCATGGTGCCAGCATGCGTTGCCACGTTCGTTCGCTCTCCCAATGCTCCCCTTCCAGATTACCCGCCCCTGGCGCACGTAGTACCAGACGATGGCCTAAATGGAGTTATATCTCCGCTGATAGGGAGGGATTATCCTCTACACATCATCGATCGAAGCGCTCTAAAATTAGAGCTTCTCCCTCCGGTGCTTATTATCAGTGCCACACTTTCTCTAGCCTGGCTCCTTCTGCGCAAACAACTGCGCCTCAAGGGAGCTCTTACAGTTCGCCTCGGTGTCGTGGTGAGTGGCATTCTATTACTCGATGTCGCCTTGCCTGAACGCTACGCAGCCCTTGCCCCACTGATGAGTCTCTCACGAATCTCCCCATGGGGAGCTAGTATGTCCACGACAACTATCGCTCTCGGCTTAACAGCGTGGCTGACCGGCGTATTTCTGCTCAGTACACCCGGTCGAAAAATAACTAATGTACTTCTGGCTGTCTCACTATGTGCCTGTGGATACCGAGAATGGGAACTTCACGGAGCACGGCAGGCTGAGTATGAGTATCTCTTAAGCCCGGCCCTGCGAGCTGTCGCCATCTCGCCCTCAGCCGCGCCTCTGCGTTACCACCTGCGCGCGACCGGAGCAGTAACAAGCAACGTACTAGCAGATACCTCTCTTCTATCAAACGCCTCCTGGGAAGACGTGCGCCAGTTAGGAGCGGTATTCAAAACATCAATCGGTGCAACAAACTCACGCATCCAACGAAACCCAGCTACGCCACCGGAACCACCGATAGAGTTCCCCAACCCTACGGGGGTTGAATTTCTCTCTATCTCTCTACCTAATCCAGTTACAGGTCGAGGACTTGACCTCGCTCTTGGCAAGCGCACGACTGATTTCCCGCGCGGACTTTCAATCTCTATAGGCACGTGCGAAACATCCGGAACACCACTTGCCACCTATCCCGATTGGCAAGGAGCTCTAGCGCTCTCACCAAACGGCTATCCATACTTCTTAGGGCAGAGTGATCTGCGCATCGTGTTTGCAAACGAGGTAACTTTCTCGACGCTGTGCATACGACAGACGAAGAAGAGCGAGCTTGACTGGTATGTAAAAAGCGTAAGGCTTATGAAGCCTTTATCTGCTTCAAGCGATCAAGAACCCCGTTAATAAAGTTCGGTGATTCATCTGCGGCAAAGAGCTTAGCTATCTCGATTGCCTCGTTAATGCTGACTTTGGACGGTATATCTGAACGGCAGAGCAACTCAAACGCTGCGATGCGGATAATGTTGCGATCGATACGAGACATCCTAGCAACGCTCCAGTTCTCGCACGCCAGAGCGATCTGCGCATCGAGCATCTCTAAATTGCTCGTTACCCCCTGAACTAATTCTCTAAAGTACCCCTCATCTCCAAGCTCTATCCTCTCATCTTCGCTCTCCTGCCCCGCTTGCGACTGCACGTGGGCTACGAGCCCTTCTAGCTGTGACACAGTGAAGTCACACAGCGTGTCGCATCCATAAAGCACCTGAAGCGCCGCCTGGCGGCTTGTTCGTCTAGCCTGCATGTAGGTCTCACCCTGCCTTTCAGAAGAACGTTATTGTTCGTTTTTGAACGGGCGTGACCTAAGTAAACCTGGTGCAAGTGAACCTGGTGCCGAGTGAACCTGGAGCCACCCTGTTTTTACACCTCCCAAAAAGGACGGGGTCGAGTCGGAAATAGTCAGTTTCAGGCGATCCAAGATTTGGGAAACAGGGGGGCACCATGGGCAGGAGACACCCTGGGGAGGAGACAGGGAGAGGAGGCAAGGAGAGGAGGCATTCCTGGAGGAAGCTTGTATCAAGCGGAGCGGCAACGCACACATCGCATCCGGTGCGCTCTCCCCCATACTATGTTTACTGGCTTTTCGTGGAACCGAGTGTTACCCACTCGATTCCACGAAGGGCCTCCTTTTCTTGCCATGGGACCTTGCTCTTAAAAGGCTCAGATACCAAGTTAGCTATTATAGTCTGGATTCCATTTCCATCAGAGGCACAACACATGCTCATACAAAGCTACCAGCTGAATTGGTACAACTCGCGCTGCTCTCTTCAATCATCGCGAGTGCGATTTGATCCTTAATTGAGCCTGTCGGTGCCCATGGTGGCGATGAAGGAGTGAGTTGCCTGCACAAATTGCTCGAACGTAACTCCAAACAACCGCTCGTAAAGCAATCTTCCCTCATGCGGCGGCTCCAGATATGAGTAATCCTCCACTCTCCTAACTCGCTCCGTACGTTGCACAACAATCCTAATAAAACAGATCGGTGCAAGGGCAAGCAACGTCTTACGTTGCGTCGGATACGACAAGAAACGGCGAAACCATCCTATCGATTCTCTCAGTGAGAGGGTCCTTTTCTCTTCCGAGAGTTGGCCTAAACATGTCGTAGTCAAAATAGTACTAGGCAGAAAATTCATGCAATCAAACAAAGGCGCGGGCATTCTATGTCCGTGATACGCTGAAAACTCAAACAAGGGGATATCACCTCGTTGCAACGAGAGCTTGCGAGCAATAAGGTGAGTCGTGTCGTGGTCATGGTGCCCACCCTCCCAAGCAAGCGTATAGATGCGAGCAAGTCGAAGTTGATGTGTGACTTCATCGATTGAAGAATACAACGTACCGATGGAGAGGTGAGCCCTACCATCCCGACAGGCAGTTGCAGCACCAAGAGGGATAATGTGAGCACTCTGCACTCCGCAGGAAGAGAGCACCTTCACTGATTCGTTAAGACGCTCTTCCGGGCATGCTCCGTACGCAGCACCATCGGTGGTGTAGATACACCAAACATCAGCACCTTGAGCTACCTCTTGCTTGATTTTTGGTAGCACAAAAAGCTCATCATCATTGTGCGCAAACAGGAACAACACACAAGGTGCAGCTTCGTTAGGAGGAAGAATGTTAGTAGGCATCGAAATCAAGCAACGACATTTTCACAGATTGGGCATCAAGCACTCGCTTCTGGTCCGTCAAATCTTTAAATATGAAGTTGAGGGGCGAAGGACGCAACTTCTCAGGCAAATCGAACGCCACAGAACGCTTCCATGACCGGTGATCATCGAGTCCAATCCAGAGCTGGAGCGGATTCCAATAAAAGCGCGCGCCAAGATGGGGCACGTGCGCATATTCTCCCATGATAGCCCAAATGCCATAGCGCCCCGTGGGGGCATAAATCGCTTGGTCGCCGTTGCGCAATTGCGAAGAACGATAAGGCTCGCCAGGCCGTTGCAAACGCCAGGCGAGTAATGACTCACTCCACACTCGTTGAAACATATAATCGGGTTTCGTTGCGGGAGTTTCCTGTGCAAGCCCAAAGCCAATTTTAACAGCAAGTGGCGACACTAGTTGGAATTTAAGCTGTCGCTGAAACAAAAGCGTGCTGTTTTGATTGCTAACACCCATAACAAAGGCGCACCCTTGCGAACGAGCTTGTTCGTAGCACGCGCTCGCCAGAATCTTAAACAACCCCTTACCTCTCGCCTCTGGATGAACTGCCGTATTGAGTGAGAGCAATCCTAGCTCTTGCCTTCCACACACAAGCGCTTCTACGGGAATTGCCGCGTAGTGACCAATAAGCCCACCGTTCTCATAGGCATTAAATCCATAGGCACTTCCAAGAGGATTTTTCGTATACAGCCATGTCAGATAACGCTCATCAATGTGAGTAGCTTCCGGCCATACCAAGGCAAGAAGGCTGCGGATGTCGGATATGCCAGCTTGTGAGAGATCGAGTGGGCGCGTTTCCAAGGAGCACCTTACATGGCAATAGCGATTTTAAGATCGTCGATAACGGTTCTGATCGTAGTCCTATTTTTCCTTCCGAGAATCCCCCGCTTCAGCGCCTCCCCGAGGCTGACAGGAACATAGGTGGTCGGGTCCTCCTCTCTTAGGTTCTCTAAAATCTGCTTAGTCACATCAACCCCAACAAGGTCAACGATATCAAAGAGGCTCGCAGATTGACCAAGCAGGGACGTAACGGTATCGACGCTCTCAGTCGAATAACCGAACCGTTCAACCAACTTGAGCGCACAGCTAATTTCATTAAAGAGTATGTAATTACCAATATACCCACGGTTGCTCTTGGTATGTACGACCCGCAGACCACTCGGTGCAAGCGAAGCTATAAATTCTTGTGCAGACGGACTCATCGAACTGCTATCAGCACTTACCTCCAGCAATTTCACAACGTAGAGGGGGTTAAAAAAATGTAATCCCACAGCGTTAGGGGCTACTTCTTGAGGGGAGAATGATGACGTATTGGTAAAGAGTGCGGTCGGAGTATAGCTGAGCTGGCTGACTACCTCTTTCTTTAACGCGAGGTCTTCGGCCAGTGCCTCTATTGTCAGGGAGGGAGGCAACTCGGAGATATCTCCAACAAAAGCTACAGCTCCGTGCTTATCTTCAATCGCTAGCCTTTTAGCGATAATTTTTCTATCTCTTTCGTACGCTTGAATTTTCTCCTGCGTCGCGCCACTTCTGGTCCAGACTGATATACTGTGGCCTAAAATACTGAGCAGGCCACATATCTGCCTCCCCATAGTACCAAATCCTAAAATAGTAATATCCACACTCAACCTGTGAAGTCAGCCCACCATGCAGTCACGCTTTCCGTGGTATATCACGAACCACCAAAGGTGAGCCAGCTGAGGTGTTTACCACAAGAACATCGCGCAACTGATATCACACAATCCACCCAGCGCTAACCATGGCGAGCCAAAGGACCATCCCGTCAGCCGCCGAAAAGCAAGCACAGCTATTTACACATAACAATCAAGTACTTATAGAACCACGCTGATAGCATTTTCAATTCAAAGCACTTCGTTCAAAAAGTGCCCTAGCAGTCAAATTGAAGACCCTCTTGAAAACAACACGAGGTAAGGGCGGCAAAACCCCTCCATGCCGCGAAAACGGATTCTGGGTCGCACTTCCGTAGGAAAACCTCCTATCATCTCATCCCCCGCTCTTCGAATTGAACGCAGGCTTCCAGACGACCCTCATTTATTTAACAGCGGTCACGGCAACAGATGCCCAAGCTTCTCTCGCTTAGTCTGCAAGTAGCGCGCGCTACAGGGGTCATCACTCACCACGGTCGGCACTCGCGCTGCAACGGCAACTCCCCACGCCTCAAGCTCTTTGGACTTGCGTGGATTATTCGTTATCAGTCGTATCGATTGCACACCAAGAGAGAGAAGCATGTGAGCAGCCACAGCGAAGCTGCGCTCATCTGCTTCGAATCCTAATTGTAGGTTAGCTTCAACTGTATCAAGCCCCTGCTCCTGGAGCTGATACGCTTTGATCTTATTTTCAAGTCCGATTCCTCGGCCCTCTTGGCGCAGATAGAGGATAATCCCAGCACCCTCATCCGCTATGACCTTTAATGCACCATCAAGCTGCAACCCACAGTCACAGCGCCGACTGCCAAAGACATCACCCGTGAGGCACTCTGAATGAACCCTCACAAGCGGAGCGTAGGATGATGGCATACCTTTCAGGTCTCCACGCACCAACGCAATGTGCTCCTTACCCTCAACATCGTCAGCGAAGATATGCGCTTTAAAGAACCCGTGCGACGTTTCAACATCCTTCACCCCGAGCGCACGCACCGAGATCTCATTGAGCGCACGATACTCCTGAATCGAGCCAATGGAGGTAATTTTTAGGCGATGCTTTGATGCAAAGCTCTGCAGAGCTGCTCCTCGACACATTGAACCATCGGGATTAAGGATCTCACACAGAACCCCAGAATGAGAGAAGCCACAGATGCGCGCCAAGTCAAAGGAACCCTCGGTATGCCCCTGGCGTGCGATTACACCGGCATCGTGCGCTACGAGCGGAAATACATGACCAGAGCTAAGGAAGTCCTCTGAAGTTGCGGTCGGCTCAAGTAGCTTCTTCATCGTTGCTACTCGACCTGCCGCAGTAACCCCGAAGGCGCCGACCTCTCTAGCGTCAACACTAACGGTAAATGGTGTCTGAAATGGAGAATTGTTACTTACTGCCTGGAATGGGAGCTGAATGCGCTCGGCAACCTCTCGAGAGATACTCACACAGATAAGACCACGCGCCTCGCGCATAAGAAACGCAACAACCTCGGGCGTAATGGCATCGGTTGCGATAACAACATCGCCTTCGTTCTCACGCTCAGCATCATCAATGACAACAACGGGACGCCCAACACGAAACTCAGCGAGGACGTCTTCAAACGGATCGAGCGCTATCGAGGAGTCGAGTGGGTCCACACTCATAGACCACTTATGAATTACCGACTACACGCGGCGTTGGTTTGCTGGAAACGCCACCATTCGCGTTCGTTCCACCGAGGCTCTTTAACTCGTCAACAAACTGACTAATATCAGAGAATTCGCGATACACTGAGGCGAAGCGGATATAGGCTACCTTGTCGATCTTACGGAGCTCTTCCATCACCAGCTCGCCAATAGTTCGACTATCAACCTCGTTTTGACACAGCTCAGTTACCTTTCGCTCTATCGCCTCAACAGCAGCGTCGATAATCTCGGTGCTTACCGGCCGTTTTTCACATGCTCGCCGCAAACCACCACGGATCTTCTCGCGGTCAAAGTTTGCCCGGCTGCCGTCTTTTTTAATAATCGCTGGCAATGCAAGCTCGACTCGCTCATAGGTTGTAAAGCGATAGCCACACTCCTGGCACTCACGACGACGGCGAATTGCCCCGCCATCGCCGCGAGAGTCAGTTACAGAGGTCTTTTCAGAGTTGCACTTAGGGCAAAACATCTAGAACACCTTCACACTACCCTTTAACCAAGCGGTGCTTGTAGAGCGGAAAGCGCTTACTCAGCTCAACAACGCCTTCGCTCACTGAACTCAGGGCAGCCTCATTTGAAACATTGGACAAAGCTTCAAAGATAAACCCTGCTATCTGCTTCATCTCAGACACTCCCATACCGCGTGTTGTAAGCGCAGGAGTTCCGAGCCTTATACCACTACACACCGCTGGTGGCTGTGGGTCAAAAGGCACCGTATTCTTGTTGCAGGTGATACCCACTTTATCGAGCACCTCCTCCCCTATCTTACCGGTCTGGCCAATTGGTCGCAGATCAACAAGAAGAAGATGGCTATCAGTTCCACCAGAGACAACTTGTAGACCGAGCCGCACAAGCTCCTCTGCGAGCGCGCGAGCATTTGCTACTACGCTTGCAGCGTAGCCCTTAAAGTCAGGCGAGAGAGCCTCTTTAAAGCTAACCGCTTTTGCAGCGATAGTGTGCATGTGCGGACCACCTTGAAGCCCGGGGAATACCGCCTTGTTGATCGCCTTCTGGTGAACAGCGCGACCCATAACGATACCAGAGCGTGGACCACGTAGAGTCTTGTGTGTCGTCGTTGTAATGATATCCGCGTACGGCACCGGTGACGAGTACGCGCCGCCTGCAATTAAGCCCGCATAATGAGCCACATCAGCCATTAAGATAGCGCCGACCTCATCTGCAGCCTCTCGGAATACCTTCCAATCGAACTCACGCGAGTAAGCCGATGCTCCAGCGATTATCAACTTAGGCTTATGTTGCTTAGCCAGCGAGCGAACCTGATCAGGATCAATCCGACAGTCCCCCTCCCGAACGCCGTAAGCAACGACGTTATAGTGGCGTCCAGTAAAGTTTACAGGGCTACCGTGCGAGAGGTGTCCACCCTGGTCCAGACGCAGCCCCATAAAGGTGTCCCCAGGCTTTAAGAAGGCCTCGAACACTGCTTGGTTAGCCTGTACCCCTGAGTGTGGCTGAACGTTGCAGAAATCGGTTCCAAAGAGCTCACAGGCCCTAGCGCTTGCGATGCTCTCTACCTCATCTACTATGTGACACCCACCGTAGTATCGCTTAGCGGGCTGTCCCTCTGCGTACTTGTTGGTAAGCGTTGAGCCCATCGCCTCGAGCACCGCTTCACTGACGAAGTTCTCGCTCGGGATCATCTCTAATCCAAACTCCTGACGCTCAGTTTCTTTATTGATCAGATCGTAAATAGCTGAGTCGATTTCGCGTAAAGGACGCTTTCGAGACTCATAGGAACCTGCGCTAACTGTCATGACGAACTCCGAAAAAAGTACGGTGCTTTACTTCAAATGCTTAGACAAAAAAGGGCCCTCGAAGGGGCCCTGTGAGCATACTAAACTAGTGCTTCTAAGAAGCGGTTATTCTGCTCAACCTTATTACGACTGCTTGCCTTGGATGTACTTAGTAACATCTTCAACAGTCTGGATCTTCTCAGCGTCCTCGTCAGGAATCTCCATATCGTACTCCTCTTCGAGAGCCATGATAAGCTCGACGATATCGAGAGAATCTGCGCCAAGGTCCTCGATGAACGATGCCTGAGGAGTAACTTCCTCTAAGCTGACACCAAGCTGCTCTACGATAATCGATTTAACTCGCTCTGATATCTCCTCAGGTGTTGCCATGTAACACGTCTCCTAAATGGTCTTTGTAAAAAAATAAGACTTTTCGCCTGTATCATGCGCCGAGCGAAGAATAAGCCCGAACGCTTTAAAGAGCCCATTAAGCAGCTCTTCGAAGGTTTTTCTTCTCTCGTAAGTCTTGCTAAGCCATTCCTGGAACTGATTACACCCCAGCAAAAGCACACAAAATACTCACGCGAGTATCTTCAAAAAATCCTCTTTGACCGGCGAGGTCAAACCCCCCCGATCTAATTAGAGTAGGCAGAAATAGTCAAGGGGTTGAACCCCCTCTAACCCTCTATTTATTTACCTAAACGGATTAAATTTAAAAAATGCGTCGTGTATTGCGCGCATCTTCGTAGGCGATGCGCAGCCCTAACTCTCTGCTTTTACCGCTGAAAATCTGGGCTCTTCATGCAAATGAGCAGGTAACTTTGGTGGTACCGACGAGGAAGCGTACGCTCACGGGAATCGCCAGTGGCAACAGCAATGTAGAAGCTCGTATACCAACTCGAAAACACAAAGAGCCCCCATCCGAATACGAACAATCTGAGCCCACCAATTCCCGCAATGAGCCAATCCGTACAGCGAGCTACATGTACATTCCGCCGTTGATGCCAATGACCTGGCCGGTGATGTACGCAGCGCTGTCTGATGCCAGGAACGCAACCAGGTCAGCAACCTCTTCTGCTTGTCCAAAACGCCCTAGAGGAATCGACTTTTGGTGCTCCTCTTTGAGCTTCTGATCAAGAGCGTCAGTCATGTCCGTTTCGATAAAACCAGGCGCCACGGCATTCACGGTAACGTTACGAGAGGCGAGCTCTCGAGCCAGAGCCTTTGTCATACCGATAACACCAGACTTCGACGATACGTAGGGAACTTGCCCAGCGTTACCCATCTCACCAACGACTGAGCTAATATTGATAATTCTTCCCTTCCTTGCTTTGAGCATTAAGCGCGCTGCTGCACGGGCGCAGAAAAATGACCCATTGAGATTTACAGCCAAGGTCTGGAGCCACTCCTCATCCTTCATTCGCAGGACGAGACCATCGCGTGAAATACCGGCGTTGTTAACCAGAACATCCAACTTACCATGACGGGACTTAATCCCCTCAAACGCGTCTTCAACAGCCTGACTGTCTTGCACAGAAAACTTCACTATCTCTCCGTCGCCACCCACTTCGCGAATTGCGTTGAGTGTCTCCTGAGCAGCCTCTGGCGATGCAGAATAGTTCACGATGACGAAGGCTCCCTGCTTCGCTAACCCCACAGCTATCGAACGTCCGATTCCGCGTGATGCACCGGTAACCAAAGCAATCTTCCTTGTTACAGTCTCAGTCATTGTCGCCTCCCTTTGAATTTTGTGAATTTTTCGAACGACTGCGCCCAGCTTTCTTCTCAAAAACGCGCGACCATCCGTTGCCGTCATCTGTAACCACGCTGCTTACCTTGGCATCGAGCTGACTCAACGCTCCTTGCAACTCATCAAGCACACCCTCATCGACGAACTTCTGCGCAACCCGAATACCGTTCATGACCGCACGTCCTTTTGAAGAGCCGTGACACTTGATCGCTATGTGCCCCAACCCAAGCAGAGGAGCACCACCGTAGGCTGAAGGGTCTAGTTTCTCTTTAAAGATCCCTTTAAGAGCTGGCTTAGCAAGCCACATACCGATCTTTGCTCTGAAGCTGGTCTCAACAACAGCCTTCATCGAGTCGAGCACAAGCCCAACGCTCCCCTCCATCGCCTTGAGCACGATATTACCGACAAATCCGTCACAAACGACGACGTCTACAACATCTTTTGCAATATCGCGCCCCTCGACGTATCCGATGAAATTAACCCCCTCAAGGTCTGCAAGCATAAGGGCTGCAGCTCGAATGACGTCGTTGCCCTTTGAGATCTCGGTGCCATTTGAGAGCAGAGCGACCCGCGGCTTCTTAACACCAAGCGCCGATACGGCGTAGTGGTGCCCCATGATAGCAAACTGCACCAACTGAAAGGCCTGACAGCCGGTGTTGGCGCCAGAATCGAGCAACACTGTGGGTGTGCCTGCTGTGCCCTTTGGAATAAGCGATGCAATCGCTGGCCGAGCGATACCTGGAAGGGTACCACCGACAAATACTCCAGCTGCCATAATCGCACCGGTGTTGCCTGAGCTCACAACCGCAGACGCCTTGCCGGCAGCAACCAGCTCAAAAGCCACACGAACCGATGAATCCGTCTTTCCCCGAATAGCAAGCCCAGGAGAATCATCCATCTCGACGACCTGAGATGCATGATGCACGGATACAGGAAGTGAGCCTGCGTCCTGATAGGAGGCTAATTGCGCCTTAATCTCGGCCTCATTTCCAACCAATAACGAGGAGATGCCGAAACGACGAGCAGCTTCAACTGCGCCTTCGACCACAACCCGATAGCCGTTGTCGCCCCCCATAGCGTCTACCGCGATAGGTAGGGGCGATTTGAGTGAAAGCTTCTCAGGAGATGTGGGAAGAGCCACGCCTAGCCTTTAGAGATCTATGCAGCTTGCTTAGCTGAAATAACCTCTTTGCCCCTGTAGTGTCCACAACCGCCACAGGCACGGTGCGGGAGAACAGGTTCAGCACAGTTTGGACATACTATCGAGTATGTACGCTTAAGAGCGTGGTGCGAGCGACGCATATTTCGCTTTGAGCGGGATGTTCTTTTCTTAGGAACTGCCATAAATCACAACCGAATGTAAGAGACTCTTTATAAAGCGGTGAGTTATTACCACGCTTTGCGGTAACAACTCAACACTACCACTGATTACTTCCGTGGGTCAGCGGATGAGACACCGGCAAGAACGGGAATTTACTGAGAAAACTCCTGATGCAGAGCAGGTAAGCCCCTAGAAACCCTATGAAAATACACACCTCTTTGTATCCAAACGGTATGTAGGTGGCCACATCCTTTGGCAGAGCCTCCGGCATAATGATGATATAACGGTCTAACCAGACGCCTACCATCAAACATACGCACACTACACCATACGAAAGCGGGGTCTTCTTAACATCACGGCTAAGGAGCGAAATGAAGGGAATAATAAATGCCATCGGGAACGCGATCCACGAAAGACCCTTCCAAGGGAACTCGCGAGTACGGAGGATGAGCCACTGAGTCTCTTCTGGTAAATTTCCGTACCACTGCGGTAGGAACTGCGACCAAAACATGTATCCCCACAACATACAGAAGCCAAACGTAAGCTTTCCTAGGTCCCACAATTGCTGGCCGGTAACCATTTCGCCGAACTTCTTGTTGGTCTTTGAGAAGAAGATCGTCATTAGAGCAAGGCCTGCCCAGCCGATGTAGATCTGGCTAACAAAGATAAATGCACCGAAGAGGTTAGAGTACCATGTGGGGTTTTGTCCCATAATCATCTCAAACGCGAAGAGCGATACAACAACCGCGTAGCAAAACACCACAACGGGAGCGTTTACCGACATCTTGCGTTGCAACGGGATAACCTCGCGCTCAGCACCCTTCCATCCTCTCACCAAGAAACGGTGAACAGGAAGGTTCCACTGTAGCTTGTTACTACTGCGATCACGCGCAAGTCCAACATCTCCGCGGAGCGACATTCCGATAAAACGCGCCATCAGGAAGAAAAGCACAAAGAAGAGAACGCTAAAGCGCAGATAAACAAAACCTGGCTGCATCCAGAATTCGCGGCCTGGCATCGGCTGGGTTCCCCAATAAAAGAGGTAGTCCTTACCGAAATAGGTCGTGAGGAATACCACGAAAGCGACCGGAAGATAGGCAACGTTAGCTTCAGCGAGGCGTCGAACCGGCGAGCCCCACTTTGCTCGAACGATCTGCATAATGACCGTGGTCATTACGCCGCCGAGAGCCAAACCTTGAAACCACACAGCATTAACGTAGAAGGCTCCCCACGTTTCAGCAGCGTTGCCGAACATGAGGTTCCCGGCGAAAACGCCGATACCGATAAACACCATGATCCACAACTTGAGGTACGTGGAACCCTGTACTTTGAGTGGTCCAGCATCAACGACATTTTCGATGTTCACTGGAACGAGATGAACGTGAGACATTCCCCAATCTCCTTACTTAGCTTGAAAACTTTGAACGTAATTAACGATATCCCACTTCTCTGATGGAGAGAGCTTCCAGCCGTGACCCGGCATTAGACGGATACCAAAATGAATCGTGGTATAAATGCTTCCACCCGAGCGGTCTTTGTAGGCTGCCGATGTAAGGTCTGGTGGAGTCTGAGCAGCTTTCTGTCCAACTACGCCGGGCTTGTAGGGTTGCTTACTGATATCGCCGTGACATGGAAGACAATTGATAGCGAAGAGACGCTTCCCCTGCACAAGTGAATTCTCATCGCCCTTGTTGGGGTTCGTGAGAGAAGCAGCCAACTGATCACGCTCAACCGGATCAGCTGGATTTGCAAGTTTGATTGCATACTCTGACTGGCCGATAGCCACTGTACCGGGAGCCTTTTGACGCATCATCACACCAGTTCGCTTCTGGACGTTCACCATATCGTCGTTGAATGGCAGCGCGCTAGCAGCGTGAGTATAGCACACCCCTGCAAGCATTACTCCGAGCATTCCAAATCTATGCAGCTTCATCGCTCAATTCCCCTCATTACAAACTATCGCGAACATCGACCTCATCTGCGCCGGAAGCGAGCATCTTCTGTCGAACTTCATCAACCTGACTACCGGCACACGCAACAACAACACCGAATTTGTCATGCGAAAAACGCGGATCGTATCCAGCCGTCCTAAGCACGTTCGGTATTCCACAAAAAACGAGGATAGAGAAAAGCGTTGCCACTCCGCCAAAGAGAATCGTCCATTCATACCCCGGCACGAAGAATGCTGGGATAGAGGCGATGTTCTTTGCACTCGCGCGCAGCGGCCAATCGAGTGACGTCCAGATCGAAAGCGCAAAACCTGACGCACAACCGATGATCGCCGCTATTAACGCAACAATCCGAACAGGACTCTTCTGTGGGTAGGTGACCTCTTCAATCTCGTGACGCGGCACCGGCGAATACATGCGGTAATCAAAATTTGCTGATTTAACCGCCTTTACTGCCGATAGCGCATCGTCCATGTAGGTGAAGATGCCAACTACTGCTCTACTTGATGACTCAACCATACGTCGTAAGCTCCCTCTTAATGACCAGCGTTCGCATTCAAAGGATTGTGGTGATCGTGACCACCGTTCCTCATCGGCGGCGGAAGAACCTCTTTGATCTCAGTAATAGCTACCGAGGGGAAGTACTTGATGAACAGAGTCATCCACATGCCGAACCAACCGAAGGCCCCTACCGTTATGCCAATCTCAACCGGCGAGAAGTTATACCCACCCCATGCTGCTGGAATAAACTCGCGAGTCAGCGACTGGAAGATGATGTTAAAGCGCTCTAACCACATTCCGATGTTGATAAAAATCGACAACACGAAGAGAAACGCAATGTTCGTCCGTAGTGACTTCACCCACAACAGCTGAGGAAATATACAGTTACAGAACGTCATTCCCCAGAACGCCATCCAGTATTCACCAAATGGACGGAACCAGAACTGGAAGCGCTCGAAGGTGTTGTTGCTGAACCATGCGGTGTAGAACTCAGTGATGTATGAGTACGACACCACACCCGAAGTTACGAGGATGAGCTTACTCATCGCGTCGAAGTGAAATGGAGTGATGAGACGCTCAAGACCAAACGACTTACGCAGAGGGATGATAAGAGTGATCACCATCGCTACTCCAGAGAAGATAGCGCCTGCTACGAAGTAAGGCGGGAATATCGTCGCATGCCACCCTGGAACGATACTCATCGCGAAGTCCCACGATACCACTGAGTGTACTGATACTACGAGCGGAGTCGCGAACGCTGCGAAGATGAGGTACGCAGCCGTGTAGTGCTTCCACTGAACATGGTTACCACGCCAGCCGAGCGACGTTACGCCGTAAAGTACCTTTCGGAACTTAGTAGTTGCACGGTCGCGTGCGGCAGCGATGTCCGGAATAAGCCCCACAAAGAAGAAGGTCGCAGAAATCGTAAAATATGTTGATACTGCGAACACATCCCACAGTAGCGGCGAGCGGAAGTTAGGCCACAAAGCGCGTTGGTTGGGGTACGGCATAAGCCACAGCGCATACCAAGGACGACCCAAGTGGATGATCGGGAACAATCCCGCCGTCATAACCGCAAAAACCGTCATTGCTTCAGCTAATCGGTAAATTGGTTGCCTGAAGTGTGCGCGGAAAAGGTAGAGTACTGCTGAAATCAGGGTACCAGAGTGCGCGATACCAACCCAGAATACGAAGTTGGTAATATAGGTACCCCAACCAATCGGGTGGCTTTTTCCAGACTCTCCGAATCCTGACCACATCTGGTAAAACCAGCATGCCGCTCCGATCGAAAGGAAAAAGAGACAGGTAAAGAGCAGCAGGAACCATCCAGTCCCTGGCGGGTTTAACATAGCTAACACGGTATCATTCACCTCAGCGTAGGTTACCGGTCGCTCGTCGTTCTTATGTTCGTTGTGTGTATGTTCCATAACCCTTTCTGGGATTTTAAAAACTACGCCTTATATCTGATATCCTCGAGATAGCTGACAGCTGGCTGTGTGTTCAGGTGGTGATCGAGCACTTTGTACGCGCGCGCATCCTGAGCAGCCTGACTGACCTTGCTATGTGGATCCTTTAGGTTACCAAAGACTATCGCTTGTGTTGGACAGGTCTGTACGCAAGCTGGCTTAATCTCTCCGTCCTCAACTTGACGACCGAGATCCTTAGCGATGTCCTTAGCTTCAGCTATACGCTGAACACAGAAGGTACATTTCTCCATCACACCCACAGTTCTCTTGGTTACATCGGGATTAACCTGCCAATCGAGCAGCTCTGGCCACTCATACTGGAACCAGTTAAAGCGTCGTACCTTGTACGAGCAGTTATTGGAGCAGTACCGGGTTCCAACGCAGCGGTTGTACACCATCGCGTTCATTCCCTCTTCGTTGTGGTAGGTAGCATACACTGGGCATACTGGCTCGCATGGAGCGTTCTGACAGTGCTGACACATCATCGGCAAGAAACTTACCTTAAGCTCTTCGCCACCATCCTCTAACTTAACCTGATCGTAATAACGCTCGATGCGGATCCAGCTCATCTCACGACCTTGCGAGACAACCTTTTTACCTACAACCGGTACGTTGTTCTCGGCATTACAAGCAACTACACACGCCGAACATCCGGTACAAGCAGCTAGATCAATAGCCAGACCCCACTCGTATATCGGGTGCTCTCGCTGGTGGTACATCTGCTTAACTTCGTGGTGACCGCCGGCATCGTGCCCACCCTCGTGACCACCACCGTGAGCCTCACCGTAACCATGACCAGCAGCGGCTGCAACCGCAGCACCTGCGCCCAAGAACTTAGTGCGAGCCAACTCTCGACCCTCTTGCGACGCGAAATCCTGAACCGTTACAAGGTCACCCTTGCCTAGACCGCGCGAAACCTGAACAGAGGCGCTCAAAAGCGCTACTGCATCGGAACCCTTAGCTAGCTTCTTTGAAAGTAACGAGAAGATAGTTCCCGACCCAGCGCTCTTAGCATATCGTCCGTAAGCACTGTGGCCCTGCCCCATAGGAACAGCAACTATCCCCTCATGAACGTGATCAGTCAGGTAGGCTGGAACCTTAACCTCACCGTCATCGGTACGGAGAATCACAGCGTCGCCTTGGGATATTTTTAGCTCTTTAGCGGTGTTAGGGTGGATCTCTGCCCATGCGCCCCACACAGCTTGAGTGATTGGATCCGGTAACTCTTGCATCCACGGACGGTTTGCAGCACGGCCATCAAAGGACTTAACAGATGGGTACGGATAAAGAAGAAGCTCTCCCTTAGCAAGGTGTAGCTCCTGAGCATCAAATGCTAGCTGAAGCCCAGCAGCACCAACACTCACCTTAGAGGAACTTGCAACGTTAGTTGGGAAGTACCCACCCTTCTCCAAACTATCAGTCCAGAACCGCTCGGGGTTTGAACCAGCCTTAGCTGCAGTTGCTTTAAGATAGCCGGCCTTAACGAAAGCCTGGAATGAATCTACCTCAGCTGGGAGGAAGGTCTTCTCAGCGTTTAGCGCTACGTTCATAAGAACATCACCAACGCTCTGAGTTTCAAAGATCGGTCGCATCGACGGTTGCATTAAGCTTACAGCATCGCCTTGCGGACGAACGTAACCCCAATCTTCAAGCGATGTGTGAACAGGCAGTATGTAATCAGCAAGCTGAGCAGTTTCATCGAGGTGGCTTGAGAACGCGACTACAATGCCTGCATTCTTCGAAGTTCCACTACCCTTCAAACCGACCTTCTTCACCCCGTACTCATAACCATGACTTGATGGGAATGAAAACGCTGGGTTTGTGCCGTATGTAAAGAGCACATCGACCTTCTCTTGCTGCATCTCTTCGATTGCAGCTGCAACCTGAGTTGCATTCGAACGAGGAACTCGAACCGTAGTAACATTAACGGTCTTGCCTACATTCCCGAGCATCGCGTTGAGGTAGTTTACCGCAACCAAAAGTGGCAGAGGCTCAGAGGTAGCAGTGGCAGTTCCACCCGCTAGAACAAGCGAGGAATCGGCCTTGGCGAGATAATCCGCAACAAGGAGCAGCTTATCCTTCGCTATTCCGGTCTCCTCAGATACGGAGCCAGCGGTTACCCCACGGGAAAGATCCTTGATTGCCTTGCGAACATCATCAGGCAACCCTTGACCGCGGCCTCTCTCTAGGAGCGCCCCGAGCAGGAACACCGCAACCCGGACTTCAGAGCCAGGATTAGACTTCACCCAGAGATCAGCATTTGCTCCGGTCAACGAGAGTCTTGGCTCGATGTGCACGAGGCGCAGCGGCTTAGCCGAACGCCTAGAGTCCGCCCACTGGCGAGCGTATCCAACTGGATTAGACCAGGTCTCAAGGAAATCTGCGCCGAAATTTACTACAACTTGTGCGCGATCAATCGAGTAGGTTGGAACGCCGTAGGTTCCAAACACGATCTCGGACGCCTTAGCAACAGAAACCTGCTGCATCGGATCCCATGCTACGTGGCTAAAGCCAACAGCCTGAGTCCACTGCTGAACGAGGTCTGACTGCGCTCCATTAAGCTCTCCGGTAAGAAGCAACTTCTTGTTAGTAGCCTTGGTCAGAGCCTCATTTATCTTAAGATAAACCTCGTCCCAAGTAGCGGGAACGAACTCTGGAGCACCAGCTCCCCCCTTTCGCTTAAGGGGCTGTCGAATACGGTCTGGGTCGTAGAGCGATTGCAAAGCTGATTGACCAAGGGCACACAGACTACCTCGGTTAATTGGGCTATCTGGATTTCCTTCAACCTTGACGGCCCGCCCTTCACGGGTACGCACACGAACTCCGCACCCTGCCGAACATTCAGTACAGGTCGAGCTATACCACACCGCCACTCCCGGTATCTGCTCAGGCTCGCCTTTAACGTAGGGCAGTATCTCTTGCTTGGCCGGAGTACCACAGGCGGCGGCTCCGACGGCTGACGAGGCGGCAAGCCCCTGAAGGAACCGGCGGCGGGAGATCTTCACCAGACCACTCCCGTTCGTTGACTCTGGCGCCTGTTGATTCTCGCTAAGCTGAGTATTTTCAACTTTCATGTCTAACCTCTAAGAAACTTCTCAAAATCTTTCAAACGCGGATCCTATCGATGTCCGTGGCATACAAGACAATCGATACTGGCGCCCTGCTGACGATGACAGCTAATGCACCACCCCATCTTCATCGAGGAAACTCGTTCAACCTTCTCCATTTCCGGAATCTGTCCGTGACACGACTGACACGAGACACCTGCCGAAACATGGCGCTTATGGTTAAACTTCAAGTAATCCGGCATTACGTGGACCTTTACCCAAGGAATTGGCTGGCCCTTCTCGTAGTACTCTTTAATTTTCTGGATCTCGTTCTTGCTCTCTTCGGTGCTACCAGCAACCAAAGCACCGTGACATCCCATACAGGTATCTACCTCAGGTATGGCGGCGTAACTCGCTTTACCTACGGACCAGTGACAGTACTGACACTCCATGCGGTTCTTCTGCACATGAGTGATGTGGCTGAACTTAATCGGCTGCTCGGGCTTGTATCCGCGCAAGCGCTGCTCAGGACCGAACCATCGAAAGTGGTCGGTCATGTTAAAATCCCAAAGGGCCGCCTGACCATCATTATACACCCCCGTACGAACCCCTACCTCAGGGTAGGCACTTTCGGCGGCAGGCTGTGCAAAGGCCTCTTTGCTAACAAAAAAGCTCTCACTAGCAGCTAAGTATCCAGCAGACACCAGCGCTAGAGCTCCAAGAATTATGAACTTGAATTTTTTTACCATGGATCAAGCAGATACGGGATGCACACCTAGCATTTGGCTCAATTACCGGCAGCTATCGTTGCCCCTGACTTACAAAAAATATGACGATTAGTTCAACAGGCCTTAAAATTTCGGAACAAGATAATTAGACGCAGAGCAACTGCTCCCCTGTTCGCCTAGTTTTCTCACCTGTTGAGCCAAACTTCGGGCTAAGATGTAGATCGAAAACGAAAATAAGGGAATATCCCTTTCGGTCAAACAACGTTTTTATATCGTCGACTTACACTTGACTCTGTAAACTCAACGAATGGACCACTACCTCTCCCTGTGCCTCATAAACGGCGAGTGGGCGCGTGCCTCAGGCGGCGCTACCTTCACCGTTTGCAATCCAGCAACAAAGCAAACGCTTGCCGAGGTACCTTCCCTACAGAAAAGCGACATCGAACGCGCCATATCTGGCGCTTCGCAAGCATTTTTACAGTGGTCAACAACCCCGTCGCGCACCCGCGCAGAGCTGCTGTACTCGCTCGAACGACTACTACGAGAAAACAGTGAGCAACTCGCGTCCGTTATAACAGCTGAATCTGGAAAACCACTGCGTGAGGCCCGTGGCGAGGTCAACTATTCAGCGAACTACATTCGCTGGTTCGCCGAAGAGTCGATGAGAATTTATGGCGATATCGTGCCATCAGACGCTCCGAACAAGCGCATCCTCGTTGTGAAGCAACCACTAGGTGTTGTTGCAGCGATTACTCCGTGGAACTTTCCTCTAGCGATGCTCGCACGCAAAGTAGGCGCTGCTCTCGCTGCCGGGTGCACGTGTATCGCAAAACCAGCGCCAGAAACGCCATTATCAGCTATCTTCTTCGCTTCCCTGTGTAAGGAAGCAGGCTTTCCTGCTGGCACAATCTCAGTTGTGACGGGCGAAGATGAGGTGATTGGCCCAGCACTGATGGAGTCTACACACATCCGCAAAGTGAGCTTCACCGGCTCAACGGAGGTCGGAAAGCTACTCATTCGACAGTCAGCGGATACTGTTAAGAAGCTCACCCTTGAACTCGGCGGCAACGCCCCGTTTATTGCATTTGAAGATGCAGACCTCGATATCGCATTGGATGGTGCCATTTTTGGTAAATACCGCAACGCTGGTCAAACCTGTATCTGCGTCAATCGCTTCCTCGTGCATGAAAAGCTTGCTCCACTCTTTACACAGAAGCTCGTTGAACGCTCGCGCGCATTAGTTGTTGGCGATGGAGCACTTGAGAAGACAGATATTGGCCCGCTTATCTCACGTGCTGCGGTTGAGAAGGTTCAAGGACTAGTTGATAGCGCCCTTGCAGAAGGCGCTCAGTGCGCCTTGCCATCAGCTCCGCTGCAGGCCGGACCACTTTTCCTCGCTCCGATTATCCTCACCAACGTAACGCCATCCATGCGCATTTCGCGCGAAGAGATCTTTGGGCCAGTCAGCGCCATCTCTACATTTTCATCGGAAGATGAAGCCATTCGTCTCGCAAACGACACACCATACGGTCTTGCTGCCTACGTCTATTCCCGCGATCTGCGTCGAGCGCTACTCTGTGCGGAGCGCCTTGATTTCGGCATGGTCGGCATTAACGACACCGCGATATCAAATGTTCAAGCGCCTTTTGGTGGAGTAAAGCAATCGGGCTTTGGGCGAGAAGGAAGCAAATACGGCATCGAAGAGTATCTTGTTACCAAGTACATCTCGGTTGGGGTGTGAGAGGATAAAGATAACAAGACTCATCGACGGAGCTGGTAGGAACTAAACCCGAAAACTAACCATCTCCTTTCTGCCAAAAAGAGCAACCTGGGCTACCGGGCCACCCTCATCACTTGAAAGTGAAACGATCGGCCCGAAGTCACCCATATCAGGATTAACATATATGTCGCCAACTGAAGCAGCGCGCTTCGTTACCCCTGATACAAAGATCCCCTGCGTTTGGTTAGCGAACCATCGCAGAAGAACACCCCAAGAAACAGGGAAAACAGCTTCCCTATCAGACCTCTGGAGCAATTCATGAAAACCGCGCGGCGCCATTTGTCCCGGATTAAAATGACGCAATAAATACGTGTATAGTTGTTGCGGCTCTTTAGAATTAAGCCGTGATGCGGCCGCTTGCACAAGCTGTACCACCTGCGAGCAGGAATAGATCGGAACGCTTGGGACGAGAGCATGCAGCAATCTATCTTGCGGTGCCGCAAGCAGCTCGCGGAGAGTCACGATATCTTTTACGTCTATGATTCCTTGTCGCGTCCGCAGCGACTGCTCACTCTTGACTGATATTGGCAACGCTGCAAGCAGCTGCGTAAAAGTCATTCCCAGGCGGGTAGCTCTCTGTTCAATTACCGCGCGAAATCTATCTTCTGATACAGCAGTCTCACGCTGAAACTCATCAGGAGTCATTCGGGCAAAACGCAGAATCTTGCGTGCTGTTGCACCCGTCACATAACCAGACTTCGCCTCAAGATTACGCCTTTCATCATCCCCTACGGAGGCCAGAAAGCACAGAGTTTCCACGGGAATGTGATTGCGCTTAGACCAATCGGCAACAGCACCTCTTAGGTGTACAGTGGGAACAACCATCTCCTTGTTAAAATGGCGCAGACCCATGCTCCCAAAACGCAGAAACTGCATGTACTGATCGCAGGGCAAGGTGCTCCCGATCTGCATTTCTTGAGCAGCACTTACTGAAAGAGCAAGTACACTTAGATCGCCCACTGAAATATCTAAACGACGAGCATTGCTTGCAAAGGCTTTGAGGACTTCCCTAGTAACCGGGATCTCCAGACCCTGATCAACGTCCCCGTTTATAATAGCAGTCACCCGATTCGAGACGTCTCGGGGAAGCATACCGACTCGCTTACGCAAAGAGTTTTGAGCAGTCGTATCAAGAGGCAGCATCTGCATCACACGCTCAAAACTTCCTCCTAAGCGAGTAGCTGTGCGATCTATCGCGAAGGACGCAACAATCGTCGGTACGTGTTCACGCTCTAAGAGGGACCTTACCTCGGAATATTTTTTTTGCGCGAGCGGCACGACGCGTTCAATCGAAACTCCCCATCGTCGATTGCCCGCCTGATTTGGAATGACAATTGCGGGAGACTGCCGCGCCCAGGTTGTAATTGTTTTTGTAGAGACGTCGCAAATCCGCGCAGCCTGTACGATAGTCAAGTAAGGGAAGAGACTCGGCACTCGCTCCGCGGGAATATAGGTCCCGTTCTCTGTCTTCTTGCCAAAACCTCCCAACCGAGCAGCGTGCCGAAACGACCCGATCTCTCGTTTCAGGATCTTGCGGTGACTCGCCGTCCCGGGCTGGGCCAAAATATCAGCTTTCTCTTCGGCCAACCTCACTATTGAGCGATGCAAGACACCATCGATCACCCGATCGTTGTGCCTTCTCCGTTCAAGTACACCCTCTCGCCATGTGAGGAATGTTTCTTTATTCTCAGGGCTCATTCGCGCCCGCCCTCGTATGTCGCTCTCAAGGGTTACCTTGCGAGCAGAGAAGAATGCCGTCACACGATTCAATGATACGCGCATGCGCTTGGCGAAATCAGTAAGTAGTTCTTGGGACTCAAGACCCTTGAGAGCCTCTCGTCTATCTCGAACAAACTCTTCTCCGCTCGGTGAGATGTAGATCTTTTGATCAAAACAGTAGCGCAACGCGCGCTTCTTGCCAGCCTGAGTCACAACGCTTTCAACTGTGTTGCGGTGAATACCGAGCTCGTCAGCGAAATCCGCCACTGTTTTCCAGCCGAGCACCCGTGGAAGGTAGCCCTTGAGTACGGTGTAAGCGGTGCGCGCGGGAATCTTTGTGATATACCCAGAAGAGTTGTCCTTGCGACGGAGCTGTCTTCGTATCACATCGGCTCGCACATCGAGCAGCGCCCCAAGGTCACGACTAGAGATACCTCCGTCTGCCCTGATATGTTCACTAATCTGCGAGCGGACTTTCGATGGCACCTCAAGCTTTGACAGCTCATTAGCCCATTCCGGCTCAGATCGCATTCGGCTAGCTAAATTTGCAACTCGAGGCATAGGGGTTTATGGAAGCAAAAGTCACGTAGGCGGAAGTGTCATACCCTGAGAGCAGTCTAGATTCTACTGTTTCACCACCATCTTTCACCACCATTTCAACCCGCGACACCAAAGCCCCTCCTCTCTTCGTGTCGACTTTGGTTTGCTCCTGAACGCAAATGTCTTTCTGGGAAAGTCTTGCGGTCTTTATACAACTTTCATCAATAGGGTTAGCCTCCCCCTCCAGTAGTAGTGAAGGTCGTACCCATGGGGAGAGACTAAAAAGACTCTTCTCCAAACCACCATCTTTTTAAGCAACTTTCCTTACGCATCACCGAACACTTTAAAAACAGCTGTTTTTACTTTTTAAATGGTGACGATATGACCTCAACTAAAATGCCCCCTGAAACATCAACAATCGCCCCTATTACTTGTGAGACGCATGACCCAGCAGCGCGAGCCCGAAAGGAAGTCAACGACCTCGACTTTGAGTGCCGCATAGGCGAAGAGCCTTGGGAGATGGAGACCTCGGTACACATACTAGGAAGGGAGGTCGGTAAGCTATTTGCAGACCACATGCAGAAGAATCCCCCTGCGTTCATGCCCCCAGCGACTACTCCAAAATCGGAAGATAATAACAGCCTAATCAACGACCCCGAGATGCATCACTCTGTATACAGTATGCATATCGAGATCTTATTTAATTTTATCTACCTGATATGCGACGGTCGCAATCGGAGCATCACACGGTATTCAGAGCGACTCCTTGAACAGATGCTGATTGAAAGCTCGCAAGAACTAAACAATACAGAGCTACTGCAGTTCCCCGTGTTCTATGGACTATTCGAAGAGGCGTTTAAATTCCTTGAACAGCTCGGAATTAAGGTCAACGCACCCCTTAGAATCAAACAACTGCGCGCAATTCAGCGCCGAATGAGCGTTTGTGATACGAACCAGTTTGCGTGCAACTAACGCAAACTATGGGGCCGTAAAACAGCCCCACCCTGACCTACCTACTCAGAACGGTATCACTCGCCGTTGGTAACATGTGGCGATGATCAAGGGTATAATGCAATCCCCTGCTCTCTTTACGCGCAAGCGCAGAGCGGATAACCAACTCGGCAACGAGGCTTAAGTTTCTAAGCTCAAGCAAATCGGAGGTGACGATACATTGCCTGTAGTACTCCTGTATCTCACGCCGCATCAATTCAATCCGATGCAGCGCTCGCTCAAGACGCTTAGTTGTTCGCACGATCCCGACGTAGTTCCACATAGTGCGACGAATCTCATCCCAGTTCTGGGTGATAACAACCTGTTCGTCACTATCAACCGCGTTTCCTGGATCCCACGATTCAGGTATAGCTTCAACTGAGTGCCTTCCACGATTTTCAATCGAGTGCAGCGCAGCTCGGTGACCGAAGACAACGCCCTCGAGAAGCGAATTTGAAGCCAAGCGATTAGCACCGTGCAACCCGGTGCATGCGCTCTCGCCAGCAACGTAGAGGTCTACGATATCAGTGCGCCCGTACTCATCACTCACAACGCCACCGCACAGGTAATGCGCTGCCGGAACAACGGGCACGGGCCCAGTAGTGAGATCGAACCCGTATGAGCGACACCGCTCATAAATCGTTGGAAAATGTCCTTTTATAAAATCTGCATCACGGTGCGAGATATCAAGCAAGACGTACTCATCACCGTGGGTTTTCATCTCATAATCTATCGCGCGGGCAACTACATCACGCGGCGCAAGCTCCCCCTGGGGGTGATACCGCTGCATAAAAGGCTCACCATTAATTCGCGTGAGCCTTGCCCCTTCACCGCGCATCGCCTCTGTAATCAGAAAGCTCTTTGCCTGAGGATGAAAGAGACAGGTCGGGTGAAATTGAAAAAACTCCATATTCGCAACCCGAGCACCAGCGCGATAGCACATTGCGATACCATCCCCAGTAGCGACATCAGGATTGGATGTGTAGAGGTATATCTTTCCTGCTCCACCAGTTGCGACAAGAACCTTGTCTGCTAGCACTGCCTCTATTCGTGAGTTGTCAAACAGCACGTAAGCCCCAAGCACTTTGTTCTGCTCGCTGCGTTTAATACCGAGCTTGTGGGTTGTGATAAGATCAATTGCATTCGAGTGGGCGATGAGCTTGATATTCTTATGATCATTAACAGCTTTAAGAAGGGCTTTTTGAATAGCAGACCCTGTTGCATCCCCAGCATGAAATATCCTGCGTCGTGAATGACCCCCCTCACGGTGCAAATGAAACTCACCATCGCCTTCTCGATCAAAAGCTGCCCCTAGTTTAACCAGCTCCTCAACACGCTCTGGCCCCTCATTAACAACCAGCTCAACGATATCTCGCTTGCAGAGACCGGCTCCGCATACCAGCGTGTCATCAACGTGAAGCTCGAAGGTATCATCCGGTTGATTAACGGCAGCTATCCCCCCCTGTGCCCACAAGGTTGAGGAGGTGCCAGTATCTTTTTTAAACAGAACTACAACAGAGCCGTACTCTGCCACCTTGAGCGCATAGCTTAAGCCAGCTATCCCGCCACCTATAACGAGAAAATCATACCGTTCCATACTGGTCTACGATACCGCTTCCTGAGCAACCAAGCAAAAACTCAATTAGAGGGCAGCTCTTCTACCATTGTTACCACCCAGATATGACAGTATCATGGGGCTTTAACCACGTTTTCGAGAAAACCATGACCTCCAACCCCCTCCTCACTAGATGCGAAATAATCCCCTTCGACGCAGTGCGCGCTGAGGATATCGAACCAGCGGTCTCTGAGCTTCTTGAGAGAACAACCGCTGAACTAAACTCAATTAAAGCGGTTATAGGGCTACGTACTTTTGACAACACCATGCGGGCGCTTGACTCTCTTGGTCTATCGCTCGACTACGCTATGGGAATAGTCGGACACCTAGAGTCGGTAGCTACTACTCCTGACCTACGCGCGGCTTACAACGCGGCATTACCAAAGGTCTCTGAGTTCCGATCAAAACTCGTACTCGATCCAGATCTTTGGCGCGCCCTTAAGGAATACTCTGAGACCGCCGAGGCGCAGACACTCACTGGCCCAAAAGCTCGTTTTCTCTCAAAGACGCTCGATGATTTCAAAAGGAGCGGAGCTGACTTACCTCTAGAAGAAAAAGAGAAGCTTTCGCAGATAAATACCGAGCTCGCGGAACTGACCAACAAGTTTGGTCAAAACACACTCGACGCTACAAACGCATTCGAGTTTCTTACCGAATCAGAAGCCGATCTTGCAGGACTACCGGAGAGTGCTATTAGCCTCGGCAGGTCCTCAGCAGAAACCAAGGGACTTCCAGGCTGGCGCTTTACGCTACAAGCACCGAGCTACATGGCGATCATGACCTACTGCGACTCGCGCACCATACGAGAGACCTTCTACCGAGCCTTCAACACGCGCTGCTCCGCGGGTCAACACGACAACGTGCAACTTCTCTACCGCATCATTGAGCTGCGCAGAGAAAAAGCATTACTCCTGGGCTTCAAAGACTTCTCCGACTTAGTGCTAGCGGATCGCATGGCCAAGACGGGAGAGCACGCGCTCTCATTCGTTGAGAACCTTCAAGGAAGAATTCGCGACCGCTTCAACGGTGAGCAACTCGAGCTTCTCGAGTTTGTCAAAAACGAACTCAAGCTAGATCCTCAACAGCTTCAGCCGTGGGATATCGCCTACTATGCAGAGAAGATGCGACTTGCTCACTATCAATTCGACGAGGAGCAGCTTCGTCCCTACTTCCCTCTCCAACAGGTCATGAAGGGACTATTTCTGATTGTCGAGAAAACCTTTGGGATCACCGTACGAGAGAACCCCTCTCTCAGAGGGTGGGACTCAAGCGTACAAGGCTTCTCGGCTGTTGATTCCGCGCGAGGCACACTCCTTGGGCACTTCTACGTAGATGTGTTTC
The DNA here is from genome assembly GCA_044360195.1 of Bdellovibrionota bacterium. Taxonomy (GTDB): domain Bacteria; phylum Bdellovibrionota_C; class UBA2361; order UBA2361; family OMII01; genus OMII01. The sequence continues at coordinate 11,891 of JBIKKT010000003.1, read as the reverse complement.
CGCGCGAGAATAAACGCGGTGGCGCCTGGATGAACAACTTCATCACCCACGTGAACGATGGCAAAGATACACTACCGCATGTCGGGCTTATCGCTGGAAACTTCACGCCCCCCCAAGGCGACAAGCCATCTCTTCTCACGCACGATGAGGTCACCACCCTCTTCCACGAATTTGGGCACCTCATGCACCACCTCTGCTCTGACACAGAGCTCCGGAGCCAATCGATGGAAGGCGTCGCTTGGGATTTCATCGAGCTCCCCTCACAGATTCTAGAGAACTGGTGTTGGGAGCGCGAGGCGCTTGACCTCTTTGCTTCACACTACGAAACAGGAGAGAAGCTGCCCGAGGAATTACTCTCGAAGATGCTCAAAGCTCGCAACTTCAGAAGCGCCAATTTTCTGATGCGACAACTCGGATTTTCATCAGTCGACCTGGCCCTCCACCGCCTCTATCAGAGGGAGCGCGACGGGGACATACTACGCTACTGCCGCGCCCTCTTTGCAGAGGTAGCACCCGTACCACTGCCTGAAGAATACGCGATGATCGCTAGCTTCACCCACATTTTTAGCTCCCCAGTTGGATATGCGGCGGGCTACTACTCATACCAGTGGGCAGAGGTTCTCGATGCCGATGCGTTTTCTCGCTTTCAACGCGAGGGGATTATGAATCAGGAGACCGGTCGTGCCTTTAGGTTAGATGTGTTAAGTCGTGGCGACACCCTACCCCCTGAAACGCTCTTTCGTAACTTTATGGCCCGTGACCCTGACCCATCAGCGCTTCTTAAGCGCGCGGGGCTTGCAGCAGCCTAGCAGGTAACTACCTGACTACAGCTAGGTTTATTTGAGATTTTCTGGCTATCCAAGCTACGGAGATCTATCGATATGTGTCCTCAGACCTACCGAGGTCTTTTAGGCGTATTTCCTAAAGAAACTATAGCAAAACAGCCGAAGCTCTCTCTACAGGAAGTCTTTTTGGGGACAAAACGTGACAGACGAACGTCGGCCTTCACACACAGATGACTTTATCGCGACCCTTGAATCCAAGGGCCGGCTCGGTTGGCGCGCAGCGGTAGAGATAATGGAGCCCTTCGGGAAGGTCCCCGGCAACTTCACTGAGTCGATCCGATTTCTGCTGCAAAATTACGAACAGGGCGGAACGGCACTTCCGCTCTCCGCGCAAAACCATATCTTACGCCTCATGAACAACAACACAATTAAGGCGGCCTACTACTTTATCACCAAATACTACCGCCCTGAAGTTCTAGAAGGAAAAGAGTCGATTTCAACGAAAGAACTCTTTAATGCCTACAGCGCTATAGACCACGCCGGCATCCTTACGTTTGCATATCTGTTTCGCAACTTGAGCAAGAAAACGGACTCTGAAGAGTGGGAGTACGTTGAGACACCTCTCGCCGAGGCGCTTGCGCTTGGAGCGTGTGTCGGCTCATCAATTCCAGAAGTGGGTCTCGGCTTTGGCCTGCTCTGTCGTGGCCTCCGCTATCTAGCGTTCGCTCCGTTCTTGCGAGATAACAGGCGCGGCTTTAAGGAATACCGCCGACACTTGAAAGCTAATGACCTGCCCTTCGATATGCCGTTCGAAGAGAAGTCGTGGGCCTGCAACAACATACAGGTCGCAGCTATTATCATGGAACGCATGGGCTTTAGTCGCCACATGGGGTTTCAATTCGTTGCTGCCGCTGAACACGATGCGAAATCTACACCTGATGAACTCTTTGGAATAAGGTTCAGAATGGCGGAGGCGCTCATAGATCACTACTCAGAGACCGGAGAAGTCTTAGACAACTGCCCAGCATGGGTCGGCAAGAAATTCCCTTTCTCAACAGATGCACGTGGTCGTCTACTCACGAAGCTAAACCAGGTTATACCAAACCTCAACAAGTACGACTGGGTAAGCAAAAGCAGTGCAAGTATTAACCCAGACTCAGCGCCTCACTTCTTCCACAAACCAACCGCGGCTGCGCCGGAAGAAAAAGTTGAAGCAGTCCCCGACAGCCTGCTTGAGGCATAACGATTACCCAAGAGCCATCTTAACAGCAGCAAGACCCTCGTGTAAGAAATACTTTATACTATCAGGATTGCTGAGAGCAGAGAGATTGCCGACCTCCTTGCCAGCCAAGACCCGCTTCAATGAAAGCTCCGACAATTTATTATTACTAGTTCGTGGAACGTCCGGAGCTTGTAGGATAAGCGCCGGCACATAAAAAGCGTTAGCATGACGAAGCGTTGTGCGAATTATCTCGTGCAACCCCTCTGTTAAAGCAACACCGGAATGGAGAACAACGAATAAAACTATCTTCTCTACCACTGCACCGTTTGGGGTGTATCCAACGGCTACTGCGTGAGCGATATCAGGGATCTGATGCAAGACGTTGTAGATATCAGCGGTCGCAACTCGCACCCCTGCTGGCTTAAGAGTGGCATCGGAACGCCCCAAGAAAACAAGCTCTCCACTCGCAGTGAGCTTTACAAAATCTCCGTGTCGCCACACCCCTGGGAACTCATCAAAGTAGGCAGCTCGGTACGACTCACCGCTTGGATCATCGAGAAAAGACACTGGCATCGAAGGCGCTGGAGCTACGCACACCAGCTCTCCCTCCTGCTCGACTACCTCTTTACCATCGAGATCATACACCTTGATGTCGTATCCCAAACTACGACACTGCACCGTACCTCGATGCACGGGCTTTAGGGGAGAGCCGATACCGAAGCATCCAATGATATCGGTACCACCTGAGATACTCTGTAACCAGAGCGGCTTGATGTGCTTCATTACAAAATCAAATTGCGGCGGATGCAATGTTGAGCCGGTAGACAGCACCACACGCAGGCTTTTTAGCTCCAAAGAACTTTGCGGCGAGAGCCCCATCTTTTCAATCGCCCCTAGGTACGCAGCACTCGTACCAAAATGTGTGACGCACTCCTGATCTGCCATGCGCCACAGAATCATTCCATTCTCAAGCATCGGGTCGCCATCAAAGAGTTGCAGAGTGGCTCCGACTGCAAGCCCACTTACCATCCAGTTCCACATCATCCAGCTGGTAGAAGTGTGGTAAAAGAGGAGATCCCCTGCGCGAAGATCTGCGTGCAGAACTTGCTCTTTCTTGTGCTCAAGCAGTGTACCTCCAGCGCTGTGCACTATCCCCTTAGGTTTTCCAGTGGTGCCGGAAGAGAACATAACGTAGAGCGGATGATTAAACGGAAAACGCTCGAAGCTTAGCGCCGGCACATCGCTCGCAGCTACTATCTCCTCATAGCTGTGAACACCCGGAACGACAGAAGCCCCGCCGAGGTAGTCGACAGTTATGACCGTTTTTATCGTCTCACACGCTCTCTGACACTCCTCGCGAATGGAATCTAACGAGGTGGTGTTACCGCGCCACAGAAACGATCTCGCTGAGATCAGCACCGTGGGCTTTACCCGCTCAAGCCGTGAGCGCAGACCATCGAATTGATAATCCGTCCCACAACTAGACCACGTCGCACCGAGAGCTGCCGCTGCGAGCATGCACACTATTGCCTCGGGAATATTAGGCATGTGAGCAAAAACCCTATCGCCCTGACCCACGCCGCGACTTTTCAAAAAATGAACAAGTGCTGCTACAGACCGTCGCAGCTCACCGCGTGAGTACCGCCTACTGAGGCGATCCTCACTGTAGGAGACAATTGCGGGCTGCTCATCATCACCGGTAGCTAGCAGGTTCTCTGCAAAATTCAGATGGAAATTTGGAAACCACTTACGAGCAAGTGGGGTTGGCGCATCAGGAAAATTTTCGTACGCAGGATTAAGGCTGCCTGCGCCACGCAGTGAGAGAAAATCAGCAGCGTTCTCCCAGAAAAGCAGTGGATGCGCTACCGACCAGCCGTAGAGATCTTCGTAGGAGGCGAACTCACGTTGTGCAGCGAGAGCAAGAGCTTTCATAAGAGCAGTCAGAGCGCAGCCGTCTATCAGCTCCTGCGGAGGATTCCATACGATCTCGTTTGCAAGTGGAGTGGTCATGCAGCTGAGGGTAGCGAGTCAGAGCACTCGTCACAAGACCTCGCTGCACAACCACAGAGACAAGCATCGGCAGCACGTAGCACTGCCGATGCTCTAAGCGGAACTTTTTAGCGCTCCGACAACACCTTAAGCGAAAACGGCGCACCTGAACCTGGAGCATCAAGCGCTGCCACAGTTGCAACAGTACCTTCCGCTACCTCAAACCCAAGCGCTTGAATTGCAACAGTCTGAGTTCCTGCTACGGTCACCGACACATCATACTTGCCTGCTGGCACCGTCAGATAATCAGAGATCGCCTTAAAAGGCACGTTAGCCAAAACCGGCGTGCTCGTTGTGAAGTCCTTCCCTGCCGCAACAACGTATACATCAACCTCCGGTGCGCTGGCCGCAGAGTGCAACACGCGCAGCTTCGCTGACTTTGCTGGTGGGCTTGAACGGTCGGCCTTAAAAACTAGTGGCGCTATGTTTTTTAGCTTACCCGCGGCAACGATGAGGTAATCCTCCCCTTCTGCAAATGGCACATCGGCATCGATCACAGCCGTACTTGTCCCCGCTGCACTTACCGTTACACGACGAGTGCCTGCATCAATTGGCAGAAACTCCGAAGCAGCCGTATACGGCACGTTCTCAAGAACTCGTCCTCCATCAATAGCTACGTCTACGTTTGGTGCATCAGGCGAAGCGTGGAATACACGCACAGAGGCCGAGTTGTCATCACTCCCACCACACCCAACGGTTAGTACACTTAAAAGGGTCACAGCCAAAAGATTACGGAACATATTCTCTCCATTTTAAAGCCCGACACCCACTACCCCTTGGCACATTAGCCAGGAGAAATGCCGGACATTTGATTACAATCCGCAGTATTATTTACTGCGCGTTTTTGACAGTATTACATCAAAGCAAACGAGAGAGTCAAATAATTATTGTAAATTTGACACACCTATTATTTTCATTTACAATTAGGAGATGAAAGCGGATCCCTTACACCATAATAATCAATAGGTTATGCCGGTTAAGCTGCAACCATCTTCTATTCTTCAGGCCGTCTTGCGGCCACTAGTTACGTTTTGCCTTAAACGCGGTGTACGGTTCCATCAGATTTCGGAGTTGCTCCGGGAGACGCTTGTGCAAGAAGCAAAGGCACTAGTCGAAGAGGCCTCTGGCGAAAGCAGCGTTAGCAAGATCAGTGTAGTGACCGGCCTACACAGGGTTGAAGTAACCAAGCTGCTAAAAGGGGCACGCCCCTCCAAGAAAAACCACGACGCCTTAAACCGAATCATCGGACTGTGGTCACAAAGCGCGAAATTTCGAGACCCCACTACGTTTCAACCCCGCGCCCTCACCTTCCAAGGATTACAAAGCGAATTTGCCGAGCTCGTAGCCCGAGTGAGCAAAGAGATGAACCACTACCCCATCCTTTTTGAGCTAGAGCGCATAGGGGCAATTGCGTACGAGGGCGAGCTTGTAAAGTTACTCGCCGTTGAGTACACACCAACAGGCGACATCGAGCACGGTCTAACCGTATTGAGTGAAGACATCGCCGCACTCCTTCAAACCGTAGAGGAGAACCTCTCGGTGCGCCAACAATCTCCAGATCTACACCTGCGAACAAGTTATGATAACATTGATCCCGGTTTGCTAGAGGAGATTCGAAAGTGGGTACTCGCGCGCGGAGCGAGCTTCCAGAAGGAAGTACGGGAATATCTCGCGCAACGCGACCGGGATATTAACCAACAGATCTCGCAATCGAACGAGCGCGCGAAGGTCTCAGTGTCAGTGTTCTCACTAGGCCGTGTCATCGAACCACCCAAGCAGGTTAAGCCGAGGAAGCGAGGCAGGAAGAAGAAGTTGACGGAAGAAGGCAACTAGATGAAGTGGCGAGGGAGAAGAGAGAGATGATACGCCGAATTTTACTGGTCATGAGCGCCATTTCACTTGTTGTAAGCGGATGCGGTGGAGGAACAACAGGCACATCCTCAACAGGCGAGCTTAAATTACTAGGAACCGGTCAGACCGCTTCAGGTTCGCCGCTCACGGACGCTCCAATGACAGTGTACTCGGCGCAAACCGATGATGAGCTTCTCGCCTCTGAAACTGACGAGCGTGGCTCGTTTGAGATGTCTCTACCAGCTACGGAGCAAACTCTCGTAGTCGAAGTGGCAGGCAAAAAGACTTCTCCCCTTGTGAGGTCCTACTCCGGCTCAAGCGTGCTTTCAACTGCTCTTCTTCAGGAATCAAGTGGTAATATTCGCTTCAGCACTGTGGTCGAGGCGCGCATCGATACGACGTCGCTGTGTTCTAGCCTGAAAGCAGATAACAACTCACTGATCATCGTCAAACAAGTCGAAGGAGACTCGTGTGAAATCTCTTTAGATACATCCTCACAGGGGAATGACGACCTGCTTATATCAGGACAGGTGCGAAGCGAGTGCGGTGGTCAGGAGCTAATTACAGATTCAAACTCTGCACTCTCTGACGGCTCAATCCAACTTACCATTGACCTCTCAGATACCGCTATGTGCTTACCCAAAGAGGTTGTGATATCGACGGATTCAGATGATGTGCCTCCAATTTCGATCCCCATCAGGTAATCGAAGAGGATAGATGACTAATCCTTACCATACACGCTTTATGCAGCGCGCCCTTGAGCTCGCCGCTATCGGCGGTCGTGCCGTTATGCCAAACCCTATGGTGGGGTCTGTAGTAGTTCACGACAACAAAATTGTTGGTGAAGGGTATCACGAGCGATACGGCGGACCACACGCGGAAGTTCATGCGATCCAAGCAGTCGCTGACAAGGACCTGCTCAAACAAGCGACGCTCTACGTTTCACTTGAGCCGTGTTCACACTTTGGAAAGACTCCCCCATGCGCTGACCTCATACTTCGCTCACAGATACCAACTGTGATTGTCGGTTGCAGGGATCCGTTCCCCGAAGTCTCTGGAAGGGGCATTCAGAAACTACGAGACGCTGGGATTACAGTTATCGAGGATGTACTCGCAAGCGAATGTATCATGCTCAACAAGCGCTTCATCACTGCCCACCGTAACAAGCGGCCGTACGTTATCCTCAAATGGGCAGAGACGGCAGATGGCTTCATAGCTCCAAGCGACCGCGCACGTACCTGGATTAGCTGCGAAGCCTCACGCACCCTGACCCATCAGTGGCGCGCTGAAGAGATGGCGATTTGTGTCGGTTACAACACAGCCCGGCTCGATGATCCCGAACTTACCGTCCGCCATGTAGCTGGCAACAACCCTCTGCGCGTGACAGTAGATAACACACTCTCTCTTCCGACTTCACTCAAGATCTTCAACAACGAAGCTGATACTCTCGTACTGAACAGCATAAAAGACGACAAGAGAGGTAGCTGCGAATGGAAGCGTTACGACCCTGCCCTCTCTACCGCGCACGCGGTGCTCTCTGAGCTCTACGCGCGAAATGCTACCTCAGTCATCATCGAAGGTGGTGCAAAGACGCTACAGGAATTCATCGATCTTAATCTCTGGGATGAAGCCCGTGTATTTGTTGGTCAGCAACGCTTCGGTGATGGAATCAGAGCGCCAATACTCCCCACATCCCCGCAGCAAACAAGCTGCTCAGGTGATGACACTCTAAAAATTTTCTTTCACCCGCAGTTTGAGGTGCGGCTGGGGTTATCCGGCTCTACCCCAAAACCGCACTAACGTGCAGACCGGTTTCGGACTAAACTAACAAGCGGCCCTGGGGCACGTCGCAGCTTTTGCTGGAACCTCTAGCCCGCTTTGTGCAATAAGTTGCACCTCCCACTGACGACGGAGGGCATTGCAGAGGAATACTCGCGTGGCTCGCTGTAGATCTTCTCGATACAGAACCCGCTCAACCAGCTGACCGGCAGCTAGTAGCTCCTCGCGATAACAACCGGGCAAGAGCCCCGATGAAACAGGTGGGGTGTAAAGGACTCCGTCTAACTCAACAACGACGTTCGCAATACGAGTCTCAGTGATCTCACCCCTCTCGTTCCACAGAATTACATCGCTACATCCAGATACCTCAGGCTCGCAAGTATCGTACACAGAACGATCTGTTGTCTTATGGTATAGCGCCACTGTAGTCGAACTGATTGCACTCTTTGCCATCGAGACTGTGTATGGCTCGTCTATCTGCTTAACATCACTAACCTCAAAAGAGATCTCACCGTGACGATTAAGAAGCAGTCGAATCCGCTGCGGCATGCCACCCAGACTACCCTGAAGCGTTGCAAGCTTCTCGCGTGCTATCTGCTCATCAAACGGAAACCCTAAGAACGCTGCACTTCGGCTTATTCTCGCGATGTGTCGATCAAGGAGAAAGATCCTCCCAAGCGATGGTTCCCACAGCATCGTCTCAAAGAGGCTACTCCTATCGGGACGATTGAGGATTACGCTCGCTTTTGCGAGGCACTCTCGGTATTCGGTACTGCTAACTGAATCCCATACAACGCCGCTACCCGTGCCGTATTCAATTGTTTTTTTAGCGCGATCAATTACGGCCGTTCGAATAGCAACATTAAACCAGGTGCGCCCTGACGGAGCTATAACTCCCACAGCGCCGGTGTAGATGCCACGCGGAGAGCACTCAAGCTCCTTAATTATCTTCATGGTACTCCTCTTGGGAGCGCCGGTTATTGATGCTGCTGGGAAGAGCGCTTGAAAGATCTGACTTATGCGAACGCGAGTGCGCGCTTGCACCTCACTGGTCATCTGCAAAACGTTCGGATAGGTTTCAACCTTACAGAGGTCGGTCATAACGACGCTGCCCTGTTGCGCCACACGACTAAGATCGTTACGCACCATATCTACGATCATGCTATTCTCAGCACGCTCCTTCTCGGAAGAGCGCAGCCGCATCGCAGCACGCGCATCTGAGGCCTCATCATGCCCCCGAGAGCACGTCCCTTTCATAGGACGACTGACCACTACGCCTTCATCCCGCTCAAAAAAGAGCTCCGGCGATGCGCTACAAATTACAAAGCGCGGCGAATCCAAAAAAATACTGTAGGGACCACGCTGGTTACTTACCATAGACGAAAAAAGCTGCAGCGGCTCAACAGCATCAGAAGAACGCAACCGCATCGAGAAATTTACCTGGTACGTATCTCCCCGAAGAATACAGGACCGTACGTGAGACAGTGCTGAATCGTATTCGGATTGCGAAATCGAGGGGGTCCAGTCGGCACGCACTCCCTGGTCCTCAGATACTGGAAGACAGTCGAGCAGCGTGGGAGCGGGATACAGAGCGAACCAGGCTAAGGGCAACTCTCTGGGCGGCTTAGTCTCTAGGGCACCATCCACTCCTGAAGCTGCTTCGTAGGATACCCACCCCACGCTCCACAGATCTTGCTCGCGAGTAATCTGCTCAATTCGGTCAAGCACACCGGGTAACTCAAAGGCTGATGAGCAGGTAAAGGTCATTCGTGGATCAGAAAACCCCAACCACTTTCCACACCTCACATCAAAAGCTAATGCTTTGAAGCCGCTATTCATCTCCACTTTGCCTACTACCTGTAGAAACACCATCGCCTGTAGCAAGGCTCGAGATTATCTCCAGAAAGAAATCCCTGCCCCATAACGCTACACCTGCTGGATCTTTTAGAAAAGGAACCACGTCATTTTGAGCAAATGCAAAGTCTACCTCTTCAATTCGCGTAGCAAGAAGCTGCAAGAGATCCTGTAATGTAAAGGGCTCTGATGCCTGCCATTTTCCGCTTTGTACCAAACGTTGACGAAGGTGCTCTAGATTGACTGATATCCCTTTACTGATATACCAAACTAGGTCATACCAATCCCGCCCCTTAACCCGCTCCTTCCAGCTTCGGCATAAAATCGCATGAAGCTTACCGGCGAAAAGATCGGGCTTGCAGTATGTTTGCACGGCGAAAGGAATTGGTTGTAGCAGTGTCTTTGCCTCGGTTCTAAACCCAGATGGCGGGTCGATATCAATCTCAAATTTAATCTTTAAGGTTTGATTGCTGGGGATTGATTTATAAAGCTCAACAGGGGTGCCGATGGAAATCATCTGCAGCTTAGTACCAGCTTTTATAAAAGCCGATTGAATCTGACTCTCACTACTTTTGTCGATCGTGTAAACCTCACTCTGAAGTCCAAACGCCAACAGCTCTTCTTGTACGGCTTTATTATATGAATTGAGCGAAAAATTTGTCTGGGGCTTTATCAGCGAAAAATCAAGATCCTCTGAGAATCGGTCTAAGCCGTAGAGGATGCGCAAAGCGCTGCCACCACAAAACGCGGCATGTTCAAAAAACTTTGCCCGCCATAGTCCAAGCAGCGCTATCTCTTGAATGATTTCCTTGAGTGCATTTTGATAGTCGGCAACCGTACGACATTGGTACCGTTCGAGCATCTGCTTAAGAACGTCACTCATAAAATCTGCCCCCCAAGGAGCCGCGCCAAAAACGTAACATTTGAGTTTCTATATGATAGGGCAATTTTAGCGAGCAGTGACGAATCAAGCGAATAGAATGCAGATCGCTCAATACGCAGATCTTCGAAAAGAAACTGCTCCAGTTCATCAATCGATTGCAGCGTTGGCGCATTGGGCGAAAGAGCTAAGACATCTGCCAGTGCTTTCTCTGCGCTAGCGAAAAGCACGTTATGTTGCGTGTCGATGGTGATTTGCGAAACACCAACTGAATAGGCTTGAGGCTTCAGATGCGTGTAAGAATAAACACCGAGGGGCGTGGTAAACTTTTTTCCACGCTTGCTGGTGACACTCCCAATCTGCTCGACTCGTTCAGGCGTTAATCCATGATAGGAAAGAGCATACTCAAACGAGATATACGATGGACCATAAATCAAATTGGCGAGATGCTCTTTGCAGATTGGACCACGGCAGACGTCGGGGCCAAAAACATACAAGCCCTTCTTCACCCTAACTAAGTACCCCGAGCGCAAGAGCGATGTTATTTTGTCTCTGGGGCGAGCAAGTTCTTGCAACAGTGACTTAAGTGTCACATAGTCGATTTCTTCTCTGTTAACGATTTGTCGCAAGTCTTTCATATGTCAGTATGTCGACTATTATTCGACATACGCGTCAAAACGTCAATTAAACATACACAGTAGGTCGACAAAAGGTCGACTTACTGACAGGCAACAGGGGTTTCATGGCCGAAGCGGGGCTGACTGACTTTTTTTTACTCTGTAGACGGGCTACAGCATAAAAAGCCGAAGAGCTACATTGCCTTGCAGTTCCGGGAAAGGCGAACCGATTTGAGCGAGAGCCTTCGTAGGGAAGACCTAAGACTACATCTCAGTCGGAGCTATCCATCGCATAACGACCTCGCTCGGGTCTTCGCTCGATGTTTTAGCGAATATCTCCCAGCCAAGTTTTTCATAGAGTTGCGGAATGCGGGTGTAGAGGTACACCTCCCGCTCTCCCATCTCTAGAGCCTTCTGAGTGAGGGTTCTTACAAGCGCGGCAGCGAGCCCCTTCCCACGAAACTCTTCAAACACCAGGAGGCCGGCAAGCCATGGGCGGAGATCTTTGCGTTCTTCGAGGTCGGACTCAAGGAGGCTGACCGTTCCCGCAGGCTTTCCATCAATCATACCGACAAGGCCAAGGGGGATGGCGTCAGGCTTTCCCATCCGCATGCGAGCGAGCATTCCGTCCTCCGTGGCGCCGGCGCGATGGGTAAACCACTGGTGGTGAACTTTGTGAGCGAGCAGAGGTAAGTGCTCCGGGCATTCAACGAAATTTTTTATCTCTATCATATAGTGTCTCTCCTCTGTACCCAGGCTACAGCATCAGCGGATGAAAAACAGCCGAAAAAACGGCCGAAAAAAGGCCGCCTCCAACTCCCTCGATGATATAAATATGACAAAAACGAGCCCCT